>NZ_JAUCEK010000001.1:0-692972 GCF_032458965.1 Arthrobacter sp. lap29
ACAAACGCGCCCGTCCAGAGCCTGCTCAGAGCCCGCCCGGCGCCTTGAACAATTACGTTGGAGTGCACAGCAAATCGCAGCGAGAATCGCAGAGCGGCTACGTTGGCATCGCGAGGGGGAGCGGTAAGCTCAAACACAATCTACGTCAGGGAATCCATGTTTCGTCGCATTAAAATCTTGCTGATTGCCTTTGTCCTCATCGTCGGCGGGAGTGCTTGTTCGGCACCTGATGACGGCACCTCCACTGCCGAAGCACTGGCCAAAGCACTGGCATCTCATACATTAGGTGACTTGAGTTTCGACAAGCCAGCAACGGACGTACAGAAAGAGCTAACGGAGCTTGCCAAGAGTATCGATCCAGTATGGCCAACGGTGGCTGTAAGCGGAGTTGAACTCTCTGAAGACACCGCCCGGGTATCGCTGAATTACACCTGGACGCTGCCGGACACTACGAAACCCTGGACTTACTCAACCGGCGCAGACATGAAGCGGGACGGGAAAAGTTGGATCATCACCTGGTCCCCGGAAATGGTGGAGCCCAAGCTTAAGGCTAGTGAGCGGTTCAAGCTCAGCACCACCAATGGGCAGCGTGCAGATATTCTCTCCGCCGATGGGGAAGCCATCGTGAAGGACCGGTCGGTGCACATTGTGGGCATCAACAAGGATGGCCTGAGCGGGGCAGAGGCTGAAGCTTCTGCCAAGGCGCTGGCCGGGGTACTCGAGATTGATGCGGCGGTCTATGTGGCGAAGGTTAAGGCCTACGGTCCGGTTGCCTTCGTGGACGCGATCACCCTCCGTGAGGAGGCCTTTAATGCACTGGATCAGAACAAACTTAAGGCAGTCCCAGGCATTCTCGTGGTTCGCGATACCTTGCCGCTGGCACCAACACGCACCTTCGCCTCGGCACTTCTTGGCTCAGTTCATGAGGCTACTGCCGAAGATATTGAGAAGTCTGATGGCAAGGTGATCGCCGGACAGATAGTGGGATCTGGCGGCCTGCAAGCTGCCTTCGACGCTCAGCTATCCGGAACCCCTGGCATTACGCTCAGTGCCGTTCCCGCCGTTCCCGCCGCTTCCGCAAATGCAGCCGAAGGTACGGCCACCGCTGTGGCAACTGACGGCCCCGGGGCCTTGCCAGCCGATCCCAACGCACCACCAAAAATCCTCTTCGCTGTTGACCCGGTGGACGGCAAGGATCTGAAAACAACGCTGGTTCCAGCGATGCAAAGCGCGGCAGAACAGGCACTGGAGAGTGTGAAAACCCCTAGCTCGATCGTTATCATGCGGCCATCCACGGGTGCCATCCTCGCCTCGGCTAATGGCCCCGATAGCAACGGCTACAACACGGCGTTCTTGGGCCAGTACGCGCCAGGTTCAACGTTCAAAATGGCAAGCTCATTGGGATTGATTCGCATGGGTATGGGGCCTGAATCCATTGTGAGCTGCACCCCGGAGTTTACGGCCGACGGCAAGAAGTTCTTCAATGCACCCGGCTACGCGCCAGATGCGCTCGGCCAGGTCTCGCTGACCACCGCCATTGCGCACTCCTGCAACACAGCCTTTGTTTCGCAGTTTGAAAAGCTCTCGCAAGGAAAGCTGGCTGATGCGGCTGGGGCCTTGGGCATCGGCATGGAGAATGATCTGGGTCTTGATGCCTTTATGGGTGTTGTGCCGCGCGATTCCAAGGGTACCGAACATGCAGCCTCACTCATTGGACAGGGCAAGGTGCAGGTATCGCCGCTAGCCATGGCCACCATGATGTCATCCATGGTCAAGGGCACTGTGGTGACCCCCGTATTGATAGACGGCCATGACGGCAAAAGTAAGTCTGCTGAGGGCGCGATCTTGACCGCTAAAGAGGCAGGGGAACTGCGCATCCTGATGAGGGCAGTAGTCACTGAAGGCTATTTGTCTACTCTGGCGGATCTTCCAGGAGCTGAAGCGATCGGAAAAACAGGAACTGCTGAATTTGGGACGGAAAATCCGCCACGCACCCACTCATGGGTCATCGCCGCCCAGGGAGATATTGCCGTGGCAGTCTTTGTGGAAGATGGTGATCTGGGTGCCATCACCGGCGGCCCGCTAGCCAAAGCCGCTTTGTCGGCAGCAAAATAGCGTTATTGCACGGCGCACAACCACTAAAAAGGAGAAACATGCGCAGCTCAGATATATCCGAAGTCAAATTTCAACCCACACGCTTCCGCGAGGGCTATAACGTGCTTGAGGTGGATGCATTCTTAGACGTTGCGGAGAATGCACTGCGTGAGTGGGAGGCAGGACGTGCGGGACAGTTGCTGTCCGACGACGTGATCAAGCAAAGGTTTTCGGCGACGAGATTTCGTGACGGATATGACCAGGATCAGGTGGATGACTTCCTGAACAAGGTCATGTTTGCTCTTAGGGGGTACGAAAAAAATACCACTAAGTACTGATCCATGCTGGACGCCACCGTGCGGGAAAGCCCTTTCCCTTAGACTGGTGGCAGCCTTCGGGTGCAGGCCCGGAGCGCCATCCTCCACGATACGCAGCAAGGTGACAGAGAATGATTGACATGCCACAGGCCAGCTGGGATTTGAGCCCCATAACCGGCTACACACGGGAGCATTGGCTGGATGCTGCTGATGCTCAACTTCAAGCGGTACGGCCCTTCGCCTCAGCACAGCACGCGTTTTTCAATCTCCCAGGGACCGCCAGCATGTCCGGCGAGGTCTCTGACGGCTTGGAGGGATTCTCGCGCACCTTTATTCTCGCGGCCTTCCGGGTTGCTGGCGAAGACGGAGCAGACCCGCACGGTCACCTCGGTTTCTACCGCATGGGCCTGATTGCCGGCACCGATCCGGACTCCCCTGAAGCGTGGCCGCGCATCAACGTGACACGGCAGGCGCTGGTGGAGGCCGCATCCGTGGTGCTAGGGCTGCACCTGACACGCGGCTGGCTCTGGGACAGGCTTTCAGAAGAGGAACAGGACCATGTTCTTGGCTGGCTGGGCGGCTCGGTAGGTGTTGAGATTCCGGACAACAACTGGGTCATGTTCAAGGTCATGGTGCAGGAGTTTATTGCCTCCACCGGGCGGGACTTTCAGGAACAAGACATCACCGCCGGATTGGCCCGCATAGAGGATTGGTATGTGGGTGAGGGCTGGTATAGCGACGGTAATGGTCAGCGTTTCGATTACTACGCGGGGTGGGCCATGCACCTGTACCCCTGCCTGTGGACGCTCATGGCGGCCTCTCGCGTGCCTGAACTTGCAGCGCAAAAAGCGGGCCTCTACAAGGAACGCCTAGGCCGCTACCTGCAGGACTTCTCCTATTTCTTCGGTTCCAACGGAGCGCCCCTCTTTCAAGGGCGCTCACTGATGTACCGTTTTGGCGCCACCGCCCCGCTCTGGCTGGGTGAACTCATGGGTGTCAGCGCACTGGCGCCCGGAGCCACACGGCGGATTGGCAGCGGCGCCTTGCACTACTTCAACGAGGGTGGGGCCTTCGGGGAGAACAACGTGCTCAGCTGTGGCTGGTTTGGTACGTTCGCTCCCATGACACAAATTTATTCCGGCCCGGCCTCTCCCTATTGGACCTCAAAGGGTTTCTTGGGCCTATTGCTTGATGCCGGGCACCCTGTGTGGACTGCCACCGAAATCTCCGCCCCCGTAGAGCGAGCAGATTCCGTGCGCACCCTCTCCGCTCCCGGGTTCCTGCTCTCCAGCACGGCCGCCGACGGCGTGGTCCGGCTGGCCAACCACGGTAGTGACAACTTTCCCGGCATCGTCGCCGGCGATGACCCGCATTACTCCCGGCTGGCCTACTCCACCCACTCCGCCCCGGAATATTGCCCGCCACTGGATAACCACATTGCCATCATGGACGTGCTGCTGGCTCCATCGCGCCGCACCGCCATCCACCGCCGTGAAAGTACGACGCCGGATACCCTGACCAGCGCGCATTCTCCAGTGTGGGGCAACGAGTCTCTGGAGACGGAATCGCCCTGGCAAATTACCTCCGCAACTGCCATGCGCGGGCCCTGGGAACTGCGTGTTCATGTAGTTGAATCAGCGGCACCACAATCGGCGCACCTTCGGGAAGGCGGCTACTCGGCACCAGCAGATAGTCATCTCCGCAGCTATTTGCTGCCAGTGACGGGTTACGCGGTTTCCGGTATTAAGAACATGGAAGGCAGCAACCCCATGGCGGAGCGGACAAGTGTTCCGTGGTTGTCGGGTGAGCACTCGGGAACACGCTCCGTGCATGCCTCACTGGCAGTACTCACGGGTGATCCCGCCGTCGTGAAACTACTCAAGGCCATGGCCCCGGACGGATCCACCCTGAAACCGGAAATCCGGGAGCAGCACGGTGTGCTCACACTGAGCGTTACGGCTCCGGATGGTGAACGCCTCAGTGCAGGCTTTCACCTGGAAGCGCGGGAGTAGGAGCACTGGGGCAGGGGACGGTGCCCTGTGAGGGATGATCAGCGCAGCTAAGGGGCGGGCGCCAGCTCAAGCTGAGCTGCAGACCCAGCCCTCCGGCATGGTTCCTTGTATAAGGAATTTACGCAGTTCAGCGCTTGCTACGGCACCGAGAATGTCATCCGCCAGCATGCCGGTGACGGCGTCCAGCTGCCTCCAAAGCATGCCGTGCTCACGCAGCATGACAAAGATGGGGCCCATCAGGCCGGCTGCTTTCAAGTCAGGAAAGAGGAATACTTCTTCCAAGTAGATGTGCCGCCGCAGGCTCTCCAACGCCGTGACTAGCCGTGAGGGATCCACGCGGACGCCGCTGTCCAGCTCATCCAGGAAGGACTCAATTCCGCCGTCAATCTCGCGGTGCTCGCGTTCCAGGGCCTGGCCCAATGTTAATGCCGCCACAATTCCTCCGTTACGAAGCCGAGAAGCTAGCTTGGTGTTCCTTCAGGCTACTCCGGCGTCAGGCAGCTGTGCCATCACGCAGTTACCAAGTCAGGCGGAAACCAGATCACTCAGAAGCCAGATCACGGCGGCGGAATTGCCAGACGCCCAGAATTGCCAGAGCCACCGCCAGAACTGAGAGGACCAGCAGTGGTAGCAGCATGAAGTTTTCGGCGGGTAGCCGTGGAACTGCGCCAAAGGGAGTGGCCGCAATGGCAGCCTCGGACAAGGAGAACAGAGCGCCAAACATGGATACCAGCACAGAGATCCCATACACAGCCCACGTCAGGCTCACACTGAAACGGGGCAGGAATCCATTGAGGAAAAGCAGCACGCCCATCATCAACAACACGGCCGGCCAGTAGGCGAGAGATGCGCCCGCCATCGCGCTGCCGGTGGCAGCACCATTGGAGGATGCGCCCGCCAAGTAACCGCCAATCAGCAACATCAGGCCAGAGCCGGCTGCGGCCACAAGAACGTGGGCACCCAGCCACGTGTAGCGCGAAAGCGCCCCAGCGAGCTGTGCCTCTAAGCGCCCTGCTTCTTCTTCACTGCGAGCAGTGGAGAGGCTTTGCACGGCAAAGGCGCCAGCAAGGAGGCCGTTGAACAGCGCAAAGATGCCAAGGACGCCGTCGAGCATGCTCGATGAGCTGCCCACAAAGGATTTGGCGAGGGCATTTGAGGGATCCAGTGCGTTCGTCATGGCTTGGGCAACACCTCCGAAGAATGCTCCGGCAACAACGGCGCCCACCAGCCAGCCCAGCAGGCTGCCGCGTTGCAGGCGCAGCGCCAGGCCTACGGGTTCACGCAGAAAGGCTGACGTGCGGGCTGGGCCACGGCGTTCCGGCAGCAGGCCCATACCAAGATCTCTGTTCGTTTCAATGCGCAAGGCCATGACGCAACCGCCAACAGCAAGAGCCAGCAGGGCCAGCAGTGGCCACCAGGTGTCTTGCCCGAAGGGGCGCATGTTTTGCGCCCATCCAATGGGGGAGAACCAACTCAAAGCAGCTGGGTCAACACCGTTGGATTGCAGATCAGCACCCGCGCGGATGAAGTAGAACAGTGCAATGAGCCCCACACCCAGTGAGTTAGTGCCCCGGCTGGTGGAGCTGAGCTGGCCACAGACGGCAGCCAACCCCACAAAGGCCAGCCCGGTGCCGGCAATGGAAGCCCCCATGAGGAGTGAACCAGCCGTGGGCAACCGCACGGACAGGCACAGCAAGGAGATGAGAAGGCCGCTGACAATACTCAGAGCACCCGCCACCACATAGTTGGCGGCGCTGTAGGCATGGCGGCCCATGACCGAGGACTTTAACAATTCGCTGCGCCCGGTCTCTTCATCGGCCCGGCCGTTGCGGGTGACCAGGAAAACGGAGGCGAAACTCAGTGCTACGGCCAAGGTCATCCAGATCTTGATGACCAGAATGCCGCCTAGTGATCCGGCCGCATAGGGCAGTCCTGTCATGGCCGCCACGGCAGGGGTGTTGGCCACTTGGGCATACGCATCGCGGGCAGCCTGGGTAGGGAAGGCCTGCTGCTGGGAATCGTAGACCACGGGGATCATGACAGCTAGGACGGCAGCCCACAGTGCCAGCTGCAGCCAGTTACGGCGCAGGATGAACCGGACAGAGAGCAGAAATCCTGTCATGGTGCCTGAGCCCGTCAACGAGCGGGCCCTGCCGCGAGGAGTCTGTACTGCCCCAACCATGGCGGAACTCATTGTGCACCCGCAATCTGGCTCGTGGACCCTGGTGCCGTAGCGTCCACGGCCCCGAGCCCCGTGCCTGCGTAATGGCGCAGGAACAGATTCTCCAACGAGGGAGGACTTGAAAGAAGAGAGCGGGGAGCGTAGGCCGAGAGTGCCAGCAGCACCGCGCCCAACTCGGCCTCGCCCACGGTGAACGTGGCGTTGGCGCCGTCAAGCACTAGATCGTTAATCCCGGCCACGGACGCAAGAATTGCGGCGTCCCGGTCCAGGACCACTGAAACGGTTGTCCGGTGGAGGTGGCGCAGCGCGTCCAATCGCCCGGACTCAACCGTCCTGCCGTCTCTGATGATCGTGACGGTATCGCACAGCTTCTCCACCTCGGCAAAGATGTGGCTAGAGAGGAGCACGCTGCGCCCCTCGGCCTTAACCTCACGAATACAAGAGGTGAACACCTGCTCCATGAGCGGATCAAGACCGGAGGTGGGCTCATCCAGAATCAACAGCTCGGCGTTGGATGCCAGCCCGGCAACCAGGGCAACTTTTTGCCGATTTCCTTTGGAATAACTGCGGGCCTTCTTGGTGGGGTCAAGTTCAAAGCGCTCCAGCAGGGAATCACGTAGGGCATTGTCCACGCCACCGCGCAAGCGGGAGAGAATATCGATGGCCTGCCCGCCTGTGAGGTTCGGCCACAGGCTCACATCCCCGGGCACGTAAGCGATGCGCCGGTGAAGGTCCACAGCATCACGCCACGGATCGCCGCCCAACAAAGTTGCGCTGCCGCCGTCGGACTTTAAAAGTCCCAGCAGGATGCGGATGGTGGTTGACTTCCCCGAGCCGTTTGGGCCCAGGAAACCGGCAACTGTGCCTTGCTCCACCTGCAGGTCCAGGCCTGCCAGCGCGGTAGTGCGACCAAATTTCTTGTGGAGGCCACTGACCTCAATGGCCACAGTATTTACAGCCATGATTCGTTCCTTACGGTGATGCGGTCTCTCCCGCGAAGCCCGCGGGTGGGTGGGGGAGCGGATGTGCCTCACGATAGATAAGGTACTGCTCCAGGTACTCCCGGTTGGTGAACAGGCCATCTGAATAGAGTTCGAGCGTGGGCAGCATGATGTCGGCGTAAAACTGTTCCATCACCCCTTGAAAGTCATCCAGCGCGGCGTCAGGGTGAATGGAGAACTGAACCATGAGCGAGCCAATGGATTGATAGGTCAGGAACCGGACGCGAGCCTCCTCATCGAGGCTGGGGATGACCAGCCCCCTCTTGACCGCGTTGCGAGTCAAGACAAGTGCCTCAGCAATCATTTGTTCAATGAAGTCGCGACCTGCTGCGCTGCCGTCTCTGACGCTGCGCAGGATGTACAGGAGGAGTATGCCAGCCTCCCTAGACGAGGGGAGCTGGGCGAAAAGCTGGGCGGGAGCGGTGTCCATGCTTTCGGTTTTGAGACTCCGGTACCTGTTGAGGACAGTGGCATCGCATTCTGCGCGCAATTGCTCCTTGGAGCCGAAATGATGGCGCACCAGTCCGGCGCTGACACCTGCCCGTGCGGCGATGGCACGCAGGGATTCAGCAAAACCCCGTGCGGCGAAGCATTCAATTGCGGCATCCCGCAACCGTGCCCGAGCTGTCAGATCTGCATGAGCTGTACTCATGAATAGCAGACTACTCGCATGTATAGTCCGCGGCAATGGGTATATCCGGCGCAGTCCAAACTGGGAGAGATAGGCTGTCTCCATGGAGACAGACGCGCGACTTGCACCGTTGGAAGATGCCTGCACCGTGGTCATTGTTCGTGACGGTGAACTGGGCCTTGAGACCCTGATGCTGGAACGGCCAGCGAGCAGCAGTTCCTTTGGTGGGGCCTGGGTTTTCCCTGGCGGGAAAGTGGATCCGGAAGACCGTGTGGACCGAACGGGTGCGGCCTTGGACGAGCTGACAGCAGCCCGCGTGGCCGGCCTACGTGAATTGGCCGAGGAGACTGGGCAGGCACTGCGCCCAGATGAGCTTATCTGGCTCTCGCAGTGGACGCCCATGCAGGCGCTTCCGCGCCGTTTCCGGACCTGGTTCATGCTGGCTCCTGCCACTGCTGCGCAAATTGTGCTCAACCCTGCCGAGCATCAGCGCCATGCGTGGCTGACCCCGGGGCAGGCCTTGGCCCGCCACGCCCGGGGCGAGATGAAGCTGGTACCCCCAACCTGGGTCACCTTGCACAACCTCGACGGCGCAACCTCCGTCCAGCAGGCCCTCGCCGATGCGCGGGAACATACGGCATTGTCCTATAACACCCATTGGCTCATGCCACCGGATGGAAGCCGCCCGTCAGGTGTTCTTTGGGCGGGCGACGAAGCCTACCCAGGGTTCCGGGATGGTGCAGGTGTTGGCGCAGGTGCCAGGCACAGGCTCACCATAACTGGCCTGCCCTGGGTCTTTGAACACAGTAACTAGCTGCATAAGCGGCTGGCACAACCAAGGGAAGAAAAGGAAGCGTGTGAAGGCATGAAGAAAAAATGGAGTGATGTGAGCAGGGGACGCCAGATCGTCATCGTCCTAGCAGGAATTGTGCAGCTGGCCTTACAAGCTGCTGCCTTACGTGACATCGCCAAAAGAACCCCGGCGCAGCTCAATGGCCCCAAGGCGGGGTGGGTGGCGGCGTCGTTCATTAACTTTGCCGGACCCATCGCCTACTTTGCCAAGGGCCGCAAATAGCGGCAGAACGCAAAGCTCACGTCCCAGTTTCAGGGCTGTGGGCCAAGCCGACCTCGAGGCGCTAAGAATAGTTGGGGAAAGGTTCGTATACTAAGCGTTCCGGCTGTAGAAAGTGGGACGAGCATGAACCACCAAAACTTTGGCAGGATGCTGGGTATCCCCCTGCGACCGTGGGGAAGGCATATCGCCCGCCCGCCTGGCCCTGCAGGGATTGATTCACACGGCAATTGGTATTTTTGCACTGTACTGGTCGCTACGGATTGCCGGGGGCAAACTCAGCGATGACACGGAGCTGGCCGCTATCGCAGGAATACTGCGCATGCTGGCCATTCCGGCAGCCATCTTCTTTGTGATCTTCACGCTGTACGGCCTGCTCCGGCTCGCCGTGGGTATCCTAGATTTTGTGCCGCGACACGATGTTCAGGGCCTTGTTGTGGCCACAGGGTCCCGGCAATTCGGCGACATGCTGCCCCGCATTGTGCAAAACATGATCTGGAACCGGAGCCGGAATGGCTATTCGGGGCACGACAACCGCCGGATCCGGCACGAACTGGTGCTGGAAACCGCCACTGGAACAAAAACCTTTACAGTCAATCCAGGCACTCTAACGGCCCGGATGGGGCGGGGGCCTGGATGAGACGGCGCGGATCAGAGCAGGCCGAGCTGGGCTACGGCGTCCCGTTCGGATTGCAACTCCGCAACGGAGGCGTCGATCCGAGTGCGGGAGAAGTCGCTGATTTCCAAACCCTGCACAATCGAGTATTCACCGTTATGTGTGGTGACGGGGAACGAACTAATGATGCCCTCTGGCACACCGTAGGAGCCGTCGGAAGGGACAGCCATACTGGTCCAATCACCGTCCGGAGTACCCTGCACCCACAACCTCATATGTTCGACGGCGGCATTGGCGGCTGACGCTGCCGAGGAACCACCGCGCACCGAGATGATCTCGGCACCCCGCTTGGCCACGCGCGGGATGAATTCATCCGCAATCCAAGATTCCGCCACGAGGGATGTCGCAGAGACGCCATTGACGGTGGCGTGGGTGATATCAGGGTACTGGCTGGCCGAGTGGTTGCCCCAGATGGCCAGCTTCCGGATGGCCGCCACGGGTTGGTCCATTTTTGCGGCCAACTGGGCCACGGCGCGGTCATGGTCCAGCCGGGTCATGGCCGTAAAACGCGAATCAGGGATGTCGGGTGCATGCGCAGAAGCAATGAGTGCGTTGGTATTTGCCGGGTTTCCCACCACAACCACCTTCACATCCTCGGCGGCGCCAGCGTTCAGGGCCTTGCCTTGGACTGAGAAAATCCCGCCATTGGCAGAGAGTAGGTCTGCCCGTTCCATGCCCGGCCCCCGCGGGCGGGCCCCGACAAGCATGGCGATGTTGACGCCGTCGAACGCCTTGGCGGGATCGTCAAAGACCTCCATGCCCGCCACAAGCGGGAAGGCACAGTCCATGAGTTCCAACGCTGTGCCTTCGGCAGCCTGAGTTGCCTGTGGGATCTCCAACAGATTCAGCTTGATGGGAACATTGGGCCCCAACATGGCTCCGGAGGCAAGGCGAAAGAGCAGTGCATAACCGATTTGGCCGGCAGCACCGGTGACAGTGACAGTAACAGGGGTGGAAGCATGTGCACTCATGGGGCCAGTCTAGCCATGCCAGTGCCCGCTGGGGCAGGAACGGAACAGAAACGTAACAGGGGAGTAGCTATCCTCGCCGCTAGACGTGGCCAATGGCTGCCCAGAGGCAGTACAAGCATTGCTATAGGGGGATAGATGACGCTGGAGACGCCGCAACAGGATACGGCCATGAAGCGCACCTTCGGGGACCATGCACGGGCATTGCCCGCCTTGTTGGCAAAAGCTCCAGCATGGGTGGTGCTCCTTGTCGGTGTCCTGTGTGTCTGGCTGGGGTATGAGTTGGCCACGAAGCCGCTCTCGTCGCTGGGCGCCCTGACCTTCTACGTGGGTGCCAGCTTCCTCCGACGCCTATCCTGAGGTCCGGTTCAATGACTACATCACGCCGGTGGCCAGGACATTTGTGCGTGAAATATCCAGCCGCTGTCTCTCTGAACCCGGTGTCTTGGTTTCGCTGATCAGTGCCATCGCGATCGACAAGGACAAGACCATCTTCGCCAAGGACCCCACAACCGGGCCCATGGGGGATCGGTTTCGGAAAAACACCCCTGTCATGAACATCCCGTTCCCGCTCCTTATTGCACAGGGCGAGGCTGACACGCTGGTAATTCCGTCCGTCCAGGACGCCTATGTGGCCGGCCGCTGCGCTGCCGGGCAGAAACGGATCGCCGCTTCAGCCCCAACCAACAATTGCGCCGCTCTGCCGTAGGGGATCATTAGCGTAGAAATGCAAGATGGCAGTTCCGGCCGCATTGACCGGAACTGCCCTCTTGTACTGTTGGCGCTGGTGTGCTGCGAAAAGTCAGAGTTGCAGCACCACGGCGTTGCGTGGCCCCACACTGACATCGGCACCGCTGAGCACGGTCCCGCGGCGGGGACCCTCAGGGGTGGGCTGACCGCCGTCGTACAAGACGGTGCCGCTGATTCCCGGCACCAGGGCGGGCGTGTCCGCATGGTTGAGCAGGAACAGCACCTGCCCGCGCAGCACCGCTTCAATGCCGGGAACCGGCGCAGCCAGCACCGGACGGATGGGATGTGCACTGCCGGCGCTCTCACGCACGACGGCGGAAATCACCTCCGAACGTCCCCTGGCATCCGGGTTACTCGCCACATACCAGGCTGTGCCCGTCCCATGCTGGCGCCTGGTAATGGCGGGCCAGCCGGAGGTGTCCAGACCTGCAAAGGTGGAGAGCACGCAGGCCCCTGCCCCCTCGATCACCTCGAGGTTCTCAACCCAGCCAATGGCGTTTCCGGTGATCCCGTCAGCCCCAGTGGGAAGCAGAGCTACGCTGCGTTCCGTTGCGGGCGTTCGGATGAGGGAGCTGATGGGCTCATAGATAGGGTCCAGGGCGGGGCCATCCAGTGGGCCGTTGACTTCAATCTCTGTGGTGTGGGGAACCACGCCAAGGGGGGAGAAGTCCAGCACGCGAACACCGAGCATGGGTGCCAGCGGGCCCAAGTAGCCGCCCAATTGGGCATGCCCCTCCGCATTCAGGGCCCCGGTCAAGCAGCTGACAATAACCTGGGCCCCGTTGGCTGCCGCTCGGGCCAAGGCGGCCGCGAATGCGTCACTGACGGCAAAGAGGGACGGGACAATGATGAGCTGGTACTTGCCCAGGTCATGGTCCGGGTGGACAAAGTCGGTAGCAATGCCCATTTCAAACAAGCTGGCATGCCAGCTCTTGGCTATGGTCAACGGCTCTGTATCAACAGGGCCAATGGAGTTGCGTTGCGCCCACGCACTTTCCCAATCCCACACAATGGCTGCCTGAGCTTGGACTCTGGACCCGGCAACTACACCAATGTCTTTTAGTGCGGAGCCCAGCTCAACCACCTCATGCCACGTGCGGCTGGCCTTGCCGGCGTGCGGGACCATCCCGGAATGGAATGTTTCTGCCCCCGAGGCGGACTGACGCCACTGGAACTGGCAGATCCCGTCAGCGCCCCGGGCCACTGCCTGCAGCGACCATAGCTTGTACTGGCCGGGACGCTTGACGGCGTTGCGGGGGCGCCACTGGACAGCGGAGGTGGTTTGTTCCAACTGAATGAACGGCTTGCCGCCGCCGAGCGAACGCATCAGATCGGATTCAAAGGCAAATTCACGTCCGGCTCGTGGATCCGAGGGGTCGGGGTAGGAATCGTTGGAGATGATGTCAATTTCGGTACCCCACTTCCAGCCGTCGACCCAGGCAAAGGCGCCCATGAAGTTCGTTGTCAGTGGCACACCCGGTGTGAGCTCATTCAAGACCTCCTTTTCTGCCGTGTAACAGGCCAAGAGGGCGTCGGAACAGAAACGGTTCCAGTCCGTCATCATGGTCGGGTTGGGCAGGGTAGGCATGGCGCGTGGGGCGCTCACTTGCGCCCAATCCGAATACCGCTGGGACCAAAAAGTTGTGCCCCATACCCGGTTCAGTTCCGCCAGCGCGCCGTACCGAGCCTGCAGCCATTCCCTGAAAGCCGTTGCTGATTCTTCATCGAAGCTCTCATGCACGTGGCAGCCGTACTCATTGTTCACATGCCACATCTTCAAGGCCGGATGCTTGGCATAGCGTTCGGCGATGGCACGCACCATGATCAGGGACTCCCTGCGGAACGTGGCGCTTGAGGGATTGAATTGCTGCCGGGAACCATAGCTGAGCCGCATGCCGTCGCGCGTTACCGGCAACGTGTCCGGGTGCAGATGTCCCAGCCATGGCGGCGGGGAAGCCGTGGCAGTGGCCAGGTCCACAGCGATGCCGGCGTCGTGGAGTTTGTCCATGACGGTATCCAGCCAGCCGAAGTCAAATACTCCCGGCGTAGGCTGCAGCACCGCCCACGAGAAAATTCCCACGGATACTAAATTGACCCCAGCTTCGTGCATGAGTTCAATATCGCGGTCCACCGTTTCAGCGGTCCACTGCTCGGGGTTGTAGTCGCCCCCGTAGGCGATTGCGGGAATCATCCCTGGGTACCTCCACTGGTCAGATATGAGTATGGGCTTATGTGCACGCTCACACACCGTTGAGATCACTATAGGAGAGTTGCTTGAATGCGCAAAAGAAACGGTGCGGTGTGTAGTGCTGACCGCCTCCGTGCTGAGCCCTTTTTGCCAAGGCGCAAGCTGGCGCCAACGGAGATCCGCAAGCGTGGCATAGCATAAGAAGGAATCCAGCCATAAGGAAATAATTCGATCATGAGCAATGAGCGGCCTGACGCCGGGCGCGCCCGGCGGGTTACCATCTTCGACGTCGCTGCCGCCTCGGGAGTGTCGCGGGGCACCATCTCCCGGTACCTCAACGGCAGCGGTTATGTCTCTGAGGGTGCGCGACTGGCCATCAAGGATGCTGTTGAAGAGGTTGGCTACGTTCCCAATACGGCGGCGCGGTCACTGGCAACTCGGCAAACCAAGAATATTGCCTTCGTGGTCCATGAATCTCACAATATGTTTTATAACGACCCCAACCTCGGCGGCATGCTTACCGCCGCCAACAGGGTTCTCTCCGAGGCGGATTTCCAGCTGGTTATCTTGATTTTGGACACGGAGCAGACCCTGAGTCGAATAGCCGGACATCTCCGCGGAGGCTATGTTGACGGCGCAATCTTGGTCTCTGTCCGGGCGGAAGATCCGCTCTTGCGTATTGTTCAGGAGTTGGGCCTGCCCGCCGCAATGGCCGGCAGGCCAGCCGGGGCGAGCAGCATTCCCTGGGTGGACGTGGACAATGTCGAAGCAGCCAGGGGCATTTGTGCGCGATTGGTGGGTACCGGGCGCAAACGCATTGCCATGATTGAAGGTCCGGAGGCCATGCGTGCTGCCAGGGAGCGACTTGCGGGGTTTACCTCAGCCTTAGGTGCGGATTTCGATGCGAACCTTGTGATTCCCACCCCGGATTGGGGTCATGAGGCGGGTTTTGCGGCCATGCGGGAACTTCTGCGTAGGGATCCTGACATTGACGGCGTCTTTGCCGCTTGTGATGCCCTCGCGATTGGGGCCATGGATGCTCTGAGGGAAGCTGGAAAGTCCGTTCCGTGTGACGTTGGCGTGGTTGGTTTCGATGACAGTCTCTGGGCCAAACGCGCCTTTCCTGGATTGTCCACTGTGCGGCAGCCCGTTGAGGAAATGGGTGCAATCATGGCCTCCCTCGTGTTGCGCCAGCTCAAGGGCGAGGACCTTAGACATGCCCATGAAATTGTCCCCACTAGCATTGTGTGGCGAGACTCCGCCTGAGCTGTTGCGGCATATCGGCTGAACGTGCCGCAGTGGCAGATCAAAGCATCAATGATCCGCGCCATGAACGGAGCGGATCCTTTCCCGCAGAACTGTTATCCGTAACAATCCCCCCAAGTGCCCCTATTGTGATAGCTTTCACACGATTATGTGTGCACGTTCACATCTCTGTGATGCGCTGGCGTGCGAGAGCCCAACCTCGATAGGGAAAATTGATGAAAAGACCTGCATTGCTGGCTATGTTCAGCGCTGTGCTGGTAGCGGGCGGGCTGGCAGTTGCTGGCCCCGTTGCCGCCGCCCCCACCCCCACGGACAGCCCCGCCATGAGCGGAGTCGGTGCTGTTGCAGCGCCGGCCGCCGCAATGGCCGCCACCGCCATTGGAAATCTGCACTTTCTTGACTGCGGCGCCGCCAATAACGGCGACGGAACCATTTCCAGCCCGTGGAACGCGTTGACAAGCGTCAATGCCACCGTCTTTTCTGCCGGGGACCAGATCCTGCTCAAGCGTGGAAGCTCGTGCCAAGGCACCCTGCGTCCGCAGGGATCCGGCGAACCTGGAGCCCCTATTGTCCTTGACGCCTATGGCACAGGGACGGCCAAACCCATCATTAACGGTGCCGGCATTGACGCCACGGTTCAGCTTTCCAACCAGCAGTACTGGGAAATTCGCAACCTAGAAATTACCAACATCGATGCTGATAGCTCGGCGCGCTATAAAAATGAGCGCCGTGGGCTGGTGGTCAAGGTTCAGGACATTGGCCAAGCCAACTACTACCGGATCGAAAACCTGAACATCCATGACGTCTACGGCGAAGGCAAGAAGGACCTCAAGGGCTCCGGTGGAATCCAGTTCGAGGTTTATGCCTCGGACACCGTTGCCGAGCGCGTCCCTACCTGGTTCAACGATGTAGTGATCGCCAACAACACCGTTGAAAACGTCAACCGCAGCGGCATTAACATGTCCACTCGGTGGAAGTGCCGTGCCGAGGTTGGCTGGGACGGCTGCCCCGTAGCGGATCGGCCGAACCTGCCGTGGACTCCCTCAACAGGGTTGGTCATTCGCGGCAACACCGTGAAGAACGTTGGTGGCGACGGCATTGTCGTCCAGATGAACAAGAACGCCCTCGTGGAGTACAACACCGTCTCAGACACGGCAAACATCCCCAACGGCTCCAACGCCGGCGTGTGGGCGTGGAATGCCGATGGCACCACGTTCCAGTACAACGAGGTTTTTGAGACCAAGAAGCTCCCCGGAAACAATGACGGCAATGCCTTCGATGTTGACTACGGCACCAATGACACGCTGTTCCAGTACAACTACAGCCATGACAATGAGGGCGGCATGATGCTCTTCTGTGGCTGCGGCGGACTGTCCACCCAGGCTACTTTCCGCTATAACGTCTCGGAAAACGATCATGACCGCGTCAACTTTGTTGCCGGCGGAACTGAGAACCAGTTTTACAACAACACCATCATTTTGCCTAACACGCCGAATCACCTGCTGAACAATATTGGTGGCACCCCCATCTCAATGCTGATGGCCAACAACCTGTTTGTGGCGTCGGCTACGGTACGTGACCAATCCAGCGCAGCGCCCAACGCGAAGACCATCCAGTGGCGCAACAATGCCTTCTCCGGCCCCGGCGGTGCCTGGCCCGCTGACCCAGCAGCCGTCACCATCGCAGACAAGCTGGCACTTGCTGCGGGTACTGGCCTGGAACGGTTCAAGATCCAGGACTCTAGGATTGCTGCCAAGGGCCTGCCCATTGCTCCTGTTGGAACAGTGGATTTCTTTGGTAACTCCGTGCCGTCCAGCTGCGCCCCTGACATTGGTGCGTTCCAGTTCACGGCAGTCGATGAGCGTAGCTGTGACGTTGATGGCGAGACCATTGCAACCGGTGCAGCACTGACCAAGGTGCCTGTTCGCACGAACACCACTTACAAGGTCTCCGGCACACTTGCTGCCGGTGCAACGCTTTCAGTTACCAACCCCAAGGGCTTCAAAACCCCGGCTGGCAGCAACGGTGATGTCATTTTCTCCACCGCTTTGGACGCGACAACCGTTGCCATCAACTGTGATGGCACGGCGGGCTGCTCTGATGTGAGCATGGTTGCAGTTGATAACAGGATTGTGGATGGTTCGTTTGAGGCGCTGTCCAACACCCCTTGGGGTGCATGGAACACTTCCCGTGATGAGGCCAAGGCAGTTTCCGGCAACTTTGCTTTGAAGATCACGGGCGCAGGCTCTTCCGAGCAGTTCCCAGTGGTTCTGCAGCCCAACACCGACTACCTGTTCAGCGGGTGGGTCGCCTCGGCTGACGGCTCGGAGGTGCGCTTGGGCCTGAAGAACTTTACTGGAAATCAGGATGCCAACAACCCCGATCAGTACCAGAAGTTCGCCTCTGTTACAACGCCGGAGATGAAATACACAACCATTGCTTTCAACTCCGGTAACACCAAGGCAGTGACCGTTTACTGCTACAAGCCAGGTGGCTCCGGCGCAGGTTTCTGTGATGATTTCACCATGACCACGGCCGTTCAGGCCCCCGTAGCCTCGTTGAACCCTGATGACACCACTGTCACGCAGGGGAACAGCGCATACTTCTTCAGCAGTTTTGTTGGCGCTCCCAGCACCTCGGTGTTGTGGCAGTCTAATGCTGGCGGAGCGTGGACTGATATTGCCGCCACCCAGGGCACTGCACTGACCGTTCCGGCTGTGTCCGCGGAGATGGATGGTACCCAGTACCGTGCGATGATCAACGGACCAGCCGGTCAGGTGTTCTCAACGCCGGCAACCTTGAACGTTGCTGCTGTGCTGGGGGCACCCGTTGTCACGGTACAACCAGAAGATGTGAGTGCCACGGCTGGCAAAACCGCAGAGTTCACGGCTGTGGCCACCGCAAACCCGGCCGCAACTATCCAGTGGGAAATCTCCTCTGACGGAGAAGTTTGGACAGCGATTGCCGGTGCCACGAAGGCAACGCTCACCATGGATTCGGTAGAGATGAGCCACGATGGTTCTGCATTCCGTGCCGTCTTTAGCAACGGCTTGGGAACTGCCATCAGTGAATCTGCCGAGCTGACGGTTCAAGCCGCTCCGACGACGGATCCGACCACGGATCCCACCACGGATCCGACCACGGGTCCCACCACGGATCCGACCACGGATCCGACCACGGATCCGACCACGGGTCCCACCACGGGTCCCACCACGGATCCGACCACGGATCCGACCACGGGGCCGACGATGGATCCGACCACGGATCCGACCACGGATCCCACCACGGGGCCGACGGTGCCAGCTACCGTGCCGGCACCCACAGCTCCCGCAGGAGCGGGCACAGGTGATGATTCACTGGCCAACACTGGTGCCTCCTCGGCAACCGTGATGTTGTCCGCCGGTGTATTGCTGCTCCTGGTGGGTGGCGTCACCGTCATGAGCCGCCGCCGCAAGCAAGCGCACTAAGGTAAAGCGCCACTGTCAAAGCGCCACTGCCTGATCGCGTTGCAGTGTTGAATGTAGTCAACGCCAGTCAAGGAACCGTTGCCCTCCTGCCACAAGCAGTATGGCAACGGTTCCTTCTCTGCTTCTGGGGATAGCCCTTGGCTGACCAGAGCAGAGTGGAGTGTTGAGTCTCCGTAACATTGGGCCGAGGCGTTGAATGTAATGCCGGTCACTCTATAGAGTGTTATCCATAACAAGTAGAGTGCAGGGATCACTGGGTGGCTCAGCGGTATTTTCGCTGACTACGGAGCGGGAACTGTCCCAAAAAGGGTGGATTAATGGCTCAGAACAATGAACGGCACAGGAGAAATTCTGCGCAAAAACACAGGTCGGGTTATTGGCGCGGTACACTCGCAACAATGACAGCGCTGGCCATCATGTCCTCGACTGCCGTGGGCCTTGCCACTACGGCATCGGCCGCTCCGGGGGATGCCAGCACGCTCTCACTGAGCAATGGCCAAGGTCTGAACGTTGCCGTGGGCGATGCCTTTCCTCAGGTGGTTTCCTACACTCTTGATGGAAAAGTCATTGGTGGGCAGAGCAAGCCGCTAGCAACCTTCTTGGTTAATGGCCAGTCTAAAACGGCCACCACCACTGTGAGCGTCACTGGAGCTACCGCCACCTACGTCTCCACCATTGCAGATCCGGCGCTTGTCATCACCTCGACCATTACTGTTACGGCAGCCAACACGGTTGAATTCAAGGTCATAAAGGTCACGGGCGCCGGCGAAGCTACCCTAAATACTCTGTCCATTCCAGGCCACTCCGTCCTCTCAGTCAGCTCCACCGAGTCCGGCGCCACCTTGGCCCGGACGGAGAACACGGACGACACCACCACCAACAAGGACAAAATCCTGTCCGTCACCGCAGGTAGTCCGGTAGATGCCGCCGCGGTTGGAACACCCTACGGTTTTGTCAACACCTCCGATCTGGCCGCAGGCATCATCACTAACGCCACGGAAGATTCAGGCAACAACGAGTGGAACAAGCGCCTGTTATCGGAGATTCAGAACGGCGCGGCAGGGGCAAAGGTAGCCTCACTCTCACCTGGCACCTTCACCTACCACCCCGTCGGCGCCACGGACCCCCGCGTGTCCACCTTTGATTTGCCGCAGGCCACTGTAGTTCTTGCCGGTGATGTGAATGCTTCCGGTTCTGTGGACTGGCAGGATGCAGCCATTGCCTTCCGCAAGAACTCTGAAAAGCCCTTGGGCTCAGATAAAATTCCTGACAGGGTAGTCTCCCGCATCCCCTTTAACTTCGGTAGTGCAGCCACCAACCCCTTCCTGAAGACCTTGGATAACGTCAAACGTTTCTCCATGGCTACTGACAACCTCGGGCAGTGGATTTTGGAAAAGGGATACCAAAGTGAGGGCCACGATGCAGCTCACCCCGACTACGGTAATGACATCAATACCCGAGCCGGTGGCGCAGGAGACTTCAACACCCTGGTCAATGAGGGCTCAAACTATAATGCCGAGTTTGGTGTTCACGTCAACGCCACAGAGGCCTACGCGCAGGCACAGTATTTCAACGAAGAGCTCATTGGCACCCGTCGCGGAGGCTGGGATTGGCTCAACAGCGCGTACCTCATCGACATGCCTCATGACCTCGGATCGGGCAACGTCCTTGACCGCTTTCAGGAGCTGAAGGACACCGTTCCCGGAGTCAAGAGTCTCTACATAGACGCCTACCTGGAAAGCGGGGCGATGGCCGATGGTTTAGCCAATAACCTGCAGAAGATGGGCTATGAAATCACTACCGAGTATGCCTCGCGTTTTGAAAACAACTCCATTTGGTCCCACTGGGCCAATGACAAAAACTATGGTGGAAATCAGGGCATCAGCTCACAGATGATCCGCTTCATCGCCAACTCAGACCGCGACTTGTGGAACATTGATCCGCTGCTCGGTGGCCAGGTAGTCAAGGACTATGAAGGCTGGTCAGGCCAGAAGGACTTTAACGCCACCTATTCCAAGGTATGGAGTGATAACCTTCCCACCAAGTTCCTCCAGCACTACGAACTCACACAGTGGAATGCTGGTACCTCGGCCAAGCTCGAAGACTCTGACGGGCACAAGGTAGCCATTGACATGGTGGGCGGTGTCCGCAAGGTCACCCTCGACGGAAAGCTTGTCATTGACGGCAACAAATACCTGATCCCGTGGCAAGATGTAGCGGATCCGGACACCGTCTCAAATCCCAATAAGGCCACCAAGCTCTACCACTACAACGCTGCGGGAGGAACTGCCACGTTCGATCTCCCCGCCACTTTTGCTGGCAACACCAACCTTGAACTGTTCAAGCTCACGGACAACGGCCGGGTCAAAGTCTCCGACGTTGCCGCAGCTGCCGGTAAGGTCACGCTGACCGCAGAAGCAGGCACCGCTTACGTACTGGTTCCGGTTGGCGGCAAGGCTCCCCAGCCTGCAGCTAACTACGGTGCAGATTCAGGACTCGTTGACCCCGGTTTCAATACCGGAAACCTGAGCGCCTGGGGTGCCACAGGTGGCGCACAGGCCCAGCGCACAGCGATCGGTGACAATGTAGCGGTGCTGGGGGACTCGGCGTCGTCCATTTCCCAGACCGTGACCGGACTGACTGCGGGCAAAAAGTACACAGTCAGCGCCAACATTGAGATTGAGCAGGGCAAACGCCGTGCAACAACGCTGAAGGCAACCGGCTCAGGGCTATCCGCGGAGAACTCCTTCGCGATCACCCCGGCACAGAACCGCATGGCCTCTGATTCCAAGAGCGAAACGTACTCACAGCGGGCCCCGCTGACCTTCACCGCCCCGGCCAACGGTACGGTGAAGATTGAGGTTTCTGCCGCAGCAGGTGCCGCCAAGGTAACCATCGACGACGTCCGCGTCATGACCGATGCGCCGTTGAACACGCTCATGACCAAGCCGCTGGCTATTGTCCCCACTACGTTGCCGGCCATCGGTGGCAATGTGGTCTTCACTGAGGATTTCGAAGGCAATCAGCCCGGTTGGGGCCCGTTCTTCAAGGGCAACAACGGCGGGCTCTCAGATCCGCAGACGAGCATCAGCCAGCTCCATGCACCGTTCACTCAGAAGGCATGGAAGGGTACAGGCCAGGTTGATGACGTCATCACCGAAAAGGGCGGCACTCACTCACTCAAGGCTCACAACGAGCGTGCAGGCCTGATTTACCGTTCGACTCCTGTAACTTTGCCGTTCGCGTTTGGGCATGAATACGAGATCACCTTTGACTACCAGTCCAACGGTGCCTCGCAATGGCAGTGGGTGACGGGCGCAGATGAGATGACCGGATCCGCTGTTATCTCAAAGGAAATCAATAAAGTTACGCTTACTCCTGCCCTTGCGACGACGAGTTTCTCCAGCAAGTTTGTAGCTGGCTGCGACTCCGCATGGGTTGGACTGCGCCGCATTGGCAGCGGATCAACAGACATGGTGATGGACAACATGGTGGTACGGGACCTTGGCCCCGCCGCCAACCAGCCCGGTTGCGCCACTATTAAGGTTGGCGCGTTGCCAGCACTTAGCCCCCAGGTACCTGCCGAGATTGTTACGACCTTCACTAATACTGAAGCAACTGCTGCCACCAACGTTGAATTGAGCCTGGGCACCCCGCCGGCAGGCTGGACGTTCTTGGTCAAGAACCAGAACGGAAACCTTTTCGATTCGGTAGCTGAGGGTGCAAGCGTATCCACCACCTGGGTTGTCGTTCCGGCCGCTAACGCTGGCGGTACCTCAACGCCTGTGACGGCAGCGGCCGTGTACTTCAACGAGAACATCACCAAGCATGTCTCCGAGCAGATCTCCCTTCCGGTGCAGTCAACCGGCATGGTTCCGCTGAACAAGCTCAAGGTGACCACGGACTCCCAGCAGGCGGCAACAGGCGCCGAAGGCCCCGTCAGTAATGTCCTTGACGGAAATGTTTCCACCATCTGGCACTCCAAATACGACACTGCCAGCAGTCCGTACCCGCACTCGGTGGTGTTTGACCTTTCCGAGGACTACACCCTGACAGGCGTTGGGTTCCAAGGCCGCCAGGATGGTGGAGACAATGGTCGCATCAAGGACTACAAGCTCTATGTATCTAACGACGGCGTCACCTGGGGCACCGCTGTTGCCTCGGGAAGCCTGACTACCGGTGTGCAAATGCAGCTTCTGCCCATCCCGGCAGGAAAGACTGCACGCTACGTCAAGTTTGAGGGCCTCAACGCCCACAACGGTTTGGGCTTTGCCGCAGCCGCAGAAATGCGTGTCTACGGGACCAATGGTGAGGAGCCTGTCATCACCCCGCCGGTTGGTTTTGAACCTGGCGAACGTGAAGCAGATGTCAGTGAAGCGGCTGCATTGAGCCCAGCCCTTGGAGAAGGCACCGGGGCTTTGCACCCGGGCAGCGCCTTCACCGTGACTGTACCGGACCTCAAACCGGGCAGTGATGTCACGTTCGCACTGGAATCGGGCAGCGCTGCTGCATTGAGTCTTGCTCCTGGCGACTCTGAGCAGGCCACGGCCGATGCGGACGGCAATGCTGTGCTGAAGACTCGTATTCCAGCTGAGAGTGCTCTGGGTGACTACACCTTACGAGTCAACGGAACCAACCCGGCCGGTCAAGCCGCTACCGGATCACTGGATATCACGGTTGTAGCAGCAGAAGTCACCGAGCCGCCCACAACGGAACCGACTAAGCCGCCCACAACGGAACCGACTAAGCCGGGAACGACTGAGCCGACTAAGCCGGGAACGACTGAGCCGACTAAGCCGGGAACGACTGCCACCGCGGCGTCGACCGCCACTGCAACGTCGACAGCTACCGATTCAGGTGACGATCTGGCGAGCACGGGTAGTAACGCTGCCGTACTGGCTTCCTTCGCGGCACTTCTGCTCCTGGCTGGCGGGTTGGTTGTGGGACTGCGCCAGCGTGGCCGTGGACGCAGGATCGGGTAGGCCCATAGGCTAAGCCGCAAAACTCAGAAGGGCCCTGCGCCACCGTATATACGGTGGCGCAGGGCCCTTCTGCGTTGGTCGCAACAAGGATTTTGGTGAGAGACCTACCAACCGCGATAGACAGTTCTTGGGTGTGGGGTAGGCGCTCGTGGCCCATCTCAATATCCTGTGACTAACCGGCATCGGTGACGATCAAGGCTTCCATGCCGGCACATCTTTGGTGCCGGCGGCGTGGACTGTCACGCTGCATTCAGGGGCGGTGCTTGGGGTCCCTGCAATGGCGGGCTGGAGCACTTCCACGGTGACAGTAAGTTGGCTTGACCACGTTTGGGGAGAATCAGGAACCAGTCGTTATGGCCTGGTCTATTTTTAGTTGAAGTACGTCAGGATAGATCTCAGGGTAGTTCCTGACTGTGCTCTGGTTGGACCGACGTCTCGCCGGTTGCCCACACCCGGGGCCCCGCAAGCAGTGTGAGGCAGACCCTGTGTCCACTACTTGCGGAGAACCCCAAATCTAGGTCAGTAGGGTCGCGGTGTGCACGAATGCGGACACCTGCGGCGCAGCCCAACCGGGGGAGTATTCACTGCACAAGTTCAGCGGCATGAGCCACTTGATGAGGGCGGTGCGGAGGTAGTTGTTAAGTTCGGAGGCCTGTCGACAGGCCTCCGAACTTAACAACTACCTCCGCACACCGGAAAGTCACCCAGCCAGCAGAAACTATCGAAAGAATAATGCAAGCTAACGGCTAACTACCTCGCCTTGATACCGCTTGACTTGAAACCTTCCAGCACCGACTTTTAGCCGTGCTTGAAGTGGCTGGCGCCAGCAAACATCAGTGGATGATTGCAAGAGCACATCAAGCTGCAAAACTGCTTGGCTATGTCTTTTGGAACCACGGGGTGGAAGCTCTAAGAGCATAAAAATAGTGCGAGTCCCGATGACACATGTCATCGGGACCCGCACTATTCTAATGCCGCCTAAACCCGAAGGTTAGGCGTGTGAGGACTTCCGCTTGCGGCGGCTGATCAGCGTAAACGCACCAGCCACAACCAACAACAGTCCGCCCAAGAGGAACGGCGTAGTACCTGCACCGGTGGAGGCGAGGTCGTCATTGTTGGAATTGCCTGCTTGCGTGCTGCTGGTGGAGCTAGCAGCAGCTACCACGGTCAACTTGACACTTGCTTCGGCGGCTTCACCGTTGCTGCCCAGTCCCGTGATGATAACGGTGTGAACGCCCGGGGTAACAGTGGAAGGCAGCGTGACCTTGAGGGAAACGATTCCTTCGCTGTTTGCAATTGCGGTGCCCAAAACAATGGGATCCGAATGCAGTGTGAAGGTGGCCGTGCTGCCTGGCTTGAAGTTACTGCCCGTAATGGTCAGTTCCTCGCCCGGGGCCACCGATGCATCACTCAAAACTGCTGTGGGTGCACCGTCTGCGGGTGTAGAAGGATCTACTGTCGGCTCCGTGGTGGTTGTGGGCACCGTGGTGGCTGTGGGCTCAACCGAGGGGCTGGCCGTTACCGTCGGGTCGGCAGTGGGATCCGTTGTCGGGTCCGTGGTGGCTGTGGGCTCAACCGAGGGTGAGGCCGTTACCGTCGGATCCGTGGTGGGATCCGTTGTCGGGTCCGTGGTGGCTGTGGGCTCAACCGAGGGTGAGGCCGTTACCGTGGGCTCAACCGAGGGTGACGCCGTTACTGTGGGCTCGGTGGTGGGTTCCGTTGTCGGGTCCGTGGTGGGCTCAGTGGTGCCCGGGAGGACACCGCCAATGTTTACTTCTGCACCGCCACCGAAGTTATTGCCTTCAACGGAGTTCAGACCAACCAGCTTCACGTAACGGCCAACCTTGTTCCCGGCAATGTCAATGACCTGCGGACGGCTCACGTCCAAGAATGAACCGCTGGCTACCTTGGTGCCAAAATCGGTGGTGTTCTCGGATACATAGAGTTCGTAGTCCTTGAACTTGCCGTTGGTGTTTGACTGGCGCTGAGTGTACTCAAAGCCCGTCACGTCGTAGTTTTTGCCCAGGTCAAAGACCACTGAGTGTGGGAAATTACCGGCAGGGCTTGACCACTTGGTGTGCCAGAAAGTTTCTTTCTTGCCATCAAGGAGCGCCGCAGCAGGTCCGTTGGGGGCTGTTTCACCCGTCAGTTCCTCGGAGGATACTGAGGCGATCTTGATCTCGCTCTGCGTGATTTTGTTCGTCAGTGGAACCATATTTGATTCGACGTTCAATGTGGTGCTGGCAGTGCGCTCACCTTGAGTGGCCGTGAGGGTGTTCTTGCCGCCATAAGTGCTCGGGTACACCGGCATCTGCAGTGTTACCTTGCCTTCGGCATCAGGAAGGACGGTACCAACCTTGTTGCCGCCCAGGTTGAGAGTCACATATTCACCAGGAACGAACCCTGTCAAAGTGGTCAGGGCCCGGTAACCGGCACGAACAGTGGCTGCTGTTGTGGACAACGTTGGGGTCTGAGTCGAATCCCAAACATAGGGGAGCTTGGGATCTGCCGTACCAGCAGCAACAACCACGGTGAACTGTGCGGTTGTGCCGTTGGAAGCGGTCAGCGTTCCGGTGAAGGTCCCTGCGCTCGCATAACTGTGGGTGCCCTGCAGCTGGTAAAGGCTGCCAGCGGACATGTGGTTACGGGCTGTGTTAGCCGTAAAGGTTGCCGGGGTGGCGGCTGAGCCATCGCCCCAGTTGACACTTACGCCCAAGTTCCCCAAGATGCTCGAGGCGCTCACGCCGTCGGCGTCATCAACAGCATCGACAGCAATAGTGGCGCCATCGGCAGAAGCCTTGGTGCCGGGGGCTGCCAGCTGGCCAACGTCAAGCTTCAGGCTCTTGCCGGGGGAGACTGCCACCGGCAAGCCTGCCATGGCGGGGGTCCACTTGGCTTGGTTGCCGTCATAGAAGTTGGTGTCGGCAGCCAGCAAGCGCGAACCCATGGAGGCCATGCGGACCTTGAAGTCATTGACGTTTCGCTTTGCCTGAGGCGTCCAGCCAACTTCAGCGAAGGAAATTACGCGCGGGAAGACCATGAATTCAGTCTGCTTGCCGCCACGAATGGTCTCGGACCACTGCGGGGCTTCAACGCCCAGGATGGCTGAATCGGGGAGATTGGTGGTGCCATCTTTGACGACAGCAGCCGGATTCCAGTCGTAGTACTTGGGGAAGTCGCCCATGCCGGCCCACGTCAGGCCAATCGGGGTTTTGGCGTTGTACTTCATGTCCAGGTACGCCGTGGAGCCATTGGAAACCATGAGCTTGGCGCCCTTGTCCTTGATGGCCCTCAGCGTGTCGGCGGTGCCGCCGGTCCAGTACTGAATGCCGTCCCCGGCCTCCAGACCACCAATGGCGACCTCGTTCCAACCAATGGGCTTCTTATCCAAATCGTGGATGAGCTTCACTGCCTTGGTGATGAACTCCACGTAGTTGTCGTGGCCCGTCACATGGGACTCGTCGCCACCAATGTGGATGTATTCGCTGGTGGTCATCTCGGCGATCTGGCCGAAGACGTGTTCCAGGAACGTCCAGGTCTGCGGGGCAGCAACATCCAAGGTGGACGTACCAACGTTGCCGGTTCCATCTTCGGGAACAACGCCCCACTCGTCAACGTTCGGCTTCGTTCCAGCGGTGTTGAGCTGCGGAATGGCGTGCAGAATGGCCGAGGTGTGGCCGGGGACGTCAATCTCAGGAATGATCTCAATGTGGCGATCGGCGGCGTAGGCTACCAAGTCCTTGTATTCAGCTTGGGTGTAGAAGCCAGTGTTACCCAAGAGGTCCATGTAGGTGCGGTTGAACTGAGTCATGCCGCCCTTGCCGGAAATCTCAGTCAGCTGGTTGTAGTCGATGTCATCGCCAGCTACTTTGCCCTCATTGGTGATCTCGATGCGCCAGCCCTGATCATCTGCGAGGTGCATATGCAGTGTGGAGATCTTGTAGGAAGCCAGCGAATCAATGATGGCCTTGACTTCGTCAGGGTTCTTGAATTCGCGGGCGACATCTAGCATCATGCCGCGCTTGTCGAAGCGGGGGGCATCGGAGATTTCCACGGCAGGAGCCGTCCAAGTGGCGTTGACCTTGGTTTTGGACTCAATGAATGCCGGGAAAAGTTGACGCAGTGTCTGGACACCGTTGAAGATGCCATCGTCGGTGGCTGCGGTGATCTTGGCACCTGTGAGCGCGTCGACGCTGAGCGTGTATGCCTCCGCCTGGAGCTGAGCACCCAGATTAGGGATGTCACCAGGGGTCTGGAGCAATACGATGTCATCGGCATCGCCGGTGCTGCCATTCACTACCGGCAGGGCCAGACCTGTGGAGGTGCGGAAGAGCTCGGCCAGGAAGGAGGCACTCTTCGCGGTCACGGCGTTGTTGGCCACGATGCGTGAACCTGCGCCCAGCTTGAACGGCGCCTCGTCAGGTGTTTCCATATTGACCGGCAACGGGATCAGGTTGACGGGCTCTGACACAGGTGCTGGAGTGGCGACTTCTTCGCCATCCCAGACCTCAAACTCCCACAAGGAGATGCCGTATTTCTGGCCCCCAATGAGGGTGCGCTCAATGCCTTGCATACGAACATACTGGTACGCGTTGGCGGCAACACCGGCTTTGAGCTTCTGCACGTCGCGCGTGTTGCATGTTGGGGCGATTACGTCGGTGGCATCCACAAAAGTGATGCCGTCGGTTGAGACCTGCAGCTTGTACTTCGCAGCACAAGCCTTTTCCCACACGATGGCCACGTGATCAATGACAGTAGGGGCGGCTAGCTTCACAGTGATGTTGGCGCTGTCAGCGGTGTTGGAAGACCAGCGTGACTGCTGTGCATTGGGCTTGGTGCTGTCGGTATCTCCGTCAATGACCAGAGCGGGGCCCCACTGGCCGGCTACTTCCTGGCCGGAGGCGCTGACGGTTGCCCCGGCTGAAGCCAGTGCAATGTTTTGGGCGGGAGCTGCCGGGACGCCCCACACTTCCATTTCAAAGAGGGAGATGCCCCACTTGTTTCCCGCGATGGGAGTACGGGCGATGCCCTGCATGCGCACAAACTGGTACTTTGTGCCAGCCAGGGAAGACTTGATGGTCTGGGTGTCGGGCGTCTCCGGGGCGCAGTTGGCGCGGGAGATCACGTCCGTGGCATCTACAAAGCTCACGCCGTCAGTGGAGACCTGCAGCTTGTACTGGGCTGCGCATGCCTTCTCCCACTTGATGACAATCTTGTCAATTGCGGCAGGTTTGGCCAGTTTCACCGTCAACTGTGCAGTGTCGGAGTGCTCTGAGGACCACCGGGTGGTGTCGCCGCCGTCGATGGCAAGGTCGGGGCCGTTGCTCCCGACGGATTCGTCACCGGAGGAGGTGACGGTTGCACCGGCGGAAGCCAGAGCGAGATTAGTTGATACGGGGTCGCCCGGGGCAGCCAGCGCGGGCGGTGCCGCCATTGACAGCAGCATGGCAGGTGCCACCACCGCCATGGCCAGAGTCTTTTTCCACATGGAACGCACGAGTTCATCCTTCGCTGAATTTTGGAGATACAGGTCACACGTGACCCATGTTATCCATAGCAATGGTAAAGCGAAAGAGTGTGACCGGCCTCGTGGAGAGCAACGCCGCACGCGTGCGTTGATTAACTAGCAGACTTAGGGAAGTGAGGGTTTCTATCCTATGAAAATATGTCATTGCTACCGCCTTGGGAAAACTGAAAATTGCCGAAATTTAGCGCAGTAATGCAAAAAAACACGTTGTCCTCGATGAAAAAGGAGGACAACGTGTCGTGTGAAAGACAATTTCATAACGAGGTTAGAAACTTGAAATAGATTATTACAACGTTACGGTTGCGGAGTCAAAATCCAGCCGGGGAAGGCGCTGGCGATCGATAACACCGCTGGGCTTGCCCAAGTTCACCACCATGAATGCGCTACAAGAGGTATTTGCATTAAAGTGGGCGTCAACTCCTGAGGCATCGAATCCTGTCATGGGTCCTGCCGCAAGGCCTGCTGCACGCGCAGCAAGAATGAAGTACCCGGCCTGCATATGCGCATTGGTAACTGCCATGGTATTGCGGCTATCAAGGTTTTTTTCAAAGGTGGGAGCCATTGAGGCCATGTGCGGCGTGGTGCGCTCAAGCAGGTTGTGCCATTCGTTGGTGTAGCTCAGAACGGCAACCATGGGGGCGGCGAGGGTCTTGACTTTATTGCCCTCATTCATGTGCTCAACCAATTGCGCGCGGGCTTCACTGGATCGGATCCAGGCGATGCGTAACGGCTGAATGTTCATGGCAGTAGGGCCCATTTTGGTCAGCGTATAGACGGCCTGCAGCGTCTCGTCGCTGATCTGTTCATCAGCCCAGCTGTTGGCCGTGCGAGCCTCCAAAAAGAGGGCCGCTGCAGCATCACTGTCTAGGATGAGTTCGCTGTCCAGGTCGAATTCGCGGGTTATCTCGATGGTCATGATGCAACTTTCTGTGGGGAAAATGTTCTCATTTGGATTTAGCGTTGCTGGAGCGGGTTTTGTTTCCAGAAACGGCGTGAAGTTAACCACAGGGCGTTGCCTCAGAGCTCGGGGCAGCTCCAAAGTGAGCGTCGCAACAATTTCTCTGATGAGGCGGGGCGTGCCATGATGCATTCACTGGCTAACGCAAAGGAGCGGCAGGGACATGAGCGCATGGACAATCCGGGATTTTCATTCACAAGATGTTGAAGGCATCCTTGCCCTGTGGCAGTCGCTGCGTGAGAGTGATGTGGCGCCTGTCTATGATCTTTCCGAAGTTCTTGCTTCCTGCGAGAAGGACCATGCCGTGGTGGCGGTACAAGGCGAACAGGTCATTGGCGCCGCGGTTGCCAGGGCCGCTCACGATCAAGGCTGGATCGTTTTCCTAGCCACCGTGCCGAGCTTCCGTGGGCGCGGCATTGGCACCATGCTTCTGGCCGCTGTGGAGAACCGGATGGAAGCCCATGGCCTGAATAAACTCTCCGCACTCATGCCTGAGACCCAAACGCGGGTAGAGGCTTTCACCAACCGAGGGTTCGTGGTGAAGAAGAATCTGCGCTACTTTGAACGGCGGATCCCGGTCCAGCGGGCAGAGCGCGGCGCACTGGACGAGCTTGGCGGAAGGGTTCTGCCACGGGACCTCTGGGACCGTGTTGCGGGCATGACGGCAGAGAAGGAATTACTTGAGCGAAGGCTTGTTCTGCCTTTGGCAGAGCCGGAGCTTGCGGAGGAATTCGGAGTGGTGCCGCCGCGCGCCGTCGTTCTTTTTGGTCCTCCAGGAACGGGAAAAACCACCTTTGCCAAGGCCATTGCGTCCCGTCTTGAATGGCCTTTTGTGGAAGTCTTTCCGTCCCGGCTGGCAGGGGAGCCCGGCGGCTTGGCCGGTGCCCTGCGCCAGACGTTCCTGGAAATTGCGGAGTTGGAGCACGTAGTTGTGTTCATCGATGAGGTGGAAGAGATCGCCTCGCGGCGGTCCGGCGAGCCGCCGTCGCCCATGCAGGGTGTCACCAATGAGCTGCTGAAAATTATTCCGGCGTTCCGCGACCAGCCTGGTCGGCTGCTGGTGTGTGCAACCAACTTCATCCGCTCGCTGGATTCCGCGTTCCTGCGCCACGGCCGTTTCGATTACGTGATCCCCATCGGACTCCCTGATGAGGCGGCTCGCTCTGCTATGTGGAACCGCTTCATTCCGGCCCATGTGGTGGCGGAGATTGACGTACAGGCGCTGGTGGGGGCCAGCGCCGGATTCTCCCCGGCTGACATTGAGTTCGCTGCCCGCAGCGCCTCCCAGCGAGCGCTGGAGAAGGCCATGGCCGACGGCGCGCCACTCACCGGCCGCCGTGGCCCGGTGACAGAGAACTACCTAGAAACCATTGGTGAGACCACGGCCACCGTCAGTGATGCCGTGGCTGAAAGCTTCCTTGATGACATCGCAGCACTGGCTAGGACCTAAGCGGCACAGGTCACCACAGCACAGCCTTAGCAGGCACAGCCCGGACTAAAGCCAGGTCTTCTTTTTGAAGATGAGATACATGACAAGGCCCACCAGGAACATCAAGGCCAGGGCAAAGGGGTAGCCCAGGCTCCAGTGAAGCTCCGGCATGTTCTCAAAGTTCATGCCGTACACCGATCCCACAAAGGAGGGGGCAAATAAGATGGCGGCCCAGGATGAGATCTTCTTCATCTGCTGATTTTCGGCTGCGCTGGCTTCATTTTGACGGTTGGTGGTCAGGGTCCCGTCCACGATCAGGGCATTTTGCAGGAGATCACGGAAGGAGTCGGCCTGGGCGGTGACAATTTCAATGTGGTCTTCTATATCGCGCAGAAAGCGCTGCAGCTCAACGTTGACGTGGTATTTCTCGAATCCGTTTTTGAGTTTTTCCAGCATGCCCCGCAGTGGGTGGATGGCGCGCTGGAATTGGGTGACTTCCCGGGACAGTTGATAAATGCGCCGTGAGACGTGGGGGTCGCCGGAAAAAAGCTGGTCCTCAATCTCGTCGATATCGTTTTCCAGACCCTGGACTACGGGCTTGTAGTCATCCACAACCTGGTCCAAGATGGCGTACAGCACGGCTTCGGGACCTTGCGCCAGTAAATCCGGATCTGACTCGAGCCGGGATCTGGTTGAAGCCAGTCCTGGTGTTTCGGCATGGCGGATGGTGATGACAAAGTCTTTGCCGGTAAAAATGTGAAGCTCACCGAACTCCACAGCCTCGGTCTCATCAAAGTATCTGGCGGGCCGTAGCACGGTGAAGAGGACGTCGTCGTACCGTTCCAGTTTGGGCCGCTGATGGGCTTTGATCGCATCTTCTACAGCCAGCTCGTGTAGCGAAAATTCTGCAGCGAGCGATTGCATCTCAGCTGCGTCGGGACGGAAAATGCCTATCCAGGCCATGCCGTCGCAAGAATCCATAACCTCGTAGGTCTGATCTAGGCTGTTGGGATTGGCAAAGCGCAAGCCGTCAACGTATACGGCGTTATCAATAATGCTCACCTGCCTATTATGGGTGAGGTGAGCGGTAAAAGTGTTCCGAAGCTAGTTCAACGGACCCGCGTGGCCGGGCATGTGTTTGAACACCAAGGTGGTCTCAGTATGACCAACAACGGGGTCGGTGGTGAGGTTATCCAGAACCCAGTCACGCAGAGAGTCGGTGTCTCGGACGGCAATATGCAGCAGATAATCTACGGAACCAGAGGTGTGGAACGTCGAGAGCACCTCGGGAAGCTGCGGGACCCGCGCTGTAAAGGTGTCAATCTGGTCCCGGTCATGAGCGCGCAGCCTAACGGCTATGAGGGCCTGCACGGATCTACCAATCGAGGCGAGGTTCAGCTTCGCTTCAAAGCCTTCGATGGCGCCACGTTCCATGAGGGCCCGGGTGCGCATCAGGGCTGTGGACGGGGCAATTCCCACGGCGTCGGCAAGGTCCCGGTTAGTGATCCTGGCATCCGCCACTAGCGTGTCAATGATCTGCCGGTCGACGGCGTCCAAGGGTTCCGCATGGAGACCCGCCTGAGCCGTGTCGCGCCGAACGTTCTTCGCGTTTGATGCCATGGGATCCTCCAAGGTATGCGTGGCTGTCGGAAATGTCGGCAAAAATGCCGTCCGTAAGTTCGCCATTCTAGCAAATTCCCGAACAATTGGGCTATCAGCCCAGCTGTAGCGCAGCCCGGCGCCGGCCCAGCGTAAGCATCAGCCCGGCGCCGGAGTGGGGTGGGCAGCGGTGCGGCCGCTGGTGGCGCCTATTCACTCGAGGTTCGTGGAGATAATTAGAGTTCGTGCAGAAAACTTCCCACTACCGCGGCTGCGGGCCCGCTCTGCGCCGATTTCCAACCGATCCCGGCCCAGAGGTTCACAGCGCGGGGATCTTGCGCGGCGGCAGCAGCGCTGCGCAGGGGCGCGGTCAGGAAGTGAACCTCGGGATAAGCCTCAGGTGCGCAGGCGGTGTGCTCACGGACAAACTCGTTGACCAGCGCCCTGGCCGGCTTGCCGGTAAAGGACCGTGTCATGGCGGTTTCGGTGTAGAACGGGTCTGCCAAGGCATCCTTGTGGAGCTGCCGGGCGCCACTCTCATCGGTGCGGATGAGAGCAGTTCCAATTGCCACCGCAACAGCTCCGGCGGCCAAAGCGGCTTTGGCATCAGAGGGGCCGCTGACGCCGCCCGCGCCTACCAACGGCAAGCTCACAGCCGCCCCGATTGCGGCAACCAGCTGGGCCAGCGTACCGCTGGCATCGGGTGGCGTCGCTTTTGACGGCAGGAAAGCGGCGGTGTGCCCACCCGCACCTGCGTGCTGAACAATCAGAGCATCCACACCCGTAGCGCCAGCCGCGAGAGCCTCAGCCACGTTCGTCACGGAGGCAGCCACCCGGGTGCCAACCTTGTGCAAGCTGGCCACCACTTCGTTGGACGCCAGGCCAAAAGTGAAACTGACCAGCGGAACTGGATCTGCCAAGAGCAGGGCCATCTTCTCGGTCCAATAGTCTTGCACTTTGTCCTCATCCGGTGCCACGGCGGGCAACTGCGCCCCGTAGCGCTGTGCGGTGGAGCGCAGGGAGGTCCGGTACGCGGAAAGAGCAGCCACGCCACGTGCACTCAAGGGATCATCCCGGGGAACAAATAAGTTCACACCAAAGTCAAGTCCTGTGGCCCGCAAGGGGGCAATATGTGCGGCGAGCTGGTCAGCAGTCTTATAGCCTCCGGCGGCGAAGGCAAAGGCGCCAGCACCTTGGGCAGCCAAGGCGAGTTCCGTCGTCGTGGTTCCGCCAGCCATGGGTGCGGCAATCAAGGGTGTGATGAACATGGCATTAGTCTAGGTGTGTGGACAAAAACCCCTTGAACTTTTCCTCTGCCCCATCGCGCTTTGTTGGGCTGGACATTGGCGGCTCGAAAACGCGAGGCATCGTCTGGACGGACGGCATTATCAGTAGTGACGCCAGCGTAGGCAGCACCAACGTTCAGAATGTTAGCCGGGAAACCGCCGTAGAGAACATGGCAGCATTGTTCGCCGCACTGGATGTGGACGGGGCGAGCCGGCTCCTTGCCGGTGCTGGGGGTGTTGATACGGACAGCGATGCCCGCGCACTCAGGGAACTCATTGCTCCTTTTGTGCCGGGTGCCCAGATTGACGTGGTGCATGACACCCGGCTGTTGCTGGCGGCGGCAGGCCTGAGCTTCGGAGTTGCCGTGATTGCCGGGACAGGCTCCGCCGCTTGGGGGATCAACGAGGCAGGAGAGCAAGCCCGCGCTGGTGGGTGGGGCTACCTGCTGGGGGATGAGGGAAGCGGATACTGGTTGGCACGCGAGGCTGTCAGGTACAGCCTGCGGCGCATGGACGCAGGCAAGGACGTCGATGCGCTGACGGCCGGGCTGCTCAAGTATTGCGGACTGAGCGAGCCCCAATCACTCATTGCCCATTTCCATCAGGGTACAACCAGGCGCTATTGGGCGGCTGCCTCACCGGTGATCTTCGCGGCAGCGCAAAGCGGCCATGAACACGCACTGGAACTGGTGGACCGTGCAGGATCAGATTTGGCCGGGTTGGCAGCCGAAGTTGCCACGGCGCTGAACCTGACGGGCCCGCTTGTGCTGGGCAGCGGCTTAGGCAGCAATGTGCCAGCCTTGCAAGCCGCAGTCGCCTCCCACGCAGCTTCGCGGGGGATGGGTGAGGTGCAAATTTTGCGCCAAGATCCCATTTTTGGCATCCCACTCCTGATCGCGCAGGGCAGGAACTAGCGCGGGCCTGGCCTTGGGTGCGGGCCCGGCCTGCGGCTCGCACAGGACAGGAACTAGCGCAGACCCGGAGCGCTCAAACTTGGGGCCTTCTAGCCGGCCGGCGGTGGTGCGGTGCTTGCCCGCACAATGAGTGTGGGTTTGAGGATGTCCTGACTGCTGACCGCTTCTGGATTAGTGATCTGGGCAACGAGCCGTTGCACAGCGCGCCGGCCCGTATCTTCAAAGGACTGACGGATGGTAGTTAGTGGCGGGTTTGAAAATTCGGCCAGGTCAATATCATCAATGCCTACCACTGAGACGTCTTCGGGAATGCGCCGGCCAAGTTCGCTCAGCGCCCGGATAACACCAAAGGCCATTTCATCGCTCGCCACAAGAATTGCTGTGACCTCGGGCATCCGCCCCAAAATTAGTCCATTGCGGTAGCCGGACTCCGGGCTCCAGTCTCCGTGCAACTCCGGGGGAACTTCCCGGCCGGCCTCTTGGAGCGTTCGTCGCCAGCTCTGCAGGCGGCTTGAAGCGTCAGACCAGTCAGCAGGTCCGGCCACATGCCAAACCGTCTTGTGTCCCAACTCCAACAGGTGCCGGGTTGCCAGGACTGCTGCCATGTCCTGATCAACGCCAACCATGCGATCGCCCATCCCGGAGGATCCGTCAGTGTTGACGGTGGGGATTCTTGCCGTGATTTTTTCCACCGTCTCCACGGCTTCTTGGAGCGGTGCGGCAATGATGATGCCGTCCACTCCTTGGGAAACCAGGCGGCTCACCGCGTCGATGACGCTTTGTGCACTCAGGCTGGACGTCACCGAGTTCACGGTGTAGCCAGCTTCGCGGGCTCCCAGTTCAACACCCAGCGAGAGCGATGAGCGTGAGTAATTATTGGTAGCCAAGGTCAGAACGCCAATGGTCTTTGACCGCCCTGTAACCAAGGCCCGGGCGGTGTAGTTCCTTCGGTAGCCCAGCTCGTCAACAACGGCCATTACCCGCCGGCGTGTGCTTTCTTGAACGTTGGGATGCTCATTGAGCACCCGGGATACCGTCTGCGCGGACACGCCCGCTGCTGCCGCGACGTCTCGCATTGCCGGACCGCGCTCAAATTGATGGGTGCTCATGGATTTCCTTGGGGTGGGGAAGCTGGCAGCCAGCGTGGAGCATTAGCTTCGGTTTGTCTGCAAGCCTAGTTGTTATCATGTAACATAGCTTGGATTCAGCTGGCGATGGCGTTTCGTGATTCATGAATCGGGTTTGATCGGCTTAAATTGTTATCCATAACAGAGTTGTTTTTTCTGTGACGGATCCTTAGTGCCAGGAGTTTAGTTGTCCACGTTCATGACCTCGTCAGAGATGGCCGGTAGTTCGGAAGCCACTTTGGTAGAAGAGAACTTCCCGCCTGCGAGGCCAGCGCCCGCATTGAGCTACTCGGCTCGCTTGCTCTTCAAATATGGACAGCCTCACCGCATTATTGCCGGCGCCATCCACTACTTCAGGATTCATCCGGAACAATGGCAAGACAGAATTGACCGGCTGGTTGCCATGGGTATCAACACCTTGGACACCTACGTTGCATGGAACTTCCACCAGCCCTATGAGGATGTGGCCCCGGACTTCACCGGCTGGAAAGACCTCGCCAAATTCATCACGTTAGCTGGCGAATCCGGACTTGATGTCATAGTGCGTCCCGGCCCCTACATCTGTGCCGAATGGGACAATGGCGGATTCCCCTCATGGGCGGTTTCTGATCCCGAGATGGTGTTGCGTTCTTCTGATCCCTTGTTCACCGGCGTTGTGGAGAAGTGGTTTGATCAGTTGCTGCCCATCATTGAGCCGTTGCAAGCGTGCCATGGCGGGCCGGTAGTGGCGGTCCAGATTGAAAACGAATACGGCAGCTACGGTGATGACAAAGAGTACCTGCGCTGGAACCGTAAGGCGTTGCTGGACCGCGGCATCACGGAAATTCTTTTCACGGCCGACGGCGGCACCGACTACTACCTTGACGGCGGCTCCCTGCCTGACACTTGGGCAACGGCAACGTTAGGCTCCCGTGGCGAGGAAGCGGATGCTGTATGGCAGCGCAGGCGTCCCGGCGAGCCCTTCTTCAACGTCGAATTTTGGAACGGTTGGTTTGACCACTGGGGAGAGGATCACCACACACGCGGAGGCGTGGATGCGGCTGCCGAGGCTAAAAAGATCCTTGATCTTGACGGTTCCATCTGCCTGTACATGGCACATGGTGGCACAAACTTTGGGCTGACCTCCGGGGCAAACCATGATGGAGCCATCCAGCCCACTGTCACCAGCTACGACTCTGATGCGCCAATCGCTGAAGATGGCCGGCTGACAGAGAAGTTTTATGCAATGCGGGAAGCATTTTTCGCCGCATCGGGGCGTGAACTGACACCCATCCCCGTGCACTTGGAACGGCCGGGCGCTGTGATCCCCGCCTGCACCTTCGAGCTGACCCGCGGCACAGCATTGCTAGATTTTGTGCGTGCCATCAAACCCGTCCACAGCATCAAACCCATGTCCTTTGAAAAACTCGGACTGGACCGCGGGTTGGTCCACTACAGTGCCAAGGCCGTTCTGCCCGTGGGTGAGGCCACCATTAAGATCCGTGACTTGCACGACCGCGCCTATGTGTGGGTGGACGGGAAATACCAAGGAGTTCTGACCGACGCTACTTGCGAAGAAGGCGTCAAAGTTACCACTGCAGGAGGCCTGGCAGCAGTGGAAATTTTGGTGGAGAACCAGGGGCGTATCAATTACGGACCCTTCTTCGGGCAGGGTAAGGGCATCCTGGATGGTGTTTTGATCAATCAGCGTTACATCTTCCAATGGGACCAGCGCCCAGTGAACTTGGAAAAGCCACTCTCAGAATTGCTCCAGGTAGGTACGGCGGAGGACAGTTCAGATAACCCGGAAAGCCCCAATTCTTCCGGCACCAAGGAAAACCCTGCCACGGACGGGTCCGCGGCCACTGATGGCGCCGGGGCTGGATATTTCCACGGTGAACTGCGGATCGAGAAAGCTGCTGATACGTATCTTTCCCTGCCCGGCTTCGGCAAGGGTGTGGTCTGGGTCAATGGCTTCTTGCTGGGCCGCTTCTGGGAAGTGGGACCGCAAGTGACACTGTATGTTCCGGCGCCACTGCTGAAAGCTGGTGCCAACAAGATCACAGTGCTTGAGTTCGAACATGGTGGAACCCATGCGGAACTTCACGAGGAACCCAATTTGGGCCTTATCGGGGTAACGTATGTTGAGGATTTGGGGTGAGACCCAGTTAGCAGCAGTCAATCTAGCAGGGAGTAACAGGTGCGCAAGAGGCTGATTGCCACGTTGAGTGCGTGCCTTCTGCTCGGGACGCTGACAGCGTGCACTCCTGAACCGATTGTGAGCGTCCCAAGCGCCTCGATGAGCACTGATGTGCCAGCACTGCGGATTGAGCCACTGATCTCACCCTCTGGTGTAAATGCCCAAGAGGGTGAACTGGTGGGTCATGCGTATGCGGCGGCGCTCAAGGCTGCAGGAATTAAAGCTGAGGTGGGGACAACCCCGGGGTCGGCCCAGGATGCATGGTCCAACTTGATAGCTGGCAGCATAGACATTGTCCCGGCTTACTCGCGCGAGCTCTTGTCTGCAGCCGTTCCAAGTGTTGCTCCAGAGACTCCTGCGGACGTTCTGAGCGCCTTGCAAGAAGTCCTGCCGGAGAGCATCAGCGTGTTGGATCCGGCCAAGGCCATTGTCGGTGACAGCTTGGTGGTCACGGCGGAAACGGCAGAAAAATACCAGCTCAAAACCATTGCGGACCTTACCAAAGTTTGCAACAAATTGCTGCTGGGAGGCACCGCCGACTTTCAAAACAGCGGCCGGGGACTGGTAGGTTTGGGCACCGATTACAACTGCGTGCCGAAAAAGTTTGTGGTGTTAAAACCGCTTTTTGACGGCAGTCGTGATGACGTCTTGTGGGCGTTGCTAAGAGATGACATTCAAGTGGCGGATATCCATATTTCTGCACCGGCCATTGACGATAACTCGCTAGTGGTGCTCACTGACACCAAAAAACTGTTCTTGGAACAAAATATTGTGCCGCTGGTCAGCAATTCCAAGGTTTCCGCTGCCGCCCAGGGGATTCTGAATAAGGTCAGTGCCGCGCTGACCACGGACGAGCTGGCGAATCTCAACAGGCTCGCGCAGGACCGCCACTTCGCCAATTCATCTGAAGCAGCTGCCGCGTGGCTGATTCAAGTGGGCTTGGTAAAAGCAGGCTCCTGACGCCGGACCAACAGGCCACTTGATTGGCATTGGCCCGCCCGCCGCGTTGGTTCCAGCGGAAAAGCGGGGCCTGGATGTGCCATATTGGTTAAATGGCAGAATTTACCCAATCCACCAAGCTTCACAACGTTCTCTACGACATCCGTGGACCTCTGCTGGCGAAAGCCCAGCAGATGGAATCTGAAGGTCACCGGATACTGAAATTGAACATCGGTAACCCGGCTCCCTTTGGATTCGAAGCTCCCGATGCCATCTTGGTGGACATGATCCGCCATCTACCCCACGCCCAGGGGTACACGGATTCCCGCGGAATATTCTCCGCCCGTACCGCGGTAGTGCAGTACTACCAGACGCGTGGTATTCAGAACATTCATGTAGATGACGTTTACCTTGGAAACGGGGTGAGTGAACTCATCACGCTCTCCCTAATGGCATTGTTGAATAACGGTGATGAGGTGTTGATTCCTACCCCGGACTATCCGCTGTGGACGGCCTCCGTAAGCCTTGCAGGTGGCCGGCCGGTTCACTACCTGTGTGATGAGTCCAATGAGTGGTGGCCGGACCTTGAGGATTTGGCGTCAAAAATTACGCCAAGGACCAAAGGCCTTGTCATTATCAACCCCAACAACCCCACCGGAGCGGTGTATCCGGCACACATTGTTCAGGGCATGGTTGATCTGGCGCGCAAACATGATCTGGTGGTGTTCTCTGACGAAATCTACGAGAAGATCCTCTATGACGACGCCGTCCACATCAATACGGCCAGCCTCACCGGAGACGATGTTTTGTGCATGACCTTCAGTGGTTTGTCCAAGGCGTACCGGATCTGTGGGTACCGTTCAGGCTGGTTGGCGATCTCCGGACCGAAGGCGGCTGCCGCGGACTATCTGGAAGGCATTAACTTGCTGGCCAACATGCGCTTGTGCGCCAACGCGCCAGGTCAGCATGCCATCCAAACAGCGCTAGGTGGTCATCAGAGCATCACGGATTTGATCTTGCCCGGCGGGAGGCTGCGCGACCAGCGAGATCTGGCCTACCGTATGCTCAATGATATTCCGGGAGTTTCCGTCAACCAGGCCAAGGGCGCACTGTATTTGTTCCCCAAGCTTGACCCGGAGGTTTACCCCATCAAGAATGATGAGAAGTTCGCTTTGGACCTATTGGAGTCACAAAAGATCCTCATCTCTCACGGGCGGGCGTTCAACTGGACCCAGCCAGATCATTTCCGCCTCGTCACACTACCCAATGTCTTGGATTTAGAAGAAGCCATTGGGCGGATTGCTGAGTTCCTGAGCACGTACAAACCCTAGGAAAGGCCCACCGTGTCCCTACCGCTTGGTTTTACCGATCACCCCTCCGAGCTCTTGCGCGTGGGAGCAGGTTTCACCCTGGCGCAGCAGCCCACCAATGTGGCCCCGGGCTTCACCGGAAACAAGTCCGAGGGCGCCGCAACCCTATCCGAGCGGGCGCCAGTTTTAGCGCAGCTTCAAGAGCAGCTCTTTGCTGAGAGCCGTTTTGGCGGGAAAAAATCGGCACTGCTGATTTTGCAGGCAATGGACACAGCTGGCAAGGGCGGTATTGTTGGCAGGTTGGTGGGTGCAGTGGACCCGCAGGGCGTTAAGCTCACCACCTTCAAGTCGCCCACGGAGGAAGAAGCTGCCCACGATTTCCTGTGGCGTGTGCTCCCTGCGGCGCCCGGGCCAGGGATGTTGGGAGTCTTCGATCGGTCCCACTATGAGGATGTGCTCATTCACCGGGTTCATGGTTGGGCTGACGCAGCTGAGCTGGAACGCCGTTATAGCGCCATCAATGACTTTGAGGCGAAATTGGCGGCAGCGGGTACCACCGTGGTGAAGATAATGCTCAACGTCAGTCCAGAGGAGCAACTACAACGTCTCTCTGCCCGGCTGCACGATCCAACCAAGTACTGGAAATACAGCCCCACGGATCTCGATGAGCGCGCTCACTGGCCCGCCTATATGGCTGCCTACCAAAAGGTTTTTGAGAAGACGAGCACGGAAATAGCACCCTGGTACGTGGTCCCGGCTGATAAGAAATGGTATGCCCGCATTGCTGTTCAAGAAATCCTGATCAAGGCACTGGGCGGGTTGAATCTGCAATGGCCGGCTGGCGATTTCGACTTGGAAGTAGAACGGGCCCGGTTGAAGCACGCCTAATCCGGGTGGCCCGGGAATATCTGCGCTCGCAGCAGACCACCCGGGCTATCCCCATTACTGGTTATCGGATCGAGCTGCGTCCAGGCGGGCTTTGGCGCCTTCTAACCACTCTTCACAACGTTGAGCCAAGGCTTCGCCACGCTCCCACAGGGCCAAAGAGTCTTCCAAACTGGAACTTCCGGCTTCGAGTTGGTTGACAACTCCCATAAGTTGCTCACGGGCCTGCTCATAGCTGAGGGCTGCAATGTCTGCGTTCTGCGCGGGTGCTGCTGCGGGGCTCATGTCTGATCCTCTGTAAGTGTGGTGGCTAAATCTGTTGTGGCTACTGCCGTTGGGGCTACCTCGTGGGTGGCGATGGGGCCGCTTCCTTGGGCAGTGAAATCTCCGCCGGCAACACGAACCTTCAATGGTGTGCCGTTGAAAACCTGTGCGGGAGATCTGACGATGCTCCGGTCCTCTAATTGGACTACCGCGTATCCCCGGTCAAGGGTTTTTTGGGGTGAGAGTGCCCGGACCTGAGCCCTCAAGTGCACCAGTTGGTCTGTGTGTCTGCCGACCTGGGTGCGCACGGCGGTCAAGGCCCGGCTGGACAGTGCGGCGACGTCGTCGGCCCGGGAATGCAACATTACGTGGGGGTTGGCCAGGACAGGGCGGGTGCGCAGATACGCCAACCGCTCAGTTTCACGCTCCAACAGCTCCCTAATGCGGCGGTTGAGCTGGGTGCGAGCCTGACCGAGGCGCTGCAATTCCTCACCCACGTCAGGCACGATTCGTTTGGCAGCATCAGTGGGGGTAGACGCCCGTAGATCAGCAACCTCGTCCAGGAGTGGGCGGTCGGCCTCGTGGCCGATGGCGCTAACCACCGGGGTCTTCGCGGCCGCAACAGCGCGAACCAGAGATTCGTGGCTAAACGGTAAAAGATCCTCTAAGGATCCGCCACCGCGGGCAATAACAATGACGTCAACCCGTGGGTCGTGATCGAGCTCTTCTAGGGCGGCGATGACGCCACTGACAGCGTTGACACCTTGGACCGCGACTTCACGCACCTCAAATTCAACAGCCGGCCAGCGCAGCGAGGCATTGCGCAGGACATCTTTCATGGCATCGGAGTTACGTCCCGTAATGAGACCGATCCGGTGGGGGAGAAGTGGCAGTGGCTTCTTCCTGCGTGGATCAAAGAGCCCCTCGGCGGCCAAGGCTTGACGCAGTTTTTCAATGCGGGCCAACAAATCGCCCAACCCAACGGGCCGGATGTCCATGCCTTGCATGGAGAGGCGGCCGGTCTTGATCCAAAAATCGGGTTTGAGCTGTGCCACCACGCGGGAGCCTCGCTCCAGCGGCGCTTCCAACCTACTCAGTACCGAACCCCACACAGTGACGCTCAGGGACACCTCTGCATCAATGTCACGCAACGTAAGGTAGCTGACATTGGCGCGCTTATTCAGTTCGATAACCTGCGCCTCAACCCATGTTGCGGGAGCCTTTTCAATGTGTGCCTTTAACTTCTGGCTCAGCATTTGCAAAGGCCATGGGTTCTCGGCAGTGGTCTGCGCAGCCGTAGGCGCAAGGACCTTTCGCTCCGGTGCTTCCGCCATGAGGTATCGCCTTACTTTTGTTCCGGGTGGCTGGTTCGGTCAGGCCCTGATGCTTGATACAACTGTATCTTCACGCACTGACACGGAAGCGCAGCTATCCACAGTCTTGCACTAGAATTGGCAGCTACCATCGGGATGAAAACGTAGCTTGGGGACCTCTAATGCGCAGTGCAGCTTCCGCTCTTCTTGTGATCGTAGCTCTGCTACTGGCCGCCGTTGCCGGCCCCGCCTTGTGGCTACAGCGCAACGTTGTTGACGGTCCAGGATTCACCCAATTGGCGGGTCCGCTGGGCAATAACAAGGACTTTCAAGAGGGCCTAACTGCCTTGGTGAGCGAACAAGCCACGGCTTCTTTAAACCTGCCACCGATGCTCAACGACCTTGCGGGGGCGCTGATCAAAACTGCCGCCCGGGCAATTTACACCGATCCCGGTTATGAGCAGGCTTGGACCGAGACTCTGCAACGCAGCCACAACCTCACCTTCGCTGCAGCTGGAAACAACGACATCGAGGGGGACCTAAAACTGGACATTGCCCCGCTGGTTCAGCTGGTGGCCGATAACGTCACCAAGAATATAGGCGTTCCGCTGCCAACACCCCAAGACGTGGTGGTAACTGCGGATCAGCCCAAGGTAGCCCAGGTACTGCCCATAATGACCATCCTCGGAGCATGGTCGGGATGGCTGGCACTCATCGCAGCAGTCCTTTTTGTCTTGGGCGTGGTGGTCGCCAAGCGGCGTGCATTGACGCTCATTCTTGGGGGTGTAGGGCTGGCGATCGTTGCCCTGCTGTGGCTGATGGGTTCGGGGTTTGTGGAGAGCACCTTGGCCGGACTGGCAGTGGGCCCGGAAGTTGCACAACAGTTTGGGCGTGAACTGGGAGCACTGGCACGGGATAGCTGGCAGGGCGGTATAACAGCCACACTTATTGCAGCTGGGGTGTTGGCTGTGTGCGGTGGTGCAGCTCTCATAATTAAGCGCTCGCGCACCACGTAGGATGATGGGTATGAGCACCACTGCCGTTTCCTTGTCAATGCCCGTCGTTCCGCGTCGTCGCAGGTCGCCCGAAGAGGTGGCTGCTGCTGCCCCGGTGACCGGGGAAAAACGCGTTCTCCTGGCAGCGCCGCGCGGCTACTGCGCCGGTGTTGACCGTGCAGTGATCGCGGTGGAGAAGGCGCTGGAACACCACGGAGCACCTGTCTATGTGCGTAAGCAGATTGTCCATAATGTCCATGTGGTGACGTCGCTGGAAGCTCAGGGTGTGATCTTTGTGGAAGAGAACGAGGAAGTGCCCGAAGGGGCCCTGGTAGTCTTTTCCGCTCATGGTGTTTCACCGGCCGTGGTGCAGTCAGCTGCTGACCGTGGCTTGCGCACCATTGATGCCACCTGCCCTCTCGTGACTAAAGTCCACAAAGAGGCGGTGCGTTTTTCCAAGGAAAACAAACACATCCTGCTCATCGGCCATGAAGGCCATGAGGAAGTTGAAGGCACCTACGGGGAAGCCCCGGAAAGCACCACCATTGTCAACAACCCGGAAGAAGCCCGCACCGTGCAGGTGCAGGATCCGGAGAATTTGATCTGGCTCTCGCAGACCACGCTCTCTGTTGATGAAGCCATGGAGATTGTTGAGATTTTGCGGGCCCGGTTCCCGAAGTTGCAGGACCCGCCCAGCGATGACATTTGCTATGCCACCACCAACCGTCAAGGTGCCATCAAGGAGATCGCCCCGCAGGCGGACCTCGTCATCGTGGTGGGTTCGGCCAACTCCTCCAACTCAGTGCGTCTGGTTGAGGTGGCCCTTGAATACGGCGCCAAAGCCTCCTACCGTGTTGACTTTGCTCACGAAATTGATGAGACCTGGTTTGAAGGTGTGGCCTCCGTTGGTGTGAGCAGTGGTGCCTCTGTTCCGGAGGTTCTGGTGCAAGAGGTGTTGCTCTTGCTCGCCGACTACGGCTACGCCACCGTGGAGGAAGTCGTCACGGCTAAGGAAGATATCTTGTTCTCCCTGCCCAAGGAACTACGGGCCACCATGAAGGCGGCTGGTGATCCTGACTACAAAGGTGTGCGCAGCTCCAATCTGCTGTAAAAATCCGCGAAGAAAAGCATGAAAAACAGAATGGCCCGGCCACTGAGGACCGGGCCATTCTGCTCTTAAACTGCTAACTGCTAACAGCATCGATTCCATCGGTGCTGAACTCTTCATCGGTGCTGAACCCGGCTGCGGTGTTGCGCTGAGAAGAGCTAAAATCGCGTGTGTTGAATTCTGGAGCGGTGAGCAGGCGTGGAGTGTTTTCCACTTGAGCCGGGGACTCCAAGGTCTTGGGATCCAGTGCGTTGAGCTTCCGGGCCGTGGGCAGAACTCTGCCCTCAAGGGTGCCCACGAGCTTGTTGTAACGGTCCACACTGGTTTTCAGTGAAACACCCACGGCAGAGACTGCTTCTCCCATAGTGCCTAGACGTGTGTAGAGCTGGGCTGAGAGTTCAAAGAGTTCCTTGGCGCTTTCGGTCAGCACGTCCTGGCGCCAGCTAAAAGCCACCGCCTTCAGAATGGCCATGAGGGAGATGGGAGATGCCAGAACCACGTTCTTGGACAGGGCGTAGTCAAGAAGCTCTGGATCTGCGCTCAAAGCTACGGAAAGGATGGATTCCACCGGAACAAAGCAAATAACCAGTTCGGGGGAGTTCAGCGCTGAGCTCCAATACTTCTTGCCGGCCAAGGCATCGATGTGAGCCTTAACCGCCTTCGCATGGCGAGCCAAGTGTTGTGCGGATGCGGCGCTGTCTGTTGGGCCGGCGTCGTGCGCGTTGAGGAAGGCAGCCAAGGGGACCTTTGCATCAAGGACCAGTTCCTTGCCGCCGGGCAGCCGCACCACCATGTCTGGGCGGTGCACGCCGTCATCAGTTGAAGAGTGGACCTGTTCGAAGAAGTCCACGTGGGCCAACATGCCGGCAGCTTCCACCACGCGGCGCAGCTGGACTTCGCCCCACTTGCCCCGGACACTGTTGGAACGCAAGGCGGCCTCCAGTGAGGAGGTTGTGGCCAGTAATTTGGCGTCAGCGTCCCGCGCATCACGAAGCTGCTCCGCGAGTTGGCCATACTGTTCAACACGGTCGCGTTCCAGCAAAGAAACCTGACGCTGGACAGCATTGAGCTTCTCCGAGACCGGACCCAGTGCCTGCAATACGTGGGAATCGGAACCCTGTTGCGCCGTCAGGGCGTAATTTTGCGAGGCTAGGAGCCGGCGCTCGGCATCAGCAGCTGCAAAATTCGCTGTGAGCGCGGAGGCCCGCTCATGGGCGGCATCGGCTTCCTCGTTCGCGGCGCGCAGCCGCGCCATCAGCACCCACGCCACTGCCGCAGCACCGAGTACGGCGCCAACCACCAACATTAATATAGCTACAAGCCAGCCAATTCCATTCATGGAACCACCTTCGCACGGGGCACTGACATTCTTGGATTTTGCCGCGCATCGGGCCGCGCACCGGGTGAATAAGCTTAAAGTGCGGGCAAACGGTAGAATCACATACCGTGGCTCTTACTATTGGCATCGTCGGACTGCCCAACGTCGGCAAATCAACCCTTTTCAACGCACTGACACGCAACAATGTGCTCGCAGCGAACTACCCGTTCGCCACGATCGAGCCCAATATTGGTGTTGTCAGCCTGCCCGATCCCCGTTTGGCAAAGCTTGCAGAGATCTTCGGATCACAGCGCCTGCTGCCCGCAGTGGTGTCCTTCGTGGACATTGCCGGCATCGTCAAGGGCGCCTCGGAAGGTGAAGGCCTCGGCAACAAGTTCCTGGCCACCATCCGCGAAGCCGAGGCCATCGCCCAGGTCATCCGGGTCTTCGATGATCCGGATGTTATCCATGTGGACGGCAAGGTTGATCCCCGCTCCGACATGGAGACCATCAACACCGAGCTGATCTTGGCTGACATGCAGACCGTTGAAAAGGCCATTCCGCGCTTGGAAAAGGCCGTTAAGCTCAAGCAGCGCGACCCAGCCGAGCTGAAAGCTATCCTTGCGGCGCAGACTGTTCTTGAACGCGGTGACACCATCTTTTCCTCCATCAAGAGTGACAAGTTGGAGATGGAGCACTTGTCTGAACTGAGCTTGCTCACCGCGAAGCCATTCATCTACGTGTTCAACGTGGACGATGCAGTGCTGGGCAATCCGGAGCGCCAAGCAGAATTGAGCGCCTTGGTGGCCCCGGCGGAGGCCATCTTCCTTGACGCCAAGCTCGAATCCGATCTTGTTGAACTTGACGAAGAAGAAGCCCGGGAAATGTTGGAGATGAGCGGCCAGGAAGAGTCCGGTCTGGACCAGCTGGCCCGCGTCGGTTTCCACACTCTCGGTCTGCAGACCTACCTGACTGCCGGCCCCAAGGAAACACGGGCCTGGACCATTCACCAGGGCGACACCGCGCCCATGGCTGCCGGCGTCATTCACACTGACTTCCAGCGCGGCTTCATCAAGGCCGAGGTGGTCCATTTCGATGACCTGATCGAGGCTGGTTCCATGCACGAGGCCAAGGCCAAGGGCAAGGTCCGCATTGAAGGCAAGGAATACGTCATGCACGACGGCGACGTGGTGGAGTTCCGCTTCAACGTCTAGTCGTGTTTGGACTGCTTCGTGAAACGCCCGGGTTGCCTTTGCAACCCGGGCGTCTTCGTCCGCGGGTGTGGGCCGGGACTGGTGGCATATCATTGTCTACTCTGGGCCGTGTGAGCTCGAAATGGTGCATCCTGCTGACGCTGCGCCCGCCTTCAAGCCTGTATTCGTTACAGTAGCAATTCTGCTTTCCGCAGCCCTTCCATTCGTTAGTTCTGTGCAGCCTCGGCGCCGTCGGCCCCCGCCGCTGTTATGAGCTGGCACTCGATCTACTACGGGTATATCGCTTACGGGCTGTAGCGCGTGTTGGACGCTCCCTATACTCGCTACGATCAGTTGGCCCAGGGGCGTACGGTCAGTATGGCCTTGGCCTTGGCCTTGGCCTTGGTCGTGGTTGGTCAGTTACTCCATGGGGGAACAATCAAGGGTGGTAGCGCTATGGCGCTGCGTTACGGGCAGAGGACTTGAAGCTGGCGTCCGGCGGATCACGCGCTGGTTAGTCAGACGCCTATCCCGAGCGCATGGTCGTCGCAAAACAGGCCTGCAACCTCGTAGTCAGATTAGGTTCGACGGAGCACTTCGGTGACTGGGCGTGAACGGAAGTTGGTCAGTTCGCCGGTCATCATCCCAGGACACGCCGCCACCGAGTCTGTGATGGCTGTTTCCAATCCGCGACCCCACAGGACGCTCATCCCGCCGTCGGGAGACACGTTAGGCGGTAAGCGCCTCGGGTGTCCAGTTTGGCCAAGTTGGCTCGCCTACAAGCCGTCCGCGTTCGTATTCGGCGACGCGTCGGAAGGGGTTCTTTGCTGTGCTGTTCTCTAAGAACTCAGTGCGGTCTGCGACCAAGCGCGCAGTCGCGATCAGCTCCCACAGCCGCGCGTGACGATCGCGGATCTTCTGCTCGGGCACGTTGTGGCCACCGCACTGAACGCGTTCGGCAACGCGATTTACGCTCGCATCGACGGGGAGGAGCATTACGTAAAGTTGGACGAGGTACCCGCTGCTGTGGGCCTCCTGAATCAGATCGAGTTTGCTCGGGTGGCTGAACACCGTCTCAGTTATGAATGACCGCCTGACCGCCAACAACTGTGTTCGCTCGTCGGCTGCGGCGCGTGAGGCTTCATAGGCATGCTGCATCTCGGCACCCGGCCAGCGTTTAGCGGCGATCAGGTCCGCGTTCACTAACGGCAGATGGGTCACCGGTTGCAGGATTCGCTCGACATAGGTGGATTTGCCGGAACCGTTCGGCCCGGCGATGAGGTGGAGGATCGGCACCTGTTAGGCGTCCGGGTCGTTGGGAGCAGAGCCAGTGGAACGAGAGCGGTTGTTGGCGTGCTCGTTGCCACCGTGCACGACGACGGCGCCATGCTCGTCCACCTCTGTCCAAGAACGCCCCGCCTGGGAGAATTCAGCAGCAAAATCCAAGCTGGCCAGACGTTCGGTCACTTGCTCATCCCAGTTCGCCCGGACTATTGCTTGGTCCCGCTCACCGAGGTCATCGTATGGTTTTTCTCCGGCGAGAACGTGCTCAATGTCGCGCAGGCTCGTGCTTGGACTAGCTTCAAGCTCGCGCCCGATCCGTGCCCAGTGGTTGAACTGCTGTGCAGCGCTGCGGCTCGCAACAGCACCTAGGGCCTTTGCCGCGTCGAACAGGGCGCCATCCACCCTCATTGGCATCGTATTACTCATGCATCTAGTGTAGTAATTTGCTACATGTGTGGCTAGCGTTGAGACAGCTAGTCGAGTTCAGGCTCGTCAGGTTGAGCAGTCTATTTTACTTTCAGGGCGCTGGGGTGTGCGGGGGCCACTGTCCGTGGCGATGGAGTCATAACCTCTGAATAATGGAGAAATGCACAGGGTTTATGATCCTGCACTGGAAACCCGCGAGTTGACGCGGGAATCACGGGCTCGATGAGGTGCTGCCCAGGCCGCCTGTTCGCCTGTGCCCCGCTCAGCCCAGACCATGGCATCAAGGATTCAAGCACGCCGGTGGCACGCACGGGTCATACGGAGAGCTTTGTCTTGGCTGAAGTCAATGATCTGGTTTTCGTTGATGACACGGCGGCTGAGTTCTGCTTCAGCGTCTGACCAGTAACGTTGCTAACCCGTACTGTAGCGCCAGAGCACCCGGCGGGTTCCACCCTGGCGCGGCCGTTGGATCTTTCCGCTGATCTAGTAGATGGTTAACAAGAAGACCACTCTCAGATCCGTCCAGTATTTATGAAGGAGTATCCAAGCATGAGTTTTACTGTTTATCTTTCCGGTGAGATTCACACCGACTGGCGTGACCAGATCCAGAGCGGTGCACAGGCCGCCGGGCTGGACGTGGAATTTACCGCGCCGGTGACCGACCATCCCGCAAGCGACGCCGCAGGCGACCATCTCGGTGAGACACCCAGCCAGTTCTGGCGTGATCACCAGTCCTCCAAGGTCAACGCCATCCGCACGCGCACCCTGATTGAACAGAGTGATTTGGTGGTGGTCCGCTTCGGGGACAAGTACAAACAGTGGAACGCTGCCTTCGATGCCGGCTACTGCGCCGCACTGGGCAAGCCATACGTTACTTTGCACGATGAAGATATCATCCACCCCCTCAAGGAGGTCGACGCCGGTGCTCAGGCCTGGTGCAAGACCACCGAGCAGGTCGTGCAGACCCTGCAGTACGTGCTCAAGGCGTAAGCCCCGCGGTTGCTCGCTGCCAGAATTCGGTGGAGTTCGGCTTCAACGTCTAGTTCGTTGAGTTCTCGCGCTTTGGAGCCCAATTTTGACACGGATGGGAGCCCAAGATTCCGTATTTTAGACCCGTGTTTGTTTCACCCCTGGCTCTCTTTCCATGTTCCTATACAGCTTTCAAAATGCAAGAAGCCCCATCACCGCAAAGGTATGGGGCTTCTGTCTTGCCGCAGCATCATCGGCAATCTTTCTACGAAATTTAGCGGCAGAAAACCAAGCCCACGCACTCAGGCGCAAGAAAATAGTTTAGGAACTGCACCCATTTATGGGTCACGGCTAATGCAAGGTTGCTGGTATCGGTCTGATCCTGGCGAACTTGAAGGCTCGGTGGGCTTTTCATGCTGAGGTAGTTGAGTGCGCAGTGGATCCGCTGCCTATAGAGGACTCTGTAATCCAGCATCCTGTGCCGTGGGGCTAGTGCACTGCACTGCTCTGCTCTGCACTGCGGGGGTGGGTAACCCAACCATCTGAAAGTAGATCACGGAAGTTCGCGCTTCGCCGTAACATGGGGCGGTGTACATGTGTCTCGCTCAAGGAGAGTGTAAGGATATGGAAAACGTGGCGCCCCCTGTGGTCGGAGAAACGATGTCGCGCGCTGCCCAGTCTGCCTGGATGCAGTCGTTGCGCCGGGAGACCGCGCATATTGAATTTGTCTTCAACAATGGGGACGAAGATCATCCGCTGATTGGGGCGCTAGCGAACCTTGAATCGAGCAGAACGGTTGGTGTTGGCCCAGGCAACGGTTATGCTCGGCCGCGCCGGGCCGCGGTAAAACGCCGGTATGCCTACAGCCGGGACATCATTTTTGCCCTCGATGATCTGGGGTGCTTCTTTCCTGACGCTACAAGCAAAGAGCAATGGACAGGGTTGGGCGATGTTGATGTTGTGTTTCTGGATCACAGTGGCAAGGTCCTGGGGGCCACAGTGACACACGAGGCAATGATCATCACGCCCGGCTACAGCGATGACCCTAAGAAGGCAATTCCCTCAGAAAAGGGGCCAAGGCACCGCTGACATCTCACCGCTGGGAGCCGGAAACCGCCCTGTCAAACGTAACCGTGCGCACCGCGCAGCGAGGGATGTGATCTCCTCAGCAGTGAGCAAGTCCGTCAAGTTTCGGCCCAGCTCACCGTGGAGTCCTTCGCTGACACGATCTACGCCGTCGAGCTCCTGCGCACTTAGATCCTCTCCCAGCCAGCCCCACAGAACCGTACGCAGCTTGTGGTCACGGTGAAAAGTGAGGCCGTGGTCCACACCGTGCCGGCGGCCGTCCGGCATTGCCAGGATGTGGTTGCCTTTGCGGTCTGCGTTGTTGATGATGATGTCCAGAACCGCCATTCGTCGCAGCTCGGGGGAGTCTTCATGAACTAACGCCACCATGGATCCGCTTTCATCCCGTCCCTCGAGGACTTGCTTCCAACCAGTTGCCGGCACACGGTCCACTGGGAGCAGGTTCACGGCGTCTTGCTTGGGATCTTGCTCCTGCCAGAGTTGGACCATGCCTTCGCCCAGCGGTCCATCGCGCAGCCACGTGTGCGGCACAATGTCCCCGCCGAAGACCTGCGAGACCAGGTACGCGGCCACCTCCCGGTGTGCCAGGGCACCTTCGGGAAAATCCCATAGCGGATTTTCGCCTGCTATCGGCTTATAAACAACCACCACATCACCAATGCTGCCCAGGAATGTGGCGTTTGACGCCGTCGTGATGCGGCCAGTGAGGATCAGTTCAGAGGTGGCCAGGTTCGGTGCTGCCATCAGACCTCGGGAAGGGTGCAGACGTGCCCGTCAGCGTCTATAGGGTAACCGCAGAGTGGGCATGCTGGGCGCCCAGCGCCCACAATTTCGCGTGTCCGCAGGGCGAAGGCGCGGGCGGTGCCAACCGGCATTCGTACCAATAGCATTTCTGAGTCGTTATCGCCGGCTTCTTCAAGCCATTCCTCGCTCTCATCACCATCGTCAGCGGTGATGGGGTGGGCCTCAATAACAACCTGGGCCGTGGTGGGGTCCCACCCCAAGCTCATGGCCCCGGTACGGAATTGCTCCGGGACGTCCTCGAGCTGGTCATTGTCAACAAGTTCAATCGGAGTACTCGTGGGAACGCTGAAGGGGTTGCCCTCCATGGTGATGAGCTGGTCGAGAATTTCGTCGATCTTCTGCCCTAGCTGAGCGGCCTGCTGCTTCTCGAGGGAAATACTCACAATCTGTTTCCCGGCGCGCACCTGCAGATAGAAGGTTCGCGCTCCCGGAACGCCAATGGTGCCAACTACGGCCCGGTCTGGCCAGTCAAATTCGTGGATATGTGTAGGCATATCTGTATTCTAGGCACTTTTGGTTCATGGCGCTTTGTGCCCCGCGCCGCCGCCCACCGGCGCATCACCCGCGAGGGTGTCTTTGGAAAGCCACGAGAGATCGCCTGCGGTGGTGTTGGTTGCGTAGACGCTCGGTCTGCTAGTCCCGTAGTGCACGATCGATAGCGAGGCCGGACCAATGTTAATGCGCTGGAATAGGTCAAGATGCATGCCGAAGGCATCGGCAAGGATGGACTTGATAATGTCACCATGGCTGACCGCAACCCACACGGCTTCTTGCCCGTGTTCGGCTTCGAAGGCTGCATCGTGTCGTCGAATTGCTGCAACAGACCTAGCCTGCATCGCGGCCATTGACTCACCACCAGGAAATACGACGGCGGATGGTTGCGACTGCACCATGGGCCACAGAGACTCGGTTGCTAGATCACTGAGTGTGCGGCCCTGCCATTGGCCGTAATCGCACTCGATGAGAGCCGGATCTACCAGCAAAACGGGTGTGCCAGGTTGGCGATCGAGGATGAACTGGGTGGTCTGCTGACAACGCTCAAGAGGGCTCGAAACCACCCCGATAAGGGGCACCGCCGCGAGCCGCTCTCCGGTCTGGGCCGCTTGGTCGCGCCCAATCTGGTCCAGATCAACGCCCGCTGCCCGGCCTGCGAGCAGTCCAGTGGCATTTGCTGTGGTGCGGCCGTGCCGCACAAGAATAACTGTCGCCATGGAACCAGCCTAGCCACCCTGCGTGGAGCAACCCAGACCAAAAGCCTCATGTCAGCAACTTATTGGCCTGGTTCAGCGTGCCGCTATGACCCAAGCACTGGTACATGGATTGTTTGTTTCTTCGGACGGATTTGCTTCCGGATATGAGGTGACGCTGGCCCACGATGCTTCTGGCGTACATGATGTAAGGCTCGGCTTCGGTGCCTGCCTCAGGGATTACGTAGCCTACCTAGAAAATAAGTTCACGGTTGAATCCATCGGTACCCGCAGCGGGCTTATCCACCAGCGCTGGAACAGGAAGCCACGCCTCTGACGCTGGCAGCGCCCACACTCCAAAGACAGTAGCCTTGAGTAGATGAACATAGATTCACAGCCAGAAGCCAAGGCCCAAGATGTGGTTTTTGGCCCACCACGTCAAGAACCACGGCCCCGCGTTTCTGTGGTGATACCTGTCAAGGATGACAGCCTTCTGTTGGCGCGGTGTCTTGCTGCTCTGCACTCGCAGTCCATAAAAGCCAACGAGATCATTGTGGTGGACAACGGTTCAATTGATGACTCAGCGCTGACTGCCCGTCTTGCTGGCGCAACACTCATTAGCTGCTCTGAGCCGGGTATCCCGGCAGCGAGCTCCCGTGGTTACGATTTTGCCAGCGGTGATCTCATTCTCCGCTTAGACGCTGATTGTGTGCCACCGACGTCTTGGATTGAAGATGTTGTGACGGCGTTCGCTGACAGCCCTCAGACTTCCGCGTTGACCGGAACGGCACGCTTTATCGATGGCCCAGCATTTTTACGCACCCCGCTGGCCGTCCTTTACCTCACGGTCTACTGGTTAGCTGCTATGCCAGCTTTGGGACACCGGCCGCTCTTTGGCTCAAATCTGGCCATGCGACGGGAAGCTTGGGAATCTGTGAGTAGTTCGGCACATCGGCGCGATTGTGAGCTCCACGATGATTTCGACCTTTCCTTCCATTTGGGTGAGCACCATAGAGTGAGATATTTGCGCTCCGCTGCCATGGGTATGTCAATGCGCCCCTTCAAAAGCGCGCGTGAGTTCTTAAGGCGGACGCACCGGGGGTTCCGCACGGTCCTGATTCATTGGCCGCATGATTTTCCCCCACGACGATGGCGCAGGCTGGCTTCAGCGAGGAGTCGCAGAGCCGGGAGTAACGCTGGTGCGTTCCAATGAGTGGGAGAAGCGTTGGCGGAGATTATCGTGGGACGGCGCCCTCGGAAGCAATGGCCTTGATTGGTGAGGTGCCTGTGCAGGCACTTCACATCATGGGCTGGAATGTTCGCCGCCACGTCCCCGGCATACTCACACGCTCAGCCGACCGTTGGCAGCAGAGGGCACCGCGAATCCGCGCGCTTCTTAACCAAGAAGCCCCCCTACTTATTGGCATACAGGAAGCGCTGCCTCACCAGGTCGCGTTTGTTCAAGAGTCTCTGGGAGCTACATACAAGGCGGTGGGACACGGCCGGGGACCCCATGGCGCAGGGGAAAGGTGCCCGCTGATTTTTGACTCCAAACGGCTTAAACTTCTGGAATGGGAACAACGGGCACTCTCTGATCAGCCCACACACGCCGGTTCCAGGTCATGGGGAAACCTTATTCCCCGCATTGTGGTCACTGGGATCTTTCTGGACCGCGCCACTGGAAACCATTTTCAGGCCATCAACACACACCTAGATCATCTTTCGGGACGCTCACGTCTGAGCTCCGCCCGTGCCATCAAGCAGTTGGCTGCAGCCAGCAGCTTTCCCACGGTAGTGACCGGGGACTTCAATGCCGCTACGGGATCGCCGCCGCTACTTGAGCTACTCTCGGACGGCATACTGGTTGACACATGGGACGCCGCGCAGACGAGGGTTAGTGAGAAGTGGGGAACTTTCAGCTCCTACCGGGAACCGCGTCGCAACGGTCCACGTCTTGACTGGATTTTGGTTTCCACCGGAGTTCGCGTGGAACGAGCGGGCATCAACGCCAACCGGCACCACGGCGGATGGGGATCGGATCACCTGCCCGTTCATGCCGTGGTGGAATTTGATCAGAGTGGCGACCAACCATGATTGAGAATTTTCTGCGCCGTCCCCATGGTGCTATGGATTTCGTGGCCGAGGCTCTGCGGTTCGTTGCTGTGTTGAGTGTGGTGGTGACCGCGATATTTTTCGAGCCGAGCGACGCTGGAATTATTGCCTTCGCCTTGCCCGGTTTCGTGGCCCCGCGCTTCTTAGGCATGCGCGCCGGGATGGACATGGTTTTTGTGGCCACGCTACTGATCGCCGCATGGAGCAATATTTTTGATCTATACACCAGCATCGGCTGGTGGGATCTGGTGGTTCATCTAGCTGGCAATGGGGTGATCGCCGCTGGCCTGTACCTTTTGCTGGCTCGTGGGAAAGTTGTTCCTGATCCGCGCGGGACCACCTTCACTAAGGGTTCTGGAATAGTGTTGACCGCCATGATGGGGCTAGCGCTGAGTGCTCTCTGGGAAATGGTGGAGTGGTTTGGCCGAGCATTCATTAGCGATCAAATCTTTATTGCTTACGATGACACCATCGGTGACATAGCTATGGGTGGTTTGGGATCCCTCGCCGCCGGATTTGTGGTGGCCTTTATTCCCCTTCTCAGAAAAGACGCAACGTAGCAAAAGGACCCGCTACTGCGCCGAGGCCGTATCAAAGTATTTTGTAAAGAAACCTACCCTGATGGCTCCTCCTGGTACGTCCTGAGCAACTGCAGTCTCTTCGCACGGGCGATCGGGGCGATGCACTGGCCATCAAAAATGGAGGTCCTGCAGCAATGGCGTTGCTGATCAGGCGCTGATGCTCAGAGTTTTACCAATGGTGGAGTCATCCCCGAGGATCCCTAGCAGGCATCCGGCTAGATCTGCTCGGGTAACGGTTCCGGCCAAACGCTCAGCGCTGGAGACCTCCAGCGCCCTCCCTGCCCCTGGTGCAGCTTCTTACTCAGACCCGTGGGCCGGGCCAAGGCCCAGTTCAGCGCCGATGAGAGTGCACAACTAAGCGGTACAGTCCCGCAGCGTGCTTGGCCGCAATGACTGCTTGGGTGACCGCTGTGTGAGGTTGCGCCTCACCTTTCGTGCCGCCCACGGTGACCACAACGGCGTCGGAGCCGGAACTGGCCTCCGTTACGAACACGGTATTACTGGTGTCGCCCTGGATGGCTAGGGTTCCCTCCGGGGTCAGGCCGCTGCGAGAAACCGTGATTACCTTTGTTAGCTGAGCTGCGGTGTCTCGGGCCAGGGTACGACTGACGTTCATAACGCTGCGGTACTCTAGCAATCAGGATTATTCCCGGGACCGGCTAGAAGCTGATGTGCTCCCGGAGACCATATTGAAGCGAAAACCTGGAGGTGGAATGCGGCTCGGACGCATTTTTAAAGTATTGACTGCTGCCGCAGCCCTAGCTCTTACCCTGAGTGCCTGCACTGGTACAGAGCCTGTGCCCAACGAATCCAGCGCCTCGCCCACGGTCACAGTGGGTGGCAATGTCACCGTTCTGGAGAGCACTCCTTTCTCCTCTTTTAACTCATCGAGTGTCACTGGCGGGTCTGCAACGAACACGCGGATTGAGGCAGCTACGCATTCGGGCTTCAACACCGTGGATAGTGATCTGTTGATCGTCAAAAATGAGAAATTCGGCAAGTATGAAAAGGTCAAGGACAAGCCCCTGACCATCAAATACACCATCAATGACGGTGTGCAGTGGTCAGACGGGGAACCTGTCACCGCCGATGATTTGATGCTCCAGTGGGCTGCGCTCTCAGGCTGGTACAACGACGCCGTCCTGGACGGGAACTTCTCCGTCACCTCAGGGACCGCATACTTCCATTCAGCCGGCGATCATTCAGGACTGGCGCAAACCGAGCGCCCTGTCATTAGTGATGACAGGAAATCGCTGACTCTGACCTACACCACAGCATTTTCCGATTGGGAGACGGCATTGGGTTCCACGGTGTCCATTCCAGCGCACATTGTGGCCGTCCGGGCCGGACTGGCTGATGCTCCTGCCCTGTCCAGCGTGCTGGAGAGCGTGCAGCAGGGGGACCCCACCAAGCAGATTCCACCGAACCCCACGCTACGCAAGGTGGCTGACTTTTGGAATACGGGTTTTGATACCCGCAGCATGCCCAACCCGTCTCTGGCCCTCTCCAACGGCCCGTTTCTGGTCAAGGGCATCACCAAGGATAAGGAACTTATCCTGACCAGGAACGCCGATTACACCTGGGGTGACGCTCCGAACCTGGACACCCTCACCGTGCAATACGAGTCCGATCCTGACAAACAGGTGGCTGCCCTTGCTGCAGGGACAGCAGATGTCATATCCCCGCCCATGACCGCCGAGCGAAGTAGCGCACTTGAGGCACTCACATCTTCCGGTGTCAAGATCCAGCAGGGACAAGGACTCGGATTCGATCAGCTGGTGCTGAACTTTGAGGGTGTCTTTGCTCCGCTGGAAATCCGCCAGGCATTCCTGCACACAGTGCCGCGCCAAGACATTATTGACCAAGTAGCTGCACCCCTGGACCCCCAGGCCGAGGTGCTCAATTCCTTCGTGTTCCGTCCCGTGGAGGTGCCGTACAAGGAATCCTCCGGGAGCAATGGCAGCAAGCTTTTTGCCCCGGACGGTGTGGATCCTGACGGATTCATAGCCGCCAAAGAACTTCTCGACGGCGCCAAGCCCACGGTTCGCGTCCTCTACAACCGCGATGACCCGGAACGCCTTGCCGAGTATCAATTAGTGGCAGCCTCTGCCGCCAAGGCCGGTTTTACTGTGATGGATGCCGGAAAGAGCTCGAAAGAATGGATGGCAGCCCTGCGGGCGGGTGCCTTTGATGTGGCGCTGTATGGCTGGACCAGCAACCCCACGGGTTCCGACCAGGTGCCCCAAATTTTCCGTACAGCTGCCCCTTCAAACTTCAACAACTTTTCCAACACCGTGGTGGATCAGCTGACCGAGCAATTGGCCGTCAATCCTGATGGGGCCAAGCAGAACGCGCTCAAGATGCAAATTGATAAATTGGTCATGGACGCCGGATACGGGCTTCCGCTATTTCAGCGCAGTACCCTCAGCGCGACTGGGAAACACGTCTCCGGTGTGACCCACTCTCCTCTGGCCATTGGTCCGTGGGAGAGCATTGCCCACTGGGTCTACGTCAAATAGCCGCCAGATCGGCACCGCATATTGTGCACTATTAAAGGACCCTAAAAGTTTTGACTACTGAAGCTATCCCGGAAAGTGCTCTGCGGATCACTAGCCACGAAGTTCTGGCCTTGCTCTCCTTCAACCCGGGGGAGGGCGCTAGCCTGAGCCGCAGGGTCCTAGATTTGGCTGATCTGCCTCAGGACAGTGATCTGGTACGTGCCGGCCTGACTACGCTGGACGTGCGTGAGATGGCAGCGTCAGAGCAGAACGGCATCAACTTAGTGGGCGGCGCCCTGGTCCTCTCCGTTATTCTTTCCACAGCCGAGCAGTGGTTTGAGATCACTCAATACGGGGCCAGCTCAGACCTGCCAATTTATGTAGTGGATTCTCCGCACGGTTTGGCGGCACTGTTTTCACGCCCCTTGAGTCAGTACTTGTGTGTGCCGTTGCGGACCGGGCTTAACCCCTTGGCATTCGTGGCGCAAACCATCACCAGTGCTGCCGCCGATGCCAAAGGCAAGGGTGGCGGCTTAATAGCTGTGCGTCGTCACCGCCAGGGCCAGGAGGCGCTAGTGGCAAAGGTCAAGGTCAATGCTGACGGAACTGCTGAACTGGCAGGACCGCCGCTGACACAAGGTGGCCAAGCCACCCTTACTGTTCTAAATGGGAGCACAACACCTGGCGAGGCCGCGGTCAAAGCCCTGAACCAGAGCTGATGGCCGGCCCCCGGTCCCTGACTTGCCCGGGGAACTTTAGCTAGGTGGACTTCCAGTACCGCGCAGGTGGCCAAGCACCACAGCTGACCGTACCCAAGCACGACGGCGAGAGGTGAGTTTCGTCACGAAACTTAGCTAACGCTGTCGTGCTTTTGCGGCGGGAATCCGCCATTGTAGGTGTTTTCAAGGTGGCTTTGATGGCAGTTGTGGTGAAAAATTTGCCAATCATGGGATAAAGTGACTAGGCCGTATTTGTCAGTGCGACTAGAATAGTGTTATCTGCCGATTCTTCACGGCCAACCATCAATGTGACTTTCTGCTTTAGCCCTTCCGGGCCTGCAGCCGGGCCCAACTGAAACGAGTCTTCATCCATGAGCGATCTTTCTCTCAACACCGCCTCGCGCAATGACCTGCGCAACGTCGCCATCGTGGCGCACGTTGACCATGGCAAGACCACCCTGGTGGACGCCATGCTCAAGCAAACGCACTCATTTGCCGAACACGGCAACGTTGCTGAGCGCGTCATGGACTCCGGGGACCTGGAGCGCGAAAAGGGCATCACCATCTTGGCCAAGAACACCACGGTTGCCTACAACGGCCCGTCAGCCAACGGTGAAATCATGACCATCAACGTCATTGACACCCCCGGCCACGCCGACTTTGGTGGCGAAGTTGAGCGCGGTCTGTCCATGGTTGACGGCGTGGTTCTGCTCGTGGATTCCTCCGAGGGCCCGCTGCCGCAGACCCGCTTTGTGCTGCGTAAGGCACTTGCGGCCAAGCTCCCCGTGATCTTGCTCGTGAACAAGACCGACCGCCCCGATGCTCGCATCGACGAGGTTGTTGCAGAGTCCATGGACCTGCTCCTGGGCCTGGCTTCTGACATGGCGGACGAAGTTCCGGACTTGGATCTGGACGCCGTATTGAACGTTCCGGTTGTCTACGCATCCGGCAAGCTGGGCCGTGCCTCCTTGACACAGCCCGAAAACGGTTCCGCTCCGGACAGCGAGGACCTTGAGCCCCTGTTCAAGACCATCATCGAGCACATCCCCGCTCCCAAGTACAACCCCGAGGGTGTCCTGCAGGCGCACGTCACCAACCTTGACGCTTCCCCCTTCCTGGGCCGTTTGGCTCTGCTGCGCATCTTCAACGGCACCCTGCACAAGGGCCAGACCGTTGCCTGGGCCCGTGCCGACGGCACCATCAAGCCCGTCAAGATCACCGAACTGCTGGCCACCCAGGCACTGACCCGTGTTCCTACCGAATCGGCTGGCCCCGGCGAAATCGTTGCTGTAGCCGGTATTGAAGACATCACCATTGGTGAGACCCTGACCGACATTGACAACCCGCAGCCGCTGCCGCTGATCACGGTTGACCCGCCGGCCATCTCCATGACCATCGGTATCAACACCTCCCCGCTGGCCGGCCGCGTCAAGGGCGCCAAGGTCACAGCACGCCAGGTCAAGGACCGCCTTGATCGCGAGCTCATCGGTAACGTTTCCCTGAAGGTTCTGCCCACCGAGCGTCCTGACGCTTGGGAAGTACAAGGACGTGGCGAATTGGCTCTGTCCATCCTCGTGGAGCAGATGCGCCGCGAAGGTTTCGAGCTGACTGTTGGCAAGCCGCAGGTTGTGACCAAGCAGGTTGACGGCAAGACTCACGAGCCGATGGAACACATGACCATCGACGTACCCGAGGAATACTTGGGCGGCGTCACCCAGCTGCTGGCAGCCCGCAAGGGCCGCATGGTCAACATGGCCAACCACGGCACCGGCTGGTGCCGCATGGAGTTCATTGTTCCGGCCCGCGGCTTGATCGGTTTCCGCACACGCTTCATGACCGACACCCGCGGTGCCGGTATTGCTGCCTCCATTTCCGAAGGCTACGAGGCGTGGGCCGGCCCCATCGAGTACCGCACCAACGGCTCGATCGTTGCTGACCGCACTGGTGTTGTCACCCCGTTTGCGATGATCAAGCTCCAGGAACGCATGAACTTCTTCGTGCAGCCCACCTCCGAGGTATACGAGGGCATGATCGTTGGCGAGAACTCACGCTCCGATGACATGGATGTGAACATCACCAAGGAAAAGCAGCTCACCAACATGCGTGCAGCTTCCTCGGACACCTTCGAGAACATGACCCCGCCGCGCAACCTTACGCTGGAAGAGTCCCTGGAATTCGCCCGCGAAGATGAGTGCGTTGAGGTCACCCCGGAGTCCATCCGTATCCGCAAGCTGATCCTGAACGCTGGCGACCGTGCCAAGGCTTTCCGCGCCCGCGCCAAGGCCTAACAGCTTGGCCAAAGGGCCTGCCCATCCTGCAAAAGCGGGGTAGGCAGGCCCTTTTTCTGCCCTGAGACTATGTCCTCGGGCCATTTACCATGGCTGTGGTCAAGGTCTCATCTCTATTACGATCCGCGTCGAAAGCGTTTAGTGGTACTTGCCAGTAACCAATGACGATAGCCTCTATGAGTATGAGTTAAGACACTGTCGGGTTCAATGATGAATTCCGTATCCGGTACAACCGGGTTTTGGCTCGAGTAAATCTCAAATAAGGAGGCGGAATGCGTTTCACAAGGACGTACAAAGCGCTGGGAGTTGCGGCTGTACTGGCCCTCTCACTGAGCGCCTGCGGTGGCGGTAGCAGCAATGACAGCACAGACGGCAGCAACGCCGGTGGTGACACCACTAAGGTGATCACAGCGAACACCACCGAGCCTGGCAACGGACTGTTGCCAGCCAACACCAACGAAGTAGGTGGTGGCCGTGTCATGGACCTGATCTTCTCCGGACTGGTTAGCTACGACGCCGATGGTGCAATTGTCAATGAACTTGCGGAGTCCATTGAGACCAAGGATTCCCAGAACTACACCATCAAGCTCAAGTCCGGTGAGACGTTCAGTGATGGCAGTGCCATCACTGCAGCAAGCTTTGTGGATGCCTGGAACTTCGGTGCCGCAGCCAAGAACGCGCAGCTGAACAGCTACTTCTTCGAGTCCATCAAGGGCTACGACAAGGTCTCCGCTGAAGGATCCACAGAGGACAAGATGGAAGGCCTGAAGGTTGTAGATGATACAACTTTCACGGTGGAGCTGGCACAGCCGGAATCGGATTTCCAGCTTCGCCTTGGCTATACAGCCTTCTACCCGCTACCCGCTACGGCCTATGACAACACCAAGTCATTCGGTGAGAACCCCGTTGGCAACGGCCCGTACAAGCTGGCAGCGGACGGCTGGAAGCACGAAATTTCCATCACGTTGGTTCCCAACGAGAAGTACAATGGACCACGCAAGGCCAAGAACGGAGGCGTGACATTCAAGATCTTCAACAACATGGACTCCGCCTATACCGAGGTTCAGTCCAACAACCTGGATATTTTGGACCAGGTGCCGCCGAGCGGCCTGCAGAACTTCAAGACTGACTTCGACGGACGCAATGTCAACCAGCCTTACGCTGGTAATGCCACGATGACCATCCCGTCATACCTGCCGGAATTCCAGGGCGAGGCCGGCCAGATGCGCCGCCAGGCCATCTCCATGGCAATTGACCGCCAGCAGATCATTGACAAGATTTTCTATGGCAACAAGAAGGTTGCTGCGGACTTCACCTCACCGGTCTTGGATGGCTACAACGCCAGCCTCCCCGGTGCTGATGTCCTGAAGTTTGATGCCGCTAAGGCCAAGGCCATGTGGGAAAAGGCTGACGCTATCAGTCCCTGGCCCGCAGGCAAGGTCTTCACCATCTCTTCCAACATCGATGGTGCCGGCAATAAGGAATACATCACGGCCATGGCCAACCAGATTTCCACCAACCTGGGAATCAAGGCAGAGTTGAACCCGATCGCCACGTTCAAGGAAATGCGCGCGCTGGTCAACTCCAAGAAGCTCACCGGTGCCTCACGAGCCGGCTGGCAGGCTGACTACCCGTCGCTGTACAACTTCCTCGGGCCGCTGTACGGTACCGGTGCAGGCTCAAACGATGGCAACTACAGCAATCCTGCTTTTGACGCCAAGTTGAAGGAAGGACTTTCTGCGACAAGCGTTGAAGCCGGCAACAAGCTGTTCAACGAATCCCAAGAAATCCTGCTCAAGGACCTGCCGGTTGTCCCCCTGTGGTACCAGGCTGTCCAGGGCGTGTGGAGCGAGAACGTCAACACCGTGCCCTTCGGTTGGAATGGTGTTCCGCTGTACTACGAAGTCACCGCTAAGTAACAACGGCGACACCCAAGCATGGACATAGTTATGGCATGAAAAAAAGGGGGACCCGGCCTTGACCCGGGTTCCCTTTTTTTCGTTCCCTAAACCATGCCCTGCCACACTCATACATTGCGACTGCTCGCGAACTACAACCCACGGGCGGTGTTCGCACACAGACAGCTAGTGAACAGGTAATTTGATGACTGAATTGTTCTTCCGACCGCAGACTGGGGTGAAACACCCATGTTGATGTTTACGCTCCGCCGCTTCTTGCAGTTGATCCCCGTGTTCTTCGGGGCAACCCTCCTGGTTTATTTTCTTGTTTTTGCTACACCTGGTGACCCCATCGCAGCCCTGTCCGGCGGCAAGCCTATGGCCCCAGCGGTGGAGGCAGCCCTGCGTGCGCAGTACAACCTCGACCAGCCCTTCTGGGTGCAGTATGGGCTCTATCTTAAAAACCTTGTGACGCTCAATCTTGGCCAGACCTTCTCCGGCCAGGAAGTTTCTGCTGTCATTGCCCGCGCCTACCCCGTCACCGCGCGGCTCGCCATCATGGCGCTGGCCTTCGAAACCGTGTTCGGCGTACTCTTTGGCGTTATCGCGGGCCTGCGCAAGGGCAAGCTGTTTGACAGCACTGTTTTGGTGGCATCCCTCGTGGTCATCGCCATCCCCACCTTCGTCCTGGGCTTCGTGCTTCAGCTCGTGGTGGGTGTACAGCTCGGCTGGGCTAAGCCCACGGTCAGCGGATCGGCGCCTTGGAATGAACTGATTCTGCCTGCCGTGGTTCTGGGGCTCGTATCCTTGGCGTACGTGATTAGGCTGACCAGGGCATCCATCAGCGAGAATATGAACGCTGACTATGTCCGTACAGCCACCGCCAAGGGCCTGAGCCGCCGGCGCGTGGTGGTGGTCCACATTCTGCGTAACTCCCTCATCCCCGTTATCACCTTCCTAGGTGCTGACCTCGGCGCCCTCATGGGCGGCGCCATTGTTACGGAGGGCATTTTTAACGTCCCGGGCATTGGCAACCTGCTCTACAAGGCAATCCTGACGGGTGAAAGTGCCACGGTGGTTGCCGTAGTAAGCATCCTGGTAGTTGTGTTTGTGGTAGCCAACCTCGTTGTGGACCTTTTGTACGCCGTGCTAGACCCGAGGATTCGCTATGTCTGAGAACCTGAGCAATAAGAACGAACCGAGTAATCTGGGCTCGAAGTCCCTGCGTCTGGGCAAAACCTCCACACGCGTGATCGAGCATTACGTTGCACCGCTGGAGGAAACACCGCTGGCCGCAGTGGACAAGGTAGAGGAAGGCGGTGCCCCCCTCAGCTTGTGGGCGGAGGCCTGGCGCAACTTGCGCAAGCAACCGCTGTTCATCATCTCTGCGCTGCTGATTGTGCTGGTTGTTGTGGTGGCCATCTTCCCTCAGTGGTTCGCAAGCGTGAGCCCCACGAGCTGCACACTGAACGATTCGGCAGAAGGCCCGCGCCCCGGGCACCCGCTGGGCTCCACCCTTCAGGGGTGCGACGTTTATGCCCGCATGATCCACGGCACCCGGGCATCACTGACGGTGGGTATCTTCACCACCATCGGCGTGCTGATCATTGGTGGGATCATGGGTGCCCTCGCTGGCTACTACGGCGGCTGGCTAGATAACATCCTGGCTCGACTGACGGATGTCTTCTTTGCCTTGCCCTTGATCCTCGGTGCCATCATCATCAACCAGTTGCCCCTCTTCCGGGACAACAAGAGCGTCTGGACGGTTGTGATAGCACTAGTGACCTTCGGCTGGCCCCAAATTGCACGGATCACGCGCGGAGCAGTGATTGAAAACCGAAGCTCGGATTATGTCACGGCGTCCAAGGCCTTGGGGCTTTCGCCCTTCGGTGCGCTGGTGAAGCATGTACTGCCCAACTCCTTGGCCCCCATCATTGTGGTGGCCAGCATCTCCCTAGGCACCTTCATTGTTGCTGAGGCGACCTTGTCCTTCCTAGGTCTGGGACTTCCCCCTGGTGTCATGTCGTGGGGCAACGATATTTCAGATGCCCAGCCGCAAGTGCGCAACAACCCTGCGGTGCTGCTCTGGCCCGCCGCGGCACTGTCCGTGACCGTGCTGAGTTTCATCATGCTTGGTGACGCCTTGCGCGACGCCCTGGATCCCAAAGCTAGGAAGAGGTGATCGGCTTGTCCGGTTCCAACATGAACAAGTCCCCCCGTCCAGCAGCGCCGGGCATTGATGATGTCCCGCTGCTGGAAATCAGGGACCTAGCCATCACCTTTGACACGCAGGGTGGGGAAGTCCATGCTGTGCGCAATGCTCATCTGACGGTCATGCCCGGAGAAACAGTGGCAATCGTGGGGGAGTCCGGTTCGGGCAAATCCACCACGGCCCTGGCTGCTATTGGTCTGCTCCCTTCCAACGGGCGGGTAAGTGGAGGCCAGATCATCTTTGACGGTGAGGACATTACCCACGCCAGCGAGAAGCGGATCATTGAACTGCGAGGCAACTCGATCGGCATGGTTCCTCAGGACCCAATGTCCAACTTGAACCCGGTCTGGAAAATTGGGTTCCAAGTCAAGGAGACGCTCAAGGCCAACGGTTTGGCTGGCTCCAATTCCAAGGAACGCGTGGCGGAGGTACTCGCCGAAGCCGGACTTCCCGATGCGGCGGTCCGCGCCAAGCAGTACCCCCATGAGTTCTCCGGAGGTATGCGCCAGCGCGCATTGATTGCCATTGGCTTGGCCTGCCGTCCACGCCTGCTCATTGCCGATGAACCCACTTCGGCGTTGGATGTGACGGTGCAGGGCCAGATCCTGGACCATCTTGACCGCATGACTACAGAGTTGAACACCGCCGTGCTGCTGATCACCCATGATCTCGGTTTGGCGGCGGAACGTGCCGAGAAGCTCGTGGTGATGTACAAAGGCCAGGTGGTGGAATCGGGGCCCGCACTGGAGATCCTGCGCAACCCGCGTCACCCGTACACGCAGCGCTTGGTGAACTCGGCGCCCTCACTGGCATCCAAACGGCTGCAGTCTGGGAAGGCGCGGGAGGCGCTGGCCGCAGCCGCGGCAGCAACCACCGTGGAAGTGCGCGAACCCGCCGATGTCAGGAAGATGGAAGCGGTAGCTCACGAAGGCGAGCTCAGCAGCCACAAGAAACCTGCGGGCCGGGGGGAGACCATCTTGGAAATCAAGAATCTAACCAAGGTCTTCAAGCTCCGCGGCTCGCTGGGTAAATCTACGGACTTCAAGGCCGTGGATAACGTTTCCTTCAGCGTCAAGCGCGGCACCACTATGGCGATTGTGGGCGAGTCTGGCTCGGGCAAGTCTACGGTGGCGCAGATGGCGCTGAGCCTGTTGGCGCCCACTGAGGGAAGCATCCTGTTCGACGGGGTGGAGGTGAACACGCTGAAAGGGAAGGCGCTCTTTGACTTCCGCCGCCGGGTGCAGCCCATCTTTCAGGACCCGTACGGTTCTCTGGATCCGATGTTCAACATCTACCGCACTATTGAGGAGCCGTTGAAGATCCACAAAATTGGGAACGCCAAGTCGCGGGAGAAGAAGGTGCGCGAGTTACTGGATCAAGTATCCATGCCCTCCTCCACCATGCAGCGCTTCCCCAATGAGCTCTCCGGCGGTCAACGCCAGCGCATAGCGATTGCGCGGGCTCTGGCGTTAAACCCGGACGTCATCATCTGTGATGAGGCCGTCTCAGCGCTAGATGTGTTGGTTCAGGCGCAGGTGCTGAACTTGCTCAACGAGCTGCAGGAGGAGCTGGGCCTGACATACCTGTTCATCACGCACGACCTCGCCGTGGTCCGCCAGATCGCCGACGACGTCTCCGTCATGCAGCACGGGCGGCTCGTTGAGCAGGCCACCACTGATGAGGTCTTCAACAATCCGCAGCAGCAGTACACGCAGGACCTGCTCAGCGCCATTCCCGGAGCACAACTCCTGATCTAGCGCACAACGCAGTTACAGCATGAGCACGGCAAAGGCCGGCACACCCGGGCAAGTATTGCGGGGGTGCCGGCCTTTTGCCTACCCCGGCGCAGGAAGGTGGCTGCCTGGGCCGGTAGATTAGAGGTATGGCTTTCACCACCGGCATGCCGGCCTCCGCACCCCTGTCCCTGCTTCCGGGGGTGGGCCAGGGTTCAACCATCATGTTCATCCACGCCCACCCTGACGACGAAACCATCGTCACCGGGGCCACCATGGCGGCCTGTTCAGCTGCCGGGGCCCGCGTGGTGCTGGTGACGTGTACGCGCGGTGAGCTGGGGGAGGTCATTCCTGCTGAGCTGGCCCATTTGGAAGTAGACCAGAGTGAGTTTTCGCTGGGCACGCACGCTTTCGAAGAGCAGGCTCTAGACGCCCGCGGCCAGGGGGAGGACCACGACGTAGCGGCCCTCGAGGGGGACACAGCGCCCGGTGCCGGGCTGGCCCAAGAACGTGAACGCGAGTTGGCTGCCGCGCTTTCGGCTTTGGGAGTCCACGAACACATGTGGCTGGGCCAAGGGCTCACCGCGCCCGCCACGGGCCCTGTTGTGTTCCGTGACTCCGGCATGGCGTGGGGTGCTGATGGCCGTGCCATGGCAGCTCCCATAGTGCTGTCCGGTTCCTTCTCCCGGGAGCCGTTGGAGCAGGTTGCGCCCTTGCTGGCCGCTGCGATCCGTTCCCTGCGCCCCGACGTGGTTGTCAGCTATGCCGCCGATGGCGGCTATGGCCACCCCGATCACGTCCGGACCCACCAGCTCACCATGGCAGCCCTTCGCGAAGCCGCCTCACCCGCCTCTTCTGGTGAAGGATCTGCCGGGCAGGATGAGTTAGCGGGCTGGACGGTACCCGCCGTGTACGCCATTGTCAGCGACCGGCCCGAACGTCCCCTTGCGGCAGGGGTGCCGCGAATCGCAGTGGCAGGGGATCTTGGCGCCAAGACGGCGGCCATGAAAGCTCACCGCACCCAGATCACAGTAGCGGGAGAGCTTTTTGCACTCTCCGATAACGTGTGGCGCAACATCTTCGCTATAGAGGAGTTCGTGGCCGTGGATCAGACACAGATTTACGGTGCCCCATGAGCGAGCCCGGTGGACTAGAAGCCCCGCAGTATCCGCGCCCGCCTAAGCGTTGGGCCCTCATTACCGCCGCTCTTGGCGCTGGGGTGGGCAGCGGATTGCTGGGCACCTCGCTGCACAGCCACGCGTGGTACGTGGGAACGGGGCCAACAGTATTCCCCTACGGGGCAGCCCTGGCACTGCTGCTACTGGTGGCTGTGGCCCTCTATGTGGGACTTTGGAGTGAGAACGCTTGGGTGTCCGTGCTCTGTGGTGCGGGCGCTTACATCACGGCTGGAGCCTTATCGCTGCAATTGGGCTCAGTGGGAATTATCACGGGCAATGTACAAGGTAGCGTGTGGATCTACGGGATTGCGATCATGACACCGGTGGCGGCATGGCTCGCGTGGGCCGTTTTACGTTCGCAACGCAAATAACGGCGGCAGGATCGCAAGGGCGGTGGGATCGCAAAAGGGCCGGAGCTTTCAGCCGGTGGGCGGCGTTGGCAGACGCCTGCTGCGGCGCGGCGGGGGTGGGGGAACCTCCTTGGCGAGCTGGACGTCGTGGTACATGATGGTGACGGAACCGGAACGGGTCAGAAGGGTGGCGCTGAGGCCATCACGGGAGCTCAGCTCGCCCAAGGCGTCGGTCAATCCGCCCTCAATCCGGTAACGAACCACTATGCGGGTGCCCAAAGGAAGCTGGGCGAGTCTCTCAAGTGCAGTGTTCACCTCTTCATACTAGGTCTCGCTAAGATGCGAGGGCGGCAGCGGTAGGGGATAATGGGAGTGCCGGTGGCGATTTGTGCCGGATTAGGACTTGTGAGGAAGGTTGGGGCCGTGACATACGTAATTGCGCAGCCGTGCGTTGATGTCAAAGACAAGGCATGTGTTGAGGAGTGCCCGGTTGACTGCATCTACGAAGGTGAACGCTCGCTCTATATCCACCCCGACGAGTGTGTTGACTGTGGCGCCTGTGAACCGGTGTGCCCCGTAGAGGCTATTTACTACGAGGATGACACCCCTGATGAGTGGGCCGAATACTACAAGGCCAACGTTGAATTCTTTGATGTTCTGGGGTCCCCGGGCGGTGCGGCAAAGATCGGTAACACGCACACCGATCACCCCATCATCGCGGCTCTTCCGCCGCAAAACCAGGATTAGTCGCTTAGACGCCTAACAGCTCCCCTCTGAGCGCGAACCACAACCTGTGAACAGCAAGGACACCGTGAATCACAAGCCCTTTGGCCTCCAGCTTGCCGACTACCCGTGGGATGCGCTTGCCCCCTACCTTCAGACGGCCGCCAAGCACCCCGACGGGCTCGTCAACTTGTCTATTGGGACCCCGGTGGATCCCACCCCGGCACTGATTCAGCAAGCCCTCGCGGCTGCCGCAGATGCCCCGGGTTACCCCACAACGCATGGCACCCCGGCTCTGCGCGAAGCCATTGTGGAGTGGTTTGCGCGGCGTCGGAACGTTCCCGGGCTTTCCCCGGAGGATGTTATGCCCACCGTGGGGTCCAAGGAGATGGTGGCCTGGCTGCCGTTGTTGCTGGGCTTGGGTGCCGGAGATGTGGTGGTGCGGCCCACAGTCGCCTACCCCACCTATGACATGGGCGCTGTTTTTGCCGGGGCCACGAGTGTTGCTGCGGACTCCCTTGACGAGCTCGACGCCGAGACCCTCGCCAGGGTGCGTTTGGTCTGGGTCAACTCCCCGGGTAATCCCACGGGAATTGTCCGTGGCGTTGCCGAACTCGCGGCGTTGGTGGCAGCGGCACGTGAGGTTGGCGCCGTCGTAGCTTCAGATGAATGCTATGGCGAGCTGGGATGGGGGCCTTGGGACGAAGAAAACGGCGGCGAAGCTGTTCCCAGTGTGCTTGATACGCGCGTTTGCGGCGGATCGCATGAGAATCTCTTGGCCGTTTACTCGCTGAGCAAGCAATCAAATGTTGCTGGCTACCGCGCGGCTTTCGTTGCTGGAGACAGTGCCATCATGGCCAATCTGGTCAACAGCCGCAAACATGCAGGCATGATTGTGCCAATGCCCGTGCAAGAGGCCATGCGTGTGGCTCTTGCCGATGAGCAGCATGTGCGCTTGCAGAAGGCGCTCTACCGGCGGCGGCGTGAGGCCTTGGTGGGTGCGCTGGAAGCCTTTGGGCTCACCATCCACCATTCCGAAGCCGGGCTGTACCTGTGGTGCACGGCGGGGGAGGACACCTGGAGCACCATCGGCCGCCTAGCCGAGTTGGGTATTGTTGCCGGACCGGGCACTTTTTATGGCGAAGCCGGGCACGGTTTTATCCGGGTAGCACTGACAGGAAGCGATGAGCGCATTGCGGCCGCCGTGACGCGGCTCAGTGCGAAATAGCCCACTTTTGGCGTATATTCCACACAAAATGCGCTCTGGATTAGTGTTGAAGGCACATAAAGCGGTAGTTTCATAGGTAGCCGTCCAGGCCACCGCACGCTTATGTTGCCAAGAATTATTGGGGATTTTTCGGTCCGGTGCGAGAATGCATCGCGGACGGAGAATTTTTAGAACTATTGAATGCCTTTTTCAAGGCCACCTCATGAAGGGGATTCCATGACTGATTCCACGAGCGCATCCCTGCGCTATGACGGCGGAGAGCTTGATCTTCCGGTCCTTGAAGCTGTCGAAGGTAACGCCGGATATGACGTTTCCAAGCTCCTGAAGACCACCGGGAACGTCACCTACGATCCCGGCTTCGTCAACACGGCCGCCACCTCCTCGGCCATCACCTTCATTGATGGTGACAAGGGCATTCTGCGGTACCGCGGTTACCCCATCGAAGAACTTGCCGAGCACTCCAGCTTTCTGGAAGTTTCCTACCTGCTCATTTACGGCAACCTGCCCACCCCGGCAGAGCTGGACGCGTTCGATCAGCGCATCCGCCGCCACACCATGCTCAACGAAGACCTCAAGGGTTTCTTCAACGGCTTCCCGCGCGACGCGCACCCCATGCCGGTGCTCTCTTCCGCCGTCTCGGCACTGTCCACCTTCTACCAGGATTCGTTGGACCCGTTCGACGACGAGCAGGTTGAGATGGCTACCATCCGCCTCATGGCCAAGATGCCCGTCATCGCCGCCTACGCGCACAAGAAGTCCATCGGCCAGCCCATGCTGTATCCGGATAACTCCATGAACCTGGTGGAGAACTACCTGCGCTTGTGCTTCGGTGTTCCCACAGAGCATTACGAGATGGACCCCGTAGTAGTCAAGGCTCTGGACCTGCTGCTGATCCTGCATGCAGATCACGAACAGAACTGCTCCACCTCCACGGTACGCATGGTGGGCAGCGCCAACGCCAACATGTTTGCCTCGGTCTCCGCAGGCATCAACGCACTCTTTGGCCCGCTGCACGGCGGCGCCAACGAGGCAGTGCTGAACATGCTCCGCCAGATCCAGGAGAGCGGCGAGCCCGTTGAGAAGTTCGTTGAGCGCGTCAAGAACAAAGAAGACGGTGTCAAGCTCATGGGCTTTGGACACCGCGTCTACAAGAACTACGATCCCCGCGCCAAGATCGTCAAGGCCACGGCCCACGAAATCCTGGAGAAGCTCGGCGGCAATGACGAGCTCCTCGAGATCGCCATGCGCCTAGAAGAGGTTGCCCTGACGGATGAATACTTCGTCTCCCGCAAGCTCTACCCGAACGTGGACTTCTACACCGGCCTGATCTACAAGGCCATGGGCTTCCCCGAGAAGATGTTCACGGTGCTGTTCGCCATTGGGCGCCTGCCGGGCTGGATTGCCCAGTGGCGCGAGATGATGAAGGACCCGGAGACGAAGATTGGCCGCCCACGCCAGTTGTACACAGGCGAACCGGAACGCATGTACCCCTCGCGGTGAAACCACAATAGTTAAGTATGGCTGCGGTGGGAGGCTTTCCCTTGGGGAGGGCCTCCCACCGTTTTCTCATGTATTACCTGCGACGAAAGCAAATAATATGAAAATGTCTACCCTGTTGCTGCACACGTTTTCCATGGCTTTCCCCATTGTTGTTGTGGTCCTGGGCGTCATGGTGCTGATTGGCAAGAGCGTGTTCCTGCCCTGGTTTATTGGCTCGCTTATCATCATGATCGTGCTGTTGGTGTTGCTGCGCCGGGACAAGAAGAAAGCCGGGGCAGCCGGCAAGTAGCAGCCCCGGCTCCCTTGCACTGCGTATATGTGAGACATCTGTGCTAAAACAGTAGAGTGCCGAAAATTGTAGATGCGGATGACCGCCGTGAACTTGTTGCAGATGCCGTCTTCAGGGTTATGCAGGAGCGGGGGATGGCACAAGCCTCGCTACGTAACGTGGCGGCTGAGGCCGGTTTGGCGTTGGGGTCCGTGCGGCATTATTTTGAGAACCAAGCGGAATTGATGGAGTTTGCTTTTCGGGTCAATTCCGAGCGAATTCACCTGCGCGCCCTTGATAAGTTGGTGGAGCTGGAGGAAACGGAACTGCCCACGGAGCCTGCGGACTTGCTCGAGAAATGTGCAGGCGTTTTGGAAGAGCTTTTGCCTCTTGATGCCGCAAGCAGTGCTGACGCTGTGGTACATATGGAATTTTTGCTTGACGCCCGCACCAACAGCCTGCTCTTTGATGCGGCTCAGGACGATTACCGGGCCACCGGCGCGGTGGTGGGACGGGTAGTGCTGCAATTGCTGGAAAACCCCTTGGCTGTGCCGGGGCTGGTTCCCGTGGATGAGGCGGAACGTCTCATGGGATTGTTGGACGGGCTGAGCCTGCGGATGGTTCTACAACCCGCATGGGCGCCACCAGCACAGGGTCAGAGCACCTTGCGCCGCCACCTGCTCTCCTTGCTCGTTTCCTAATATGTGCCACAAATGCCCGTATGCGGGACACCATGTAGTTAGTTGAGTGTGTCTGGGGTCTGCAGACCGGGCAATTTCCCTAACTATGGCGTGGCCAAGCGAGTAGTCTTGAATATGGGATTGTTGCACCTCCCATGCAACGGTTGGAGGAGATTGCCATGCATCACACCGGTGGCCCAGGGTGGCGGATTACCATGGATACCTGCACCCCCATGCTCATGGCCTTGTACTTCCGTGATGTGGCTGGCCTGTTGGGTGCGGGAACACCCTCACTGTCCCAAGTGGCTCCGGCCGTACGGTCAGCGGACCATTCCCTCTTGATCTCCGGGGTAGGCGGTGACGATGCTTTGCGGGGCCAATGGGAGTATTGGTGGAGCCAGCTGCTGCAGGCGATACCTGACCATGCACCAAGCCTGAGCCCCCCGGATTTTCCGGAGCTTGCCGGTATGCCCGCACTGCAACGTGTGGCCCATGCCCACTTTGGCTCAGCCGTAAGCTGGTCCAGGGAACAAGCTCAAGTGTATTCAAGCATGGCCGCTCAGCGCGAGACCATGGGCGCGCACAAGATCCTGGCAGATCTGGTGCAGAACAGGGAAATGGAACTGGGACGCAGCTCCAGAGACTTCACCTTGATCATTGTGGAAGTTCCGCTGGCTGAGCCGCGGGCCTGGTTCATTGAACCCAACAGGTTGATCATGAGCTCGCATCTGCTCGACGATCCGGATAATTTCCGCAGCTACGTGCAACCGGTGGTGAATCTGCTGGTGTGAGGAAGCTCCGGCTCGGGGCAGGAGCCCGCCACGCTAGTTCAGGTGCAAGCTTTCATTCAGGGCCACTGTGGTGCCGTGGCGAGGAAGTACCTCCACGCCGCCTGAGCTGGAGTTGCGGCGGAAAAGCAGGTTGGGTACACCGGAGAGTTCACTGGCCTTGACTATCACGGACGTGTCCTTGTCATTACTACCGCTGTCATTCTTGGTACTGGCATCCTTGGTGCCCATGACCCTAACCCGGGTTCCGGCGGTAACGTACAGACCCGCCTCCACCACGGAGTCATCCCCGATGCTGATGCCCACACCTGCATTGGCGCCGAGCAGAACGCGTTCGCCCAGAACCACCCGTTGCACTCCGCCACCGGAGAGGGTGCCCATGATGGAGGCACCACCACCAACATCTGTGCCGTTGCCCACCACAACGCCGGCTGAGATGCGGCCTTCCACCATGGAGGCGCCTAGTGTTCCGGCGTTGAAATTCACAAAGCCCTCATGCATCACAGTGGTGCCCGCAGCCAGATAAGCGCCCAGACGGACCCTATCTGCGTCTCCTATTCGCACGCCTGTTGGGATCACGTAATCCACCATGCGGGGGAATTTGTCCACCGAGAAGACGGTGACTGCACCGCGCCGGCGAAGCCTGGCCCGGGTCATTTCAAAACCATCCACGGCGGCCGGGCCAAAGTTGGTCCACACCACATTGTTGAGTTTGCCGAAGATGCCGTCCAGGTTGATGCTGTTCGGGGTGATAAGCCTGTGTGAGAGCAGATGCAGGCGCAGGTAGGCGTCAGGTGCATCGACTGGTTCGGCGTCGAGGTTGATTTGGACGAAGACCACGCTCTGGTGCACGCCCCTGTCCTGATCCGTGCCCAGCTCGGCTAGGGCGCACAGCTCCGGACTCGCTTCGGGAGTGCTGCCCAGCGCCTCGGTGGCCAAGCCCAGCGCGGGGTCTGGGAACCATACATCGAGCACAGCCCCCGCATCAGTGATCGTGGCAAGGCCAAAGCCATGGGCGGAACGGTCGGGCAGGGCAGCTGATTCGGTCATGGCCTTAGTTTATCGGCAACTTTGCCACTGAACTTTACTACTCAACCGTGAACGTGATGGAGTGCCAGCCGGTGGAACCATCGGGCTCCGGCGGTGCCTGCTTCTCAATTTGCATCTCGCCGGCGCCGTTGTAGGCACGTACTTGTACCTTGTGAGTTCCGGATGTAGCGCCTTCCCAGTAGTAAGACCATTGGCGCCAGGTGTCTATTGAGGCTTCATCAGCCAATGTTGCAAGCTGCCAGCCATTGTTGTCCACTTGGACTTCAACCTTGGAGATGCCGGATTGCTGGGCCCAGGCGCTGCCGCCGATCGCGACCTTTCCGGCCGGCACACGGGCCAACGCACGGGGAACTTCCACCCGGGAAGCGGTCTTAATAGGCCCATGCGAGGACCAGCCGCGGGAGGTCCAATATCCTGACATTTGTTCGAAGGTGGTGACTTCAAGGTCAACCACCCACTTGGTTGCGGAGACAAATCCATACAACCCCGGAACCACCATGCGGACAGGGAAACCGTGGTCCACTGGCAGCGGTTCACCATTCATGCCCACAGCCAGCAAAGCCTCACGGTCGTCCTGCAAAGCGGGAAGGGGAGTGGAGGCGCTGAAACCGTCAATGCTCGTTGACAAGACCATGTCAGCCCCATCCTTGGGCTTCGCACGGGCCATGACCTCCCGCAACGGGTAGCCAAGCCACTTAGCATTTCCGGCCAAATTTCCACCAACAATATTGGAAACACAGGTCAAAGTAACGTATGACTCCACAAGATCTTGCGCCAGGAGCTCATCAAAGGTCATGGTGAATTCGTTTTCAACCATGCCGTGCACACGCAATGACCAGCTGGTGGGGTCAACATCCGGCGGCACCAAAGCAGTGTCGATACGGTAGAAATCCTTATTGGCAGTGACGAAGGGGGTAACTCCCTCTACGGGTGCCTGAACGCCAGCGGGCAGAGCGGCCGCCTTGCTCTTCGCGGAGGGCAGCTTCAAGGCTTCGCGGAAAGCTACGGTGGTGTTGCGTGCGCTGGTCAGCGCCCTGCCACCCAGGCCAACTACAACGGCCACACCCGCCAGTGCAGCGGAACGGACCAAGAATGCGCGCCTGCTGGTTCCGGTGTTTAGATCACTCTGGCCCTCTTCTTCAGTCTCTGCAGAGGTGCCCTGGCGTGTGGAAATAGCGCGTATGAGCAAACGCAGTGCCCAGAGTCCGGCTGCGGTGCCCAGAACCAAGGGTATAAGATCCAAAATATCTGCGCCGGCTCGTGAAATCACGCACAATCCCATGACGACGGCGAAAGCCACCACCGCAGAAGCGCCTGCCATGATGTTCTTGCGGGCCAACAAACCTGCCACAGCAGCCAAAATTACTGCGCCGATGACCAGGGAGATCAAGAGGACCAATTTGTCATTGGTTCCAAAAGTTGCAATGGCAAAGTTCTTCATCCAGGCCGGAGTGAAGTCAATAAATGTGGCTCCCACGGACGTCAGTGGGGAAGCTGCCGGCCCAAAGAATCCCGAGAAGAGTTCTGCCACTCCGAAGAGAAGTCCTGCTGAAACCACACCTGCTAACGATGCGAAAAATCTGCCTTGCCAGTCAGTTTTTCTGGCGGAATTGCCCTGCTTAGCCATCAGAGGCTCCTTAAAACGGTTGCTTGGCTACCGCAGTCTCTGACGGTAGGTGTACTTAGTGGTACTTCGGAGCCAAGCCGCCGTCGGATTGCTGCCGCGACGGCATTTATTCAGAGAATAAACCCGTTAGAGTGACTGCACTACCACCGGTGTGGTGGTCGGGGTGGGGGAACCTCCGGTGGGCTCAACGGTGATGCCAACATGTGTGGCACCGCCCATAGGGCCCTGAAGGATCGCCATGGCCGGCACTGTGGGAGTGTCATTTACCATGGTCCCGGCAGGCACTGCACCTGCAGCCGAGATGAACCACATCTCATAAACTTTATCTGTGGGCAGTGGGGGCAGGCTCTGGACCATCACGGCTGCTTTGTTAGCCTTGACCGAGGAAGCTACCGTTACCGATCCGCCGTCGGACAAGCTGGTGGTGGCGATCTTGGCATCGGCGGAACCCACTATGGCCAACATGGCGTCCTGCTGCTCCTGGGAAGCCTCTTGCTGCTTTTGGAGGGCAACAATTTTCGCTGCCATAGCTTCTTGATTACTCGATTGGCCGGCAACCCAGCCGCCCACACCAACACCACCGAAAATAAGCAGTGCTGCTGCGGCGCTCAGAGTCGGAACCCAGCGGGTACGCCGCGCGTCGGCCGTTTTTGCGGGGTGCCGTGTATCCCGGTCACCCGTTCCTGAATGAGAACCCTTGGCAGAGTTAATATCTCGGACCACTGACGTGGCCGGGAGCTGGCGGGTATTGCGAATAGCCGCCATAAGATCCGCCTTCAAGGCGGGAGGAGGAGTTTCTTCATCTGTACCATAGGCCAGAAGGGAAGCTGTTGCGCTGAGTGAGCGAACTTCTTCCAGGGTCTGAGAATCTGTTAAGGCGTAGCGCTCAAAGTCTTGGCGTTCACCCTCGTCCAGAGCATTGAGGGCATAAGAGCCTGTCAGGAGGTGCAGTTGCTGTTCCATCATGCCACTCCCAATCTGTCTCGAAGCCTGATCATGCCGTCACGAATCCTTGTTTTAACAGTCCCTACCGGGATTTTGAGAAAGTCAGCTACCTCTTGGTGTGTGTATCCACCGTAGTAGGCCAACCTGATTGCTTCCTGTTGCGGTGCTGTCAAGGTTTCCAGAGCTTTATTGACACGTTCGGCTTCCAACCGTGTTTCCACGGTGTCAGCAACGTCGTCATAGCTTTCTTGGAATTCCTTGATGCCTTGGCGTAGGTCCCGGTCGCTGCTGGCTTGGCTAGCCCGGACCTTATCCACTGCCTTGCGGTGCGCAATGACGAGAATCCAAGAGATGGCCTTGCCGCGGTCTGCGTCATACCGGGAAGCCTGGGTCCAAATGTCGATAAAGACTTCTTGGGTGACTTCCTGGCTTTGTGCTGGGTCTCTCACAACACGGCGCACCAGACCGAAAACTCGGGGTGCTACGGCGTCGTAGAGTTCGGCGAAGGCCGCCTCGTCGCCTAGGGCGACGAGGCGGATGAGGTCCTCATGGGTTGGCGGTGCCAGAGTGTCCACGGATCGTAGCCAAGGTATACGCATTGCCTCTACCTTGTCACGATCTGTGGCCATAGCCCTGTACCCTTCTCCGCGTGTTTGAGAAATTCAGTGATGTGCCCTATTACTTCTTAGCCGGGGGCATCAGGACTGTATCGATCAGGTAAACGGTTGCGTTGGCTGTCTTGACACCGCCACAGATGACCTTGGCGCCGTTGACCATCAGGTCATCTCCGCTGCCGGTAACTTTCAGGGTGCTGCCTTCAGCTGTGGTGTGCTCGCCGTCGATCTTGCTGGGGGCCAGCTGGCCGGGAACCACGTGGTAGGTCAAGATGGACGTCAGGGCCGCAGAATCGGTCTTCAGTCCGTCAATGGTTGCTGCCGGGATCTTGGCGAAGGCGTCATCAACGGGTGCGAAGACGGTGAACTCACCGGAGTCAAGCGTGCTAACCAGGTTTACGTCCGGGTTCAGCTTGCCGGAGACAGCGGCCGTGAGGGTCTTCAGCAGCGGGTTGTTTGAAGCTGCAGTGGTAACCGGGTCAGCAGCCATGCCGGCAACGGAGCCTGCACCGGTGGGAACGGATGCGGCGTAGGCGGCGCAGCCGGGGCCTACCAGATCGCTGGCCATGGCTTCTGTTGTTGCCATGGGAGCCTCGCTGGCCATGGGTGCTTCTGAGGCCATGGGAGCTTCTGAGCTCGGGGTGGCTGTGGTGGATCCGCTGCAGGCGGTCAAACCCATTGCTGCGATTGCCAAGATGCCAAGACCCATGCTCAGGCTCTTACGGTTTCCAAACTTCAAGGTGCTGTTCATGATGATTCTCCGTAGTGTGAAAGCGGAAGGATTCCGTTTTGCTGTCCGTTCCGTTGCCGTTTTGCTTAGCTCCGTTGCGGTCTGTCAGGAAGTACTTCGGAGCCGCGGCAAACATGGATTGGAAAGAAGTTGAGAAATATTTTTCTGTTGCTTTGACGCCGGTAAACTGGGCCCATGAGCACCCCGCGAAGTCAGGCAACCACCCCGTCGAGTACCACTACAGTCCTTGATTTGAAGGGTGACGTGGCTGCCTTGACAGCTGCCCTGATGAATATTGAAAGCGTCTCCGGACATGAGAAAACGCTCGCTGATGCAGTGGAAGCAGCGTTGCGTCTTCTCCCACATCTGAGCATTACACGCAACGGTGACGCCATTGTTGCCCGCACAGAATTGGGCTTGGCTGAACGGATCATTTTAGCGGGGCACTTAGATACCGTGCCGCTGCCCACGGCGACGGGTTCACGTGGAACCGTGCCAAGTTCGTGGGACGGTGAGGTGCTGTACGGGCGCGGTGCCACCGATATGAAGGGGGGAGTGGCGGTGCAGTTGGCGTTGGCCGCAAGGCTAAGCGCCCCCAGCAAGGATCTAACCTTTATTTTCTACGACCATGAGGAAGTTGCTGCTGCCAAGAGTGGCTTGGGACGGCTGGTGCTAGAAAACCGTGAACTGTTGAACGCGGATTTTGGCATACTACTCGAGCCTACTAACGGGACCGTGGAGGGTGGTTGCAACGGCACCATCCGCTTTGAGGCAACCACACGCGGACTTGCGGCCCATTCGGCCAGGGCCTGGATGGGGGAGAACGCAATCCACGCTGCGGCACCCATTCTGGCACGCCTGGCAGCTTATGAGCCGGCCACGGTTAACGTTGACGGGTTGGATTACCGCGAATCCATGAACGCCGTGAAAATTCATGGCGGAACAGCCGGGAACGTCATCCCTGATGGGTGCGTGGTGGAGATCAACTACAGATTTGCCCCGGATAAGACCCCAGCGCAGGCGCAGGCACACGTGCGTGAACTGCTGGGCGGCTTTGAGCTGGTGTGCACGGACTCCTCCGCGGGGGCCCGGCCCGGTCTAAATGCTCCGGCCGCGGCCTCGTTTGTGGCGGCGGTGGGCCGGGAACCTCTGCCCAAGTACGGGTGGACGGATGTGGCCCGGCTGAGCGAGATGGGGATCCCGGCCGTCAATTTTGGCCCCGGTGACGCGCTGCTGGCCCACTCAGATAACGAACATGTACACGCTGAGGCCATTCGCGAGTGTTTGGCCGCACTTACCCGCTGGCTCTCGTGAATACCCGTGTCATTGAGGTGGACATGCCGTCATAGGCCTTATAGCGACGCTTAGCTGGGGCGGACTTCCATCATGCGCCGCATTGACGGCTACTCTGTGAAGCAAAAGGTGGGGTGGAGGGCAAAGCAAAGTGCCGGTGCCGTTCTTTACAAAGAACGGCACCGGCACTTGCGTTTGGTTCGAGCTAGCCGGCGATGCCGACCTTGGCCTTGATAACTTTCACACGGGAGGACATCTTGAATTCCACGAACTTTGCCACGCCCGAAAGGATCAGGCACAAGCCCACGTAGATGACTGCAGCTACCATGAGCGCCGGGACCACGGGGGAACCGTACTGTCCCTGGGAACCGAGGAAGTTCGCATAGTAGAGGATCTCGTTGTAGGTGATCAGGAAACCGAGTGCGGTGTCCTTCATGATCACCACCAGCTGGGCGATGATGACCGGCAGCATGGCACGGACGGCCTGGGGCAGCAGGATGGTGCGCAGCACCTGCCCATTGGAGAGTCCAATGGCAAGCCCCGCCTCGCGCTGGCCCTTGGGCAGCGACTCAATGCCGGCACGGAACACCTCGGCCAGGACCGAGCCGTTGTACAGGATCAAGCCCACCACGACGGCAATGAAGGGTGTGATGCCCTTGACGCCGGCGGAGGGGAGGCCGTAGTACATGATCATCATCAGGATCAGCAGCGGCACGGCACGGAACACTTCCGTGAACCAGTAGCACGGCAGGCTAAGCCACTTGCTCTCGGCAAGCCGGCCGAAGGCGAGGATGATGCCCAGCACTAGGGAGCCCACAGCACCAACGGCGAAGGCTTTCAGCGTGGCGCCGATGACAGTCAGGAACATTTCCTGGACACGCGGGAACGTGAAGATTTCCCACTTCTGGGCCGTGAACTGCCCCGATTGGTAGAACCTGAACAAGACGAAGGCAATGATGCCAAGCACCACAATGAGCGTGGCGATATTCAGATAGACGTTGCGTGTGCGGGCCTTAGGGCCGGGAACGTCAAAAAGCACGGAACTCATCGTGCCACCTTCCACTTCTTCTCAAGGTAGCGTTGCAGCGGTGTCAGGATGCCCAGCACCAGCAACACAAAGATCAAGGCAACCCAGAGCAGGCCGGGCAGCAGCGGCTCGCCGCGTTCGCTCAGGGTGGCGCGGATGGCACCGGCCTCAGCAACTGAGAAGCCGGCAGCAACCGTCGTGTTCTTCAACAGTGCAATGAACACGCTGAACAGCGGCGGCACCACGGAGCGGAACGCCTGCGGCAGCACGATCAATGTCAAGGTCTTCATGAATGGCAAGCCAATGGCGCGGGCGGCTTCCGATTGTCCCACAGAGACGGTGTTGATACCTGAGCGGATGGCCTCGGAAACATAGGTGGCCGTGTAGAGCGAGAGGCCAATAATGGCTGCAGTCACGAAATCGACATGGGGCAGCCCAAGCCGGGGATAGCCCAAGGCAAAGAACGCCAAGATCAGTGTCAACGGCGTGTTGCGGACCGCGTTGACATAAAGAGTTCCCGCTGCACGCATGGCCGGGGCGGGTGAAACACGCATGCCGGCCACAATGGTGCCCAGAATGAGGGCGAAAAATGCGGAAATGACAAACAAGACACCCGTGGTCTTGAAGCCGTCGATGAACAGTTGGCTGTTGTCAATAAGTACATTCACAGGGCAGCGTCGCTTTCAGTGAATTGGATGGAGGGCGAACCGGCTGCGGTGCCGTGGCAAAAGCCAAGGCACCGCAACCGTGAACGAGGAGTTTTTAGTACTGGTCGACCTTGGGCTGTTCAACCTTGGTGCCCGACTTGCCCAGAGTTGCATCGAAGATCTTGGTCCAGGTGGCGTTGCCATCCGTCAGGGTCGTGTTCAAGAAGGTACGCAGTGCGGTGTCACCCAGGGGCAGGCCGATGCCATAGTTCTCCGTGGTGAACGGCTCGCCCACAACCTTCAGGTTGTCGGGGTCCTGCGAGGCGAAGCCCAAAAGGATGGCCTGGTCGGTAGTGACTGCATCAACCGTGCCGGCCTTGAGCGCATCTACACACTTGGAGTAGATGTCGAACTCGGTGGTCTTCACCCCCGGGAAGTTTTCCTTGATGTTTTGGATCGGGGTGGAGCCGGTGGCGGAGCAAACGTTCTTGCCCGCCAGGTCCTTCTCGCTCTTGATGGTGTCGTTGGACTTCTGCACCAGCAGGCCCTGGCCCGTAACGAAGTACGGTCCGGCGAAGTCAACAAGCTTCTTGCGCTTGTCCGTGATGGAGTACGTGCCCACGTAGAGGTCCACGTCGCCGTTGGCCAGTGCGGACTCGCGGTTGGCTGAGGGGATGGCCTTGTATTCGATCTTGTCGGCTGCGACACCGAGTGAGGCTGCCATCCAACGAGCAATCTCAATATCGAAACCGCTGCGTTCACCGGTGGCGGCATCGAGGAAGCCCAGGCCGGGCTGATCTTCCTTCACACCGATGCGGATGGCACCTGAGGACTTGATTTTATCGAACGTGGGGCTGCCGGTCAGGGCAACGTCCTTAGCCACGTCAAAGCTCAGGCCAGCAGCGTCTTTGCCGCCGCCGTCAGTGCTGCCACCGCCGCTGGTGTCCCCGCCACAGCCTGTCATGGCCAGGGCTGCTGCGGTGAGGAGGGCCGCTACGCTGAGGCTCTTCCGTGAGAGAAATTTTTTCAAGAGATTTCCTTTCATAAACGGCCAATATTGGCCGGGAACAAACTGGCTCGTCGAGCCAAAAATAGTGAGGGTTAGTTACCCGTTAGTGAGGATCTTGGACAAGAAGTCCTTGGCTCTGGCCGTCTGCGGATTGGTGAAGAACTCCTCAGGGCTAGCTTCTTCCACAATCTGCCCGTCAGCCATGAAGATGACCCTGTCCGCCGCTTTGCGGGCAAAACCCATCTCATGGGTGACAACCACCATGGTCATTCCTTCTTTAGCCAGTTCAACCATGACGTCCAGAACTTCATTGATCATCTCTGGATCGAGTGCGCTGGTGGGCTCATCAAAAAGCATGACCTTGGGCTTCATCGCCAAAGCCCGGGCGATCGCAACGCGCTGCTGCTGTCCACCGGAGAGCTGAGCGGGAAGCTTGGCTGACTGATGTCCCACACCGACACGTTCGAGCAAGCTCAAGGCGAGCTTCTCGGCGTCGGCCTTGGACATGCCCTTGACCTTGATGGGTCCCAGCGTCACATTTTCCAGAATGGTTTTGTGGGCAAAGAGGTTGAATGACTGAAACACCATACCCACATCGGCGCGAAGGTTGGCCAGTGCCTTACCTTCCTTGGGCAGTTCCTTGCCATCAATGGTGATGGAACCGGTGTCAATGGTTTCGAGCCTGTTGATGGTGCGGCAAAGCGTGGACTTGCCTGATCCAGAAGGCCCCAGAACAACGAGAACCTCACCCTTGGCTACTTGCAGATTAATATTCTGCAGCACGTGGAGGGTGCTGTAATGCTTATTTACATCCTTGAGTTCCACGAGCGCAGGAGCATGTACGGGATTTGTCATGCCTTCAATCTATCTATTTTCTGGGGACAGGGGCGTGAATTCCCCCACATCGGCACTGATCGTAACGGTAACGAGATAATATCTCCACGCTCACACCCCATTCCGCTGGGACTAGTAGCCTTGGGGGCATGAGTGCACCTACAGGATCCAGCCGCCCCATCCGCTCCGAACTGCGACGATTTGGAATCTGGCGCAAGAACGGCGCCGGTCTCGACACCGCCGATGCGCGCCTGTTGGAAACCCCGCACAGCAGCGACTTCACCCACACCGACCCCTGGCGGGTTATGCGTATCCAAAGTGAATTCGTTCAGGGTTTTGACGCCCTGGCAGAGATTGGCCCCGCCATCAGCGTGTTTGGCTCGGCCCGCACCAAGCCGGATTCGCCCTACTACGCCGCCGGTGTTGACGTGGGCAGGCTTTTGGTTGAAGCCGGAGTGGCAGTCATCACCGGTGGCGGGCCCGGTTCCATGGAGGCAGCGAACCGTGGTGCAAGCGAGGCCGGTGGATTATCCATTGGGTTGGGGATAGAGCTTCCCTTTGAACAAGGCATGAACGAGTGGGTTGGACTGGGCGTTGATTTCCGTTATTTCTTCGCCCGGAAAACCATGTTTGTGAAGTACGCACAGGGCTTCATTGTGCTCCCTGGCGGTCTTGGTACCCTCGATGAATTATTTGAAGCCATGGTTCTTGTGCAGACCAGCAAGGTCAGTCAATTCCCCATAGTGCTGCTGGGCAAAACCTTCTGGAGCCCGCTCATGGACTGGGTCCGGGACGTCATGGTGGAACAGGGCCTGGTCTCGGCCGGGGACCTGGATATTGTTCAGCTTGTTGACACGGCTGAGGAAGCCGTACAGCGAGTCATGGAAGGTAAGGCCGGAACTAGGGTAGCCGCCAAGGGCTGAAACGGAGCCTTGCTGCAGGGCTGATGCTGGCGTGGATCCTTCTCTTACCCCGCGCCAGCGCGTCGCAGCGAGGGGAAACTCGAGTCTGGACATGTTGCTCAATTCCCGCTGTGCATCTGGCACCATGGTCTAGTGACCTATTTCTTGATCTTTCTAGCCGTGGTTGTGGCTGCTGTTGCCGGACTTTACCTTGTGGGCTTGAAGAAGCCCCAGACTGAGAATGCCGTTTATGACGACGTCTTGGCAACACCGGTAGCGAACCTGCCACCAGTGCTGCTCCCCGGCGAGCCTGCTCCGGCTGATGTTGATAAATTGCGGTTCTCCCTAGGGTTGCGCGGTTACCGCATGGATCAAGTGGACGAGGTCCTGGACAGGCTGCGTGACGAACTGGCTGCGAAGGATCTGCGCATTGCAGAGTTAGTAGCCGGCACACCGGACACTGGTGCTGCTGCGGAGCTGGACGCGCCTGTGGCCAGTACCCATGCTGGTTCTCCGGCACCTGCGCACACCGAGTCCGCTTCCTGAGGTGGACGCAGTGGTTGGCAGCGACGGCAGGGCCCGCTGTGCTTGGGGCGGAATGGAGCGCGATGAACAGTATCAGCGCTATCATGACACCGAATGGGCGCGTCCGGTTTCCGGGGATCCAGCGTCCGTGGAACGCGAACTCTTTGAGCGATTGAGCCTTGAGGCTTTCCAATCGGGCCTTAGCTGGTTGACGATCTTGCGTAAGCGCGAATCATTCAGGGAAGCATTTGCGAACTTTGACCCGCATAGTGTGGCGAGTTTTGATGAAACCGATTTTGAACGGCTCATGAATGACGCCGGCATTGTGCGCAACAGACTCAAGATCAATGCCACCATATCCAATGCCAAGGCATTGCTGGCTTTGCCCGAAGGCATCACTCTCGCCTCACTCTTGGCGCAGAATGCACCTCAAACCCGCAGAGCCGCAGACGAGCCCATCCCAGCGCAAACACCACAATCACAGCAACTGGCCAAGGCCCTGAAAAAGCTCGACTTCTCATTTGTGGGCCCAACTACGGCCTACGCCATGATGCAGGCAGTGGGTGTGGTCAATGACCACCAGCCCGGTTGCTGGCTGGCGGCCGGGGCTACAATTCATGACCATGAATGAGGTGGCATCCGGGGCGTCACCAACGCTGCCAGTAAAACCGTCACCGGGTCCAGCAATCAATGATGAGCTGTATGCCCTGCTCCGCCGCTTCTTGGCGCCGCTTAGGCGGGCTCCCTGGTGGATCAAGGTAACGCTGATCTATGCCGCTACCAGGGTGTTGGCTTACGCAATTTTTCTGGGCGCCGCATGGCACGCTGAGGCGTCTCCTTGGGGTGGCCGGCAACCCGATTACCTGACCTTCATCAACAGGTGGGATGCCGGGTGGTACGAGCGAATTTTCGACGGCGGCTATCCCACCACCATTCCACGCAACGACGACGGTACGGCGCAGCCCAACCAATGGGCGTTCTACCCAGTCTTCCCCATGCTGGCTCGCGGTTTGAGTGCGGTGACGGGGTTGGAATGGGCGGGCGCCGGGGCCATTGTGGCCACCGTGGCAGGGTTGGCTGCTGCATTGATGATGTACCTGCTGTTTAGGAATTTCGCATTGCACGGGACAGCGCTGTGGGGTGTGGCCTTCTTCGCCGCCTTCCCTGTTTCTGCCATCCTGCAGGTTCCTTATGCCGAGTCCCTGGGCATCTTCTTCTTGGCGGCTGCCCTCCACCTGCTCATCAACAAAAAGTACGTTGCGGCGATCCCCCTGGTGATTCTGCTGTGTCTGTCCCGACCAGCAGGGGTGCCCTTTGCCGCCGTCGTTGCTATCCATGTGGGACTGCGCTGGTGGCATCGGAAAGATCGCCCTTTCCCTGGCAGTGAGATGGTCAGCGGGTTAGTGCTCTTGGTGGTTAGCGCAGTCATGGCGTTCGCCTGGATGCTCACCGCGTGGTGGGTGACGGGGGAGCGCACCGCCTACACCGACACGGAGACGGCATGGCGCGGCTCGGCGCTGGTTCTGTTCAAGCCGTGGTTCGACGCTGGTGTGGACCTTGTGGGTCCGCTCTGGGGGCCGGTGCTGCCGGTGTTGCTGGTAATTCTTGCCTTCCTCTACCTGAATTCGCGTGCCGTGCGCCGCATTGGCCTGGAGCTGCAGATTTGGTGTGGCATGTACCTGCTGTATCTGATGGCTGTCTTGCACCCGCAGTCGAGCACGTTCCGGATGCTGCTGCCGCTGTTTCCGCTGGCCCTTGCTGCGGCATTCATTTCTAGCTCGCGTGCCTACCGGTGGAGTGTGCTGGTCATGTTCAGCATCTTGGAAATTGTGTGGGTTGTTTGGCTGTGGCAATTCTCCGCGATCAGCACCGGAGCGGCCTGGCCGCCCTAAGGAAGAATGTCACGATTGTCACCGGCTGAGGCAACGATTAGCACCCGGGTACTGAAATACGGAATAATAGTTTGTGAGCGATACAACATCGACGCTTGGCAGGGGAAAGCTCTGCGGATGCGGTTTTGTACTACGAAAAGGGGAACTCCTGATGGCAGCCATGAAACCTAGAACCGGGGACGGTCCAATGGAAGTGACTAAAGAAGGTCGGAGCTTGATCCTGCGACTGCCGTTAGAAGGCGGTGGACGTCTCGTAGTGGAGATGAACGCAGATGAGGCTGTTAGCCTCAAAGAGTGCTTGGTAGGCGTGACGGAGTAATTCCAACACAAGATTTAGCAGGCGGGGCAGCGAACATGCTGCCCCGCCTGATCTGTTTAAACGCCCAACGGGCAACAAAAACGTTGCTTAGCGTTTGACGGCCAAGAGCAGGCCGTCGCCTGTTGGCAACATGGCCGAGATCAGGGAATCGTGCTCGCGGATCAGCTTGCCCACTTGGCGCAGCACCACAGTGCTGCTTTCGCGGATGGCTGGATCGGAAACCCGATCCTTGTCCAGGGCATCGTTGATGATCAGCAGCCCGCCGGACTTCAGGAGCCGGATGGCTTGTTCTACATAGTCAGGGAAGCTGGGCTTGTCGGCGTCAATGAAAACCAGGTCGTAGGCCGCGTCGGTCAAACGCGGCAGCACGTCCTGGCCGCGTCCTGAAATGGTGCGTGTGCGGTTGGCGGGGGAACCGGATTCGGTGAACGCCTCACGCGCGGCCTTGAGATGGTCCACATCCGGATCGATCGTGGTCAGCACAGCTTTGGGCCCGAGCCCACGCAGCAGGGCTACACCTGAAACGCCTGCGCCGGTTCCGATTTCCACAGCAGTCTGGGCCTTGGACGTTGCCGCGAGGACGGTCAGCACGGCAGCCACTCCAGGGCTCACAGGGAACAAGCCCAGATCATGCGAGCGCTCGCGGGCGCGTCGCAGAACAGCATCTTCCACGGGTAGGCCCTCTGTATAGGACCAGCTGGTGGATTTATCGGCACTCATGGGCAGTGTTTCCTAAACTGTTGCGGTGACTGCTCTATAGCCTACTGCCTGCGCACTCAGGTACATCAACGTCATCACCCAGCAAAACGCCAGCTTTCTTTGGCACACTATTGACACTATAAGGAAATCTTCCTTTGCTCCCTCCGAGGGGAGCAGCAACAGCCAAAGACGTGAGGTGCAGCTATGACAACAGCCACCCCGTTGGCCGGCCGCCCTGCAGAAGGCGCCCCGGACCAACTCGCTGTGAGCGCCGGCTGGATGCCGCCGTCGTGGGATGAAGTAGTGGCCAACCACTCCGGGAAAGTCTTCCGGCTCGCGTACCGTCTGACAGGGAACAAGTTCGACGCCGAAGATCTCACCCAGGAGGTCTTTGTGCGCGTGTTCAAGTCACTGGCTAACTTTAAGCCTGGCACCCTGGACGGCTGGCTGCACCGCATCACCACCAACTTGTTCCTGGATCAGGCCCGCCGGAAGCAACGCATCCGTTTTGATGCGCTCTCGGAGGATGCCACGGCCCGCTTGGCAGGGAACGATCCCGGGCCGGAACGCACCTTTGAGTTCAACAATCTGGACCTGGACATTGCCGCCGCACTGGAGGCGTTGCCGCCTGACTTCCGGGCCGCCGTTGTGCTCTGTGACATGGAAGGCCTCTCCTATGACGAGGTGGCGCACGCGTTGAACATCAAGCTGGGTACCGTTCGCTCGCGTATCCACAGGGGAAGGGCCATGTTGCGCGAATCTCTCGCGGACCGGGCACCGAACCGGCGTGAGGATCTGCGCCCAGCGCGTAAGCCGATGCTGTCGATGCCGAGGATTTCTGGCGCACGCTAGAATCATCTGGACGGCGTCCGCCATCACTGGTGCAGAGAACAAGTACGCAAACTTTCAAGCGTTACCGCTAGGAATCGTTGCTTTGAGTACTGAGAGGGTAATCTTCCTAACGTGTTTGGTATCAATACCCCTGAGCTGGTCCTGATTGTCATTGTGGCAGTTTTGGTGATCGGTCCCTCCCGGCTTCCTGGATATGTGGAAAAGCTGAAGAACCTCATCCGTGAGGTGCGCAAGATGGCTTCCGGCGCGCGCGAAACCATCAAGGAAGAAGCCGGGGTTGATATTGACGATATCGACTGGAAGAAGCTCGATCCGCGCCAGTACGATCCCCGCCGCATCATCCGCGAAGCGCTCATTGATGACGAGGATCTGGACACACTAAAATCGCTCAAGACGGCTCCTGGTGCGGCTATTGCCAGCATGATGGGCAAGGACTCCGCTGAGTCGAATAAAACAACCGACGCCGGACCCGCGTTGCCCGAGGTGGAACGCCTCCCTGCCGGGCAGATGGCCCCTTACGACACTGAAGCGACCTAAACCAGCCACCAATTCTCAACGCTATCCCACCAATGGCCTGATTTTGACGTACGCTATCCCACACCGTGGGATAGCGTACGTCAAAATGGCACCATTGGTGGGATAGCGTTATTTGGGAGTGACGCCTAACTGGCGCCCCACCAGTCCGCGGGGGCGAACAGCCAGCTTTCCCGCTATGGCCAAAAGTGCCGCGGCCGCTGGTGATTCCGGGTTGGACAAGACGATCGGCAGACCCGCATCGCCGCCCTCACGCAAGGAAACATCCAACGGGATCTGCCCCAACAGTTCCACCGGCGCATTCACAGTTTGACTCAACCGTTTGGAGAGAATTTCTCCGCCACCGGAGCCAAACAACTCCATGGTGCTGCCGTCCGGGAGCGTCAAAAATGACATGTTCTCAATGACGCCAGCCACTTTCTGGCCTGTCTGCACAGCAATGGCGCCGGCACGTTCGGCCACATCTGCGGCTGCTGCCTGAGGAGTGGTGACCACCAGGATCTCCGCCTTAGGCAATAGTTGCGCCACCGAAATGGCTACATCTCCCGTGCCGGGCGGCAGATCCAGGAGCAGGATGTCCAGATCACCAAAGTAGACATCGGCCAGGAACTGCTCCAGCGCCCTGTGCAACATGGGTCCGCGCCAGGCAACGGGCTGGTTGCCTGCCACAAACATGCCAATGGAAATCGTTTTCACTCCATGGGCCACGGGCGGCAAGATCATTTCATCGACCCGGGTGGGGGCCTGTGTGATGCCCATTAGCCCGGGCACGGAGAAACCGTAAATATCCGCATCGACAATGCCCACGCGCAATCCCTGGGCCGCTAGTGCGCAGGCCAAATTCACGGTGATCGATGACTTGCCCACCCCGCCCTTGCCGCTGGCTACCGCATAGACCCTGGTGAGGGAATCTTCTGCGTTGAAGGGGATGCCGCGCTCCGGGGTGCTGCCCTTGAGCCGTTCCTTGAGCTCGGCGCGCTGTTCGGGGGTCATCACAGAAAGTTCCACGCGGACATCAGTGACGCCGTGGAGCTGTGACAGGGCCGCTGTGACATCCGCAGTGATGGTTTCACGCAAGGGACACCCCGCAATGGTGAGCCGAATGCCGGCCGTAACCGCGCCGTTCTCGAACGCTTCAACGGAGGCAACCATCCCCAAGTCGGTGATGGGGCGGCGCAGTTCCGGATCAATGACAGTTGCCAGCGCGGCGAGGAGAGCGGATTCGGACGGGGCGGTCATGAAATGCTGGCCTTAAGGATCGGTGGGGCGCTTCGGGGCGGCACCCTTGGCTGATTTTTTGGGTGAAACGGCCTTGAATGAACTCGTGGCCGGCCGGCGCGCTGCTGCACGCGACTCCTTTAGGGTATCGCCATTGTCTTGAGCGCCGCCGTCGAAGGAATCTGACACACCCTCCTCCTGAAGCGCTAGAAGGTCCTCCAAGAGGCCGCGCAGCTCTGAGCGAACAAAATCACGGGTAGCAACTTCACGCAACGTAATCCGCAACGCGGCCACTTCACGTGTCAGGTATTCGGTGTCAGCCAAATTACGCTCATTGCGGGAGCGGTCCTGCTCAATCTGAACCCTATCCCTGTCATCTTGACGGTTCTGGGCCAGCAGAATCAGTGGGGCTGCGTAGGAAGCCTGCGTGGAGAAGAACAAGTTCAGCAAGATGAACGGGTAGGGGTCCCATTTGAGTCCAAAGAGGCCAATGACGTTGATCGCGATCCAGACGATCACAAAAATGGTCATGTACAGCAGGAAGTTGGCTGTTCCCATGTAGCGGGCGAACCGTTCGGCGAAGCGGCCAAAAAGGTCCGGATCACTGGTCAGGTTGGGCAGGAGCCGAGATTTGAGCTCCAAGGGTGTGTCCAGACCGCCGTCCCTGGCGTGATGCCGCTCAGCCAATGCGTCCTCCTAATTTCTTGATGGGGGCACCATCTTCATGGGTTCGCCAATCCTCGGGCAAAAGGTGATCTAGTAGGTCATCAACGGTCACAGCCCCCACCAGGCGGCCCTCTTTGCTGACTACGGGGAGAGAGTTCAAGTTGTAGGAAGCCATGATGTGGCTGACCACGGAGATGTCATCCTGGTCCGAGACAGGTTCTAAGTTTTTATCCACAATGGTGCCCAACAGTTCCGGTGGGGCGCTGCGCAGCAGTTGCTGGATATGCACCACGCCAAGGAAACGTCCCGTGGGTGTCTCCAAGGGGGGACGGCAGATGAAGATGGCTGAGGCGAGAGCGGGGGAGATATCTTCACTACGCACATGGGCCAAGGCTTCTGCCACGGTGGCTTCCGGGGGCAGAATTACCGGCACAGGGGTCATCAGTGCGCCAGCGGTGCCTTCCGCATACTGGAGCAGGCGGCGGACATCCTTGGCTTCATCCGGTTCCATCAGCAAAAGCAGTTCCTCGGCCTTGGCCTGGGGAAGATCGGCAAGGAGGTCCGCAGCGTCGTCGGGGTCCATTTCTTCAAGGACGTCTGCTGCGCGTTCATTATCCAATGCGGAGAGCAGCGTGACCTGGTCATCTTCCGGGAGCTCGGACATGACGTCAGCCAGGCGCTCATCTTGGAGTTCGCTGGCAACCTCCACCCGGCGTTTGTCACTCATTTCCTGGAGCGCATCGGCGAAATCGGCGGCCTTAAGATCCTCATGTGTAGCTACAAAGAATGTGGCGCTTTGTGGCTCTGCCTCATCTTCCGTGCGGGCCTCGGCCCAGTCAATGAGCATGGTGTGGCCACGGCGCAGCCCGCGCAGACGTGAGGTGGAGGCACCACGCCTCACAAATAGCTTGGTCACCAGCCAGTCCCCGTGACGCTGCTTATCCATGGCAATGTCTTCAATAACAGCAAAGCCGCTACCGTCCACCAACGTCACCTTGCGGTCAAAAATGCCGCCCAGAACCAGTTGCTCGGCCCCGCGCTGTTCAAAGCGGCGCAAGTTGACTAGTCCTGTGCAAATAATTTGTGATTGGTCCATGGAAGTCAGCCGTGTCATGGGCACAAAAACACGCTTCTTGCCCGGTACCTCCACCACAATGCCCACTGCGTGGGGGGCTGACTGTGCGCCACGGCCCAGCACCACCACGTCACGGAGCTTGCCGAGCCTGTCGCCGAGGGGGTCAAAGACGTCAAGGCCCAACAGACGGGCCACAAAGATGCGGGTAGGTTGTGTGCTCACTCTTACAGGCTACTTCCCATGCCAAAGAATGGCCCAACAGAAAGGCCCAACGAAGCGCAAAAAGTGGCGCCCGTGCCGAAGAAGCGGAGCAGGCACACTGACATTGTTCATTTCACTGCCAGCGATACTCCAGCCAACGTGCAGGAAAATGGGGGACAATAGAGAGATGGCAAACCTTTTTGGACGCTCTCGACCCCTGGATGAGGCCCGCATTGTTCCCGCTGGAGAAACAATCGGTTCTTATACTTCCTACTTGGATGCGCAGAAAGCGGTCGATTACTTAGCCGATGAGAAATTCCCCGTCCGGCACGTTTCCATTGTGGGCAACGATCTGAAAATGGTGGAACGTGTCACGGGCAAGCTCAGCTACCCCCGGGTGGCCCTCACTGGAGCCATGACAGGGGCTTGGTTTGGCTTGTTCATTGGCGTCATGCTCAGCTTCTTTGACTCAGGAAGCAATGGCGGTGCCCCGTACATCAATGTCATCACCTCAGTATTCCTCGGTGCTGCCCTGTGGATGCTTTTCGCGATCATTGGCTACGCGGCACAGCGCGGTAAGCGTGACTTCACCTCCACCAACCAGGTGTTAGCTTCCAGCTATGACGTGATTGTCACCCCCGATGTGGCCGGTGAAGCACGCCGCCTGCTGACCCAGCTACCCATGAACTCCACGGCACAGCGGCCCCACACTTTTCAGGGACAAGGCGGTTACCGTCCGCCCGTTCAGCCCCCTGCATCGACGCAGCAAGCTCCTTCCCGCCCCGAGGGTTGGCATGACCCCTATGCGCCGGCTGAGCCTGGTGCTGAGACAGCTCACGCGGGTCAGGACGCTGACGGAGCCCAGTCAGGGGCCACTCCCCGGGGCCAGTTCCATGATCTGCCGGATGGCCGCCCGCAGTACGGCATCCGGGTAGAGCCCGCGCCGGCGCCTTCTGCTCCCGAGGAGCCCAACGGGCAGCAGCAGTAGCCCCACCTGAAGTAGCCCCATCTGAGGTACGACGGCGGGAGGTCACCTTTTTGTGAAAAGGTGACCTCCCGCCGTCGTACCTTAATATGGGCGCGTACTCGATCCTCAGGGGAGGACGCGGAGTGCAGCGGTGGCTGGCGGGGCGGGGATCGCCGCCCCAGCGCGGTGGGGAGGCGCCGTTGACTTTCCGTTATGGAATGTGTTTGACTTTCCACTATGGAAAATCAATCAGCCCGCGAGGCCCAAGAAGCACTGACCGCCATCGCCAGTGCTAGAAGCAACGCCGCCGAACGGCTCACCACACCGTGGTGGTACCACCCCGTGCTGGGCTTGCTGGCTGCCATGTTTGTCGTGACCATCACGATTGGCGGCACCGTGGCAATCATCGCCGTGACCGTCGTGTATTTCCTGGGCATCGGCATCCTCATGGGTGCATACAGAAAAAAGACGGGAATGTGGATCAACGGCCTCAAAGCGGGCAGGGCCAGCTGGTGGACGCTGCCCGTGGTGGTGGTCATGTTCGGCGGCCTGGCCGGTGCGTACTATTTTCACGCCGAGAAGGGGCTCGACTGGCCGGCCTGGGTGGCCGGAATCGTTGTTTTTGTTGCCGTGAATGTCTTTGGCCGGGGCTTCGACGTGGCACTGCGCAAACAGCTGCGGGAGAAGCTGTGACCGTCCAACTCAACGAGGTCATCCATGCTCCCAACCGGCTGCAGATCTGTGCGTTCCTCAGCGGCGTCAGCCAAGCTGAATTCGGCACTATCAGGGACATGCTTGGCGTGGCCGATTCCGTGACAAGCAAACACTTGAAGGTCCTAGAACATGCCGGCTACCTCACGCTGAGCAAACCAACAGGCAAGGGACGGGTCAAGACATGGGCGGCGCTGACTCCCGAAGGACAACTCGCCTACCAGGACCATGTCACGGCACTCAAGGCGCTCATCGCCGGGGTGTGAGAGCAGCGTGAGGAGGGCTCCCGGCGTCGTACTTGAAAGGCAAAAATGCCGCCGCTTGGCGCATTTTGCCTCAGGAAGTCCTGCGGCAAGGTACGGCAAGCGGCGACAAAAGCGCGCCAGGGGAGTTAGTCGGAGAGGTTCGCCATCCACTCCTCGACGTCATCCGGGGTGCGGGGCAGTGCCGCGCTGAGGTTCACGGGCCCGTTGGCGGTGATGAGGATGTCATCCTCAATGCGCACGCCGTTGCCGCGGTACTCGGCCGGGATGGCCAGATCCTCATCCTTGAAATACAAGCCAGGCTCGATGGTGAAGATCATGCCTTCGGCGATGACACCGTCAAGGTAGAGCTCTGCTCGGGCCTGGGCGCAGTCGTGGACATCCAGCCCCAGGTGGTGGCTGGTGCCGTGCGGCATCCAACGGCGGTGCTGCTGGCCATCGGCTGATAGTGCCTCTTCCACAGAAACTGGCAGGAGGCCCCAGTCAGCGAGGCGGCTGGCCAAAACTTCCATGGCGGCGGTGTGAACGTCGCGGAACTTCCGTCCGGGGACGGCTACGGCGAAGGCGGCATCGGCAGCATCCAGGACGGCCTGGTAGATCTTGCGCTGGACCTCTGAGTACTTTCCGTTGATGGGCAGTGTGCGGGTGACATCCGCCGTGTAGAGGGAATCAGCCTCGACGCCGGCGTCCACCAGCAGCATGTCACCCGGTTTGACGGTGCCGGTGTTGCGGTTCCAGTGCAGCACGGTGGCGTTATTGCCGGCTGCGGCAATGGTGTCATAGCCGAGCTCGTTGCCTTCTTCGCGGGCGCGGGCGAAGAAGGCCCCTTCCACTACGCGTTCACCGCGTTGGTGGGCTACTGCGCGCGGCAGTGCCTTCACGATGTCTTCGAAACCTTTGATGGTGGCTGCTACAGCCACCTTCATCTGTTCAATCTCCCAAGCGTCCTTGATCAGGCGCAGCTCGGACAAGGCTTCCGCCAGCTTGCCGTCGAGGTCATCGAGGGCCCCGAAATCGAGGGCGTCGGGATTCGCTGCAGTGTTGTAGCGGGCCGTGTCCACCAGTGCGTCAATGTTCTCATCAACCTTGCGTACTAGGCGGATGGAGGTGCCGCCCACGCTGGTCTCACCAACATTTTTGGTGATGCCCACTTCCAACTCGGTAACGTCAGCGGTGGGCAGTCCCAATTGTGCCGCAAATTCGGCCAGGGTGGGGCGGCGGCCAATCCAGAACTCGCCGCTGCGCGAATCAGCGTAGAACGCCTTGGTGTCCCGGCCAGCCATGGGACGGAAATAGAGGGTGGCTCTGTGATTGGAGCCGTTGTCCCCTTCACCTTCTGCCACGGGATCCAGCACCAGCACGGCGTCGGGCTCATGGTCCACGCCCAGGCCGCTCAGGTGCGCGAAGGCGGAGTGCGGGCGGAAACGGTAGTCGCAGTCATTGGAGCGAACCTTTAGCGGCCCGGCCGGGATGACCAGGCGTTCGCCTGGGAATTGTAATGAAATTCCGTGGCGGCGGCGTGCGGCGTGGTCTGCCACCTCGGCGCGGGCCGGGAGTTCAGCTGATGTGGGGGCCCAGCTGGAGGCCATGAAAGTACGGAAGGCGTCCGAATCGGGGCGGTGCGAACGGTTGTTCACGCGCTCCTCAAGGGGCAGCTCGCTTGAAGGGTCGGGGTGCACGGAGGTTTGCTCTGTCTGGTTCACCCCTTAAGTCTCCCACCGCTTACGCATTGGGACAAAGGTGGGGCGAAGCGACGTACGCTTGGAGCGTGAAGATCGATTTGCACACGCACTCAAATGTTTCCGACGGTACACAGCCGCCCGCCGAATTAGTGGCCGCGGCTGCAGCGGCCCGCCTTGATGTCATGGCGTTGACGGATCATGACTCAACGGATGGCTGGGCCCCAGCGCTGCACGCCGCCAAGCTGCACGGTGTAGGGCTGATTCCAGGCATGGAAATCTCGTGCAAAACAGCTCGAGGCATCAGCGTGCACTTGCTGTGCTACCTCCAAGACCCCCTCCATCCTGGCCTACTGGAGGAGATTTCCAAGGCCAAGGTGGCCAGGCAGACTCGCGCCGAGCGCATGGTGGAGCGCCTCGCCGAGGACTACCCGCTGAATTGGGATGACGTCAGTGCCCATGTTGCCCCGGGTGCCACCGTGGGCCGGCCCCACATTGCGGACGCCTTGGTGGCGGCAGGCATTGTGTCCGACCGCAATGAGGCCTTCGCCAGCATTCTTACCTCGCACTCGAGGTACTTTGTCAGCCACTATGCCGTGGACCCGGTGCTGGCTGTGGAACTTGTCCGCGCCGCCGGGGGCGTGCCCGTTTTTGCCCATCCCGTGGCTACGGGCCGGGGCCGCGTGGTTGAACCTGAGATTTTTCATGACATGATCGACGCCGGCCTGCTGGGTTTGGAGGTTGAGCACCGGGACAATCCTCCCGAGGGACGTGCGTGGCTGCGGGTGCTTGCCCGTGAGCGCGGACTGTTTATGACAGGCTCTTCCGATTACCACGGGGCGGGAAAACCCAATCTGCTCGGCGAAAACCTCACCTCACCCGACGCACTGGAACGGCTTCTGGAGTGGGGCACAGGAACGGCGCCCTTCCTGCCATAGCGCCAATGGTTGCATCATTGTTATCCTTTGATGCTCGTAATATCCATCATGGCGCAGACTGAGGCTGTTAGTGTGAAGCACGTTATTGGTTCGACTGGGCAATCAACACTGCTCTCGAGCCCGTTGTATTCCCGTTGCCGGCTGAACGTCAGCCGTTGAATTTCCGGTAGTGGATGCACCTTGTCGGTGCTCTGCTTTGGGCCGCCTGCGCAGATAAAACTGCTTGCCTTGGCGGCTGGTCCCGGGCGGGGAAGTGCGCCTGTTGGATCCTTCACCGGATTGCTTATGCATCTTTTTTGGGCGGCGCACGCTATTTTGTGGCGGAATGCCGGTGAGTTCCGTCCTTGCGAGAGGATATGCATGGTGCCGGATGGCGCAGGACTTCACCAGCTTGGGGGCTGGACAGTAATAGGGCTTTTAGTGTTGTTTTTTGGCAGCACTTTCATGATGACTTTGTTCATTGGTCGCAAAAAAGAAAACGCAGACGGCTACATGACCGCCGGGAACAAGGTGGGGTTCGGCATTTCGGCCGGCAGTATGACGGCCACGTGGATCTGGGCGTCCTCAATGTACGCCTCAGCCACCTCCGGATACACCTATGGGATTTCAGGGCCCATTCACTATGGCCTGTGGGGGGCGTTGATGATCTTGTTCATCTACCCCTTCGGTAAGAGGATCCGGGCAGTGGCACCGAAAGCCCACACCTTGGCTGAGGTTATGTACGCACGCCACGGCAAGTCCAGCCAGCTCATGCTTGCGGGGTCCAACATTGTTGGCTCAATGGTCAGTATCACCTCCAACTTCATTGCCGGCGGGGCACTAATTTCGCTGCTTTCGCCCTTCAGTTTCACCCAGGGCATCCTGTTCATTGGTGGCGGAATCCTGCTGTACTCGCTGTGGTCCGGATTCCGTGCCTCGGTGCTCACCGATGCCATCCAGGTGTTTGCCATGCTGGGTGCTGTGGTCATTATCATCCCGGTGGTGTTCTTTGCTGCGGGTGGCACGGACATGTTGGTGACGGGGGCGTCCAAGCTGACACCGCAGCAGTCCAACTTCTTCTCCTCCGAGGCATTCCTGAACCAGGGCGCCCCGTACATTGCTGCCGTTCTGGCGTACGCCATTGGCAACCAGACCATTGCGCAGCGCCTCTTTGCCGTCCGTGAGGATCTGATCAAGAAGACCTTTATCACGGCCACGGTGGGCTACGGGGCCACGATCATTGGCATTGGCATGCTCGGTGTCATGGCCCTGTACGCTGGCGTTGCCCCGCTGGATGGGGATACGAATAACCTGATCCCGCAGATGGCGGCCACCTACCTGAGTCCCGTTTTGTTGGGCATCTTCTTGATCATGATCATCGGCGCGCTCTCCTCGACGGCGGACTCGGACCTCTCCGCCATGTCCTCGATCATGATGGCCGATATCTACGGGCAAAACATTGCCAAGAAGGGTGAAGCGAATCCCAAGACCATGCTGTTCGTAGGCCGCATCACCATGATTGTGGCCACCGGCGCGGGCCTATACTTCGCCAGCGGCAAGCTGAATATTTTGGACTTGCTGGTTTTTGTCGGTGCACTGTGGGGTGCCCTGGTGTTCCCCGTCATCGCCAGTTTCTACTGGCAAAAGGTCACCAACAAGGCGTTCACGGTCTCGGTCCTGGTGGCTTTGGCCTTCTTCCTGCCGATCCGTTTCGAATGGATACCCATGACCGGTGCCACCGGCATCATTGTTGATGTGCTCTCGGTCATTGGCATCGGTGTGGTGCTGGGCTTGATGGCCTTTGGCTTCTTTGGGCTAAAGACCGCCAAGATTGTGGCCGGTGTGGCGATGGTGGCCGCGGCACCCTTCGCCATCGGCTTCTTGCACGGCTACACAGTCTTGTCCGGTTCGCTCGTGGCCTACGCCGTCAGTACCCTTGTCTGCTACTTCATGTGTTTTAGCAACAACGCCACGTTCGACTTCGACAGCATCAAGAAGCGCATTGGCGACTTCGACGACCGCGCCGAAGCTGACCACACCGACTCCGGTTCACTTCTTGAAAAGAAAGCGTAGGGAACAGGCATGAGCGTATTTTTTCTGACCCTTTACATCCTGATCTGGCCCGTCATTGTGGCCGGGGTGCTCTATGTCCTGGGCAAAGCATTCATCCAAGAAATTCGGGCAGCCAAGCGTGAGGGCCGCCCGCTGATCTAGTCAGTGGCCGCCTGATCCAGGAGCCTACTGATTTAAAGCTTAAAGAACTTTGCTCCCACCACCCGGAACGGGTTGTGGGAGCAAAGTTCTTTAAGCGGTGTTTAGTCGGGGTGCTTATTCGCCCGTAGCGGGCTTATTCACTGTCTCGCCATTGCGGCGGCGGGTCCGGGTGCGCCGTGCCCGGGGAGCATCCGCAGGAGCGCCTGCCTCAACCGGAGAGCTCTGCGCCTGGGCAGGCGCTGCGGAGGATGTCCGGCGGCGGTTGCGGCCGCCGTCGTTCTTCTCGCCTGTGGGGCTCTCATCGCTTCGCTTATCCCCCGTGCGGCTCTCATCACGGCGCTTCTCACCATGGCGGGCCCCTGAGCGGTTCCCTCCACGGTTGCCTCCCCGCTCACCTTCACGGGGGCCCCGGCCCGAATCTGCCTTGGGGGAATTGCGCTTGCCTGTCTCGCCCAGATCCTCCAGAACCTCGGCGTCAATGCCGGCGTGCGTGCGCTTATCGCGCGGCAGACGCCCCTTGGTGCCAACCGGAATATCCAGATCCGTGTACAGGTGCGGGGAGGAGGAGTACGTTTCTATGGGTTCGGGTACGCTCAGGCCCAGGGCCTTGTTGATGAGCGCCCAGCGGGGCATATCATCCCAGTCCACAAACGTCACGGCCGTACCCTTGTTACCGGCGCGGCCCGTACGGCCCACACGGTGCAGGTAAATCTTCTCGTCTTCAACGCACTGGTAGTTGACCACGTGCGTGACATCATCAACGTCAATGCCGCGGGCAGCAACATCTGTGGCAACAAGAACATCCACCTTGTTGTTGCGGAAGGCACGCAGGGCCTGTTCGCGGGCACCCTGGCCCAGATCGCCGTGAATGGCAGCGGCGGCGAAGCCGCGGTCAACGAGTTCCTCGGCAACCTTCGCGGCGGTGCGCTTGGTCTTGGTGAAGATGATGGAACGGCCGCGGCCGTTGGCCTGCAGGATCCGGGCCAGGACCTCGATCTTGTCTAGGTTGTGGGCGCGGTAGATGAGCTGGCGGATATCGCGCTTGGTCAGGCCCTCGTCATCCGGATCAGCCGCACGGATGTGCGTGGGCTGGGTCATGTAGCGCCGGGCCATGGCCACTACAGGGCCGGGCATGGTGGCCGAGAACAACATGGTCTGGCGGACCGCCGGAGTGCCGGCAATCAGCGTTTCAACATCCGGTAGGAAGCCCAGATCCAGCATTTCGTCGGCCTCATCCAAGATGACCATGCGGACGTGCTTGACGTTCAGGTGGCGTTGCTTGAGCAGATCGATCAAACGGCCGGGGGTGCCAACAACAAGTTCCACACCCTTCTGCAGGGCTTCGACCTGGGGTTCGTACGCACGGCCGCCGTAAATGGTGGCGATACGAATGCCACGGTGCTTGGACGCTGTGGTGAGGTCGCCGGCAACCTGGACAGCCAGTTCACGCGTGGGCACAATGATCATGGCTTGGGGTGCGCCCGGGGCTGCCAGCTTTTCAAAGCCCTCATCCTTGGGAGCCACAATGCGGTTAAGAGCGGGGATGCCGAAGCCCAGCGTCTTGCCGGTACCTGTCTTGGCCTGGCCAATGATGTCATGGCCGGTCAAGGCGATGGGCAGTGTCATGGCCTGGATGGGGAAGGGGTGGGTGATCCCGGCTTCCGTGAGGGAGGAAACAATCTCGTGGTGCACGCCAAAACTGGCGAACGTTTCCTTTTCTTCCTGGCGTGCCGGCTCGTTACTGCTGAGCGTGCCGTCAATTTCAACTTTTTCGTTGCTGTCCTCTGCTTGCAGCAGGGAATCTGTTTCAATGCTCAAATGCTTACCATTCAATTCGTCTATACAAGGTGCCGCCAACCGGGCTCAACGCGGGCACAAGAGGCCTCACGGAACCGCAGAACAGCGGCACTACCTTAGGGGAAGCCGATCGCGGGCTTGCAAATTCGTGCCGTCCCAAAGCCAGAAAGGCGGGTATGGGAACAGCTGATAAGACGCGCGTAGGGGCGGGCTTGTTGAAACAAATACTAATAATCAACGACCGGGCATCCATGTCTACACCCTCAGTCTAGCCTTACCACTTGAAAAAATTTGCTGCCCAGGCTCATATGACAGGGGTGGCGGCTTGCGCAAGAACGAACTTCACCTTCCGGGTGGCGATGTCCACGGACTCCAGTTTGACCCGAACCACCGAACCCGGCTCCAGATCACCTTCACAATATGCACTCACGGCCGGCACCGTGATCTGGATGAAGGAGCGGGCTGCGGCTGCTTTGGTGGTGTGGCCGTTCTTATTGGGCCCGGCAAGTACCACGGCGTCAAACTCGCCTCCCACCTGATGGCTGAGCAGTGCGGCCTCCACTGTGTCAATGGCTGCCTTGTCCACTTTGTTGGCCAGCTGATTCGAGGCGGCCATGATCTCTGGAAGTTCGTCCAGTGCTGCAATGGCCCATTCCGGAACGGCCTCTTTGGCGCAGAGAGCGGCACAAATGGCCAGTACAAAACGGTCCACCAGCCGGCGCAGCGGCGCGGTGGTGTGGGCGTAGGGTGCCGCAACGGCCGCCTGTAAAATCTGTTCCGGGACGGTTCCGTTGAACGGGGTGTAGCTGGCGCCCCTGAACAGTGTGGTGGCGGCGTGCATCAACGCGAGATGCTTCGGATCTGCCGTATCCAGCGTGCGTAAGTACGCCCCATAAGCCATGTCATGACCCCACGGTTTGCCCAACGCGAGACTCTGGCGGCGGAACGCTGCAATGGCTTCCTCGTCAGGGGCCGGCATGGTGCGCAATATGCCCACCTTGCCCTCAATCATGACCTGGGCCGCGGCCATTCCGGTGAGTAGTGAAATTTGCGCGTTCCAGTCCTCGATGGGCAGGTTGGGGCGGAACTCAAGCACGTACTTGCCCTCAACTAACTCAACTTCTTGTGCCGGTACGTTCAGGCTGGCACCACCGCGGGCCCGTTCCAACGTGATGCGTTTTGTCCCAATCTCAGCCAAAAGCGCCAAGATGCCAGCCACCGCGGATGGTCCGGTCCCGGCGTCGTACATCTCCTGAGCTTGCTCATAACCAAGCTTGGCAATGCTGCGCACAGTGGCGCGCTGGACCGAACAGCTGGTCTGGGAACCATCCGCGGCGAGTTGGATTTCCCAGACGTAAGCCGAGCGCGGATCATTGGCGAAGAGGCTCGCGGCGGCCTCGCTCAGGCGCAGCGGGTGTAGCGGGATGCGCTGGCCGGGGGTGTAAATGGTTTGGCCGCGGCGGCGTGTCTCGGTATCCAGCGGACCGCCAGCGGGGACAAAGGAGGGCACGTCAGCAATGGCGTAATAGACCACGTAGCCGTCTCCGCTGCGCGCCAGATACATGGCTTGGTCCAGGTCCAAGGACGTGGGCGGATCAATGGTGATGAAGGGCAAAGCGGTCAGATCCGGTGCGGGCAATTGGTGGCCGGCGATGACCGTTTCAACCTCCGCCAGCACCTCCGGGCCAAATCCGTCCGGCAGTCTGAATTCCTCGCTCAAGGCGGCTAGGGCTTGGGCAAGGGAGGCTTGCGCGGCGCTGCGTCTAACGCCAATGTAGGAGTACGGCACTATTTCAGCGTAAACGATTCCCCGCCGGAACGAGCGCGGCGCGGCACGGACTACGCTGGTGTCTATGAGTATTTCAGCGTCCGAGCCTGACGATTGTGTTTCCGCGGGTGAACTGAGCGCCCGCTATGACAACTTTGTGGTGGATTTGCTGGGCAGCATCGCCTATGGCGAACTCTCAGCCTTTGAGCGGTTGGCTACTGATGCCCGTCACTCCCCGTCGCTCTCCGATAGGGCGGTTCTGGGGAAAATGGCTGTTGCAGAGTTTGGCCACTATGAGGCCATGTGCGCCCGGCTGGTGGAAATGGGCATGGACCCGGAACTGGCCATGGCTCCTTATCAGCGCATGGTTGATTCTTTTCACGAACGGACCCGGCCCGCGGACTGGCATGAATCCTTGATGAAGGCCTATGTGGTGGAGGCCATCACGGAAGAGTTTTACGCGGCTATAGCCGAGCGTCTGGATGAGTCCACCCGTGAGGCCGTAGCCAAGGTGCGCACCAGCGATGAGCAGTTGCAGGAACTGACCACCTTGTTGAAGAAGATGCTGGCCCAGGACCCCCGGTTGTCCTCCCGTCTGGCGTTGTGGGGGCGCCGCCTGGTGGGGGAGGCTCTGACGCAGGTACAGCGGATCGGCGCCAAGCACAGCTTCTTGATGGGGTTGCGAGCTGATGCCACGCAAGAGCAGGCCGCGGCCGACATTGCCACCATTTTGAGTACGCTGACCCGCAACCACTCCAGGCGGATGAGCCAGCTGGGCCTGACCGCGTAGCTTCGCGGCTCTACGCGTGTCCCCGTGAATCGATCCGTGAGAAAAGGTCGCTTTGACGTCCCAAAGCAGCCTTATCTCACGGATCGATTGTGCGCAGCACATATTTCAGCGCTTCCATGGCTCCCATCGCCAAATCTCACTCCTGGAGGACGTCGCGCTCAATGCGCGCCACGGTCTCCAACGCACTTTCCTCCGCTGTGATGCGCCGTTCGGCGATTCCCTCGAGCGGATCCCAGCCCCGGTACCAGCTGCGCATCTGTTTCTCCCCGAAGTCCATTTGCTTCCCCGGGCGTGTGGCGTGCCGGTGCAGCGTCTCAGCCAGGCTCAGGTCCCAGGCGTAAAACAGGCATCGGCCAGAATGTCCGCCGCACAGGCGGTGCAGGACGCAGCTGTATTTTCGCGGGTTCAGCATGCCCTCCACAATGACAGTGCGCCCGTGTGCCAGCGCCAGCGCTGCCGACTGCTCCAACAACTCCACGCTCAGCGGCGAATAGTTGCCACTTTCACCCAGTACGGTGCGCCTGAGATAATCCTGTTCAATCCACACCGCGCCCAGATCCCGTTGCAGCGCGCGGGCCACGGTGCTCTTGCCCGAGCCGGAATTACCGCGCAGCACAATGAGTGTGGACATGACTCAATCCAAGCACGTTCGACGGCGGATGGCGCCTACCGCAGCCAGCTCGCCGCCGGGCTGGTACTGCCGCAGCCAGCTCGCCGCCGGGCTGGTTCTGCCGCCGGGCAGCTTTGCGTTATTCGTCCGACGTGCTCTTGAAGACGAGCATGAGGGCGCGCATGCCCAGCACAAACCCGCGGAACAGTAGGACGAAGCCGAAGAAACCGTAAAGGTTGATGCCCTCAGTGAGGGCAGGCCCGCCGTTGTGGGTTATCAGCAAGATGGCGCCCAGCACTGCGGATCCTGCCAGCACTGCAACAATGAGCTGCTGGAACAGGCCGGTGAGGAAGCAGCGGTCGCAGGGGTCGTTCAAGACGCGCACGCTCATCCAGGTTCTCGGGCCGGTCCAGGAGTTCGATCACGGCGTCCGTGGCCCCGGCGGCGTTGTGCTTATCAATGGCGTAGAGCATCATGCCCAGAGCGGTCTGTGTGGCTGGGTCCAGCCTGCCCACGGAGCCGAAGTCCAACAGCCCCAGTGTGCCTTCGGGGGTGATGAAAATGTTGCCGGGGTGTAAGTCTGCGTGGAAGACGCCGTCGGAAATGATCTGCTCCAGCGTGGCGCCCAGTAGGGTCTGCGCCAGGGCCGTGCGCTCGCCGCCGGAGATCTCAGTTAGTAGTGTGCCGGCGGAACTCACGGGGCTCCCTGGCAGCTGTTCCATGACCAGCAGCCGCTCGCTGGAGAGCTGATGACAGGCGTGCGGGACAGTGACGGAGAACTTGCCCGAGTGTGCCAGCGACGCCTCAATGCTGCGCATGTTATTCAGCTCGATCCGGTAATCGAGCTCCTCCTCGAGCGAATCGGCAAAGCCACGGGCCAGTGCCAGCACACCCAGCGACTTGCCCCACGGCGTGGTGGTGTTCAGCCAGCGGGCCAGGCGCAAGATGATGTCCGTGTCCAGGGTGACCTGATCCAGGGCGTTGGGGCGTTGGGCTTTAAGCACGACGTCGGACCCGTCCAGCAAGGTGGCCTGGTGCACCTGTGCGACCGAGGCTGCGGCCAGCGGCACCGGGTTCACGTAGGAGATGACCGCCGGCAGTGGCTGGCCCAGACTCTTTTCAATGGCTGGTTCAATGAATTCCCACGGGGCAGGGGAGGCGTCACTTTACAACAGTTCTAGTTCCTTGATGAACGCTTCCGGCAAAAAGTCACGCCGGGTGGAGAGCATCTGACCAAGCTTGACGAACGTGACCCCTGCTTCGTCCAAGGCATGGCGCAGGGCCCGGGCCGTTTTCGCCTCCTGACCGAACCCGTCGTCCCGGCCGAAGCCGCGCAGCCGTGAACCGAGCCCGTGCCGCACCGCGATGGAGATGACCTCGCCCATACCGCCGGGTGCGCCGCCGTCGTGCCTTCGCGCCAGTGAAAAAATGCGCGAGGGATGGCAATGTGCCGGTGGTGAACGCCGCCTCGATGAACACGAGCACAGCCACACCCAAGGCAAAAATTCAGCACACGGCCAGGACCAGCAGAAGCAGCGCCACCAGGGGTGAGACATCCAGCCCGGTGGTGTTGGTATCGGTGCCGGTCCACCACGCGCCGGACCACAGTGACGGCCAGCCATGACTGCAACGCTAAAAACAGGACCGCGGCAATGCTCAGCAGCACGATCAGCAATACATCCAGGGCGGCCATCAGCCACGGCTCCGCCCGCGCCTAGCGCCTAGTGGCGCCGGCAGCCCCAAGCGCCTAGCGGGTGCCGCCCGCCCGCCCGGCAGACCGCGGCAGCAGCGTCACCGCGGCAACTACGGCGAGGGCGATCAGTACTGCCAAGGCGCCGGCCATCGCGGTCCAGCCGAACTGCTGGAAAACCAACCCCGCGCTCCAACCCACCACGCTGGAGCCGGCGTAGTAGCTCAGGTTGTACAGCGATGAGGCCTGCGCCCCGCCCATGAGCGCCAAGGCGCCAGTCCACCCCGAGGCGATGCTGTGGGCACCAAAGAACCCGGCCGTGAAGAGGACCAGCCCCACCAGAATGACGGGGATCGGGGCCGCCAACGTCATGGCCAATCCGGCGGCCATGACCCCGGCGGATACCAAGAGCACGGCCCGCCGGCCCCAGCGGGCGGCCACGCCGGCCACCATGCGCGAGGACACCGTCCCGGCCAGGTACGCCAGAAACAGTAGCGCCACGGCCGACGCCGGGAACAAGTACGGAGGCGCTTCGAGCCGGAACCCCAAGTAGTTGTACACGCTGACAAAGGAGCCCATCAGCAGGAATGCCTGGGCGTAGAGCGCCAACAGTGAAGTGCTGCGTAATTGTGGCAGGAGCTTGCCCAGCACGGAGCCAAACCCTTCCCTCGGGGACGGCACAAACCCCCTGGGCTTGGGTGCCAACAGCAGAAACGCCACGGCGGCGGCCGCTGCACAGAGGGAGACGGCAAGAGTGCCTATCCGCCAGCCGGCGAGGTCGGCGACGGGCCCTGCCAGCAGGCGGCCAAAAAGCCCGCCCAGCGTTGTCCCGGCAACGTAGGCCCCGGCGGCGGCAGCAGCGTTGGAGCGGCTGACTTCCTCCGTCAGATACGCGATGGCCAGGGCCGGTATGCCGCCCAGGGCTGCGCCTTCCAGCGCTCGCAGGAGGAGCAGGATTTCAAAGTTCGGGGCCGCCGGGACCAGCAGGCCAAACACAGTGGCCAGAATAACGGCAAAGCCCATGGTGCGGATCCGGCCCCAGTGATCGGCGGCGAAGGACCACGGCAGGACGGCCACGGCCAGCCCGATCGTTGCCATGGAAACCGTGAGCGAGGCCTGCGCCGCTGTGACTCCTAGATCCCGTGAAACAAGGGGCAGCAGGCCCTGCAATGAATACAGTTGAGCGAATGTCGCCACCCCGGCACATGCCAGCGCGGCCAGTACCCGGCGGTACCCGGTGCTGCCCCGCCGGTGGCCGTCCCATGGCATGACAGTGCTTGCAACATTCACAACTCCAACCGTAGAACGCGCACCCCGCAGCACCAAACGGTCCTGCCTGAGCAGTGATACGCTTATGTTTCGAATCTTTGTTCTAGGCGGTGGTGTTGTGTTTGGTATGGACGTGCCCGCACCCAGACATCAGAGCGCCGAACCCACAGGCTTCGCCTCGCCCGCCCGCGACTACTTCGACGGCGGGATCGACCTCAACCGCCACCTGATTCGTGACCGCACCAGCACATTCCTCATGCGTGTGGCTGGCGATTCCATGGCCGGTGCCGGCATTGCCAGCGGCGATGAGATTATCGTGGACCGGGCGCTCACCCCGCGTGACGGCTCCGTGGTGGTGGTGGTTGTGGAGGGTGAATTGCTCATCCGCCGCCTTTCCATGCACGACGGCGTGACCTCCTTGCTCACCGCGCCCGCCACTGCTCCGTCCCCGGCTGCTGCGGAGGTGCTTTTCCTGACTGGCGAGGCTGCCGTGTGGGGCGTTGTCACCCGGTGCCTGCACCACGTCTAGGCGCAGCTAGGGCGGCAGGCCTGGGTTGGCAATCGGAGAAGGGAAGGGCTACAGGCATGAGATGGAGTAACTGCGTTCGATGCCTGCCGTTGCCTGGGCTCATTCGCTGGGCCCATAAGATGGCTTGATGGGGAGAACTCTGGGGCGAGAGCAAAAAGTCGGGAAACTGGGGAAACCCGGGAAACCACTGTACGTGGAAGCGCATATCCGGGCCTCCATGGAGCGTGTGTGGGAGCTGAGTCAGAACCCGGAGAAACATCCGCGCTGGGACCTGCGGTTCTCCCGCATCATTCCCCTCGACCAGGGCGAGCAGGGACAGGTCCGGTTCCGCTACGAATTCCTGCTGCCCTTCCATGCGATCAGAGGTACGGGGACCTCCCTCGGCCACCGGCACCGTGCGGATGGCCAAGCCACATCGGTGCTGAAGTTTGACACTGCCGACTCGCTTTCACCCATCGGCCCGGGTTCAGGCTACTGGCGCTACATCCCCACCAGCTGCGGGCTCCGCTTCGTCACCGGCTACAACTACAGGCCCGGGATGGGCCTCGTCGGGAAAGCCGTGGATGTGCGTCTCATCCGTCCGGCGCTCGGCTGGGCTACGGCCATCAGCTTTGACCGCCTCCGGCTGTGGGCCGAGACGGATCTGGATCCGCGCACTGCCCGCAACCGCTGGTTCCTTGACGCGGGTGTCCGTGCAGGCGGGGTACTTGCCGGCGCCGGCTTGTTGGTCCGGGCAGTGCAGAAGCAAGAAGCGGGCTTGGGAGCGCTGGGTGCCGGGGCTGCCGTTGCCGCTCTTCTGTTTCCAAGGCATTGGTCCGTCCCGCGGGCTGGGCGTTGCCTGCGCCGCGCACCTGATGAACAGGCAGCACGTGCCCCTGCTGCTCTCGCAGACTTACAAGAACCCGAACAATCAAATACCGGGACCGGCCGGCAGGGATAGGAAAGCTCATGGCATCAATTTTTGAAACTGCCTTGGGCGAAGACTTTCAACGGCTGCACCCCATGATGCAAAAGCGCTTCGGTGTGGGTGTTGAAGCCGGCTATGGCTGCGTGGGGACGGGAGTCTTCACGCAGGTGCGGCGCGGTGCCTGGTGGACGGTACCATTTCTGCGGTTGGGTGCCTTCCGCAACATCTTGTTCCCTGACCACGGAAATAACATCCCGTTCACGGTGGAGAACTATCCTTACGTTGATGGTTTTGGCCGTCCCACCGTGACCTTTGTCCGGACCTTGGACATGCCCAGCGCCAGGGCAGAGAAGGCGAAGAAGCGCCGCTTTGACGCCACCATGGTGTACAGCAAAGAGCGTGGAACCATTGTGGACTATCTCGGCACTCACCAGCATCTAGCCACGGATCTTGTCCTGAAAGTTCTTGATGATGGCTCCCTGCACCTGCAAACCACTGGCCAGCGTTTTTATGAGGGCCCCGTGGCCTTCAACTTTCCGCGGATTGGCACCGGCACGGCGGACCTCTACGAAGGTTATGACGAGGCACGTGGGGTGTTCACCGTCCAGATGCAGGTACGCAACCCCTACTTTGGTTTCCTGTTCGGATATAAGGGCGAGTTCAGCTGCGAATTCCCGGCCATGGTGGGAAAAGCGGTGCCTAGCCATCTCAAACCGGTACGGGAAGAAGTCCGCGAGTAAATCATGTCCCCTTGTGGGCCGGTCCTGTCATCAGATTCTTCTTGGCTCCCAGATGGGTAGATCAGCCCAGCGGGCTAAGCTAACGGGATGTCTACCGTTGGCGCTCCTGACCCCATGCAGATCCATCCAATCGCGGGGCAGGACCGAGTGGTTTTCCTCAAACCGCTGATTCAGAACCCACTGATTGAGGTTGGGGAGTACAGCTACTATGACGATCCTCTGCATTCCGCTGAATTTGAGACCAGAAACGTCACCCATCACTACGGTCCAGAGAAGCTGGTGATCGGGAAGTTCTGCGCCATTGCCTCCGGCACCACGTTCGTCATGAATGGTGCGAACCACCGCATGAACGGAGTATCCACCTATCCGTTCCCCATCATGGGCGGGGCGTGGGGCGAACACCGTGATCTGATCACAGATCTACCCTCCCGTGGGGACACAATAGTTGGCAACGATGTCTGGATCGGCGCGAACGCAACGATCATGCCAGGGGTGCGGATCGGCCATGGCGCCGTGATTTCCACAGAAGCTGTTGTTACTAAGGACGTGCCTGACTACGCAATTGTAGGAGGAAACCCGGCCGCGCTTATCAGGCGCAGGTACCAAGAAGAGGACATCCGAACCCTCGTTGAGCTTGCCTGGTGGAACTGGCCACTACCGAAAATTACTGAGAACCTCCGTGCCATTGCGGACGGATCAGTAGCCGCACTCAGCGCTATAGCGGCATCGAGCGACAGCTGATCAGGCCAGGCCACAGCCTTTTGATGGGGGCCACTGGAAGGCTTTGCCTCACCTCGATACCCTGAGGCTGCACGTTATTACTTCCCCTACCGGGATATTCCCATAACGGGTATATTGGTGTTCATGAATGAGAATACGTTTTGGATACTCACCTCCCTTGCGGGCGGGCGTGCACATGGCTACGCCGTGCTGCGTGACGTAGAGAGCTTGACGGATGGCGCAGTGTCGCTGCGGGTGACAACCCTCTACGCCTCGCTGGAGCGTCTGGAGCGGGACGGGCTTGTGCGCCGCGCTGGCGACGAAATAGTTGATGGCCGGGCTCGCCGCTATTACGATCTGACGGACGCCGGCATACAAATACTGACGTTGGAAAAGGAACGGCTCTCTGTTCGCTTGGGGGCTGCGGAAAAGCGGTTGGCAGGCACCGCTACTACTGCGGGCGGTACTTTGCCAGGCAGCGTTCTGCCGGGAACAAGTACTTCTGGCCGTGCTGTGCCTGGCCGTGCAGCACCAGCCACTTTGGGTTGGGGGTTCACAGGATGAGCAGTCCGAGACGCAAAAAGTATGCACGCCTGCTCCGCTGGTATCCGCAACGCTGGCGCGCAGAACATGGCCGTTTCATGCTGGACACATTGGATGAATATGCCAGCGATCAGGGGATCATGCGGCCATCGCTGGCTGAGGCATGGTCCATCCGCTCCCATGGAATGGGTGAGCGGGCAAGCTATCGCTGGGCAGTAGTCTTCGCGGCTCTTTCGCTGGTGGCTTTTTTGGGGGCCGCAGTAATTCTCTTGAGCAACACCCTCTTAGTTCCAGAAGTGGGTGTTGTGCGAACTCTCTTAGCAGTTTTGGTGGGACCGCTCACCTTGGCTGTTGCCGCCATCGTGATTCTGCATAGGAGAGGAACACTCTCTGCTCCCGTTGCTCTATGCGCGGCCATGGGTTCCGTGCCAACCTTTACTTTCATGGCATTGGCAGCCATGAGTGTGGCCCTCGGTTTCGACGAAGCCGATGCCGGTACAGCGAGAACATGGTTCGCTTCGGCAGGCCTTTTATTGATCCTGCTCACCTGGTGTACCGGCGCTTTGACCCTCCTTGTTCCTCTGCTTTCAGTGCTAAAAAATAAGCTCCCAAGGACGCTTCGATGGGTAGTGACTAGCCTCATGGCAGCATTCCTGTCCCTGAATCTGGCTGGGCTGGTGATGACATCTGGGCAGATCTTTGGATCCTTGCCGGCTGCTGCACTGCTTTTCCTGGCAATCATAAAAGCTCAGCGCTCACAGCAGGGTGTGCAGCCGGGGAAGTTGCCGGGCGCACGCCTGAGCCAGCCTCCGTACCCAGTGAAGGTGCCGTACCCAGTGAAGGCGCCGAGCCATTCTGGAGGCACCAAATCTGGCTTCAATAAAACTGGCTTCAATAAAATCAGCGCAGTGGCACTCTTCTCTTTGGTACTAGGAATGACCTGTGCTGCTTTTGCGCTCACCGGCAGCAACTGGGACGCGGGAGTGGGGGATGCCAGCCGCGCCATGAACCTTGGGCTGGCCGCAGGAGCCCTTGCTGCGCTGCCGGTAGTGGTTTTGAGTGCAGTAATGCTCCTGCCGCGATTTGGTGCCGTGATGTGGTTCTCCGCTGGTTTGGCGTGCGTGGCACTCCTAGTTGTAGCGGTGGCTCAACTCCTTGGTGCCGGGCACTCGCTGCAGTGGCCGTTGATTCTTGCTGCGGCGGTGATGGTGGGCTTTGCGCTTGCCGTGCCGCTGGGGCGCTGGATTTCCGGAAGGCTGGCTCTGAGGGTTGCTGCCCTAGGCGGCCTTGGTCTGGCTTGCTCTTTCTTGGGAATTTATCTGGTCACCGCGGCCGCCTTCGTGGCGCCGTGGGGTGCTGCGGTACTGCTCTTTTACTCACTGCGGCGCCTCGCCAACCGGAAGTCACGGGTGGGCCCGCATCTGGTGAGCCAACACTAGGCTTGCGGCCGTGACTTGCTGCAGTGACTTGCTGCCGTGGGCTAGTGACTCTATGCTCAATCCATGGCAATTTCCCCAACGCTTCCCGAACTCAAGTTCGAATCAAGTAGCGGCTTGCAGTTCTTGGAGCGTAGCCACTGCGGAGTTCGGACCCTTGTTTTATGTGGGTTCGTTGCTTCGGTGAAGCACCAGTGAAGTCATGAGTAACGCGCGCATCGCCTTGGTGGACGTGAACAACTTCTACGTCTCCTGTGAGCGGGTCTTTGACCCAAGGCTGGAAGGGCGCCCCGTCGTGGTGCTTTCCAACAATGATGGCTGTGTTGTGGCACGCTCGGCTGAAGCCAAAGTGCTGGGCATCGCCACTGGCGTGCCGTGGTTTCAGATTCAGGGGCAGGCCAAGGCTTGGGGACTGGTGGCCCGCTCGAGTAACTATGAGTTGTATGGAGATTTGAGCGCCAGGGTCATGGAAGTGGTGGGGCGCTTTGGTACGTGGCAGGAGGTGTACTCCATCGATGAGTCCTTTATTGGGCTGATGGGGGACCCCGCCCAACTACAGGCCGCAGGGCGCGATATTCGTGCCGCCGTTATGCGCCATGTTGGGGTTCCGGTGTGCGTTGGTGTGGCCTCGACGAAGACGTTGGCGAAGTTTGCGAACCGGATTGCAAAGCAAAACGCCGGCCTGGACGGGGTGTGCGCGCTGGAGTCGATGCCGGGGGATCACGTTGCGGGCATCCAGGCGCGCGTGCCGGCGTCGGGCCTGTGGGGTGTGGGGGAGAGGACTTCCTCGAGGCTTAAGCTCATGGGCATTGAATCCATCGCCGATCTCAAGGCTGCGGACCCTGCCCTGATTCGCAAGAAATTCTCCGTTGTGCTGCAGCGAACAGTGCTCGAACTCAATGGCACTCAATGTATTCCCCATGTTGAGGAACGCGTAGATAAACAGCAAATCATGTTCTCGCGCAGCTTCTCCCAGCCGGTCACCACGGTGGAAGGCATGGAGGAGGTCATGGCGGTTTACGCTCAGCGTGGCGCGGCCCGGCTCAACGAGGAGGGGATGCGGGCCTCAGCCATGACGGTTACCGCCGGCACTAGCCGCTTTGCGGCGGGTGAGGGGAGTTTTCCCGCCGTGACCGTTCGATTCGACAGGCCAACCAGTGACCCCATCACTTTTGTCCGTGCAGCCGTTGCCGCCATCCGCCACCATGCCGTTGCAGGCGCGTCCTACCTGCGTGCAGGGGTCTTGTTTAGTGGGCTGGAACCGGCGTCCGGCACGGAGGTGCTGGATATTTTCAGCACCGAGGCCAGCCAAGCAGACGTTGGTGGGGTCCTAGGAAACGTACGGAACAAGTTCGGCAGCGCCGCCATTGGCCTGGGGATCGGAGGGTTCGCCCAGGCCCCTCAATGGTCCATGAAGCGTGAACATTCCTCACCCCGCTACACCACGGAGTGGAAGGAACTGCCCGTGGTGCGGGCATAGCCGTCCCCACATTCTCCGCGGTCAGGTTTCTTGCGGGAGCTTTCCTGCCTCCCCTTTTTGTGCTTCCTCCACTTCGTCTGGGCGCACCTCGCCGGACAAGCGGAAGGTAGCTAGCAGCCCGAGGACTAAAAATCCCGAAGCTGCGAAGGCCGAGTACCGGGTACCGTCGCTGAACGCCGCGCGCGCGGCATCGGCCACCTGAGGATCCTTGGCCGCCAGGCCAGGGATGGCCCCACCAGCACTGACTACCACCGTGTCCACGATTTGGGTGCGGGCTGACTCCGGAAGCAGGGGAGTCTCATCGGCGAGCCGGGCATTCAAAGACGTGCCTACGGAAGTGAAAAGAATGGTCCCGAGAATGGCTATCCCCAGAGCTGAACCAATCTGGCGGGCGGTGCTGGCAGTTCCGGAACCTTGGCCGCTTTTATTCACGGGAACGTCCTTGAGTACCACTCCTGTCAGCTGTGCCGTGGCCAGACCCACACCGAACCCGTAGACAAAGAGGAACGGGATAATGCTCAGCCATGTCGAATTAGCGGAGATGACGAGCCCCAACCCGGCCACGCCAAGAATTTCAGCCACAATGCCAACCCGCACAATAGCGACGGCGGTGATCTTATCGAGCACCACGCTGGAAAGGCCGCTAGCGGCAAAGGAGCCAATGGCAAGAGCCAAGAGGACCAGCCCGGTCTGTAGTGCGTTGTAGCCGATGACGTTCTGCAGCCACAACGGCAGCGAGAGGATGATCCCGAATTCCCCGAGGGAGACAATCATGGCGGCGATGTTTCCGTTACGGAAGGACGGGATGCGGAACAGCGCAAAGGCCAGCAGAGTTGTTTTACCGGCACGTTGGCGGTGGAGGCCCCAGAGAACAAAACCCACACCTGATGCCACAGTGATGGCGAACGCCACAGGGATGGGGGAGAGCGCGAACGGCCATATCCATGTGCCAAAGGTGGGTGCTTTGCCGGGATGAAGGAGCCACCAGCCGTAGCTTCTTCCTTCGATCAAGCCAAAGACCAAGGATGCGCTGGCTAAGACGGAGAGCACCGCGCCGATTACATCGATGCGCCGAGGATCAGCAGAGTCCTTTGACTCAGCTACGCAGAGCAGAACGCCCGCAATGATAATCACGGCCAAGGGCACGTTGATTCCAAAGGCCCACCGCCACGAATAGTACGTGGTCAGCCAGCCTCCCAACAATGGGCCCACTGCCACCATGCCGCCAATGGTTGAGCCCCACACCGCGAAGGCGATGCCACGTTCCCGTCCTTGGAAGGTGGCATTGATCAGTGACAAGGTGGTGGGCAGAACCATGGCACCGCCAACGCCTTGGATGATCCGGGCAACAATGAGCAGATCCCCCGACGGTGCCAGTGCCGCGAAGACTGAAGCGGCGGCGAAGATTACCACTCCCACCAGGAGCGTCCGGCGGCGACCATAACGGTCCGCAAGAGTCCCAAAGACCAACAACAAGGCAGCAAAGACCAGAGTGTAGCTCTCTTGAACCCACTGGACCTGGGTTGATGAGATGCCAAGATCACGAACTATGGACGGGATGGCCACGTTCACGATGGTGGAATCAACAATGATCAACGCAACCGCAATGCTAATGAAAACTAGGCCCGCCCAGCGGCGGCGAATGCTTGTCATCGAATTTCCCCGTTCAGAGGCTGATGGGAGAGTTTGGACGGCCACCAAATAGCGCGGCCAATGTCATAGGAGAGAGCCGGCACCAGCAGTGAACGCACAATCACCGTATCTAGGAGCACACCGAACGCGACGATGAAGGCAATCTGTGCCAGGAACAGGATCGGAATCACCGCCAAGGCAGCAAAGGTTGCAGCCAACACCACCCCGGCCGAGGTGATGACGCTGCCCGTCATGCCCAAGCCCCGTAGAATTCCCGGCCTGGTACCAATCCGTAGCGACTCCTCCCGGACCCGCGTCATGAGGAAGATGTTGTAGTCCACTCCCAGCGCCACCAAGAATACAAAACCGAACAAGGGCACGGCCGCGTCAGCTCCGGAGAAATGGAACACGTGATTGAAGACCACCGCCGAGACGCCCAATGCCGCCACGTAGGAGATGACAACGCTGGCCACCAGCAACACGGGAGCCACGATGGAGCGCAGCAACAACATCAGGATGAGGAGGATGACCAGCAGGACGATCGGGATAATTTTGACCAAGTCACTTTGCGCTGTGGTGTTTGTGTCCAAGGCTATGGCAGTCACTCCACCAACCAGGACTCCTTGATCTACGGCCGGAAGGTCTTGACGAAGGGAGCGCACCACTTGTTCTGCCGCCTGTGAATCTGGCTCCGAGCTGAGCACTGCATTGATGATCACTTTGCCCTCTCGCACCACAGGCGCGGCGTCAGTGCCGGGGCGAACATTTCCAACATAAATTGATGCCGAGCTGATTCCTTGCGTAGCCGTAGCGGCAGCCAGCACTGCCTCAGCCTTGCCCTGATCGGCCACCACCACCACAGGGCTGCCGGAGCCACTGGGGAAGTGTTGGGCGGATACTTTCTGACCGTCTACGGCTTGAGACGCAGTCAGAATAACTTCGCTTTGCGGGACACCATTGGCCTGCAGTTGCACTATGCCCGCACCGCAGGCGAGCAGAACCAGAAGCGCGATGGCCCAAGTGGCCCTGGGCCGATGCGAAATCAGTGTCCCCACCCTCTTCCACAGTCCGGTAATACCCTCAAGGCCGTGAACAGTGAGGGCAACGGTGCTGTGGGCCTGTCCGTGCAGTGAATCAACCTTGGGACGGAACGGCCAGAAGGCGGCACGTCCAAACAGTACGAGAAGGACCGGCAGAAGAGTCAGAGAAGAAAGTAGCGCGAACACGATCCCGATTGCAGCGATAGGGCCCAAACTCTTGTTGGAGTTCAGGTCTGAGAACAGCAAACAAAGCAGGGCGATGATCACTGTTGCTCCGGAAGCAGCAATCGGTTCCCATGCTGCGCGCCACGCCCGATTAATCGCGGCCCATTTCGATTCGACGTGGTGCAAAGACTCCCTGAACCTTGCCACGAGAAGCAATGAATAGTCCGTGGCAGCACCAATGACCAGGATGGAGAGAATGCCTTGGCTTTGCCCGCTGAGCTTGATCCACCCCCAACTAGCGAATGCATAGACAAAGAGGATCGCGGCAGACAAGGCAAAAATCGAGGTCAACAGGACCAAGAACGGCAACACAATTGAGCGGTATACCAGCAGCAGGATCAAGAAAACAGCTCCTGCTGCTACCAGGAGCAGAATGCCGTCAATGCCGCCGAAGGCATTGACCAGGTCTGCGGTGAGACCAGCCGGGCCGGTCACGTAAGCGGCCAAGGAGGGCGATGCTGCCGTTGCCGCTACAGCGCGAAGGTCACTAACAACGGTATTGACGTCATTTGTATCGCTGATAGGAACAATGAATTGAACAGCTTTGCCGTCTTTGGACGGGATGGGTCCTGTGACAGAACTAGTGGCCGGGGATACGGGTAGCTGAACGCCGTTTACCGCGGCAAACTTCGGTGCCAACGTAGAGAGATCGGCTAGTTGGGCAGGGCTGAGTGCTGAATCAGAGGCGAAGACAATAAGAGCGGGAATGGCCTGAGAATCCGTAAATTTCTGTTGCCAAGTATTGACCTCAGTGGACTCGGCGCTCGCAGGCAGGAACGCTGCCTGATCGTTACTGGAGACCGAGGACAGTTTTCCAAAGGTTGGCCCGCCAAAGCTCGCAGCGCCGAGCCAAATGATGAGCAACACTGCGGGGAGAAGGATCCTCAGCCAACGTGCGGGGTGCCAATCGCGGCGATTTTCAGTGATCATAGCGGAGTCAAACCCTCTCCGGAGGCGGTGTTGAGGAGATAGTTCGGAGAACCACTCGATTGCTAGTTTATCTAATAAGTAGTCTGGTTAGCCATATCTAGGTGAAAAAAATATGTTACTTCCGCCTATGAGTAACACTCGAAGTGCCGTCCCGTAGGCTCGGGGAATGCCCTTGCCTCAGCCACCCCGGTCCCCGCATAAAAATTCATCCTCCTTAGCGCCAGTTCCACCCAGGCCGTTGCGGTCAGTGGATAAGCGCAGGTTAGTGGGGAGGCGCGCCGGCCTTGCCGCCGCAGCCGCTGCCACCGTGGTGGTGGGGCTGGCTGTGCATTTTTTGATCGCAGGCGATCTGGCATCTTTGGTGGCCGATGCTCTGTACACCGTTCTGATCTATCTTTTAGTGGGCTTCATCTTCCCGGCGGCCCGGCAGTACTGGCTTGCAGTGGCGGCTTTCGCCTTCAGTGCCATGATTGAACTGTCCCAGCTCACCGGGATCCCGCAGCAGCTAGCGCAGAGCTTTCCACCCTCGCGGCTGCTCTTTGGAACCACCTTCTCAGCGCTGGATCTGGTGGCTTATGCACTGGGCGCCATGGCGGTCTGCGCTGCTGACGTCTTGGCGTCCCGCCGAGCAGTCCGTGCCAGAGCTGTGGTGGATGCGTGAGAGCGGCCACGCTGGGAAATATCCCGGGGAGAGTTGAGGTTGGCGCTAGGGAGACCCTCGTTGAAAGGCATCACCCATGACACTGCCCGTATCCATCCTTGACCTCGCCCACATTGGCGAGGAAGGCATCCGCGAAAGCTTCCGCGCATCCGTGGCGTTGGCACAAAAGGCCGAAGGCTGGGGGTACAAGCGGATTTGGTTTGCCGAACACCACAACATGCCTTCCATTGCTTCCTCGGCCACAAGCGTGTTGATCGCCCATGTGGCTGCCCATACCAAAACCATTCGCCTCGGCGCCGGCGGCATCATGCTGCCCAATCACTCGCCGCTGCAGATCGCAGAACAGTTCGGCACGCTGGAAACCTTGCACCCGGGACGGATTGATCTTGGCCTGGGGCGGGCTCCCGGCAGCGACCAGAACACCATGCGCGCACTTCGCCGCGACCCGTCCGCGGCAGACACCTTCCCGCAGGACGTGCAGGAACTGCAGGCCTACTTTGAGGGTCAAACGCGGATCTCCGGCGTTAACGCCTACCCAGGCAAGGACACGCACGTGCCGCTGTACATTCTGGGTTCCTCACTCTTTGGTGCGCGGCTGGCCGCTGCCTTGGGGTTGCCGTACTCCTTTGCATCGCACTTTGCGCCGCAGGCCTTGGAAGACGCTGTGCGGATCTACCGCCGCGAATTCAAGCCATCCGCCGCGCTGGCCGAGCCGTACGTGATTATCGGCGTGAATGCGATTCTCGCAGACACCCAAGAGGAGGCCGACGCGCTGCAGCTGACCGCCCGGCGCCGCCGCGTGGGTGCCTTGGTTGGCGGCGGGCGCACCTTCACTGACGCCGAATCAGACCTGTTGCTGGAATCGCCCGCGGGCCAGCAGGTGGAGAACATGATGCGCTACTCCGCGGTGGGAACAACTGATGTGGCACGCGCTTACCTGGACGAATTTGCCGTGAAGTCTGGTGCCGACGAGCTGATCGTGGCCACCCAGATCACCGACCGTGCCGCCTGGATTCGCAGCTTTGAACTGCTGGCACAGGCCATGGAACTGGGCAGCTGAGAAAACTTCTGTATTGAACGGGAGCGGTGGGCTCTGGAGTGGAGCATCTCAGGGGACCTTCGGCAGGTGGTGGTGGTCTGCCAGTGGAATACTCACGGCGGCCACCAGCACTCCGATCACCACGCCCACCAGGGTATCGGCAACCCGGCTGAAGGCGGCCGCCGGGCCCAGGTGCGAGCCCAGCCCTGTCATGATCAGCGCCATCGGGGTCACCGCAATGGTGGTCAGCGTGTAGTTCTTCATCACCAGCAGCTCAGCCAACACCTGGAACACAATAACCAGCGCCACCGACGGCCAAAAACTCAGCGACAGCGAGAGCAGCGCTATCGCAAGCACGGCCCCAATGACATTTCCCAGCAACCGCTGGATGCCGCGCTGCACCGTGTGGCCGTAGTTCAGGCCCTGCAGCGCTGCCACGGCACCCATGGATGCCCACAGCGGATGGTCAAGGCCAAGCCCGACGGCGGCCCACCCGGATAGTGCCGATGCGCCGGCCATGCGCAGGGCCTGGCTGGTGCTGGCTCTGGAACGCAGGCCCGCACCGGCAGTGCGCCAGAAATTACGGGGCTCCTGCGGCCCAGTGGCAGGGGAGCTGCCCGGCCTCGCCCCGGCCGAGGGCTTTCCACGTAGGGTGCGCAACTGGTGTTCGTACCCCCAGAGCCTTTGTAATGCCAGGGCCAGCGACTTGCTGCTGGCATGGCCCACCGTGGCAATGACGGATTCAACCTCGTTCAGAATGAGGTTCAACGCTTCTGCGTCTTGGCGGCGCTGCCGGGCCCGGACGGTTGCGGGCCGGACTGTGCCGGAGCCGCTACCGAAGCTACTGCTGGCGCTCAGCGCCACCGATCCCCGGGCCCCGCGCACGGCGGCGCGGGCGGCACCAAGGTGGGTGCCGCCGTGGGACGCGTCTGCGGGGAACTGCGTGGCCAGGCGCACCACGGCCGTGATGGACCGGGCAACGGCAAGGCGGGCCGGCCCTAGCGGGTTCACCAGAACAGGGGCCATTGCGGCGAGCCACCCCACGGCGGCGCCGATCCCCAATGCAGCCACGACGGGGGCAACTCCGGCCAGGCTATTCGCGTAGGCGGCGCCGGCAGCGGCGGCAAAGACCATGATGACGGCGCCCGGGCCGGTGATCCGGAAGGCGGCAAAGATGTGAGAGGCCAGGCCAGCAATGAGCGATAGCACAGCGATTTGCGCCGCCATGGGGACGCCCATGGCACCGAGCAGTGCGCCGATTCCGACCGTGACCAGCATTGCTGCAGCCACGATTCCCAGCATGGGAGCCAACCGGCGGTAGGGCTGGTAGCGGCCGAAGGCGCTGGTCAGTGCGCCCAAAGTGGCCACCCCGGCCAGTTGTTGCTGGCCCATAAGCCCGCCGGCAACCAAGACCAGGCTCGCCGCAATGCCCACCTTGATGGCCGGGGCAAAGATGGCGTCGGCCGGGTGGATGGCAAGGGACTTGTACCAGGTGCGGGGAGCCACAGAGTGGGCCAGGGCCGTGCCACAGTGGCGAAGCCGGGAGGTCATGATCATCTTTCCATACTACAATCTATTTTACTAGTAAAATAGATGTGAATGATGTGAGAGTAGTCTCTAGACTGGATCCATGAGTGTACATGCAGAGTCGGGTGACTTCGTTGACAGGGCGCGGAAGGGCTGGGCACAAGTGCGGCCGGACCTGGATGTGGCCAGTATTGAGGTGATGGGGCGGATTACCAGGATTGGTGCCTTGGCTAACCACCGCGCGGAGCGTCATTTGGTTCACGAAGGGCTGACCCGGGCAGAGTTCGATGTCCTGTGCACCCTGGCCCGCAGCGGTGCCCCCTTGCGTGCCAGTGAGGTGACTGCCTCGACAATGCTCAGCGGCGCCTCCACCACCAAAAATGCCGACCGGCTGGCCAGACGCGGACTGATCGAGCGCCTCCCCTGGGAGCATGACGGCCGGGTGGTGCTCCTGCGGTTGACGGTTCAGGGGCAGGAGTTGGTGGATCGGGAATTTCCGCGCTTTCTGGAGCGGGATCGCCAGATGCTCTCCGGTCTGAGCGCGAGCGAACAGGCAAAGCTGGCCACGCTGCTGCGTAAAGTCGCCTTAGCCGCAGAGTCTTCCAGCTAGGCCTCGTAACGCCACACCTCGTTGCGCCACCATCGGATTGTGTCCTCCGCGGCAGTAGCCCACCCGGGCCGGTAGCGTCGATTGCCGGGCACAGCTGCACACCAGCCACACTCACCGACCCGTATTCCAAGCCAAAGGGACTGGCAATCCTCGCAATTCTTGTGGCGCGAATTAGCCCAGCGCAGGCAGCCGGGATAGCAGGGCCTGGGCGGCCGCCGTCGGATCTTGTGCTTCGGTGATGGCGCGGACAACAACAATCCGGGACGCGCCCGCCGCCACCACTTGCTCCACATTGGACAGCTCAACCCCGCCAATGGCGAACCACGGCTTGGTGGTGTTCAGCGATGCGGCGTGCTCCACCAGGGAAAGCCCGACGGCGGCACGGCCCGGCTTGGTGGGGGTGGCCCAGAGAGGTCCCACACAGAAGTAGTCGGCGTAGGGATGCTTCGCGGCTGCCGAAACCTGGGCGGGGTCGTGGCTGGAAAGGCCCATCGAGACCGGCCCCAGAAGTGTGCGGGCGGCAGGCAGCGGCAAATCCTTTTGACCAATGTGGAACACGGGTGCGCCACTGAGCGAAGCGATGTCCGCCCGGTCATTGACAGCCCACAACTTGCCGCATTCCTGTGCAACAGAACGCAACACGGCCAGCAATTCAAGCTCTTCTGCTGCCTCAATGGTTTTATCGCGCAGCTGGATAATATCAACACCGCCAGCAAAGGCGGCCCGCAGAAAATCGGCAAAATCCCCCTGTTTGGCGCGGGAATCCGTGCACAAATACAGTTGGGCGCTCTGGATCGAGGCAACGGTGTGGGCGGGGGCGCCGTCATGGATGGCAGAAATATGGCTCATGTCTCATAGACTAGTGCAGTACCGCGGGAGCCAGTGAAGCTGGCTGAGAGGGCGCCTAATGCGCCGACCGAAATACGCCCCCAGCGGGCGTGGAACCTGATCCGGGTCATGCCGGCGTAGGGAAGGAAGGCATTGTGGCCGATATTTTAAGCACCGACGTAGCCGTCATTGGCGGCGGAATTGTGGGCCTAGGCATCGCCTGGGAAGCCCAACGCGCGGGCCACACCGTCACAGTGATTGATCCTGCCCCCGCCACTGGTGCAACCTTTGCCGCCGCCGGTATGCTGGCCCCGGTCAGCGAACTCCATTACCAAGAAGAAGAACTACTGGCGCTGACACTCGCCTCGGCCGCACGCTGGCCCGAGTTCGTGGCTTCGCTGCCTGTTAGCTTGAGTGCCGCTGAGGCGGAAGCTGCGCGGGGGACTGGCTTCAACGTTTCGCCCACCCTGGTTCTGGGCGGGGACCCAGCTGACCGGCAGGCACTGGCTGACCTGCACGAGGTTCAAAAACAGTATGGGCTGGACTCGGAACAGCTTTCCATCCGCGAGGCCCGGGCCCTGGAACCACTCGTCGGCCCACACATCTCCTGCGCCTACCTGATGAAACAGGACCACCAAGTTGACCCGCGTGCCATGGCCACCGCGCTTCGCATGGCACTGGAAAACGCTTCAGGGGCCCGGGGCGCCGTCTCAGAAGGCACCGAAACAAACGTGCCGGCACCAGCGTTCGTGGCGGAGACCGCCGTCGGACTTCTCCACAAGGATCCGGCGGATAGCCACTCGTGTGTGACCGGAGTGCTGCTAGCTGACGGGCGCGAAATCCACGCCAAGGAAGTGGTGGTGGCCAATGCCCTTGGCGCCCCGCAACTGGCCGGCCTGCCCGAGGGGCTGAAGCTGCCGGTTCGTCCAGTGTATGGGGACGTTTTGCGGCTGCGCGTGCCGGAGCATCTGCTCCCGCTGACCACCGCCACCATCCGTGGGCTGGTGCGCGGGGTGCCTGTCTACATTGTGCCGCGCGAAGACGGCACCGTAGTGATTGGGGCAACAAGCCGCGAAGACGCCAACGCCGGTGTCAGCGCCGGGGGAGTACACCAGCTACTGCGCGATGCCCAGGTGTTGCTGCCCGCCGTGGCCGAGCTTGAACTGCTCGAATGCACCGCCCGTGCCCGTCCCGGAACCCCGGATAACGCCCCGCTGCTGGGACGGGTTTTGGGAGCAACCGGGCGGGACATCACCGGTCTCATCATTGCCACGGGCTTCTTCCGGCACGGTGTGTTGCTGACCCCCATCGCCGCGCTGATAGTCCGCCAGCTGTTGGGGGACATCACGGACCTGGCGTGGACGCATTTCCGCCCCGACCGTTTTTCTCCGTCACTCACCGCTGGCACCGCCAGCACCGCCGGCCCAACCTCGATACCGCTTGCCGGCCCCGCCGGCCCAACCGCGTAGGAGCAACCATGTTCACCATTCAACTCAATGGCACCACGGAAACCCACCCCGCCGGGACCACAGTTGCGGACCTTGTCACGGCCACCACCGGCAGGGCGCTGCTCGCCTCGGGACAGGCTGCCGACGGCGGCCGGCTTGGTGTTGCCGTTGCCCGCAACTCAGGCATTGTGCCTCGCAGCCAGTGGTCCGCCACTGCCGTGGAACACGAGGACGAACTTGAAATTGTCACAGCAGTACAGGGTGGCTAAGATCCCCGCCAACACATCATTGACCGTCCGAGACCGAAAAGTGAATGCCATGACCGAAGCACTGACCCGTAACGATTCCCTGGTAATTGACGGGATTGCGCTGAACTCCCGGCTCATTATGGGCACCGGAGGTGCTCCGAGCCTGTCCGGACTCGGTGCCGCACTCATCGCCTCCGGCACCGAGCTGACCACCGTGGCCATGCGCCGCTACTCGGTGGATGAGGCAGCGGGAGGTGGCACCAATTTGTTCCAGTTGCTGCTCGAGAACAACATTCGCATTCTGCCCAACACGGCCGGCTGCTTTACGGCCCGTGAAGCTGTGATGACAGCGGAACTGGGGCGTGAGGCCCTGGATACCGACTGGGTGAAATTGGAGGTCATCGCTGACGAGCACACCTTGCTGCCCGACGCCCTTGAACTTGCCGACGCCACCGAGCAGCTTGTCAACCGTGGCTTCAAGGTGTTCGCCTACACCAACGATGACCCGGTTCTGGCGCTGCGCCTGGAGCAGCTTGGAGCCACCGCCGTCATGCCGCTGGGTGCCCCCATCGGCACCGGCCTGGGCATCTTGAACCCGCATAATATTGAGCTGATTGTTTCCCGCGCGTCCGTTCCCGTGGTGCTCGACGCCGGAATTGGCACCGCCTCCGATGCCTCCCTTGCCATGGAGCTGGGCTGTGACGCAGTCCTATTGGCCACGGCAGTCACCCGTGCCCAAAATCCGCTTGTCATGGCCGAAGCCTTCAAACACGCCGTGATCGGTGGAAGACTGGCAGCACAGGGTGGCCGCATTCCCAAGAGGGCCCACGCCTTGGCTTCCTCGGCCATGGATGGCCGCCCTGACCTGTAGAACTAGATAAGGAGCCTGCCATGGCGCCCGCAGATGATGTGTTGACCCGGACCCAGATCGATGCTGAACTGGCAACCCTGCCTCAGTGGCGATACGCCGGTGAGCTGCGCTGCGTGCTGAAGTGCCCGACGTCGGCCGGGGCCTTGGAGTTGTTCGCCGCCATTGGGGCGCTCGCCCAGGAAGCCAACCATCACCCGGATGTGGACTGGCGCTATGACACCTTATTTATTGCCACCAGCTCCCATGATGCGGGAGGGCAGATCACGGCACGGGACATTACCTTGGCCAGAGCCATTTCCGCAGCGGCCGTGGCAGCCGGTGCAGAAGCTGCAACGGAAACAAAAAATGATCCCGATCCCGCCTTTTGAAACCGAAATATCGGGCTCCAAAGGCGGGATCGGGATCATTTCCCGGACAGTTCAGCTTTAGTGTGGTACAGCCGCTGCGCAGTTAGTGCATTTGCAAAATTGCGGTGTTGCGCTCCACTTGATGCTGGTGGCGGGCACGGCCTACAAAACCGGCGGTGGCCCAGGCGGCCGCTCCGCCCACCAGCATGGAAAGAATCCAAGGCATCCAAGCGGTGGCGCTGTCATTATTTAGCCCCACAGCCATGGTGAGGATCCAGACCAAGAGAGAGGCAGCCACGGCGGCACCGGCGGGGAGCGCCGCACCGAACATGGCGCGGTGCTTGTCCACAGCCCAGGCAATAGCGCCGAAAGCGGCGGCGGTGAGGGCAATAATGACCAGGGCAACCATGAATGTATCCGCCTCTACGAGCTGTGGATCAGTGACAAAAAAGGGTTCTAGAGTGCGCCGAAGCCTACACCGCGAGCCTTCTCGCCACCCAGTTCAACGTACCCCAGCGCGTTGCCCGGAACAATGATCATCCGGCCCTTTTCGTCTTTAAGACGCAGCTCGGAGCCCTTGGCCAGAGCTTCGGAGACCTGGTTGGCGACGTCGTCCGCACTCTGATCGGATTCAAGGATGATTTCACGGTTGATGTTCTGGATGCCGATCTTGATTTCCACAGCTGTCTCCTTGGTGCACACGTACTTTTAGATGGATATTACAACCACTCTAGGGGCAGCGTGTCAGGATTCCTTGGGGAATCGGCTAATTCCGCGCCAAGCTAAACGGTAAACCAGATCACTGGCCACATCTAGATCAAGGTCGCCGCTTTCTTCGAGCCAGTACCGTGCGCTGACCTGGGCCATACCCGCCAACGCCCGGCCCAGCAGAGCTGCCTCAACAGGGGGCAACTTAGTATCCTCGGCAATGACAGCACCAATCGCGTCGGCGTAGTTGGCATTGAACGCCTCCAGCCGGGCAGCTACCTCGGGATCGTTTACAAGATCGGATTCAAAGACCAACCGGTGAGCCTGATCGTCGTTGGCCATGAATTCAAAGTAGGCCTTCATGGTGGCCTGAACCCGCAATTTGTTATCGGAGGTGGAATTCAAGGCAGCCACCAGCATTTTTGTCAGAGCATCCAAATGGCTCTCCAACAGTGCCAAATACAATTCCCGCTTGCTGGGGAAATGTTGGTACAGGACAGGCTTGCTGACCTTGGCGGTTTCGGCAATTTCATCCATGGCGGCACCGTGATAGCCATGGTTGACAAACACCTCCAGCGCAGAGGTCAGCAGTTGTGCTCGGCGCTCATCACGCGGCATGCGGCTCGACTGCGTCTTCGGCGCGGGGCTATTCTTCGCGGCTGGATTCAAAGTCATGATGGCTGCCTTTCCCTCCGATGCCCGTGGCTGGTGCATGGGGCGGTTCGTGTCATTCTACCGGCCGGTAATCAGCCATACGGCGCAGACTTGGCCGGATTACTCGGGCTAATTATGGGTAGGGGCCGAGCAGGCATGGCGTGGGACCAAGAATACTGCCTGGATCTGAGCCACATCTTCATAGGGTCCCCACAAAAAGAAAAGGGGCCGCCGGTGAGGGCGGCCCCTGGGTGCGCCTGAATCAGGTGCACAGAAACTTAGGATGCGGGGATGACAAGACCCTTGAACTCGGTTTTGAGGAAGTCCCTCATATCCTGTGAGGTAAGCATCGTGAAGAGCTTCTGCACGCGGGGATCATCCTTCATCTCCGCCTTTACCGCCAGCACATTGTAGAAGGCGCTGTCCTCTCCCTCCACCAAGAGCTGCTTGTCTGCGCTCAGGCCTGCAGGCAGTGCGAAGGCCAACGTGACGATCGCCGCGTCCTTGTCATTGAGGGCCTGCGGGAGGCTGGCGTTCTCAATCTCGATGAACTTGAAGTTCTTGGGGTTCGCGGTGATGTCCTTGAGCGTGATGGGGTTCTCTTTGACCTCAATCAAGCCCTTGGACGCCAACAGCAGCAAGGCACGGCCTTCATTGGTGGGGTCATTGGGGACGGCGATGGATGCGCCGTCGGGCAGTTCGCTCAGTGTGGCAATGTCATTGGAGTAGAGGGCCATCGGGGGCAGGTACACCTTTCCGACACTGACCAGGTCCTTGCCGGAGGCCTTGTTGTAGGTCTCCATGAAGGTGGTGTTCTGGAACAAGTTGGCGTCAATGTCACCGTCACTGAGGGCAGCATTGGGGGTGTTGTAGTCGCTGAATTCCTTGTAGTCCACGCTCAGCCCATCCTTCGGGGCCAGTTCTTTGGACACGTACTTGAGCATGTCGCCGGCAGGAACAGCAAGAGCCCCGACCTTGATGGTGTCAGCGGCTGACTCGGAGCCCGCGCCGCAAGCGGTGAGTGAGAGGATAGCGGCTACGCCAACCGCGGCGGCTTTGAGCATTGTGGAACGGATCATGTCGATTCTTTTCTTAGAGGTGTTTGCATGGACGGACTCTCCCGCGACATGCACTTTTTGACGGTTCGGGGATTGAAGCTAAAGGAACGGACGGGCGCGTTTCTTAGCGGTGTGAAAGACGCCGCGCGGCAAAGTTGCCCAGGGATTGAAATAGCTGCACCAGCAAGATCAAGAGGATGACCACGGCAAACATGTATTCAGGGCTATAGCGCTGGTAGCCGTACCGGAAGGCCACATCGCCCAGACCGCCACCGCCCACGGCGCCCACCATGGCCGAATAGCCGATGAGCCCCACAATGGTGGTGGACAGCCCCAATGCAATGGCGGGCACGGCCTCGGCCACCATGACTTTGGAAAGAATGGTCCAGCGGGTGGCACCCAGTGATTCGGCGGCCTCGACCAGCCCAATAGGTACCTCACGGATGCCGATTTCCACCAACCGGGCGAAGAACGGGATGCCGGCAATGGTCAGTGGAACAATGGCTGCCGTGGGGCCAATGAAGGAGCCCACAATCAACCGGGTGAACGGAATCAGCAGGATCATCAAGATGATGAAGGGGATGGAGCGGCCTATGTTAACCAGCAGGTCCAGCACCTTGTTGATGATGATTCCCCAGGCGCGGCTGCCGAAGGGTTTGGCAAGGAGACCGCCAGCTTCGGTGGTCACCAGGACAACTCCGGCACCCAGGCCAAAAATCACGGTGAAAAGCAGGCTGATGCCCACCGTGTACAACGTTTCACCAGTGCCCTGCAGAACCGTCTCGAAGAGGTCACTCCAAAAGGACGGGTCATTGCGGTCTAGCATCCGATTACCTCCACAAAAAGTCCTTGATTGCGCAGATCTTCGATGGCTGCGGTGACGATTTCCCGTTGGCCGGGAAGTTCCAGCCGGGTTCTGCCCGTTTGGCGCCCGTGGATGGTTTCAATGGCGGCACCTAAGATACCCACGTCAATGCCATGTGTTCTGGCCAGCTGTGCAATGACGGGGCGGTCTGCAGTAACACCGTTGAAGGTGATCTCAATGATGGTGTTTCCGTTCTTGGGAATCTCACCAAGTTGGAAAAGGGCCTGCCCCAGCAGGGACTTTTTGGTGGTGAGCAACCCCTCAACAGTGCCTTGCTCCAAGATCCTGCCCTGGCTCATGACAGCAGCGGAATCACAGATTCTCTTCACTACATCCATCTCATGAGTGATCAGCATGACGGTCAATCCCAGTTCCCGGCTAAGTTCACGAATCAGATCCAAGATCTGCCGTGTGGTCTCAGGATCCAATGCTGACGTTGCTTCATCGCTGAGGAGCACTGATGGTTTGGAGGCAAGCGCACGTGCTATTCCTACCCGTTGTTTCTGGCCGCCGGAAAGTTGGGCAGGGTAGGCTGCGGCTTTGCCCTCTAGCCCCACGAGTTCCAGGATTTCCGCTACACGCTTGCGGCGTGCGCCCCGGTCCATGCCGGTGATCTCCAAGGAGAGTTCCACATTGGATTGGACAGTCCTGCTGCTCAACAAGTTGAAATGTTGGAATATCATGCCGATGTTGTGGCGGGCCGAGCGCAGCGCGGCACCCTTAAGGCGGCTGATATCCGCCCCGTCAACAGTGACCGTGCCGCTATCGGGGCGTTCTAGAGAATTGATGGTCCTGATGAGGGTGCTCTTGCCGGCACCGCTTTGACCAACGACGCCGAAAATCTCGCCCTTGGCGATGTTCAACGAGACATTCTCGAGTGCATGGACGGCAGTATCCCCTGAGCCGTAGCTCTTGCTGACCCGGTCAACTGAAATCATGGTGCTCCTGTTCCCGCTGGTAGTTTTCGGCATGTCCCACAGGCGCGCACAGACGGCACACCGCAGAAAATTCTCCCAAATGCCAGTCACCGGAGTAAAATCAGAACTATCGAGACCTCAGGATAGAAATGGCGGCACTTAGTTCATTCAAATGAACGGCATTGACGCAGCCGGCTCCATCCTCACCAGCAATGTCCGGATTTTCATCGGCCAGATGGCAGCCGCCCTGCAATGAGATCTTGCTCACATACATGTGCGGGTTTATATTCAATGTTTATTCACCAAGCGGTTCCTTCGCATACCGCCCACGCCAACCCTCGCCCACGCCAACCCTCGCCCACGCCAACCCTCGGGGTGGCGGCTGGGGCAGGCACACCTTAGATTGTTAGCTATGGTTTCCTTGATCCAGCCCTTACTCGCGAGCACCTCAACTTCTGCACCACTCTTGCCGCCTCTTGTGGAGCCCGGCCCGCCCTTGGCTGCGCAGGAGCTGGAACGGTATTCCCGCCACGCATTGATTCCCGAAATTGGGTTGACGGGACAGCGCCGCCTCCGCAACGCACGTGTGCTGGTCATTGGAGCCGGCGGGCTGGGATCGCCAGCCCTGTTGTACCTGGCGGCGGCAGGGGTAGGCACGTTGGGCATCATTGATGATGACACCGTGGAATTGAGCAATCTGCAGCGTCAGGTGATCCACGGGGTGGGGGACATTGGCCGCTCCAAGCTGGAGTCTGCCCGCGATTCCATCGTGGAGTTGAACCCCGGAATCAATGTTCGCCTGCACCCTGTCCGGCTGGATTCTTCCAACGCCCTGGAACTCTTCGCCGACTATGACATCATCTTGGACGGCGCGGACAACTTCGCCACCCGGTACCTGGTCAACGATGCCGCCGCCATCCTAGGCAAACCGTATGTGTGGGGTTCCATCCTGCGCTTCGATGGCCAGGTCAGCGTCTTCTGGGACAAGTTCGGCCCCAACTACCGTGACCTTTACCCCGAGCCGCCAGCCCCCGGCACTGTGCCATCCTGCGCGGAGGGCGGCGTTTTTGGCATGCTGTGCGCCTCGATTGGGGCCATGATGGTCACCGAAGCGGTCAAACTGATCACCGGCATTGGCCAGAGCCTTTTGGGCAGGCTCCTGATTTTCGATGCGCTCACCTCCCGCTGGCGTGAAATCCGCATTGCCAAGGACCCCGCAGCGGCCCCCATCACGGAACTCATTGACTATGAGATTTTCTGCGGCCTGCTTCCAGAGGTGAAGAACGACGCCGATCTCATCTTCGCTGATCAGCTTGCCGAACGTTTGGCCAACCGAGAGCAAGGCAAAGACGACTTTGTGCTGGTGGACGTGCGTGAGCCAGTTGAGTTTGAGATCTCCCGCATCCCCGGCTCAGTATTGATTCCGCTGGCGGGTATTCGCGACGGCTCCGCGCTGGATAAATTGCCGCAGGAGATTCCCCTGATTGTGCATTGCAAGGCCGGCGCCCGCTCGGCCCAAGCGTTGGCGAGCCTGCGCGCGGCCGGGTTTGCCGACGTCGTACATCTTGATGGGGGGATTGATGCCTGGACCCGTTCCGGGCACTAATGCCTTGGTGGCCGGAGACAAACCGGGCGTACAGGAGTAAATTGCCCCTCAAAGAGTTCTTCCCAAAAGAACACTTCCGCATGCAGGTCAAGGGGCACCATATGAATCATCTTCAGCATCAGCCAACGCCGCAAGCTCCCATTGGGTCAGGCTTTAATCATCACACCACGGCAGCCATGGTGGTGGAAGGCATGGACCTCTCGGGGTGCACGGCCATTGTCACCGGCGGGTATTCAGGACTGGGGCTGGAGACCGTCCGGGCCCTAGCCGGGGCAGGGGTTAGCGTGAGTGTTCCGGCCCGCCGCCCCGATCACGCTCGCGGCGTGTTTGCCGCATCCGATCTTGGCGGTGTGGAGGTGTTCGAGCTGGATTTGGGTGACCTCAGCAGTGTCCAGAACTTCACCAACACATACCTGAAATCGGGCGCCGGGTTGGACATCCTCATCAATAACGCGGCTATCATGGCGTGCCCGGAAACACGCGTGGGGCCCGGGTGGGAGGCGCAATTCGCCACGAATCATCTGGGTCACTTTGCCCTTGTCAATGGGCTCTGGCCGCTGTTATCAGATGGTGGGGCGCGGGTGGTGGCGCTGTCCTCCACCGGGCACAAACGCTCCGGCATTCACTTTGAAGATCCCCAATTTACACAGGGGTACGAGAAATGGGAGGCCTACGGAGCGTCCAAAACAGCCAATAGCCTTTTTGCCGTGCAGCTTGACGCGTTCGGGGCGGACCATGGCGTGCGGGCGTTTGCCGTCAATCCCGGAGGGATCATGACGGGGCTCCAACGTCACCTGCGCCAGGAAGAAATGGTGGCGGCCGGGTGGATGGATGAGGCTGGCAAGGTCCGTGCAGGCTTCAAAACTCCTGAGCAGGGTGCCGCAACCTCGGTATGGGCAGCCACGGCGCCAATGCTGGATGGCAAGGGCGGGGTGTACTGCGAGGATTGTGACGTGGCCAGCCCCACCGATCCGCAGTCAGAGTTTGCACGCTTTGCCGGTGTGGACGCCTATGCGGTTGACCCGGAGCAGGCCCGGAGGCTGTGGGAGCTCTCGGCGGAGCTGACAGGCATCAACGCATTCCGGTAAGAGGTGGGGCTACCTTAGGCCGTTTCTTCGCGCAGCGGGAGGACCGGAAAGGACTCTTGTGCCGGGGCAGCTGTTTCCACGGCCTGACCAATATCCTGCGCTGACGGACGCAAACCGTAGAGGGCATCCAATGCTGCCAAATAGCTTTCAGCATCCCCCGCTGCGGCCAATTCCTTGGCGCGGACCGTAGGCACATGCAAGAGTTGCTTGACCATGCGGCGCATGGCAAATTCAACCTCGGCTGTTGCTGCGGTGCAGCCGTGCTGTTTGCGGACCTTGGCCAGCTCGTCATCGAGCACGCCCAAGGTATGCCGGCGCAGCGCAACAATGGCGTGGTCCAGGGATCGCGAATTTTGGGCCTGCGCAAACTTGGTGGTGGCCTCCGCCACCAACGCCGAGGCTTGGGTCAGGGTTGACTCCTGTTCCGCCGGGGCCGCTTGGCGCACTGTTTCAAGAGTGAGCAAGTCCACACCCGGCAGATCAGCCACATCCGGGGTGAAATCGTGACTCAAGGCCAGGTCTATGACGGTCAGCTGCGGGGAATCCGCGGTGCGAAGCTGTGCCAACTCCGCCGTGCTGATTTGCTCCCCGGATCCGCTGCAACCTACCAAGAGGGAAGCGTGCATCAGTGCGTGGGGTAGGGACTGGCTGTCAAGGGCCGTGCCGCCGCGTGAGGCGGTGAATGTCTCGGCCCGGCCGGAGGAGGAGTACACGGAAATGTCAGTGCAGCCACGCTCCAGCAACTGGGCCATGGCGGCTCCGGCATAGGCGCCTGTGCCAAAAAGTACCGCTGAGGAACCGGCAAGGGACCCTGAAGCTGAGGGAGCGTTGGCCAACACGCCGGCCGAAGGTGAGGGAGCGTCTTGTAGTTCGGCGGCCAGATCTAACGCAACAGAAACTACTGACATGCCTCGGCGCCCCAGTGCCGTCTGGGCGCCAACGTCCTTGGCAGTTTTGGCAGCAGCTTGAAAAAGCCTGACTAGCGGGGGCGTGGTGAGCCCCAGATCCTGGGCGGTGCCCAGAGCGCGGCGCACTTGACCGGCAATCTCACGTTCGCCCACTACAGCGGATTCCAGGCCCGTACTCACGGCAAAGAGGTGCCGGACCACAGCATCACCTTGCAAGGTGGCCAAAGCCCCCGAGACGTGCACTATTGACAGGCCGCTATGGCGGCTAATAGTTTCAATGGCTGTTCTGCGGGCCGCGTCTACGGCGTCGGAACTGTTTGCCTGAACGTAAAGCTCATACCGGTTGCAGGTGGCCAAAGTGATGAGCCCGGCCACGGCATTGTTGGCTGCGCAGAGCTCAGCGCTGGCCGCCGCGGCCCCGGCGCTGAGGCGGGCAACGGTTTCCAAATCGATGTCTGTGTGCGAAGCAACTAATGAAAAGAGAACCACAATTTCACAATGGTAGACCCCCAAGCTGAGTTTTTATGCACAAGATGCACATAAGCGTCACTAAGAATATGTGAGCCTTGCCACCGGCAGGTCGAGGGGCGGAAACCTCTACGGTGACAGTTTGTGCACAAACTACGCCCAGAATGGCTCGGTAGGGTGGTGCCATGACACTGAGCCCAAGCCACCCCCTGATGGATGGCCGCACCGCAAATTCCCCCTTGATCACGGCTTACCGGGGTGGCACACCTAGCCGCCGTCCCGTTTGGTTTATGCGCCAGGCCGGGCGCTCACTGCCCGAGTACCGGGAGTTGCGGGTGGGTACCACCATGCTGGAATCCTGTCTCAAGCCAGCCATGGCAGCTGAAATTACTTTGCAGCCGGTCCGGCGCCATGACGTGGACGCCGCCATCTTTTTCTCCGACATTGTCATTCCGCTCAAACTGGCCGGAGTGGGTGTTGATATTGTTCCCGGCGTAGGCCCGGTGCTGGAAAAGCCTATCCGCACCGCGGCGGACATTGCGGCACTGCCCGAGCTCACGGATGCGGCGCTGGACCCCATTCGCGAAGCCGTTGCTTTGACGGTGGCAGAGCTAGGTAGCACCCCGCTCATTGGTTTCGCCGGCGCCCCGTTCACTGTGGCCGCCTACATGGTGGAAGGCCGCCCTTCACGGGATCATCTGGGCCCGCGCACCATGATGCACGCCGAGCCCCAGCTGTGGGCCGAACTTATGAATTGGGCTGCCGACGCCTCAGGCAAATTCCTGCGTGCGCAAATCGAGGCCGGTGCCAGCGCAGGCCAGCTCTTCGATTCCTGGGCGGGGTCGCTGGGACTGGCCGATTACACCGAACACGTGGCCCCGGCGTCGTCCCGGGCACTGGATCATGTCCGGGACCTGGGTGTGCCGCTGATTCACTTTGGCACAGGAACCAGTGAACTTCTCGGCGCCATGCATGATGTGGGTGTGGATGTCATGGGTGTGGACTACCGGCTGCCACTGGATGAGGCCAACCGCAGGCTCGGCGGAAAGGTGCCACTGCAAGGCAACATTGACCCGGCCTTGCTCAGTGCCCCGTGGGAGGTCCTCGAGGCACACGTGCGCGAAGTTGTTGCCGCTGGCGCCCATGCGCCCTCGCATGTGGTGAACTTGGGTCATGGGGTGCCGCCTGAGACGGATCCGGCTGTTCTGAGCCGTCTCGTGGAGCTTGTGCACTCTATTTAGCACTGACGTACCAGCAAAAAAGGGGAATCCATGGAAAACCGCAGAATCGCAGCCAAGGCGCATAGGCCCCAGAGCCACCCGGCACCCAATAGGGCTGTGGTGGTAGGTGGCGGTATCTCCGGCTTGTTGGCCGCGAAAGATCTCCAGGCTGCGGGTTTCCAGGTGAGCATTTACGAGGCCGCCACCACATGGGGCGGCTGCGTTGCCTCCCATGAGGTGGCGGGTGTGGTGCTGGATGCGGGGGCGGAATCCTTCGCCACCCGCAACACCGCTGTTGCTGATCTAGCCACCGAATTGGGGCTGGGAGCGCAACTGACCACCCCCAATCCCGCCGGTGCCTGGGTGTGGCTGGCGGAGGGCCCGGTGCCCCTGCCTCGTACGGGCATTCTGGGTATCCCCTCGGATTTGAGCGCCCCGGAGGTGCGTGCTGCCCTGGGCGCCTCCGGTGTTTTACGTGCTGCCTTGGACGCCAAAATGCCCGTCAGCATCGGCACCACGGAAGCGGTCTCCAGTGTGGCCGAGCTGGTGCGGGCGCGCATGGGTAAGCGCGTGCTGGAACGTCTTGTGGCTCCCGTGGTGGCAGGGGTTCACTCCGCCGATCCGGAAGTGCTTGACATTGATGTGGTGGCGCCGGGGCTGCGCGCGGGCATTCGCGAGCACGGCTCCCTCGCGGCGGCCGTGGCGGCCCAACGCGCTGTTGGAAGCAAGCCCGGCTCCGCCGTAGGCGGGTTGGTGGGCGGCATGCACTCCCTCGTCACCGCGCTTGTGGCGGATTTGCGCAGCTCCGGCGTGTCCATGCATGCCGGGCATCGGATCAACGCCGTCTACCGCGGTGACACCGATCCGGAGCAGACGCCCCCCCAGCGGAAATACGACGGCGGTGCGCCCCCGCCCTGGATTGTTGACTGGCAGCATGGCACCGACAGCGGGTTTGAATCGGCGGGGGTGCTAGTCCTCGCCACGGACGGGCCCACTGCCGTGAAGCTGCTGGGCGTGGAACTGCCGCACATCTTGGACTTTATGCCAGCCACCGGCCCAGACATCCGCCTGGTCACCCTTGTGGTGGACGTGCCTGAGCTCGACTCGGAGCCGCGCGGTACCGGCGTGCTGGTGGCCCCCGAGGTTGAGGGCATCAAGGCCAAGGCGCTGACCCATGCAACGGCCAAGTGGGACTGGCTGGCTGACTCCACGGGCCCGGGAACGCATGTGTTGCGGCTTTCCTATGGCCGTGCAGGTGTCAAAGCTTCCGATGCTGTTCGCCTCACGCCAAGCACGCCCAAGGAAGAAGATTTGCTGCCCACGGCCCTCGCCGATGCCTCCACCCTGCTCGGTATTGAAATAAGTGAGGCCGATCTGCTGGGCTCAGACGTGGTCCGTTGGCGGGGCGCCTTGCCGTTTGCCGCCGTGGGACATCAGGCAAAGATGGCCCGGATCCATGCCCTGGCCAATGAGGTTCCGGGATTAGTTTTGACGGGTGGATGGATGCACGGGAACGGCTTGGCCGCGGTTGTCAGTGGCACCAGACGCCAGATCCGGGCCGCGGTAGACGCCTCGCGCCGACTGTGATCTTGCGCACTTTCTACGCAATGTAGAGAACGCCGTTTTTTGTTTCACGGGAACTAGGTGCAAACTAGAAACCATGACGATAGACACTTACACACAATCTGTCACTAAAACTCCTGCTGAAACGCCGTTCACGCTATGGACTGTCTTCAAGAGGAGCGGATCTTTCACTGGCGGCGAGGACGCGGTGGCGCAATTTGATACGTTGATTGCATCCCTCGCCACTGAGAGCATCACCGTGCGAGGCTCCTATGACGTCTCAGCCATGCGCAATGATGCCGACATCATGATCTGGCTGGTGGGGGCCGATGCGCAGGGGCTGCAGCGCGCCGTGCGCAGCATTCGCCGGACCGCTTTGTTCCAGGCCACTGAGATTGCCTGGTCGGCCATGGGCGTGCACCGTGAAGCTGAGTTCGCCAAGTCCCACGCACCGAGCTACATGGGCCCGAATGAGCCGAAGGGCTGGGTCTGCGTGTACCCGTTCGTCCGCTCCTACGATTGGTACATCCTGCCCGCCGAAGAGCGCAGCCGCATGCTGCGTGAACACGGCATGCTGGGCCGGGAATTCCCTCAGGTCCTGGCCAACACGGTTTCCGCCTTCGCCTTGGGTGACTGGGAATGGCTGCTGGGTCTGGAAGCTGACGAGCTGACCGATCTCGTGGATATGATGCGCAGCTTGCGCTACTCCGATGCACGCCTGCACGTGCGCGAAGAAGTCCCTTTTTACACCGGACGGCGGATTGAATCCGCCGAGATTGCCGAGGTCCTGCGATGAGCGTTGCACCTAAAACTGAGAATGCCGTGATGGCTCCCGCCGAGTACGACGCCGTCTTGCTGGCCTCCTTCGGTGGGCCTGAGGGCCAAGACGATGTGATCCCGTTCCTGCGCAACGTCACGCGCGGGCGCGGCATCCCTGACGAGCGCCTCGAAGAGGTGAGCCACCACTACCGTGCCAATGGTGGCATCAGTCCCATCAACGCCCAGAACCGCGCACTGAAGGCCGCCCTTGAGGCTGAGCTGGCCGCGCGCAACATTTCTCTGCCGGTACTCTGGGGCAACCGCAATTGGGACCCGTACATCCCCGCAGTTCTGCAGGACGCGTACGATTCCGGTCACCGCCGGATCTTGATGCTCACCACCAGCGTCTACTCCTCCTACTCCAGCTGCCGCCAGTACCGCGAGGACATTGGCATGGCACTGACCGAGACCGGCCTGGACGGGAAACTGGCAGTGGATAAGGTACGCCAGTACTTTGACCACCCGGGCTTTGTTGAGCCCTTCATTGAAGGCACAGCCGCATCACTGGCCACCGTGAAGGCCGCCTTGGCTGCAGCGGGCAAGGACCCGCAGTCCGTCCACGTCATGTTCGCCACACACTCCATCCCCACCAGGGATGCGCAGGCTTCTGGCCGTTCGGAACTGCAAACAATGATCTTTGAACAGGACTCGGCTTACGTGGCCCAGCACCTTGCCAACGCCGAGGCCATCATGGCCAGGGTTGACCCCGCGCAGGAATTCTCGCTGGTGTACCAGTCCCGTTCAGGTGCACCTCACGTGCCGTGGCTGGAACCTGACATCAATGATGCCTTGGCTGACATTGCCGCGGCAGGGACACAGGGCGTTGTGGTGGTTCCGCTGGGTTTCATCAGCGACCACATGGAAGTCCTCTGGGATCTGGACACCGAGGCGAAGGAGACTTGCGCTGAACTTGGCCTGGCCTTTGACCGCGCACCCACCCCGAGCACTCACCAAAAGTTTGTCGAGGGACTGGTGGATTTGATCTGTGAGCGGACCGTGCAGAACAACATTGCAGACCGCCCGGCCATGACCAAGTTGGGGCCCTGGTATGACGTGTGCAATCCAGGGTGCTGCGCCAATTTCCGCGGTGAGAAGCCAGCCATTGCCGAAGTGGGCAGCACAGTGGGACTTCCTGCCGCCGCACAAGGTGGTTCTTAATCTCCATGGCACAAACAGTGGCAAGCGTGAAAATTGGAACCCGCGGAAGCAAACTGGCCCTGAGCCAGACTGGGCAGATCACCGAACAGCTTAGTGCTGTGGGTGGCTTTGACGCCGAGATTATCCCCATCAAGACTGACGGCGATGTCCTGACCGGACCACTGTCCCAAATGGGTGGCACGGGCGTATTCGCCGCAGAACTGCGCTCCGCTGTGCTTGACGGACGGGTGGACGTGGCCGTTCATTCACTCAAGGACCTGCCCACGGCCGCCGTGCCCGGCTTGGCTCTTGCAGCTGTGCCGGTGCGCGCGGATGCACGGGATGCGCTGTGCGCCCGCGACGGGCTGAAACTGAGCGAACTTCCGCTGGGGGCCACAGTAGGTACGGGATCCCCGCGCCGGGCAGCACAATTGCTCGCCGCACGGGCCGATCTTCTCATTGTGGACATCCGCGGCAACGTGGAAACCCGGCTGGGCAGGGTCCCTGGTTTGCCGGGAAACCCCGAGGCCGCAGTGGTTCCCGGAAAAGTTGCTGACCTTGACGCCGTGGTGCTTGCCGCGGCCGGGCTGGGACGCATTGGCCGGCTCGAAGCCGTCACGGAATTCCTGGAAGCCGATGTGATGCTCCCCGCGCCCGGCCAGGGTGCACTCGCCCTGGAATGCCGCGCCTCTGACACGGATCTGAGCGCCGTTCTGGGTCAGTCACTGGCCGCCATTGATGACACGGATACGCGTTTGGCAATCACGGCAGAACGGGCGCTTTTGGCCCGGTTGGAAGCAGGATGTGCTGCACCGGTGGGAGCCCTCGCACACCGTAAAGGCTCCATGCTGTACCTGGAGACAGTGGTTGTTTCACTGGATGGAACGCGTTCCTTGCGGCTGAAGAAGGCCACGGACGGGCTCAGTGTTGTGGGGGCCACGCTCCTTGGCATTGAACTGGCCGAGGAACTACTCGCCGGCGGTGCGGCCGATCTGGCGGATTTGGGCGCCAAAGCGTAATGACCGAGTCCGCCCCGCTGGTCCAGCCTGTTGGTGCCGAACCGCTGGCCGGGTTGCGCGTTGCCGTCACCCGGAGTGTGGACAGGGCTGGCGCGCTGCTGGCCGCACTTGCTGCGGCAGGGGCAGAACCGGTTTTGGTGCCGCTGATTGACTTCGAGGTCGCCGAGCAGAACGCGTTGGGTGCTGCAATGCGCAGGCTGGCCGCGGGAGAGTTCCAGTGGCTGGTCATCAGTTCCATCACCACCGTGCGGGCACTAAAGCAATGGTGTGAAGGGGCCGGGACGTCCCTGGCCGCGCTCATTCCGGCAGGCACCTCCGTGGCCACGATCGGCCCAACCTCAGTAGACATCCTCGCCGCCGAAGGCATCTTGGCCGATCTAGCACCCACGGACGTGCAATCGGCCGCCGGGCTTGTTGCCTTGTGGCCCCCATTGGAGAATGACGCGGGCTCCGGCTGCAACCGTGTCCTGCTGCCGTCATCGAACCTGGCCGCACCCACCCTGCGCGACGGGCTCGCGGCCAAGGGCTGGGATGTTGAGGCCGTCACCGCATACAAAACCGTTGACTACCCGGCGTGCACTGAACTAAGACTGACCGCAACGCTGGAATCTAGATCCCCGGAGCGAGGATGGCTTTCCCAAGGTCGCCCAGCGACCGGGGAAATCTTAGTGCTCGCGAGGGAACCTAGATTCCAGCAGCTTTCCCCGGCCCAAGCCGACGGGGAGATCCAGGCGGGGGCGATCAACGCCGTCGTACTTGCTTCGGGAAGCGCAGCCCGGCGGGTAGCGGCAACCCTGACACCGCTACCCAAAGGCTGCCTGGTCGTTGCGATTGGGGAGCCCACACGGGCGGAGTCGGAGCGGTTGGGGATGCCCGTCGCGGCAACCGCGGAGCATCCCACGCCGGAAGGGATCGTGGCCGCATTGGCACGGGCCCGCACAAATTTTCAGAACCACACAGCTATGGAGTCATCATGAGTTTCCCCCAGCACCGCCCACGCCGTCTACGCACCACCGCTGCCATGCGCAAGCTGGTGCGCGAATACGCCGTGGCACCATCGGATCTGATCCTGCCCGTTTTCATCCGCGAGGATCTTAGCGAACCCAAGCCCATCACTTCCATGCCGGGCGTGGTGCAACACAGCACTTCCTCGCTCGTGGCGGCTGCGCGTGAAGCACTGGCCCTGGGGCTCGGCGGCATCATGTTGTTCGGGATTCCTGCGGAACGCGACGCCACGGGAAGTGCCGGGCTGGACCCCTTTGGCGTGCTGAACAAAGCCATCCGCGATGTCCGTGCCGTGGTGGGCGATGAGCTCGTGGTCATGAGTGATCTGTGCCTGGATGAATTCACTGACCACGGACACTGTGGCGTGCTCAATGCCTCCGGGCAGGTGGATAATGACGCCACCCTAGAAATTTACGCCAAGATGGCTGTGGCGCAGGCTGCTGCCGGCGCGCACGTTGTGGCGCCCTCCGGAATGATGGACGGCCAAGTCGCGGTGATTCGGGAGGCCCTGGACGCCGCCGGTTACGCCGATGTTTCCGTACTGGCCTACGCAGCCAAGTACGCCTCAGCGTTCTACGGCCCGTTCCGTGAAGCCGTGGATTCCCAGCTCGACGGCGACCGCCGCACCTACCAAATGGACCCCGGCAACCGTCGCGAAGCCCTTCACGAGGTGGAGCTGGATCTGGCTGAGGGCGCCGACATTGTGATGGTCAAACCGGCCATGAGCTACCTGGACATCCTGGCCGACGTTGCCGCCATGAGCCCCGTCCCCGTTGCCGCATACCAAATCTCGGGGGAGTACGCCATGATCGAGGCCGCAGCCGCCAACGGTTGGATCAACCGCCGCGCCGCCATTGAGGAATCCGTGCTGAGCATTAAACGTGCCGGAGCCACCATGATCCTGACGTACTGGGCGGCCGAATTGGCCGGCTGGCTGCGCGAGAACTAATTCACCCCCTCTCCTAATAACTACGCCAAGGATTTTTCATGACCAGCTCACAAGAACTTTTTGACCGCGCCAAGACCCTCATGCCCGGCGGGGTGAACTCACCCGTGCGTGCCTTCGGCTCCGTGGGCGGCACACCGCGCTTCATGGTCAACGCCAAGGGTGCCTACCTCACCGATGCTGACGGCCGCGACTACGTGGACCTGGTCTGCTCCTGGGGTCCGGCGCTCCTGGGCCACGCCCACCCTGCTGTTCTGGCCGCCGTCCACACAGCCGTTGACCACGGCCTGAGCTTTGGCGCCTCTACCCCGGCCGAAAGTGAACTGGCCGCTCTTGTGCAGGGCCGGGTGTCCGGCGTGGAACGCCTGCGTATGGTCTCCACCGGCACCGAGGCCACCATGACGGCCGTGCGCCTAGCCCGCGGTTTCACGGGCCGCGATCTCATCATCAAGTTTGCCGGCTGCTACCACGGTCACCTCGATTCCCTGCTGGCCGCTGCTGGCTCCGGCCTGGCCACCCTGGCACTGCCCGGATCAGCCGGTGTCACGGCCGCAACCGCAGCCGAAACGCTCGTGTTGCCGTACAACGATCTTGCTGCCGTCGAGGCCGCGTTCACTGAGTACGGGGACCGGATTGCCGCCGTCATCACCGAGGCCGCGCCCGCCAACATGGGTGTTGTCACGCCGGGGGAGGGCTTCAACGCGGGGCTCTCCCGCATCACCTCCGCCCACGGCGCGCTGCTCATTCTGGATGAGGTGCTGACAGGATTCCGTGTTGGCGCCTCCGGATACTGGGGCCTGACCGGCGCTTCAGAGGGGTGGACACCTGACCTGTTCACCTTTGGCAAGGTCATTGGCGGCGGACTTCCCACGGCGGCCTTGGGCGGCCGCGCGGACGTCATGGACTACCTGGCCCCACTGGGACCGGTGTACCAGGCAGGCACGCTGTCCGGAAACCCGGTAGCTATGGCCGCCGGTGTTGCCACACTGACCGCCGCAACGTCAGCCGTGTATGCCACCGTGGATGCACGCTCGCTGGAACTCTCAACTGCGTTGACCTCTGCCTTGTCCGCCGAGGGCGTTGACCACTCCATCCAGCGGGCCGGGAACTTGTTCTCCGTAGCGTTTGGCACCTCCGCCAACGGGGTCCACAACTATGCTGACGCGCAGGGCCAGGAAGTGTTCCGCTACGCCCCGTTCTTCCACTCCATGCTCGATTCCGGGGTGTACCTGCCGCCGAGTGTGTTCGAGGCCTGGTTCCTCTCCGCCGCCCATGACGATAACGCCATGAACCGCATCTTTGACGCGCTGCCAGCAGCAGCGAAGGCAGCAGCCGCCGCCGCCGTCTAACGCACGAGAGGCCTCACAAAGCCGGGCTTGTTCTTGTCAGTGAGTCACGGTCACCCTTGTTATGAATGATTCTAGGCGCCGGTAGACCTCCTGGGACTCGGGATAGCGGAAGTTCTGCTGCCATGTGTGCTCAGTGTTGGAACTGCCCCAGCTGTAGACCATGGAGTCAACCGGGACGCCTTGCTCGCTGAGGGTTTTGATGAAGTTCATGTTGGAGTCATAGAAGAAATCCCGCTCCGAGGTGGTCACGAAAACGGGTGGGCAACGTGAATCGAGCCACTCGATGGGGGACATGTAGTGGGCGGCCTCGCGCAAAAGGTGATGCCGGACGTGGAGGTGCTTGTTTTTACGACGGCTGGCCGCATCATCGCCCTGGGGCAGGAGCATTCGGATGAAATTCAGGCTCATGACAAAGCCCTTGTCGAAGAACACCGAAAAGTCCACGATGCTGCAGTGCTGCACCAACCCACGCAATTGGTTCGGTTGCAGGGCCGAGTGCAGGTGATAGTGTTCGGCAAGCTCCGAACGGATGGTGGCTGCAGCCATGAGCGCAGAGATTTGTCCACCAGCGGAGTCACCGCCGAGTACGATCCGCTCGCGATCGCCGTTGAAATGGTCAATGTGGTCCTCAACCCAGACCAACGCGGCGTTGGCGTCCTCCAGTACGTGTCCCAGATGGAAATTTGGGGCCATCCGGTAGTTCACGTTGACCACCACCACGCCACTGGCGGCCTGACCTGCACAGTATTTGGTCAGGGACGCCTTGTCCCCGGACGTCCAGCCGCCACCATGGAAATACACGTACACGGGGAGGGGATGCAGGGCTTCTTCGCCGCTGGTGTTGGGAGGGGCCATGACATCGAGCAGGTGCCAATGGATGTGGTCGCCAACAAAGTCAATGTCATGCCAGTACCGCACATCGGTGATGGGCTCAGAATTCAGGGTCCGCACTTCCACCTTGCTGATGGTGTGCATGAACATCCTCCACATCCACACCGGCACACGTGTCAGCATGCTCCTGGCCCTGCGGGCGGGGGCAAACGCGCCTTGGTGCGGCTGCTGTTCGGCCATGCTTCCAGATTACGCCCGCCGTGCTGGGCGGAAGCTGTGAATCCCCCTGTCCTCCCGCTGCTCGTGCCTCGCAGTGGGTCCCTCGGACATGTGGGCCCACCCTGTCCTCCCGCTGCTCGTCAAACAACGACGGCGGCACTTGCCCAACGCAACAAGCGTGGGGCAAGTGCCGCCGTCGTTAGTTAAAAAGCGTTACAGCACGTCGGAGAGGAAGCCCTTCAGGCGGTCCGTCTTGGGGGCGCTGAACAGTTCCTCGGGGGGACCAGTCTCCACCACAACGCCGGCATCCATGAAGGTGACGGTGTCGGAGACATTGCGGGAAAAACCCATCTCATGCGTGACAACAACCATGGTCATGCCGCCCTTGGACAGGTCGGTCATGAGCGCCAAAACACCCTTGACCAGTTCCGGGTCCAAGGCTGAGGTGGCCTCGTCAAAAAACATGACTTCCGGTTCCATCGCCAAGGCGCGGGCAATGGCCACACGCTGCTGCTGGCCACCGGAAAGGTTACCCGGCCGCGCGTCGGCCTTGTGCTTGAGACCCACCAGATCCAGCTGCTCCAGAGCCTTGGCCCGGGCCTGGTCCCTGGGCATCTTGCGGATCTTGATGAGCGCCAGTGCCACGTTGTCCAACACTGTTTTGTGGGGGAACAAATTGAACTGCTGGAAGACCATGCCAATACGGCGCCGGAGCTCGTCCGGGTTGTCCTTGAGGACGGATCGGCCATCGAGCAGGATGTCGCCCTGTTCCGGCTCGATCAGCCGGTTCATGACGCGCAGCAGCGTGGACTTTCCTGAACCGGAAGGTCCGATCACGGATGCCGTGGTGCCCTGCGGAACGTGCAGGTCAATACCGCGTAGCACCTTGTTGGAGCCGAACGCCAAATGGATGTTGGTGGCGCTCAGGGAGCCTGACTTAAAATCACTCATGCTCTACGCACCCTTTCCAATAGCTGCGGCCGCTTCATCGGGCTCAATTTTCTGGGCCTTGCCCTCACGCATGCGCTTGTCCATGTAGTTCACCAAATGCGTGAGCGGGATAGTCAGGCAGAGGTAAAGCAATCCGGCGGCAATCAAGGGTGAGAGGTTGCCGGTGTTGGCGGCCGAATCGTTACCGACGCGAAAGATTTCCCGCTGAGAAGGCAGAAGTCCGAGCATGTAGATCAAGGAGGAGTCCTTGATCAGGGAAATTAGTTGGTTCACCAGTGCCGGAAGGACCCGGCGGATGCCCTGGGGAATAACAACTAGGACCATTGCTGATCCGTAGCTGAACCCCAGGGCTCGGGATGCCTCGAGCTGACCCTTTTCAACGCTTTGAATGCCCGAACGGAAAATCTCGCCAATGTAGGCAGCGGCCATGAGGGAGAGCGCCAAAATACCCAAGGGGTAGGGGTTGGTGCTCCCTGTCAAGATCCGGTACACCGGGCCCAGCCCGAGACCAATGAGAAGAATGGTCAAAATGGCTGGCAGTCCGCGGAAAATATCCGTGTAAATCCTGGCGATCCAGCGCGGGAAGGGATTGCGGGAAATGCCCATCACGGCCAAGATCATGCCCAGGACACACCCGAAGAAGGCCGAGGAGACGGCCAAGATGAGGGTGTTGGGCAAACCGACTGTGAGCATTTCGGGGACTACTGCCCCCATGGCCTCCCAGTCAAAAAACGTTTTTGCGAGCTGCTCAAGTACATCCATAAATTAGGCCTTCGGAACCGTTACTGCCTTGGAACCGGGTGTCCAGTCCGCGGGCATGGGGCGGGTGGGGTACCACTCCTTGGTCAGCTTGGACCAGGTGCCATCGGCAATGACCGCATCCAGGGCGGAGTTCAGGGCATCCGTCAGCGCCTTGTTCTGTGAGTTCACAGCGTAGGCGGTGAAGTTTTGGGTGTTGACGATCTCCTCGGCAATGGCGGTGCCGTCACCGTCCTTGACCTGGCCGGTGGCCTGCTGGGAAGGAGCAACCCAAGCGTCAACCTGGCCGTTCTTCAAGTTCGCGTAGGCCGTGTTGTAATCCGCGAAGCGGACAGCCTGCAAGCCCAAGGTGTTGGTGACGTAGTCATCCTGGACGGTGCCTTGAACAACAGCGATGCGGGTTTTGTCGGTCAGATCCGCAAAGCCCTTGATGGGCGAATCAGTCTTGGCAACAACGGCCATGTAACCGAAATCGTAACCGTTGGTGAAGCCAACATTCTTGCGGCGGGCGTCCGTGGTGGAGATGGAGGAGGAGCCGACGTCGAACTGCTTGTTCTCCACCTGTGCGAGCAAGGCGCTGAAGTCAGTGGACTTGAATTCGACCTTCAGATCCAGTTTGGCGGCCATGGCGCGCAGCAGCTCGTTATCGTAGCCGGTGAAAACACCGTCCTTGAGGAAGATGTTCGGCGGGGCGTCAGAGAGTGTACCCACCGAGATGATGCCGGGGGTGGTCAAGCCAAGCTCGTCCTTCTTGACGGAGTCAAGGGGGATGACATCGGCAGTGGTGTACTTATCCAGCGAAACCTGATCGCTGCCAGCCAAAGCGTCTGTGGACTTTGCGGAGCTGGTGTCACCGGCACCGCCGCCGCAGGCAGCGAGTGAGAAGGCCAGCGTCAAGGCAACCGGGACGGTTGTGAGCCACTTTAGGGCAGATTTCTTCATCAATCGTTCACTTTCTTTACAGGTGCCCAGGCCGAAAAAAGGATCGGAAAGGGGGCGTAAGCATGGTGTGGGGAGTAAAAGAAGAACTCACAGGAGCTTCTTAGCAGGACTCAACCAACAAAACTAAATTATGTCATTCACTCCGAGAATATGGCGGATGTGAACTTATGGGCAGTCAAGTGTGGGAAGAAGGAAAGAATCTTCCGATCATTGGGCTATTTGTGCGGGCAGTGAACTGTGACCGGGGCAACGCAACGCACTACTGACGGGTAGAAAAGTTCCCGCCTTGGTGAATCGCGCCTGTGATTTAGGCCATAGCTGGGCGGGATCTTGCTAGCTGGTGGTTCAGGGCAGGACCGGCCAATCACCTTCGATGACTGCGGCAGGATCCTTGACCCGGCGCAAATAGGCCTGGAAATCGGCAGCTTGCTCTCTGGCCCACCCCTCTTGTGCTTTGTGCAGCTCGGTGGTGTCAAGGCGCAACGCGCTGTACTTGGCGGCGAGGGCATCAGCCAGCTTCAGCGTGGCCTCGGCGTCGGCAGCGGAGGTGTGGGCGTCCTCGAGCGTGATGCCGTATTCCTCGCACAAGGCCACCAAGGTTCTGCTGCCTTTGCGGAACCTGTCTAGATGTTTGTTGCAAATAAAGGGGTCAATGACGGGGGTTGCCGTGATTTGGGCCAGTCCATGGCGGTGTGCCTCACGGGCTAGCACCGTGAAGTCATAACTGGCGTTGAAGGCGATCACGGGAATGTTGTTGGCAAACAGGGTGGACAGGACGGCGCCTATCTCGGCCGTGACCACATCCGAGGGCCGCCCGTGCTCCCGGGCATGCTCGGAGGTGATGCCGTGGATGGCGGCGGCTTCCTCTGGAATGTCCATGCCGGGATCGGCCAACCATTCGTGCGTGTCCGCCACGGCTCCGGCCTCATCGAACACCACGATCGAGGCGGTGACGATCCGGGCCGTGCGGGGATCCTTGCCTGTGGTTTCCAAGTCAAAGGCGGCACGGGGATGCATATTCCAGCTAGTCATTCCATAACGCTACCGCCTGCCATGGACATTGAAGCAACGGCAGGCCCGCGGCGAACTAGGCTTGAGCCATGCGTGAGCAGTATATGGAAGCGGTTTTGGCGGTGGCGGCGCTAATCCCGTCGGCCCGGGTCCTCTCTTATGGCGATATTGCATCCCTTCTGGATTGTGGCGGGCCGCGGCAGGTTGGCGCCGTCATGTCAGCTCAAGGCAGCGATGCGCCCTGGTGGCGGGTGATCCGAGCCAGCGGTGCCGCGCCGCTGTGCCACGAAGGCCGGGCCCTGAGGCATTACCGCGAGGAAGGCACCGCCCTGCGCGGGGATGTCGGGGCGGTTGTCCCGGCCGGGAAGGCAGTCCCTTGGCGGGTAGACATGCGGGTTGCCCGCTGGAACCCTGCCGAGGCCGATTTTGACGCCATTGACGCAATCACCGCCCTCCTGAAAGAAGCCGATGCAGGCACTGATTAAGGACACGCTCGCCTGTCTCACTCACCAGCCTGCCAGCCACCTGAGAATAACAATGTCAGTGCCTCGTGATGGACTGAAAGTATGAGTACGCAAGCACAAGCTTTCTCCCCGGCGCTGACCTTGGTGCCGCCGGCCCACAATGACCGCAGCGCCCCGGTGCTGAGCCCGGATCAGGCGCTTGTGGTTGAGCTGAAGCAGGGCTCTGGCCCCGTGCTCGTTTGGGGTGCGCCCGGAACGGGGAAGTCCACCGTCCTCATTGAATCAGCTGTGCAACGGATGGAGCACTACGGCGTTGATCCCGGCGCTGCCCTCCTGCTGGCCCCGTCCCGGTTGGCTGCCGCTAAGCTTCGCGACGGCTTTAGCGCCCGCCTCACCAAAAGCTTGAGCACCTCCCCGGCCAGGACCTGGTCCTCCTATGCCTTTGACCTGCTGCGCCGTGCCAAAGTTGCCGGCCGCATGCCCCACCTGGACGGTCCGCCACGGCTCATGAGCGGTCCCGAGCAGGACCTCATCATCAGGGACCTGCTCACCGGCCACAAACTAGGCTTGGGCACGGCTCCAAAGTGGCCCGTGGAATTTGCAGATGCGCAAGAAACCCGGGGGTTTCGTCAGGAGATCAGGCAACTTTTTGACCGTGTCATTGAGTACGGACTGATCCCGGAGGAACTGGCTCAACTCGGGACCGCGAACAACCGCCCGGACTGGGTTGCTGCGGCATCGCTCTACCGCGAATACCGGGACGTGGTGGATTGGGGCAAGTCAGGTTCCTTTGATCCCGCCGGTATCATCACGGCGGCCACTACACTGCTACAAGTTGATCCGGAATTCTTGGCCCAGGAACGCAACCGGCTGCAGCTGATTGTGGTTGATGACATTCAGGAAGCCAACAATTCCGTCCATGAACTGTTGGCACTGGTGGGCCGCGGCAAGGACATCCTCGTGGCAGCTTCGCCGGACACCGTGGTCCAGGGATTTCGTGGGGCGCGCCCGGACCTGGTTGCCACCTTGGCGGACCGCTTGGCCACAGCCGAGCATCCCCTGCAGCATTTTTCGCTGACCACCTCGCACCGCATGAGCAAGCCGCTGGCCGCGGCGTGGTCGGGGGTGGCGGAGCGCATCTTCCAGATTCGCGGCGGCCGCAAGGCCCGCGAGTTCGCCTGGCCTGAAGCAGCCCAACCCGAATCAGCCCAACCCGAATCAACCCGGCAGGACGGTGGGGACCGTACGGAAGCCGTGGATACGGCGTGGCCCGTGGCGGATGATTCCTTTGTCAGTGCGCATGTGGTGGCGTCCGAGGTGCATGAACTGCGCCTGGTAGCCGAGCGTATTCTGGCGCTACAACACCTGGCCGGACACAGTTTAAGTGAGATTGCTGTCATTGTGCGGACCGGGTCAGCGCTGGCGGCGTTGCAGCGGTACTTGAGTGCGCAGGGCATTGCGGTGAAAGTTCCCGTGGCGGAAAATCCTGTCCGCGACGAGGCTGCGGTGCGTCCCTTGCTGGAAGCTTTTGGTATTGCGCTGTCCCCGGAAACGCTCGACGCCGAGGCTTGCGTTGCGTTATTGACCTCGCGTTTGGGGCGCTCAACGGCACTACACCTGCGCCGTCTGCGCCAGGCGTTGCGGCAGCAGGAACTGCACAGCGGCGGCGGGAGGGCCAGCGATGAGCTGTTGGTGGAGGCGCTGCTGACCCCGGAGAAGCTGTCCCCGTTGGGCTGGGAGGCAGCCAATGCGCGGCGGATTGCGGCTATGCTGGCGGCCGGCAGGGAGGCTGTGGCAGAGCCCGGAGCCAACGCAGAAACTGTACTGTGGGCGTTATGGGATGCCTGCGATAGTTCCGGAACATGGGAGACGCAGGCGCTGCGCGGCGGGCCCACGGGCATCCGTGCCGATAGGGACCTGGACGCCGTCATGGCGTTGTTCCAGACGGCGGAACGTTATGTTGATCAATTGCCCGGTTCCAGCCCGGAGCAGTTCCTGGATTATTTGATGAGCCAGGAATTGCCCATGGATACCCTCGCCGCCCGTGCCCAGCGTAGCGATGCCGTGGAAATCCTGACTCCGGCCAGCGCGGCCGGACGCGAATGGCCCATTGTTATTGTGGCCGGTCTACAGGAGGGGGTCTGGCCCAATACCAGGCTGCGTGGCGAGCTATTGGGTAGCCAGTTGCTCGTTGACGTGCTGGAAAATGGGGTCGAGGCGGCGCGGCAGATCGATCCTGCCGCCCGGTTGCGGGACATCCGCTACGACGAACTGCGCAGCTTCGCGGCCGCCATTTCACGGGCCAGCCGGAAGCTCATTCTCACGGCTGCCGCAGGCCACGACCTCCAGCCCTCCCAATTCATCGACCTGGCAGCACCCTATATACCCGTGACTGATTCCGGCGGTGAGTCCCAGTACCCGGTGCGGCCGGTTGAGCAGGTGCCCCGGCCCATGACGCTGCGATCGCTCGTGGCGGAGTTGCGCCAAGAATCGGAAATACATGCCGATCCTGAGGCCGCCAGAATGCTCGCCGTGCTCGCCGAACACAACGTGCCCGGCGCGGACCCGGCGCAATGGTGGGGGTTGCTGCCGTTGAGCACGCAGGCGCCAATCGTGGCGCCGGGGGATCCAGTTGTGGTCTCGCCATCCAAGGTTGAGGAAGTTCTCAAATCCCCGCTTAACTGGTTCCTCCGGGCTGCTGGGGGAGAAGCCACCACTGACTTTGCCCGCAGCCTGGGTACGCTCATCCACAGCATCGCCGAGGAAATTCCCCATGGGGCCGGCCACGAATACCTCGCCGAGCTGGACAAGCGCTGGCCATCACTGGGCCTGCCGGATTCGTGGGAAAGCGATCTGGACTACCAGCGCGCCCAAGAGATGCTGGGCAAACTGGCGCAATACGTCATCGAGGCCCGCCAACAGGGCAGGACCCTCCTGGGTGTTGAACAGAATTTCACCGTGGAGGTGGGGGAGGTACCCGCAGAGGTACACGGCGACGGCGCGGCGGAGCCTGCACTCTCACACACCGTGCGCTTGCGTGGGCAGGTGGACAGGCTCGAAGCCGATGCCAACGGAAACCTGGTCATCGTGGATATCAAGACCGGACGCAGCAAACCCACCAAGGATCAAGTGTTAGTTCACCCGCAGCTTGGCGCTTACCAGGTGGCAGTAACAGCAGGTGGTTTCGCCGAACAAGCTGCTGCTGCGGGATTGACCGGCGCAGTTTCCGGAGGTGCCGCGCTGTTGCCGCTGGGGGATGGCACCAAAACCGTCAAGACCCAGGACCAGCCGGCAATGATTGCCGGTAGTGAGAATGATCCAACCCTCAAGGTCATGGAGGCCGCCCTGCTCATGGCCCAGGCAGCCTTCCCTGCCCGTCACGGTGCAGACTGGTCGGCCCGCAGTGGCTGCCCTCTGCCCGCCATCTGCCCGCTGTGCCCGGAAGGGAAACAAATCACCGAATGAGCACTCCAAACACGCTTGAAGAAACCACAGAGCAGGCCCGGCCCGTTTTGAGCCCCTACGAGCTGGCGGACCTCCTGGGTCAATTCCCGCCCACCGCCGAGCAGGCCTCCATCATCTCCTCACCGCTGGAGCCGCTACTGGTCATAGCCGGGGCAGGGTCCGGGAAAACCACCACCATGGCGGACCGTGTGGTGTGGTTGGTTGCCAACGGGCTGGTTCTCCCCGAGGAAATCCTTGGTGTCACGTTCACCCGCAAGGCCGCTGGCGAGCTTGCCTCACGCATTCGCGGGCAGCTGGCCAAGCTCGGCACCTTGGCGCGCTCCGGTGAAGTGGAGTTAGCTCCCGCTGCGGCCGCCAGGGACGCGCTTGAACCCAAGGTCTCCACCTACCATTCCTACGCCAGCGGAATCGTGACCGACTACGGGCTGCGCTTAGGGATCGAACGGGACGCTGTGGTGATGGGTGCTGCGGACGCCTGGCAGCTGGCCAGTGAGGTAGTGGAGGGTCATGACGGAGCCCACGGACACTTCACGGCCGCCAAGTCCACGCTCATCCAATCCGTCATGGATCTGGCAGGGGAATGCGCCGAACACTTGCAGGACGCAGACCAGGTGGTGGACACCATTTCAGGCTATCTGAGGAGTTTTGAGGCGCTGCCTTACACTGCCGAGACGGCCAAGCCGCGCACTGCCGTGGTCAATAAGCAGCTCGATGTGCTGCGCACCCGGGCTTCAGTGGCCGCGCTGGTGCAAAAATATGCGGATGCCAAACGCCGCCGCAATGTCCTTGACTACGGCGACCTTGTGGCCCTTGCAGCACGTATAGCCCGGGATGTCCCGCACGCCGCCACCATGGAGCGCCAACGCTACAAGGTGGTGTTGCTGGATGAATTTCAGGACACTTCCCACGCCCAGCTACAGCTCTTCGCAGATCTTTACGGCGCCGGCCATCCCGTCACGGCCGTAGGTGATCCACACCAGTCCATCTATGGTTTCCGGGGTGCCTCCGCCGGGCAGTTGTTCCGTTTCCCAGAGATTTTTGTCAAGGCCAGCGGTGAGTACGCACCAACTGCCGAACTCACCATTGCGTGGCGTAACTCCGCCCATATTCTCTCTGCTGCGAACGTGATGTCAGCGCAGCTGACACAGGCCCAGACCCGCAAAGCCAACGCGAAACTGGCCGCAGGCTTGACGGAGCAAGAACGGGCGGCGGCCGGCCCGCGCGTGGTGGTGTCGCCGCTGCGTGAAAAGCCGAACGCCCCGGACGGTGAGGTGCGCTTGGCCCGCTACGAGACCGAGTTGGATGAAGCGCAGGCCATTGCGGATCAGATTCTGGACCGCAAGGGAGACTTCACCCACCGCGGTGGCAGTCAAGGTGCCATGACAGTGGCTGTGCTGTGCCGCCGTCGTGCACAATTTGCTCGCTTTCAGTCAGTGTTTGAGGCACGGGGCATCCCCTACGAAATTGTGGGGCTGAGCGGGCTGCTGGGGACACCGGAAATTGTGGATCTGGTGTCAACACTGAGGGTCATTGCCGATCCGGGCCGCTCGGATGCGCTGATGCGGCTGCTGACCGGGGCTCGATGGCGGATTGGGCCTGCAGACCTGATGGCTTTTTCCGATTGGGCGCGGTACCTGGCCCGGCGTCGAGAATGGGCGGCAAAGCACAGGGTGGACTTTGACGGCGCAGTATTGGCGGATGAGGCGCCGGCCGGTGTGGCCGCCGGCGGGCAGGTGGCGGCAGAGCCGGACGCTGTGCTGGTGACGGCTGACCTCGTGGACGCATCATCGCTGATTGAGGCACTGGATTATCTGAGCCCGGATTATTGGCCCGCCGCGGCGCGGCCGCTCAGTGACATTGCGCGAGGACGGCTGTTGGCGCTGCGGGATGAACTGCGCATGCTGCGCGGCTTTGTGGGGGAGGACCTGGTGAATTTGCTGGGGGTCGTGGAGAAGACCATGCTTCTGGACATTGAATTGGCGGCCAAGCCCGGCTCCAGCATTCACCATGCCCGGCGCCACCTGGACGCCTTTGCCGACGCTGCCGCCACCTTCATGGCGGCCGCGCAACGCGTGGACTTGGACGCCTTCCTTGCTTGGCTGGAAACGGCCGAATCGGAAGAGGGTGGGCTGGAAATGACTCCGGTTGAAAGTAACCCGGACGCCGTGGCGCTGTTGACGGTGCACGCCTCAAAGGGGCTGGAATGGGATGTGGTGTTTGTGCCTGGCATGAATGCCGGGGCTTTTCCCAGTAAGCGGGCCGACCGCTGGAGCACAGGGGCGAAATCATTGCCGTGGCCGTTGCGCGGGGACAGGGACGATCTGCCCGCATGGGATTTGAATGTGCCGGATCTAAAAACGTTGATGGAGAACGAGTTGCTCTTTGCCTCCGACGTTCAACTCCATGGGGAAGAGGAGGAACGCCGCCTAGCCTATGTGGCTTTTACCCGGTCACGGGACTTTCTCATGTGCTCAACCACTGTCTGGGGCAGTGGGAAGAAACCGCTTGAGCCCTCACCCTTCCTGACCGAACTGCTGCCATTGACGGAAGGCGCAAGCAAGAGCGCGGCCCTGGGGCAGTGGAGTGAAGACCCGCAAGAGGATGCAGAAAACCCTGTTAGTGCCGGAGCTGAAAGTGCGCAGTGGCCTTATGATCCGCTAAATGGTCCCGAGATTGTAGGGCGGGTGGGAGTAGCCCACAGGGTTGGCCGGCGGGAGAATGTTCAACGCTCTGCGGCAGCGTTCACAGCTGCCGCCACTACCCGGGCGGCTACACTCAGCGCGGCGGAGGCGGCTCTGGCCGGAGTGCAGGCTGGGAGCGAGGAGTTTTTGGCAGCCAATCCGCGCTGGGGTGCCGAGTCCAGTGTCCTGTTGGCGCAGGAACAGCTGGAGTCTGACCAGCTCCGGGTGGAACTGCCACCGCACATTTCTGCCTCGAGGCTCGTAGCCCTAGGTGAGGACCCGGAAAAGGTCACCCGAGCCATGCGCCGGCCAGTGCCCACCAAGCCCGGCATGGCTGCCCGCAAGGGCACCGCATTCCACAGCTGGATTGAGGAATTCTTCGCCACCACCGGCCAATTCGACTTTGACGAGGAGCCCGGAGCTGACGCCTACGTGGATGAGGCCTACGGACTGGCTGACATGCAAGAGACGTTCAAGAACTCGGCTTGGGCTGCCCGCATACCTGCCGACCTTGAGGTGCCCATTGAAACCCGTGTAGCCGATGTTGTGGTGCGTGGCCGTATTGACGCCGTGTTCCGGGACGACGACGGCGGCTGGGACCTGATCGACTGGAAGACCGGCCGGGTTCCTTCCAAGGCACAGCTGGCGGTGCGGGGCGTGCAGCTGGCCGTCTACCGGCTGGCGTGGGCAAGGCTGAAGGAAGTCCCCTTGGAGAAAGTACGTGCGGCGTTTTATTACGTTGGACAGGACAAACTCATCCGGCCAGTCGACCTTGCCGGTCAGGAGGAACTCGAGGCAATCGTCACCAACGCCTACACCGGCTGAACTGGCCCGGTCCAGGTGCCTTGGCTAGTCGGTGCCTTCGGTCTCGTGAGTTACTTTTGAATCTTTGGCTTCTTGGGGGATCTTGACGGCTATGACCTTCAACGCGGTTGTGTCAACGTCTTCCGGGGAGACAACAGCATCAGCGGCGGCGGAATCATCGGCATCCACTGGGGTCTGGGTGCTCTTAGCCTTGGCCGCCGGGGTGGCTGCAGGCTCAGGGACGGCGACAGCTTCCTGCTCCGGATCTGCAGCCGGCTCCACTACTGCCTCCACTACTGGCCTGGCCGGTTCTGCTGGCCGGGCAGGCTGGGTGCGCTGCGGTGCGGGCTGGGCTGGCTGGGCAAGCTGGGTGGGCTGCGGTGCGGGCTGGGCTGGCTGGCTCGCTGCGGGTTCCACACTGATGGGCTGGCCGCCGTGCTCGGCAATGTCGGCTTCGAGGGTGCGCAGCATGGATTCGGCATCCTCCACCATGCGGGCACTGTCAGCAGCGTAGCCCTTGACCAGCCACTGTGCCAGGGCAAATTCGGCGCTCAGGGCAGCCCGGCGGAGCAGGTGTGGATCCGGTGTTTCCTGGCGTGCACCGGCGTAGGCCTGCAATACCGTGTCAACAAAGTCCGGATCATCTACAGCAACCAGCCACGCAAAGTCATCAGCGGGGTCGCCCACTCGCAACTCGGTCCAGCCGTTGACAGCCGTGACCTGATCGCCGTCGAGCAAAATATTGTCCTCGTGCAGGTCGCCGTGGACCACACAGGCATTGAAGCGCCAGAGCGCAACATCCTCCATGGCATGTTCCCAACGGCGCAGGAGAGCTGGCGGGATCTTGCCAGTCGTGGCCGACTGATCCAATTCGTTGAGCTTGCGATGACGGAATTCATTGGCCGTATAGCTGGGAAGATCGTAATTGGTGACGAGTTCCTGCGGGAGATCGTGGATGGCGGCAATGGCGGCACCAATTTCCATGGCCAGGGTGGCGCTGCCAGCAGCGAGCTGATCCACCGTGTAAGCCTTCCCCGCAATGTGGGAATACACGAAGGTGATGAGTTCGCCCTGCCGCACTGTCCCCGCAACGGTGGGAAGTAAGAACGGCAATTCCGCCCGAATGGCAGGGGTGAAGGCCCGCAATACTTGGCGTTCTGTTTCCAGGCGGGCGCTCGCTTCGGCGTGCCGAGGCGAACGGACCCGCCAGCGGCGGTTTTCCGAATCCACTAACAACGCGGAGCAGAAATCGGCTGCATGGTCAGGTTCGGGCCCAAAAGCGGTGACATTAAGTCCGGGCACGGCGGCGCTGGCAATAGCGGCCAGTTCGATTGCAGTCATTCTTCTCACTCCTCTACCGTAGAACGCCCAGGCGCCAACCCAGCATCCTTGGTGCGGCGAGTCGTGAGAAGTCCTGCACGGATCCCACTGCACGGATCACACAACAGTGCCGTGTTGTCCACAATCACGCCCCGCGGAATGTAAAAAAATGCAGCGCATGCGTACGGTAGAAACATGACTAAACCGAACACCTCTCCCGATGTTGTGCTGGACCGGCAATGCGAGCAACGCAACGAACAGGGGTTTTTGGAGACGGTCATGTCGACGGGCACCTACAGGGCGGTAATTTTCCATAATCGCAAAGCCCTGATTTCTGAGCCCGAGCACAGTCCCGACCACAACTCTCCGGACTACTCTGTGACGTATCTGAGTCCCACACAGCTGCCCCGCGACCTGCCAGCAGGTACGCAAACGGTTTACTTGGGCAAGGTGCTTCCCGGACAGGGCCATCCTTTGGCAGCTGGCACCCCGCTGATCCTCTTCGCTCTCCCGCACGACGCCGGGGAGCTGGGATGGGTGCCAGACGGCAGCTCATTCATGGGGTACCGGGACGTTGGTCAACAATTGCGGGCTGCTGATGCGCAAATTGTGATTCAGGCCCAGGCTGTTGCCAACTGGCACGCCACCCATACTTTCTGCCCCAGGTGTGGGAACCCCATGGAGCCGATGAAAGCGGGCTGGATGAGGCGCTGCGTTCAGGATGGTTCTGAACATTTTCCCCGCACAGACCCCGCAGCGATTGTCGCCATAGTGGGTGCCGACGAACGAATCCTGCTGGCCAACAATTTCCAATGGGATGAGAAGAGATACTCCACCGTGGCAGGTTTTGTGGAGGCAGGCGAGAGTGCTGAGGCAGGCGCGGTGCGCGAAATTGCCGAAGAGGTAGGTGTCCGCCTCCACGCCCTGCACTACGTGGCATCCCAGGCGTGGCCCTTCCCGCGGTCCCTCATGCTGGGTTACATCGGCTACACGAATGACACGGTAGCCACCCCCGACTTAACAGAAGTCAGGGCAGCCAAGTGGTTCAGCCGCGCCGAGCTCCAAGGTGCAGTGTTGAGTGGGGAAGCGGTAATTTCCTCCAGAGCGTCCATTGCACGGGAGCTCATTGAACATTGGTATGGCGGGAAAATTTTGGAACCAGGTGAACAAGCGTGAGTTTTGACCCCAGCAAGCTGGGTCTGCCCGTCATGGACGCACAGACGGCAGAAGAACGGATACTCTCCGGCCTGGACGAGGAACAACGCACCGTGGCCACCACCTTGAGCGGACCCCTGTGCGTGTTGGCCGGTGCTGGCACGGGTAAAACCCGCGCCATCACGCACCGAATTGCTTATGGGGTCCACACCGGGGTGTACAACCCCAACCGTCTCCTGGCCGTGACCTTCACGGCCAGGGCCGCGGCGGAAATGCGGACCCGGCTGCGCGATCTAGGGGTAGGAACGGTCCAAGCCCGCACCTTCCATGCCGCCGCATTGCGGCAGTTGCAATATTTCTGGCCCCACGCCGTCGGAGGTCAATTACCTGGCCTGCTTGAACACAAGGCCCAGATCATTGCGGAAGCGGCTCGCCGGCTGCGTCTGCCCACCGACAGGGCGGCGATCAGGGACCTGGCCGCCGAAATCGAGTGGGCCAAGGTTTCCATGCTCACTCCGGAAACATACCTGACTCAGGCGGAGGATCGCGGGGAGCCCGGAGGCCTGGACAAGGTCACCGTGGGCCGGCTTTTTCAAGGCTATGAAGATGTCAAAGCGGACAGAAACCTCATTGACTTTGAGGATGTTTTGCTCATCACGGTGGGGATCTTGCAGGAGGATCCGCGCGTGGCCGCAACAGTGCGGGATCAATACAGGCACTTTGTTGTGGACGAATACCAGGATGTTTCCCCGCTGCAGCAACGCATGCTTGACCTGTGGCTGGGCGGCCGCGATGAACTGTGCGTAGTGGGCGATGCCAGCCAAACCATTTACTCCTTCACAGGGGCCACACCACGGCACCTCTTGGAATTTCCCAAGCGCTTCCCCGAATCCAGTGTGGTGAAGCTGGTCCGTGACTACCGCTCCACCCCACAGGTGGTCGGCTTGGCCAACAACCTGCTGGCCAACCGGCGCAGCGGGGGCATGGTTGCGGATGCGCTCTGGTCCAAGCCCTTGGAACTAGTGGCACAGCGCCCGGGGGGCCCCGCGCCGGAGTTCATGGAGTGCAGCGACGATGAGGCCGAGGCGGCAGCAGTCTCCGCAAGGATCAAGATGCTCGTGGAGAACGGCACCCCCGCTAGTGAAATTGCCATTCTGTTCAGGACCAACGGCCAGTCTGAAGCCTACGAACAAGCTCTCACATCAGCGGGGATCGGCTATCAGCTCCGAGGCGGGGAACGCTTCTTCGCCCGGAAGGAAGTTCGGGACGCGGTGCTTCAACTTCGTGCATCTTCCCGTGCTGCCGAGGATGAATCCCTGGGCCAGCTCGTCCGGGACGTGCTGGGCAACCTTGGCTACCAGGCACAAGCTCCCACCACCAGCGGCGCCGTCCGGGAACGCTGGGAATCGCTGAGCGCCATTGTGGCACTGGCTGATGAACTTGTGCTCTCCCGGAGCACACCGGAGCACACATTTTCCATCCTGGATTTTGTGGCTGAACTGCAGGAAAGGGCCTCGGCGCAGCACGCACCCACGGTCCAAGGCGTCACACTGGCCTCCTTGCACTCCGCCAAAGGTCTGGAGTGGGATGCTGTTTTCCTCGTGGGACTTAGCGAAGGTCTGATGCCCATCTCCTTCGCTGACACTCCCGAGACCGTGGATGAGGAACGCCGGCTCTTGTACGTGGGGATCACCCGTGCACGGGAGTATCTGAACTTTTCCTGGTCAACGGCCCGCACGCCCGGCGGACGGGCCAACCGCAAGCCCTCTCGCTTCTTGGACGGGTTGCGGCCCAACTCGGTGGGCGGTGCGCCCACCGGCCCGCGGATGGCCACCACCCGCAAATCCCGCAAGGTTACAGGCCCGTCGGTGTGCAGGATCTGTGGGAAGATCCTGAACACCGGGGCCGAGCGCAAGGTTGGGCGCTGCCCTGACTGCCCGCCCGGTTACGACGAAGCAGTGTTTGAACAGCTACGTGAGTGGCGCCTCAAGGAATCGGCGGCGGCTTCGGTACCAGCCTTTGTGGTGTTCACCGACGCCACCTTGATGGCCATTGCCGAGGCTGCACCTCAAGACCTCGATGAATTGGCGGCGCTGCCCGGAGTGGGGCCGGCAAAGTTGGAGCGCTACGGCGAAGCCGTCTTGGACATTGTGGCGACCGGCTGATTCTGCCACTGACACCCGCATTCCGGATGGGGGCCGAATGCCTGCTCCGTCCAGCGGCCAACGTCAGGGTGAAAAGTCATAACTGAAGACCATGAGCTGGGCTGGTTAAAGCCATCAAGGAAGATCAGCGCCTGCGTGGCTGCCGTGCCGGCTAGTGCAAGCGAGACCGCGCTGCCCTCCGTGTTCGGGGGATTTGCGGTGACGCCCGGTGGTCTCTGATTGCCCGAAGACAACTCATGGCAGGTCAGCAGCCACTGCGGATCGGCCACGGCGCGGTGCCGTTCCACACAGTCGGTACAGGCAGTTTCCCCGGGAACCACTAGGGGGCCTACTGTGCCGTTTTGTTCGCGGTGCAACACCAGAAGGTGGGCGCGTTCCGTGCCCATGAAACGGGCCATGGTGCCCGCGCTTGCACAGTCATGACCTACCACAACGGCAAGATCAAGGTACTGCAGGCTGGGACCTCCCGCCCCGCCGTCGTGCACCATATGGAGATGCAGGCCAGGGTCCAAGGCAATGAGGTGTCGCCGCAGTGCTAAGGACCGCGGGATCCCGATGTCCGCCACGGTGAACGCACTGGGGCAGACATCGGCGGCAGTGACGGCAGAGTCATCCTCGAGCATGAGCGTGCCCACGCCCGCGTTGGCCAGGACGCCCGCCAACGCGGCCCCGGTGCGCCCCAGCCCCACCAGGTGAACCACGTTCCGGGCACGCGCATCCAAGCGGGCCCTGGCGGAGTCACGGTATAGTCCCAGGAGCGCCGTCCTGTCCGGATGGAGCCGTTCTTCTCGGTAGCCCCGGATGGAAAGCTCCGTATCGGAGCACAAAACGGGGGCGAGTAAAGCACATATTTCCTGGGCTCGAGCGGCTGGTATGCCCAGAGATACCGCGCTCTGCACTACTTGGTCATCGGCAATTCCTCGACGCAATTCCTTGATGAATGCCAGATCCGTGCCCTGCAGGCCCTCCAAGATCAGCCCGCCAGGTCCCAACCCGATCTGGACGCTGTGGGTTCCCCGGCTGACCATGCGAAGAGCTGGATTGACAGCCGTCATGATGACCTCCAATGAATCCCTACCGGCAGGTGCCGTAGTTAAAATCATTGCACTTCCGGGGTGCGGCCACCGAGAGTTATCCACAGGACGGTGACCATGGCATCTTATCCACGGACAGCTGTTTCCGGGTACCCGGAAGCGGCGGCTTGGCGGTACGGTCGAAGAATGGCAGCAACACCAAGTACCCCAGCATCAAGTACGCCGGCATCAAGTACGCCAGCGCCGCGGGCCTCCCGACGCCGTGGGCCCATCGGAACGGGAACCAAAGGACCGCTGGGAGACTCCGTCTCCCAGCACCGAACCAGCAGCGGGGACCCCATTGTGGTCAGGCGGACGGCGCGGCGCAAAACCGGGCTGGCCGCGTTTTGGGAGAACGGACAGGCAGTGATCGCCGTTCCGGCGCGGCTGAGTCTAGAAGATGAACAATATTGGGTGCCGTATATGGTGGCCAAGCTAGAACGCAGTCATGCCCAACGCCCTGTACCAGCCAGCGACCACGCCTTGTTACAGCGCAGCTTTGACCTCTCGGAAACCTATTTAGGCTCCCGCGCTAGGCCTGAATCAGTGCGCTGGGTCAAGAATCAAAACGGCCGGTGGGGATCCGCCACCCCGGCGCGCAGGACCATCAGGATTTCCCATCATGTGCAGGGCATGCCCGAGTGGGTGCTGGACTATGTCCTGCTGCATGAATTGGCCCACTTGATCCACCCGAACCACAGCCGGGCATTCTGGGCGGAGCTGGCAAGCTACCCGAAGCTGGAAACCGCCAAGGCGTTCCTGCAAGGTGCCTCATTTGCCGCCTCACGGAACATCGCCGGCATGGCGCAAGGGATGGATGAGGAGCCAGGGGATGAAAATGATGATGCTACCGGGGAGGGGGCTACAGAGATACACAACTGAATAAATCCCTCTAGCCCGCCCCGGTAGCATCCCGGACGGCGTGGTTAGTCTTTGCCGCCGGTGCCCTCGGCACCCGGGCCGTCGGCACCCGGGCCGGGTTCGCCGTCGTTGGTTTTTGCTTCGCCATCAGTGGTGGAGTCGGTTTGGAAATCCTCAAAACCGCCGTCCAGCAGCTTGGCAAGTGCCGCATCAACATCCAACTCGGAGGCGTCCTCGGCGCTGCGACGTGCGCTGAAACCTGCCGCGTCATCCAGATCGGCTGAGGTAGGCAAAAGATCCGGGTGCGCCCAGATGGCGTCGCGTCCGGCAATGCCGCGCAGATCTTTCAGGGAAGCCCATAAGGCAGCGGCCTCGCGGAGCCTGCGCGGACGCAGTTCCAAACCAACCAGAGAACCAAAAGCGTGCTCAGCAGGGCCACCGGTGGCACGGCGGCGCCGAATAGTTTCACGGAGGGCAGCTGCTGCGGGCAGATTTGCGGCAGCCGCAAAAGTGACTTCGTCAACCCAGCCCTCAACGAGTGCCAACGCAGTTTCAAGCTTGGCTAGGGCAGCATCCTGCTCAGGGGTCCGGGCCGGCATAAAGACGCCCTCGGACAAGGCCGCCTGCATGGCTTCCGGATTGGAGGGGTCCAGGTTTTGTGCCAAATCCTCAATGCGGGACATGTCGATGTGGATGCCTCGCGCGTAGGACTCGATAGCGCCCAGTAAGTGCCCGCGCAGCCACGGAACTTGAACGAAGAGGCGGGCGTGGGCGGCTTCCCGCAGGGCCAAGAAGAGGCGGATCTCCTGCTCAGGAATTTCCAGTCCCTCACCAAACTCCTTAATGTTGGAGGGTAGGAGGGCCATCTGGAGATCGGCCAACGGGATACCAATATCTGTTGAGCCAAGTACTTCCTTGGACAACGCCCCCACGGCCTGACCCAGTTGCAGACCGAACAGCGCACCGCCCATGTTCTGCATCATGGAGGCGGCACCGCCCATCATGGACTTCATCTCTTCAGGGAGGTGATCGTTCATGGCGGTGGAGATGGCGAAAGCAATGCTGTTTGCCACCGGTTCGGTCAGGCGCTTCCACGTTCCGAGGGTTTCCTCCACCCACTCGGCGCGGGACCAGGCCCGGCCAATGATGGCAGTTGCGGCCAAGTCAGTAAAGGGGTCGAGCCACATTTCTGCCAGACGCAAGGCCTCGTCAACTTCGCGTTGCTGGTGGGGCGTCACGGAGGGGTCATCACCTGCGGCGGCCTTCCGGGCAGCATCGTGGGCCAAATCCCAGTTGACGGGGGTGTCTGAGGAACTGTTCATCATGGCTTGTACCTGGGAGAACATTTGTGCAAGCGCATTGGGATCCGAGGGCAGGCCGGCGGCTTTAGCTAGTTCGGCGGGGTCAAAGCCTTCCATGCCCTGTCCGCCCATAAGGTTGGCGAGCATTTCCTGAAGCGGATCCTTCGGGGTTTCGTCGTCGTTGTTGGATGGTGTGGATGACATGATGGCCCGATCGTTGGCGTGGACTCTGAATAACTTCACGTTACCGCCGCCATGGTGCGTTGTCGCCCTGTGCCTACTCACTGTTCGCTCTAGGCAAAGGGTATCTGGGCTTGGGGCTCCGCCACTACTCATTCATGGCCGACTCCCAGCCTCGGCACAAGCACAGCACATCCAGACACAGTAGGCTAGGTGGTTGGTACCCCGTTTTGACTGGCGGTGCCTGCGAGGCCCCAGAGACTTTGGAAAGGTCACAGCTTTGAGCCAGGAGACACCCGAGAAAGCGGCAGCTCCGTCGCGTACGTCCCGCGACAAAAGAATTTCCTTGATGGCAGTTTCAGGTGTGCTGGCGCTTGTGCTGGGTGTGGCCGCGGTGACTATCCCGGTGCCTTATGTTGTTGAATCTCCGGGCCCCGCCATCAACACCATTGGTGAATTGAACGGCAAGCCCATCATCACCATCTCAGGTCACGAGAGTTTTCCGCCCACCTCGGGCACGCTCGATCTGACAACAGTGCATTTGACCGGTGGACTCCCGGATAGCCAGGTTAATTTCTTTGACGTGCTTTCCTCCTGGCTCACACCCTCGCACACCGTGTACCCAGCGGAGCTCATCTACGCTCCCGGTTCCAGCCAAGATGTCATTAACAGTGAGAACTCGGCGGCCATGACTGGTTCACAGGAGAACGCAACAGCCGCAGCCATGACGGCTTTGGGTATTGATTTTCAGACAAATCTCAGCATTGCCGCCATTCCTGCCGAGAGTGCCGCGTCAGGAATTTTGAAGCCCGACGACGTCCTTCTCACCATAGATGGCAAGAAGGTCACAGACCTTGGTGTCATTCAGACTGTGCTTGCCGAGGGCAAGGGGGCTCCTGTGGAACTTCAGGTGCGCAGAAATAATGTGGAGCAGAAACTGAGCGTCACCCCCAAACAAGGTAGCGACGGCAAATACCTGCTGGGCGTCCAGATCCAAAACGTCTTCGTCTTTCCGTTCGACGTCACGATCACTTTGAGCAACATTGGCGGCCCCAGTGCGGGAATGATCTTTGCCTTGGGCATCATGGACAGCCTCACTCCCGGGGATCTCACGGGCGGGAAGCGTTTTGCCGGAACAGGAACCATCGATCCTGAAGGTAACGTTGGCGGCATCGGCGGCATTGCCCAAAAGATGATTGGCGCCCGCAGTACCGGTGCTGACTATTTCTTGGCCCCTGGTGCAAATTGCGAAGACGTGGTGGGGCATATTCCTGATGGTCTGCAGGTGATCAAGGTGGATACGCTCAAAGATGCGTACAACGCCGTCACCCTGATCGGCTCCGGCAAGGACGGATCGGGACTGCCCACATGCAAGTAACGATTGAATTTCGGTGCGTAACGATTGCGCATCATACGGAACTGGGCCCACAGCTTGTTCGTGGCACCCTTTGAAAGCACATGCAGTTTTTCTTATCCACCAGTTGAGTTAGAGGTAGAGAGTGACATCCCGCCCATACCCGCCGCCGAGCAAGTCCGTCCGGCCCAAACGTCGCAGCGCATTGATGCCCACCATCATTGTTGTCGCGGTGCTGGTCGTGGCACTGCTCTTTTTCTCCGGGGTATACACCGATCTGCTGTGGTTCAACCAGATAGGTTATTCCGAGGTTTTCTGGACCGAACGCATTGCCAAGATACTGATTTTCTTAGCAGCGTTCCTGATCATGGCCCTGGGGGTGTACTTCTCCATTCGAGCCGCCTACAAGGCGCGGCCCGTTTACGCCCCGGACAGTGAGCACGAGGACAACCTCAACCGCTACCAACTCCAATTGGAACCGATCCGCCGTGTGGTGATGGTTGGTGTGCCCGTGGTCTTTGGCTTGTTTGCCGGCACCGCAGCCATGTCCCAGTGGGAAAAGGTCATGCTGTTCCTGTACCGCGTGCCGTTTGGCACCACGGATCCCGAATTCGGTTTGGACCTCAGCTTCTACACCAACACGCTGCCGTTCCTGGGCTTCCTGGTGGGAATGCTCATAAGTGTCACAGTAATTGCCTTCATTGCCGGCATACTGACCCACTACCTATACGGGGCAATCCGCCTGACAGAGCGTGGCATCTTCGCCTCCCGACAGGCGCAGATCCACATCGCCATTTTGGCTGGGATTTTCCTGCTCCTGCTGGCTGGCAACTTCTGGCTGGGCCGTTACGCCACACTGCAGGACAATGGTGGTTACCGTGCCGGTGCCATGTTTACCGACGTCCATGCGGTCATCCCCACCAAAGCCATTCTTGCTGCCGCCGCCCTCATCGTTGCGGTGCTCTTCATTGTTGCCGCCTTCATGGGCAAGTGGAAACTTCCTCTGATTGGTACCGGCATGCTGGTTGTCACAGCCATCGTGGCCGGCGGCTTGTACCCATGGGCCATTCAGCAGTGGCAGGTGAAACCTTCCGAAGGAAGCGTGGAGTTGCCCTACATTGAACGCAACATCAACATGACCCGTGATGCCTATGGGCTGACTGGTATGGAGGTGACTCCCTATAACGCAACCATCACGGCGGAGGCCGGGGCACTACGCCAGGACGCAGACACCGCGGCCAACATCCGCCTGCTTGACCCGAACCTGATCTCCTCAACGTTTGCGCAGCTGGAACAGTACCGCCCGTACTACAAGTTCCCCAAGACGCTCAACGTTGACAGGTACACCATTGACGGCAAGGTCCAGGACGCCGTAATTGCTGTGCGCGAGTTGAACCCTGCCGGTATCAGCCCGGAACAGCAAAGCTGGTACAACCAGCACCTGGTCTACACCCACGGTTATGGTGTGGTTGCCGCCTACGGCAACACCGTTACTGCCGACGGCAAACCAGAGTTTATGCAGGCCGGCGTCCCCTCCGAAGGTGTGCTGGGCACTGATACTAGCTACCAGCCGCGCATTTACTTCGGACAGTCAACCACCGACTATTCGGTTGTTGGCGCCCCCAGTGGAACCGCCCCCATTGAGCTTGACCGTCCCCAAGGCAATGCTGCAGCAGCCACGGACAATGCCTCGGATGAGACACTGACAACGTTCACGGGCAATGCCGGTCCTACCGTGGGTAACTGGTTCAACCGGGCCATGTATGCGTTGAAGTTCCAGTCAACTGATTTGCTACTCACCAACGGTGTCAATGAGAAATCTCAAATCCTCTATGATCGCACCCCTGCAGAACGTGTTGCCAAGGTTGCCCCGTATCTGACGCTGGATGGCAACCCCTACCCGGCTATTGTTGATGGCAAGGTCAAGTGGATTGTGGATGGCTACACCACAAGTTCCTACTACCCTTATTCCCAGCAGCAGCAGTTGCAGGAAGCCACCACTGACTCGTTGACAGTTGCCGGCGGCATTGCGCCCTTGCCAAACGCATCCATCAACTACATCCGCAACTCCGTCAAGGCCACTGTGGATGCCTACGATGGTTCCGTTGAGCTGTTCGCGTGGGATGCGGAAGATCCGATCCTGAAGGCGTGGGAGAAGGTTTTCCCCACCACGGTGAAGCCGTTTACGGAAATGTCGGCAGACGTCATGTCCCATGTGCGCTACCCCGAAGACCTGTTCAAGGTTCAGCGTGAGCTGATGGGCCGTTACCACGTCACTGATCCGACCAACTTCTTCAAGAACACTCTGGCCTGGAGCGTCCCGGACGATCCCACTACCAAGGCCACTGACAAGCAGCCCCCTTACTACCTGTCATTGAAGATGCCTGGCCAGGACAAGACTGCGTTCTCCCTGACTACCGATTTCATACCGCAGGAAGTCAAGAACACCGACTCCCGCAACATTCTGTACGGCTTCATGGCCGCAAATGGTGATGCCGGCAACGTCAAGGGTGTCAAGAGCCCCGATTACGGCAAGTTGCAACTACTGCAGCTGCCGGATGCCACCCAGGTGCCTGGCCCCGGACAGGTGCAAAACACCTTCCAGTCAGACCCCACAGTGTCCGAACAGCTGAACGTGTTGAAACTGGGACAGTCTGACGTCATCAACGGCAACCTGCTCACACTGCCCATGGGTGGTGGCATGCTGTACGTGCAGCCGGTTTATGTCCAGTCAACGGGCTCCACTTCATATCCCACATTGCAGCGTGTGCTGGTGGCCTTCGGCGACAAGATCGGTTACGCCGCCACGTTGAACGAGGCACTGGACAAGCTCTTTGGCGGTGACTCCGGTGCTGTTGCCGGTGATGCTGGTGTGAACAAGGGTGAGGGTACCGGAGGTACTTCTACGGATAAGCCTGGAGTTCCCTCGGGTGGTGAGAATACGGCGCTGGCCAAGGCGCTCAGTGATGCCAATGCGGCTTTGCAAGCCGGGCAGGCCGCTCTCGCGAAGGGCGATTTTGCCGCTTATGGAACCGCGCAGAAGGCCCTGGAAACCGCTATTGCCGCAGCGATTGCTGCTGAGGGCGCGGCGGTAGTGCCGTCCACTCCGGAGGCCACGCCTTCGGCAAAGGAGAGCGCCAAACCCTAGCGCCGCCGTCGTCATTGAAGAGTAAAAGGCCCGGTCACCTCATGGTGGCCGGGCCTTTTTCTGCCCAATTTCGCCAGGGAGACGAAGGTCACGTGCTCTCAGTTTTACCTGCGGGCGAATGGACGGTAAAGTAATAATCACATCGCGGGGTGGAGCAGTTCGGTAGCTCGCCGGGCTCATAACCCGGAGGTCACAGGTTCAAATCCTGTCCCCGTAACTCCACAAGAAAACCCCTGGTCCTCGGACCGGGGGTTTTCTGTTTTTCACCAGTGTGCTGGAACGCAGGCAGTCTCAGAACGGCACCAGGAACTCCGTTGCCGTATTGCTGATGAGATGTACAAGACCGCGGTGACTAGGAAAATACCCCGTAGCAAAAGGTACGGGCTGCCGTCTCCGGTGAACGTGAGCATCCCATCCGCGAGCATCTTGGCTGTGCCGGTCTGGGTGATGAACGCTGAGAGTGGAATCATGCGAACCACCAGAATCAGGGCTTGTCACACCATGGAACGGTGGGCGTGGCCAATCGTGAGAACCCGCGCCAGGACCATGGCCGCCAGCAGCGCTGTAACGGCGGCCGCTGACGCATTCAGCAAGTAACGTGCGGACATCGCGCATGTGCCGGCGAACCCCGCTATAAAGCACTGCGAACACTGCTCACCCGTGCCGATCTACTGACTGAGAGAAAAACACGCTTGGGAGGCGTATTGGCCGTTGATGTGTTGGCCTCCTTGGACCTACCCGGAACGTCCAATGGCTCAACTGAAATAATTAATGGAGGACTGGAATACCTCCAAGGATTCGCACTCGGCTTCCGCAACCTCACCAACTACGTCACCAGATCACTGCTGGAATCAAGCTGATTCAGACCGAAACAAAACTCTCAATTATGACGAGTTTGTGTACCTCATCGCCCGAGGCAACTACATGACCAAGCGCAGTCAGCAGGCTGCAACCTCGGCGCAGCAGCAAGGCGGGGAATGCTTGCGCTTCGTGGCCAGCACCCAGAGTCCCGCAGACCAGATTTCTGCAGTGAAGTCGCTGTTCAATGCCAGAACCATTACTGGGAGCGAATACGCACAGCTGAAAGCCAAAGCATTTGCCTGACCTTTTTGGCACCACAAAACGCTAGAATCAGCGAAGACGGCTGCGGACTCCGTACGGGTCTGCAGGTGTCTTTTCCATGACGGGAACCTACGAAAGCGGCGGAACGCAATGTTCAATAACCACGATGCACTGGCCTGGCTGCTGCTGGCAGGACATGTGGTCTTGGGCGCCGTAGCCGTGGCATACATTTCTGCCCGGCGACGGCCAGCTACTGCCATTGCCTGGATGCTCACTATTATCTTTATCCCCTACGTGGGTATCGTGGCTTTTTTGCTGGTGGGTTTCACCCGGCTGCCAAAGGCCCGCAGGGACAAGCAACGTCACGTCAACGAGTTGATTCTGGCCCGCACCGAGGGGCTTGACCAGCACAGCCACAGGGAAGACTGGCCCAAGGGCCTTTCCACGCTGGTCACCCTTAACAACAACTTGGGCGCGTTGCCCATGGTGGGCGGCAACAGCGTTGAATTGCTCCCGGACTACCATGGCTCCATTGCCGCCATGGCCCGTGAGATTGATGCGGCACAGCGCTTTGTGCACGTGGAATTTTATATATTGGTCCACGATGCAGCCACCAAGCCCTTCTTTGATGCGTTGGAGCGAGCTTGCCAGCGGGGCGTGACAGTGCGGGTGCTCAGCGACCACCTGGCCTCCTTGATGAACCCTGGCAGGAAGGAGACCTTGTCGCGGCTGGCTGTGATGGGTGCCGAATACCACGCTATGCTGCCCTTGCGTCCGTGGAAAGGGAATTGGCAGCGGGTGGATCTTCGCAACCACCGCAAACTGGTGGTGGTCGACGGGCAGGTGGGCTTTGCTGGATCGCAAAACATGGTTCATGAGAGTTACAACAAGAAAAAAAACATCTCCCGCGGGCTTCGTTGGCACGAATTGATGATGCGGGTCCACGGCCCTGTGGTGCGCGAGCTCGACGCCGTTTTCGTCACCGACTGGTTTAGTGAAACCAATGTCCTGCTGGAACTGGATACCTCACCGGTTGTGCTGGACCAGGCGTCGCACCTGGTGGATGCCCAGGTGGTGCCCAGCGGTCCCAGCTTTGAAAACGACAACAGCCTGAAACTCTTCGTCTCCATGATTCACCAGGCCACCGAGCGGGTCAGCATTACCAGCCCCTACTTCGTACCGGAAGAATCAGTGCTGTTGGCGATCATCAGTGCGGCCGGGCGCGGCCTGTCTGTGGAACTATTCGTTTCCGAGATTGGCGACCAGGCGATGGTTTACCATGCCCAACGCTCCTATTACGAGGCGTTGCTGCGCGCCGGCGTAAAAATCTACCTGTATAAATCCCCGGAAGTGCTGCATTCCAAGCACTTCAGCATCGACTCGGATGTCGCAGTGATCGGCTCGTCAAACATGGACATCCGCTCGTTCTCACTGAACATGGAGATATCGGTATTGATCCACAGTGCCACCTTCGTGACACAGATGCGCGAAGTGGAGGACAGGTACAGGGCCAACAGCAGCGAGCTTGAACTCCATGATTGGATCAAGCGGCCCCGGTGGGAGAAGTTCTGGGACAGCGCGGCCCGGCTGACCTCCAACCTGCAATAGCCTGCCCCCTCCGACGCTATCGCACCAATGGCGCGTTTTTTCACAACGCTCTCTCACTAGTGGCAGGTTCAGCCGTGGCCCGGTCTTGGGGCCCTTGGTGGCTTGCGGGTGCGCATCAACCAAAACTGCCCGTACAAACAGTGTGAGCGGAACGGCCATGAGAGCATCGAGTGGTCCCAAGAGTGCGGACATGAAGATGGCTGACAGGAAGGTCAAGGTCATGTTCAGATTGACCGAGCCGGAGACGAACTTGGGCTGGATGAGCGACTGGATCAGCGAATTAGTCACACCGTAGAAGGCCACCACGGCGATGAACGTGGGGAGGCCGCCGGCTAAAAGGGCCATGATGGCACCCAGCGCACCCAGCGCAAGCAGCAGGATCAAGTGTAAGACGGCAACAATGGCGCCGAAAATAGTGGTCATGATCATGAATGAGCGGGACAATTTCGCGAGGTTACTCAGGGCCACCACGACCGGGGCACGCTTTTCCTTGACCACAGCAAGGATAGTGGGGAAGTAGTTGGCGTCGATGCCCATGAATATCACCAGCAGCAGCAGGAAAAGTCCGCCCGAGCCAATGCTCATCACACCGCCAAGCAGGTTGGATGCAGTGTTCAGGAGTACGCGAAGGTCAATTGAATCGGCAATTGCACGCACTTGCTTGTCCGCGATGCCAAAGGTGTTGTGCAGGAAGACTCTCAGATCTGCATGGAATTCGGCGACCTGTGGGGTGATTTGCGGCAGAACCCAGCTCAGTTGAACGCCAGAGATCCACAATGAGGCTACAAAATGCCCCGAGCATGGCTTAGACGGACAGGATGTCTGCCATGCCAGCTTTAACACTGGGGCACCACGAGCCATGAGCTGCTGCTTCACGGGGTAGGCACAAATCGTTAGCACTAATGCCTGAAAGACTGGGCCCAGACTTGAGGAAATGCGGCCAGTCCCGAGCAGTACAATGACGGCTGCAGCCAAACTGAAAAGGACCTTGGTTCCGGAGGAGCCATGGTTGGGGTCTGGCTCGGTTCCGATCGCTGTACTGTTGCTAGATTCGCGCACACAATGCCATCACACAGCAGTCTGGATCACCCTCCCTCAGCTCACACCGGCACTGGCGCCCACGAAAGGCCCGCCATAACGCTTGGAACCCTCGCTCAGCCAGTGTTTCCACGAGACAGACTCGACCATTGGGCACAGCGCACACCCGACCTTACCGCCGCAGTATTGGGCGAAACCAGCTACACCTGGGCGCAATGGCGCACCCGAATTCTGCAGCTGACCGACGCGTTGGCGAAGGCCGGCAGCAAACGCGAGGACAGGACTCTTTCCTTCGATCTGAATCACCTGGCCATTGTGGAACTCACCTTTGCCGCCTCGGCTCTCGGTGCCGGCACCGTGGTGGGCAACTTCAGGCTTGGGCCTAGCCAACTGGCCCACATCTTGGAAGATTCAAGACCCAAAATGGTGTTCTACGGTGCCGAGCTGAAAAGTGTGCTGGCGAAAGCCGAAGCCGAAACGCCGCTGCCGCGCATGGTTGCCATCGGTGGCGAGCACTGTGACTACGAGCAGTTCCTGGCAACCGGTGTTGTCGGTGCAACAGTTGCAACCGGATCAAACGGTTCCACAGCGGGGGCTGACTATTCCGGCGTCGGGCGCCAGGATACGGTCCTGCTCATGTATAACTCCGGGACCACCGGCAAACCTAAGGGCATGGAACTGACGCACGCAAGCGTCAACGAGCACAGTGTGGTTGTCAAAGCAGGGTTTGGGATGAAGCCCGGGGAGATGACCATGGTGGGGATGCCCATGTTTCATGTGGGCGGCTCCTGCTACTTCCAAGTCGGCATTTATGCCGGTGCCGAAATTGTCCACCTGCGTGAAACCTCGGCCGCCACTATGATCGGCGCCATGCTCCAGAACGAAGACCATAGGAACCCGCCCCGGCCCGAGGTTCTGCAATCTGCGGGCAAGGCCCCTTCCTGGGGTGGACATTCGGATTGCCGATCCGTTCAGCCAGAGCTCCTGTGCTCCGGCGGCGAGAACATTTACTGCCCCGAAGTGGAGAACGTGCTCATGGCACATCCCGACGTGACGGAGGGGATTGTCATGATCGTCCCAGACCCGCGCTGGGTTGAAACCGTCAAGGCCGTTGTGGTCCGCGCACCGGGCAGTACAGTGGACGAAACGCGCATCATCGCCTTCTGCCGCGAGCGCCTGGCCCACTACCAGTGCCCCACTTCTGTGGACTTTGTGGACGAGCTGCCACTCAATGCAACCGTAAAAATTCTCAAGCGCAATCTGCGCGAACCATATTGGAGGGACCATGACCGCAACATCTAGCAGTTCCAATAGTTCAGGCACGACGGCGGACGCGGCCTCGGGTGCCACCGTCCCGCCCGCTGGTGGGAGCCTCGCGGGCAAAACGCTGCTCATGTCGGGAGGCTCCCGCGGCATTGGCCTGGCCATCGCTGTTCGGGCAGCCCAGGATGGCGCCAACGTGGTGCTTCTGGCCAAAACTGACACCCCGGACCCGCGGCTGGCGGGGACAATCCACACGGCCGCCGCCGCAATTGAGGCGGCGGGCGGGCAGGTGCTGGCCGTGGTGGGGGACGTGCGCGACGATGACACCATCGCCTCCGCCGTGGCACAGACGGTGGAACGCTTTGGCGGGATAGACATCGTGGTGAACAACGCCAGCGTCATCTCCTTGGACGGGACGCTGACGGTTTCACCGAAGCGGTACGACCTCATGCAAGATGTGAACGTGCGCGGTACCTTCATGCTGTCCAAGGCTGCGCTGCCGCACCTTTTGGAGGCGTTGAACCCGCACATTCTTTCGCTGTGCCCGCCGCTGAACATGTCCCAGAAATGGCTCGGTGCGAACCCGGCCTACACACTGGCCAAGTACGGCATGACGCTGACGGCGATGGGCTTCGCTGCGGAGTTCGCCGAGCAGGGCGTGGCCTCCAATACGCTGTGGCCGCGCACCACGATCGCCACGGCCGCCGTCGCCAACCTTCTCGGCGGGGAGGTGATGATCCGGCGCTCGCGGCACGCCACCATCATGGCCGACGCTGCCCACGCCATCCTCACCACCGACAGCCGCGAGTTGACGGGGCAGAACATCCTTGACGAGGAACTGCTGCGCTCCCGTGGCGAGACTGACTTCTCGCACTATGCCGTGGATCCGGCGGCGGAGCTCATGATCGACCTCTACGTGGACCCGTAATTACTACCTCCGCAGTCATGGCGGAAGCGGGTCAGATGGCGGGAACGGCTTCTGTCACGATGACGCGCAAGGTGCTGGCCAGCAGCGTGTGGACCTGGGGTCGGGTGAGAGTTTTTCGCAGCAGCCACTCGCGGCCACCGCTGCGGACCAGTTGGGTATAAATTCGGAACATGGCCCGAATCTGTTCCCGGTTCTTGGTGCGCCCGGCCAGTCCGGTGGCGTCGATGAGCAGCTCAATTGAGTCATTTTCCGCCGCGATCAAGATTTTTTCCAAATCCGGATCCCGCCCTATACTGCCTGAACCAAGCGCCAGCCAACTGGCACCGGAGGTCTCCAGTGAGTCCAGGAACCACGCCACCGCCACCTCCACACGTTCCTCAAAGGAGCCGTCGGGCAGCTTGGCCACCGCCACCTCTGAGACCGTGGAATTGACCTTGATGACTTCCAAGTACAGCTCGCGCTTGTTGCCGAAATAATGGTTGATGAGCCCACGGGCAACACCTGCAGCAGCGGCAATGTCGGTTGCTGAAACGTCCTCATAGGCTCGTTCATTGAACAGCTTTTGCGCACACTCAAAGATTTGTTGACGGCGTTCATCGGGGCTCAGCCGCTGCCTGCGGGGCTCGGTGCGGTCATCGGGAATCACGGTGTTGGGCCCGTCTGCATCCACGGCAGCCATGCCGGGATACCCTCCGGCACTGTCAAGGGGAAGTGCGGCGGGCGTTTTTCCAGGAACGAGGTGACACCCTCGACGGCGTCACTGTGCCCTGGTGTGCTAGCAATCAAGCGCGAGTCCACTGCATGGACGGGGAAGGGTGAGTCCAAAGCGCTCAGCCGGTTGAGCATCTGCTTGATGACGGCGGTGGAGACCTCCGAGGTGTTGGCGATGAGGTCCCTGGCCAGTTCGTAGGCGGCCTCCAGTACGTCTTCGGGCTCGTGCACCGAGGTGACGAGTCCGGCGTCGAGCGCTTCCTGCGCCCCGAAAAGCCGGCCCGTCAGCATCCAGTCGCTCGCCTTGGACACTCCCACCAGGCGTGGCAGATACCAAACCGAGGCCCCCTCAGGGAAGATGCCGCGGCGGCTGAACGGGAAGGAGAAGCGGGAATCGGTGGAGGCCATGCGGAAGTCACAGGAGAGCGTGATGGTTATGCCGCCACCCACGGACACCCCGCGCAGGGCGGCGATGACGGGCTTGTTCATGGTGTAGATGGTTTTGGAGCAGCGCCCGGCCGGTTCCTGCCAGTCCTGGGTGGAGCCGGTCATGGTCACATCAAAGCCGCCACCGCTCAGATCAGCACCCACGGAGAAGTCCTTGCCAACGCTGGTGAAAACAACTACCTGGACCTCCGGATCGGCGTCGGCGGCCAGAAAAGCGTGCTCCAGTTCGTTTGCCATGGTCAGCGTGTAGCCGTTGCGTGCCTCGGGGCGGTTTAAGGAAACCGTGGCAATTCGCTCGGCAACGGCGTAGCTGATGGCCGTGTAGGGGAGGGGGACTTCAGCTGTCATGGTCATCGCTTTCATGAATGGAAAGTAAAGACTTGCGCCATCTATTGACACGGTGTCAATAGTCTTGCACTATGGGCATTATGTCAACAACTCGGCTTGTTTCCCGCTGGATCGATGAAGATCTTTGCGACGTTGCATCCCTGGCGAGGGTTTTTTCCACCAAGGAGGCAACCCGCTCGCAGAGAAATTCGGCGGCGCCAATGGGGTCATGAAGGAGCTCATTGCCACCTCCCTCTGACGCAGCACCAACCACCCGTTCCACCAAAAAGTCAGTTTTGCCAACCGTCCGTCCGCACTGCAGCGAACGAGATGACAATGGAAGGAAAGCTCACGTGAGCGAAGAAGTTGCACCGCAAGCCTACGTATATGACGCCATCCGCACCCCGCGCGGCCGCGGCAAAAAGGGGTCCCTGCACGGGACCAAGCCGATCGACCTCGTGGTGGGTCTGATCAACTCCTTACGGGCTCGCCACCCCGGCCTGGACGAAGACCTTATCGATGATCTGATCCTCGGCGTCGTCTCCCCGATCGGTGACCAGGGCGCCGTCATTGCTCGCACCGCCGTCATCGCCGCCGGCCTGCCGGACACGGTGGGCGGCGTGCAGATCAACAGGTTCTGCGCCTCGGGTCTGGAGGCCGTGAACATGGCCGCCCAAAAGGTGCGCTCCGGCTGGGACCAGCTCATCATCGCCGGCGGCGTGGAATCCATGTCACGCGTTCCCATCGGATCCGACGGCGGCGCCTGGGCCATGGACCCGGCCACCAACTATGACACCTACTTTGTCCCGCAGGGCGTGGGCGCGGACCTCATTGCCACGATGGAGGGCTTTAGCCGGGTGGACGTCGACGCCTACGCTGTGCGCTCGCAGCGCCTTGCCGCTCAGGCCTGGAAAGAGGGCCGCTTCGCCAACTCCGTCATTCCCGTCAAGGACCAAAACGGTCTGGTGGTGCTGGACCATGATGAGCATATGCGTCCCGAATCAACCCCGGAGTCACAGGCTGGTCTGCGGCCAGCCTTTGCGGCGATGGGTGAGGCCGGCGGCTTTGACGCCGTCGCCCTGCAAAAGTTTCATGCCGTGGAAAAGATTGACCACGTCCACACCGCTGCCAACTCTTCCGGAATTGTTGACGGCGCGGCCCTGGTTTTGGTGGGCAGCGCGGAGGTCGGCAAGCAGCTGGGACTGAAGCCGCGGGCAAGGATCGTGGCCACCGCCACCTCCGGCGCCGACCCCACCATCATGCTCACCGGCCCCACCCCGGCCACCAAGAAATTGCTCAAGACGGCCGGGCTGGGCGTTGCGGACATTGACCTGTTCGAGATCAATGAGGCCTTCGCCTCCGTGGTGCTGAAGTACCAGAAGGACCTGGGCATCCCGGACGAGAAACTGAACGTGAACGGGGGCGCCATCGCCATGGGCCACCCGCTCGGCGCCACCGGCGCCATGATTTTGGGCACCGTGCTGGACGAACTTGAACGCACCGATAAGCGCAGGGCCGTGGTGACTCTGTGCATTGGCGGCGGCATGGGCGTGGCAACTTTGATTGAGAGGGTCTAGGACGATGAGTGAGGACAACGTGCAGCACAGCAACACCATCCGCTGGGAACAGGACAGCGACGGCGTGGTCATCCTGACCATGGATGACCCCAACCAGTCGGCCAACACCATGAACGCTGACTACATCGCCTCCATGCAGGCAACCGTGTACCGGCTCGTGGCAGAGAAGGAGAGCATCTCCGGCGTCGTGCTGACATCTGCGAAGAAGACCTTCTTCGCAGGAGGGGACCTGAAGGATCTTGTCTCTTCTACCCCGGAGGACGCGCAAAGCGTCTTTGACCTGGGCCAGCAAATCAAGGCGCAGCTGCGCACGCTGGAAACCTTCGGTAGGCCCGTGGTCGCCGCCATCAACGGTGCGGCACTGGGCGGCGGGCTGGAAATTGCGCTGGCCACCCACCACCGTATTGCATCGGACACGCGCGGCTCGGTCATCGGACTACCGGAAGTCACGCTGGGACTGCTGCCCGGCGGTGGTGGCATTGTGCGCACCGTGCGTCTCATGGGTGTTGTTGACGCAACCATGAAGGTGCTGCTGCAGGGACAGAAGTACAAGCCCCGCAAGGCGCTCGAGGTTGGCCTGGTTCACGAGGTTGTGGACACGGTGGAGGAACTCATTCCGGCTGCGAAGGCGTGGATCGCAGCCAACCCGGACGCCGTGCAGCCGTGGGACGTGCCCAAATACCGGATCCCCGGTGGCACCCCCAGCACGCCCGCTTTCGCCGCGAATCTGCCGGCGTTCCCGGCCAACCTGCGCAAGCAGCTCAAGGGTGCCAACTACCCGGCCCCACGCGCCATTCTTGCCGCCGCTGTGGAAAGCACCCAGGTGGATGTGGACACGGCCCTGGAGATTGAATCGCGCTACTTCGTGGAAGTGGTGACTGGGGCAGTATCCACCAACATGATCAAGGCGTTCTTCTTTGACATGGGCCACATCAGCGCCGGCGGGTCCCGACCCAAGGGCTTTGAAAAGTACACGGCCAAGAAGGTCGCCGTACTCGGCGCCGGCATGATGGGAGCGGGCATCGCCTATGTGTGTGCTCGCGGCGGCATGGACGTGGTCCTGAAGGACGTCTCCCTTGAAGCGGCGGAACGCGGCAAATCCTACTCCAAGACCCTCACCGACAAGGCCGTCTCACGCGGCCAGCAGAGCCAGGAGGCCGCAGACGCACTGCTGGCAAAGATCACCCCCACCGCAACGGCGGCGGACGTGGCCGGGGCGGACCTTGTCATCGAGGCCGTCTTTGAAAACGTGGCGGTGAAGCAGGCAGCGTTTGCGGAGATCCAGGACCTGCTGGGGGAGGACGCCGTGCTCGGCTCCAACACCTCCACCCTGCCCATTACCGAACTGGCGCAGGGGGTGAAAGATCAGGGGAACTTCATTGGCCTGCACTTCTTCTCACCCGTGGATAAGATGCCATTGCTGGAGATCATCGCCGGTAAAAACACCTCGGATGAAACCCTGGCCAAGGCATTCGATATTGCCCAGCAAATCCGCAAGACCCCCATTGTGGTCAACGATTCCCGCGGTTTCTTCACCTCCCGTGTCATCGGCACGTTCATAAACGAAGCCATTGCCATGCTCGGCGAAGGCCTCGCTGCGCCGTCCATCGAACAAGCCGGTTTGCAGGCTGGCTACCCGGCGGCCCCGCTGCAGCTGGCAGACGAACTGAACCTGAGCCTCCTTTCCAAGATTCAAAAGGAAACCAAAGCTGGCCTGGACGCAGACAATGGGGTGCAAAAATACCGCCACCATGCGGGCTACGACGTAGTGGATCAGATGATTGAAACGTTTGAGCGCAAGGGCAAACTCGCCGGCGCCGGCTTCTACAACTATGCCGACGGTCACCGCACAGGACTCTGGGAAGGGCTCAAGGAAACCTACGGCGGCACAGCGGAAATCCCGTTCCAGGACATGGTGGAGCGCATGCTTTTCGCCGAGTCCTTGGAAACCGTCAAGTGCCTGGATGAGGGCGTGCTGCGCAGTGTGGAGGACGCTAACATCGGCTCCATCTTGGGCATCGGCTTCCCGGCCTGGACCGGCGGTGTGCTCCAGTACATGAACGGGTACCACGGTGGCCTGGCAGGTTTCGTGGCCCGCTCACGTGAGCTGGCGGCCAAGTATGGCGAACACTTCCTCCCCCCGGCTTCTCTGGTGGCCAAGGCTGAGAAGGGCGAAACTTACTGATGAGCCCTCTTGCCGCGGCCGGTCCCGCTTTCACCCAAGTTTGGACGGCGTTCACTGTTGATACGGCACCCACCCCGGGTGTCGCCGTCGTGAATCTGGTGGGTCCCGGCCGCGGGAACATGATGGGGCGCGCCTTCTGGGCAGAACTGCCGCAGGTCTTTGCCGCGCTCGACGCCGATGAATCCGTCCGGGCCGTGGTGCTCACGGGTGCCGGTAATCACTTCAGTACGGGCCTTGACGTGGCGGAGGTGCTGGGTGGCTGGCTTGGCAAGCTGGGGCCGGGATCCGTGGCCCAAGCAGCCCAGCGAACGGAACTGCTCGGGCTGATCCGGGAAATGCAGGCCGGCATCACCTCCGTTGCCCTGTGCCGCAAACCCGTCATTGCCGCCGTGTCCGGCTGGTGCATTGGCGGCGGGGTAGACCTGATCAGCGCTGCGGATGTACGGCTGGCCTCAGCTGATGCGAAGTTCAGTGTCCGTGAGGCACGGCTGGCGATCGTTGCCGACGTTGGAAGTCTCCAGCGCCTGCGCGGCATCATTGGCGAGGGTGCGCTGCGGGAACTTGCCCTGACAGGCAAGGACATCACGGCGGAGCGGGCCGGCAGGATCGGCCTAGTCAATGACATGTATCCGGACGCGGCGGCACTTCTGGAAGCAGCGCTAGGTATGGCGGGGGAAATCGCCGCCAATTCCCCGCTGGCTGTGGCAGGCACGAAGGCTATTTTGAACGAAGATAGGGAAGAAATTGTGGCCCGCGGGCTGCGCCACGTCTCCCTGTGGAACTCCGCCTTTTTGCACAGTGAGGACCTACTTGAGGCCGTAGCTGCGATGGGGGAGCGCCGTCCGGGAGTGTTCATGGGTCACTAGAGGCTTCAAGGGATTCAAGGGTCATGATGGCATATCCACGATAAAAGTCAGAGTCGTTTTTTACCAAAAGGAGCTTTTCATGTACCTCACTCAAGGACATGATCGTCACCGGTGGGGAGGTTGTGTACTCGGCAGAGGTGGAAAACGCTTTGAGCAAGCACCCGGCGGTGGCCTCCTCGGCCGTCATTGGCATCCCGGATGAGCACTACGGTGAGCGCGTGCACGCAGTGGTTGTCCTAGCGCCGGGGCAGATGCCACTGCCGAAACACTGCGGGACTTTTGCCGTGAACATATTGCCGGGTACAAGATTCTGCCAGCTTTGAATTCCCCGAGACGCTGCCTATCTCCGGCGCAGGGAAAATCCTCAAGCGTGAGCTACGCGAGAGCTACGCCGCGGCGCAGGCTCTCTAAAGCAGCAGCGGCGTCCTTGGCCCGGCAGCCACGCGGAAACACGAATTTTTCAACCATACTGAGCTCTTGGAGGGCATCTTGATCACCGTTACAGCAGAGGAACAATTCCAGGCGTGGAAGGCGAAGGAGCTCCCTGCCGCGGAAGAAGTCCGGCCCGGAGTGTGGTCAATCCCCGTGCCCTTCATTAATAATCCCATGCGCTACACGCTCGCCTACCTGCTGATTGGTGACGGCGAGGCGGCGCTGGTGGATCCCGGTTGGGATTCGGATGTTGGCTGGGAGATGCTCAAGGCAGGGCTGGCGACTGCTGGGCTCACGCCCGCGTCCATCACCGCTATTGTGGTGACGCACTTCCATCCCGACCACTTGGGCATGGCTGCGCGGTTGCGGGAAGCGTCGGGGGCATGGGTTGCGCTCGGTGCCGACGAGCCACTGCCCACGCACTGGCGCGTGGACCCCACACAGTTTGTTGAGGAGGATAGGGCACAATTTGTCGCGTGGGGCGTGCCGGCGCAGTACTTGGAGGAAGTGAGTTTTCAAGCGGACACCTGGGCGCAGATGACCGGCGTAGCCGAGCCGCAGAGGCGCCTGGCAGATGGCGAATTGCTGCCAGTTGCTGGGCTTTCGGTACGCGTGTTGGCCACACCCGGGCACACGCCCGGGCACATTTGCCTCATCGACGAGAGGAACTCGCTGATCCTCACGGGCGACCACGTGCTGCCACGCATCACCCCGCACGTCTCGCTCGAAGCTGCCAGTCATGCCAACCCGCTGGGGGATTACCTCGACTCGCTGGAAATTATGGAAGCTGGCGCAGAGATGGAGGTCCTGCCGGCGCACGAATACCGTTTCCGAGGGCTGCTGGCCCGTGCCGCTGAGCTGAAGGAACACACGCTGGAACGCTCCCGCGAGGTTATTGCTGTGTTGGAATCCGGGGCGGCTGCGAGCGTATGGGACGTGTCGAAGGAACTGACGTGGTCGCGCGGCTTTGAATCGCTGCGCGGTTTCACGCTGCGGCTGGCACTTGCCGAAACGGCCAGCCATCTGGTGTACCTGACGGAGCAAGGCCGCAACGTGGGGATCTCAGTATCGAGAGGTACTCCCGCCACCCCCAACCTTCTACCGACGCTATCCCACTAATGGTTACTTTTATGGGCACGCTATCCCACTAATGGCATGATTTTGCCGGACGCTATCGCAATGATCTCCGTCTCCTTAGCGTGAGTCGTCAATGGTGGGATAGGGATAGGAAAAAGCAGCCACTGGTGGGATAACGTCGCAAAAAGAGTGACCATTAGTGGGATAGCGTCCGGTGGAGGGGCTAGAGGGGCTAGAGGGGGTCCGGGGTGGGGGCTGGGTCGGTGAAATCGCCGCAGTCGCGGCGGAAGCGGGCCAGGATGCTGGTCATGGTGCGCAGTTCCTCGGCCGGGATGCCAGGGCTGGCAAACACCTCTTCGTTCAAGACAGTGGTTGCTTTCTCCACCAACACCCGCCCAAGATCGCTGAGCACCACTAAAGTTGCCCTGCCATCCGTTGGGTGGGCTTCGCGGCGCACCATGCCGTCTTTTTCTAGGCGATCAACCACGCTTGTCACAGATGTAGGGTGTACCTGCAAGCGTGCGCTGGCACTGGCCATGGGCAACGCACCTCCACGCGTGAAGGACAACAACCTTAATAATTCAAGCCGGGCGTAGGACAGTCCCAGAGGCTTCAGCACGGCATCGACCCGGCTGTACATGAGTTGATGAGCGCGCATGACGGATGAATACGCGGCCATGGCATCCGCACTATCAGCCCAACCGTGGGCGATCCATTGGCGCTTAGCCTCGGCGATGGGGTCCAGAGGAAGCGGTGTGGGGGAAGCCATGGGAGTCCTTTCCTACGGGTTCCTGGAGGCAAATTCCTCGGAGAGAAACTGGCTAGTTCAACAATTTACTTGGTATACCTAGTAAATGCTAGTGGTACCTAGTATTCTGCACTGTGAGGACAGTGCATGACGATAAAGGCAGTGGCTGATGATGGCTGTTTTGATAAAGCAACACCGCAAAGACGCAGGGTGACGCGTTCCTGGCATCTTCTAGCGCCAGCATCTTTTAGCGTCAGGATCCTGCTCTCTAGTGCCCGGACCCACTAGGCACGGTACGTGGCAGGCGGGCCTCCATGACGGACAATGGAGGCAAACGCAACACGGACTGTTAGAAATAGAGATTGTTAGACATAAAGATTGTTGTACAGCGGTGCCGGTGCCGCCCGAGTGAAGCAAGCACATGAAAGAGGATCAAGAGAATGTCGACCCCCAAGAGTAAGCAGGCCGCCGGCATCTTAGAGCGCTGGAATGGTCTAGGCCTGTGGGCTAAAATTGGCGTTTCAGCGGTCGGTTTGATCGTGCTGCTGGGCGTTGCCGTCCTAGTAGTCAGGTGGCTGACCTCTCTGACGGCGATCCAGGGCTTCATGACCACCTACCCGGGCGCCTCTGAATTGCCAGCGAACGCCCCCGTGGGGCTGCCCGCCTGGCTTGGGTGGCAACACTTCATCAACACCTTTTTGATCCTGCTCATCATCCGTTCAGGCTGGCAGGTTCGCACCACCAAACGCCCAGCCGCGCACTGGATCCGGAACAACAAGGGCCTGATCAAGACCCCCGGCAATCCCACCAAGATCAGCCTTGACCTGTGGTTTCACCTCACCCTAGACGCCCTCTGGGTCCTCAACGGCGCCATCTTCATTGTGGTCCTGTTCTTCACCGGCCAGTGGATGCGCATTGTGCCCACCAGCTGGGATGTATTCCCCAACGCGATTTCCGCAGGCCTGCAGTACCTCTCACTCGACTGGCCCACCGACGACGGCTGGGTCAACTACAACGGCCTGCAGCTGCTGACGTACTTCATCACGGTCTTCATCGCCGCGCCGCTGGCCATCATCACGGGCCTGCGCATGTCCGGCGCCTGGCCCAAAAACGCCACCACGCTGAACAAGATCTACCCCATTCAGGCCGCCCGCGCACTGCACTTCCCGGTCATGCTCTACTTCGTGGGCTTCATCGTCATCCACGTAACCCTGGTCCTGGCCACAGGCGCCCTGCGCAACCTCAACCACATGTACGCCTCCTCCAACGAGGTCAACTGGTGGGGTTTTGGCATCTTCGCCGCATCCCTGGTGGTCATGGCCGCCGCCTGGTTCTTGGCGCAACCGCTGTTCCTGCGCCCCGTGGCTTCCCTGATGGGCAAGGTCACCAAATAGTTCCATAGAAGTACGACGGCGGCACCCACCACAGTGGGCCCGCCAGCCCCGCAGCCACTACCCCCGTCACCACTATCCCCGTCACCACTATCCCCGTCACCACCAGGAGTTGGCGCCGCGCCACCTCCACTACTGAGGCCGCAAAGATGCGGTATGAAGGAGACGCCATGAATGAGTTCAGCCCCGAGCAGCAGGCAGTCGTGGAGATGGTGCGAGACTTTGCCACCACCGAACTTGCCCCCCACACGGCCCAATGGGATGAGAACAAACATTTTCCGGTGGATGTACTGGCCCAGGCTGGGGCATTGGGCATGGGCGGGATTTACGTCGCGGAGGAATATGGCGGCTCCGGCCTGAGCCGGAGTGACGCGGTGCTGATCTTCGAGGAGCTCTCGGCAGTGGATCCCACCATTGCCGCCTACATTTCCATCCACAATATGGTGGCCTGGATGATCGACGCCTTCGGCAATGAAAAACAGCGCGCCGCATGGCTCCCCGGAATCACAGCCATGACAGAGCTGACCAGCTACTGCCTCTCAGAGCCCGGCGTGGGCTCCGATGCGGCCGCCATCACCAGCCGGGCTGTACGCGACGGCGATGACTACGTGCTCAACGGCACCAAACAATTCATCTCCGGGGCAGGCTCCTCCGCGTGGTATTTGGTGATGGTCCGCACGGCGGACCAGGGCGCAAAGGGGATCACCGCCGTCGTAGTTCCCCATGACGCACCCGGGCTGAGCTTCGGGGCGAATGAGAAGAAGATGGGCTGGCGGGCTCAACCCACACGCCAGGTGGTGTTTGAGAACGTGCGCATCCCTGTGGCGAACCGGCTCGGTGAGGAGGGCGACGGTTTCGGCATCGCCATGAAGGGACTCAACGGTGGGCGCGTGAACATTGGCGCCTGCTCCCTCGGCGGTGGCCGGGCGGCACTGGAAAAGTCCATCGCCTACCTGAAGGAACGGCAAGCATTCGGTGGGCCGCTGATTGAAAAACAGCACCTGCTGTTTCAAATTGCGCAGATGGAGACGGATTTGGAAATCTCCCGGACCATGCTGATGCGCGCCGCGCATGCCCTGGACACCGGCTCCCCGGACACCGTGAAACTGTGTGCCATGGCCAAGCTCGTAGCCACAGATGCCGGGTTTACCGTGGCCAACCAGGCTCTGCAGTTGCACGGCGGGTACGGCTACCTCAGCGAGTACGGGCTGGAAAAACTGGTCCGGGACCTGCGAGTGCACCAAATTCTTGAAGGCAGCAATGAAATTATGCGCTTGATCATTGGCCGTCTGGCCGTGGAGCGTTAAGAAGTGGAGGATGTAACCATGGAACCCAATGAAGTTCTTGTGCAGCGCAGCGGTGGGCTGGGGCAGCTGGTCCTGAACCGGCCCAAAGCCATCAACGCGCTGAACCACGGCATGATCCTTTCCATTGCGGCCGCCCTTGACGAGTGGGAAACGGACGACGCCGTGAGTACCGTTCTCATTTCGGGTGCCGGTGAGCGGGGATTGTGTGCCGGCGGGGACATTGTCTCCATTTACCACGATGCCCGTACCGGCGGGGATTCCAGCGAGCAGTTCTGGCGTGACGAGTACCTTCTCAATGCCCGCATCGCCCGCTATGCGAAGCCCATTGTGACGCTCATGGACGGGGTGGTGCTGGGCGGCGGTGTAGGCATTTCTGCGCACGCCTCGCACAGGATTGTCACCGAACGTTCCCGGATCGGCATGCCGGAGACGGGCATCGGCTTCGTCCCTGACGTGGGCGGCACGTTCCTGCTCTCCCGCGCACAGGGGGAGCTGGGCACGCACGCCGGGCTGACAGGGGCCATGGTCAGCGGTGCCGACGCGATCGCCATGGGCCTGGCCACCCACTTTGTTGACTCTGCGGTCCTGCCCACGCTGGTGGCCGAGCTGGCACAGCGGGGGGCAAGCTCCGTCGTCGCCCGTCATGGGCAGGTGCCCCCGGAATCTGCGCTGGCTGCGGCCCGGTGGTGGATTGATGAGTGCTATGCCCCGGACTGCGCCGGCACCATCCTTGAGCGCTTGGCTCGCGTTGATGATCCGGTGGCCCAGGCGGCGGCGGAGACCATCGCCGCGAAGTCGCCCACGGCCGTGACCGTGACGTTGGCTGCGCTGCGGCGAGCCAAGGCGTTGGGGTCCCTCGAAGAGGTGCTGAACCAGGAGCTGCGGGTGTCCTTGCGGGCACTGGCGTGGCCGGACTTTGCCGAGGGAATCCGGGCGCAGTTGGTGGACAAGGACAGGAACCCGAAGTGGTCACCCACCACGCTGGCGGAAGTGTCCGCCGCTGTGGTGGACGGTGCCTTTGCGGATTTGGGTCCGCGGGAACTGGGCCTGGTGGCACCAGCCGCCGATGCCGTTTTGTAAGTGGATGAAGGGAGCAGGACCATGAGCGAGGACTCAGCAACAGGGGCAGGTGCCAGCGTTGGTACTGATGCGCAGGTGGCTTTCATCGGTCTGGGACACATGGGTGGCCCCATGGCAGCCAACCTGGTGAAGGCGGGCTATTCAGTCACCGGATTTGATGTGGTGCCCGCGGCGCTGGAAGCGGCAGCCGCGGCCGGTGTGGTGGTGGCGGAATCCTCAGCCGCAGCCGCGGATGGCGCTGATGTCATCATCACCATGTTGCCAGCTGGCAAGCACGTGTTTGCCGCGTTCGAGGGCGAAGGTCCCGGTGGCGGGCTGCTGGCCGCAGCTAAACCAGGTGCCCTGTTCCTGGAATGCTCCACCATTTCCGTCGAGGACGCACGGGCCGCACATTGGATGGTGGCTAACTCCGGCCACCGTGGCCTGGATGCTCCCGTGTCCGGCGGTGTCATGGGGGCCGAGGCTGGCACCTTGACGTTTATGGTGGGCGGCTCCGAGGAGGACTTTGCCGCGGGCATGCCGTTGTTTGAGGTGATGGGTAAACGGATTGTGCTCTGTGGTGGCCCCGGCGCCGGGCAGGCCGCCAAGGTGTGCAACAACATGATCTTGGGTGTGTCCATGATCGCCGTCAGCGAGGCGTTTGTGCTGGGTGAAAAGCTGGGGCTGACACACCAGGCGCTGTACGATGTTGCCGCCAATGCGTCCGGACAATGCTGGGCGCTGACCACCAACTGCCCGGTACCGGGGCCCGTTGCCGCCAGCCCCGCCAACCGCGACTACCAACCCGGGTTCGCCGGGGCGCTCATGGCTAAGGACCTGGGGCTGGCCGTGGAGGCCCTGAATGCGACAGGCGTGGACGCCGTGATGGGGCGCTCCGCCGAGGAAATATACCGTGAGTTCGCTCTGGAAGGCGGAGCCGGAACCGATTTCTCGGGCATCATCAACACCATCCGGGCTGCCTCGGACGGTGCCACCTCCGACTGAGCTTGCTCCTTTTTCCCAGACACCTCTCCATTTACTGAAACGGAAGACCTTGTCATGACGCAGTATTCCTTGATCCTGACCGAACAACGCGGCCGGGTTGGCCTCATAACGCTCAACCGTCCCGAAGCCTTGAACGCACTCAGTGACACCATGGGCCGTGAAATTCTGGCCGCGGCACGGGCCTTTGATGCCGACCCCGGGGTGGGAGCCATTGTCATCACAGGATCCTCACGGGCCTTCGCCGCAGGTGCGGACATCAAGGAGATGGCGAGTAAATCCTCCGTTGACATGTACCTTGCCGACTGGTTTTCAGCCTGGGATGAGCTGGCCCGGGTCCGGACCCCGCTCATCGCCGCCGTGGCTGGCCATGCCTTGGGCGGTGGGTGCGAGCTGGCCATGATCGCGGACTTCATCATTGCCGCGGAGAACGCAAAGTTTGGCCAGCCGGAGATCAAGTTGGGCGTCATTCCGGGGATGGGCGGCTCGCAGCGGCTGACCCGCGCCATCGGTAAAGCCAAGGCCATGGAAATGGTGCTGACCGGGCGGGTTATGGGCGCGCTTGAGGCCGAGGCGGCCGGGTTGGTGGCCCGGGTGGTTCCTGTTGATGCGCTGTTGGAGGAGGCCATGGAAACCGCTGCCACCATCGCCTCCATGTCAAAGCCCGTGGCCATGATCGCCAAGGAAGCCGTCAACGCGGCCTTTGAGTCCACCCTTGCCGAGGGAGTTCGGCACGAGCGGCGCGGGATCTTCGCCTGTTTCGCCACCGAGGATCAGAAGGAAGGCATGGCAGCCTTCACCGAAAAACGCCCGGCCAATTTCAAACACCGCTAATTTCCTTCCGACGCTCCCTCACCTTTGGCGGCTTTTTGGGAAACCCTCCCTCACAGGGGCGCGAATCCTAGTCCCGATCCGGTTGCCCCATGATGTGGGGCGGCCGGGTGCCCCACGGAACCACCCTCAAAACCGGCGTTTCAGGCCCAACAACCACTCGAGTTGGTGATTGGCGAAAATGCATGTACTGTTGAGGACGCAACGCGGGGTGGAGCAGTTCGGTAGCTCGCCGGGCTCATAACCCGGAGGTCACAGGTTCAAATCCTGTCCCCGCAACCAGATGAGGAAAACCCTCGGTCAGATGACCGGGGGTTTTTCGTTTCCCCGTGCCGTCGCTAGCCGGCTGCGCCGGGTTCGAGAGCCAAAAATTGGGTGAAGGTGTCGTTGTGATTTCCGCGGAAAGCGTGCCGCAGCGTCCAGCGCTGGAGCGTTCCTTGACCAGCACGGAGTTCTCCCGCTGGTACTGGCTGACTTTGCCCGCAGCTACGCCCTTGTCTCTACGGCACTGCAACGCGGCAACTCAGCGGAGCCGTCACCGCGGACACAAGAGTCCCGGCGGGCCAGCGCTGCAGCCAGCTCCTGCGCGCTTGGTTTGAGGCACAAATGGATGCAGCCTGGCAGGTCTACCGATCCCTGCCGGTGGACCTGCGCCCCTGAATACCCTTGTGGCCCACGTCTGCCTCAGCCGCTGCAGGAGCGTTGGTAGTAGGGCCGGAGGATTAGGCCGGGTAAAGAAGTACTTCTGCTGCCTTAACCACGAAGTACACATCGGCACCCGGTGCCAATCCAAGCTCGGCGACGGCGGCGGGGGAGATGTCGGCGGACATCTGCCCGGCCCGGACTCGAATGTGACCGCCGTGGGGCTCCAAGTCGCTCACCCGTACCCTGAAGCAGTTCCTCGGGCTTCCTGCCGGCGGGGCCAAGAACACTGACACCGCCGACGGCGGGAATGCGGCTATCGCGGCCAGCTCACCACGGGCACCACTACCGGCTCCGTCACTTTGGGCGCCGACTGCTTGGCTACCGACGGGCTGGCCGGTGACTTGGACGCCGTCGGGCATGGAAAGAATGTTTCCGGACAAGGAGCCGGAGAGGACGTTGAGTCCGGCCAATGAGGCGGCAAAGGCGCTGCGCGGATGGGACAGCACCGCGGCGGTGGGGCCGGATTCTACGATCCGTCCGTGCGCCATCACAATGATGCGGTCCGCGAGCATGAGTGCGTCCAGGACGTCGTGCGTGACGATGATGGCACGGCGCCCGGTCAGCACGCGTTTGAGCAGGCTGCGCAGGAACGGGGTGCTGTTCACATCGAGTGCGGCCATGGGTTCATCGAGTAGCAGCAATTCTGGATCTGTGGCGAGTGCCCGGGCCAGAGCCACCCGTTGTGCCTGCCCGCCGGACAACGCTGCCGGTAGTCGTCGAGCAAGCTCCAGCGCGCCTATCTCATCCAACCAATGGCGGGCTGTTTCGCGGCTTGCCTTCTTCGTGGCTCCTTGGCTTCGCGGGCCAAAGGCCACATTGTCTAGTACATTCAGGTGCGGGAAAAGAAGTGGTTCCTGCGCCAGCAAGCCAATGCCGCGTTCATGCGGGGGCAACCACAGCGAACCGCCGCGGCCCTTGCCGCCGCCGGAGCCAGCGCTGGAGCCGCCGCCGGGGGAGAGCCGGAACAGGGTGCGCCCGTCCAAAGTAGCGAGTCCGGAATCGGGTTTGAGCAGGCCCGCCAGCATATGCACGGCCGTGGACTTGCCCGCTCCGTTGGGGCCCATGATGGCGAGGGTTTCGCCCGGCTGCACATGTAATTCAAAATCTACATTCCGGACGGCGAGGGTTGCTTTCAGTTGCAGGGTCATAAGGCATCCGCCCGTCCGGACACAGAAGAGTGTTGCGGTGGCTTCGGCGCCCGGTACGTCAACGCCACTACAATCACGGCCACAGCAATGAGTAGGAAGGATAGTGCCACGGCGGCCTCAGGGTCCGTTTCACGCTGCAAATAGATTTCCAATGGCAGGGTCCGTGTGACACCCTGCAAGCTACCGGCAAACGTCAGCGTAGCGCCAAATTCACCCAGACTGCGGGCAAAGGAAAGCACAGCCCCGGAGATCAGCCCCGGCAGCACCAGCGGCACGGTCACCCGGCGCAGCACGGTTCCGGGACGGGCTCCCAACGTTGCGGCAACGGCCTCATATTTCTGTCCGGCGGTGCGCAACGTCCCCTCGAGGCTCAGCACCAGAAACGGTAGTGCCACGAAGGTTTGCGCCATGATGACGGCCGTGGTGGAGAACGCAATATTGATGCCCACCAGCTGCAGCGACTTGCCCATCAGTCCGGCTCGGCCAAAGGTGTACAGCAGCGCCAAACCGCCCACCACTGGAGGCACCACCAGCGGCAGCAGTATCAAAGCGCGTAGAATTCGTTGTCCAAAAAACTGCGTCCGCGCCAGCAGTAACGCCAGCGGTACGCCAAAAATGATGCACAGCACGGTACTCGCAGCCGCAGTTCGCAGACTTAGCAACAGGGCAGCCACGGAGGATTCTGAGCTAATAAGTGGCAGGAACTGCCCCCAGTTGACCTGTGCCACCATACCGGTCAGTGGCAGCAGAATGAACAATGCCCCCAACGCCGCGAGAGCATAAATCCACGCTGGGACCCCTGAGTACTGCCATGAACGGCGCCAGCTACCACCACGCGCGGCCCCGGCATCTGGGCCGGTTGGGGCGCCGTGGTGAGGGGAGAAGGTCTTAGGGAGCGCCAAATCCAGCGTCCCGGAGAGTCTTTTGGCCCTGCTCCCCGGTCACCAAGGCAATGAAGGCCTGAGCTACCTGAGGGGATTGTGAAGTGTTGACGGCGGCAATGGGGTAGTGGTTGATGGTGGGCTTCTTGAGCCCGAGCGGGATGCTCACCACTTTGTCCCCTGCGGTTTTGGCGTCTGTAACGTAGACCAGTCCGGCGTCTGCCTCACCGGAGGTGACTTTACCCAGAACGCTGGTGACGTTCAGTTCCTCGCTGACGGGTTTCAACGTCAGGCCGGCGGACTTGGCGTCTGAGGCGCTGGCGGCGCCACACGGCACCTGGGGTGCGCAAATGACAAGTTTTACGCCTTCCTTGGCGGCATCGGCAAAGGAGGTGATGCTCGCGGGGTTGCCGGGCGGGACCACCAAGGTCAAGAAGTTATTGGCAAACTCAACGGGGGTTCCCTGGACGAGCCCGGCGTCGCTGAGTTTGTTCATGTTGGCCTGGTCGGCAGAGGCGAAAACATCAGCTGGGGCACCTTCCTTGATCTGGGTGACCAGTGTGGAGGAGCCGTCAAAGCTGAGTGAGACCTTCACCTTCGGGTGGGCGGCTTCGAACTGTGTTGCCATCTCGGTGAACGTTTTTTTCAGTGAGGCGGCGGCGTAGACATTGAGCGTGCCGGAGAGTTCCGGACTGTCCATGACAGGAGCGGAAGGAGAATTTTGCGGGGCTGGATCCGCGGAGGGAGCGCATGCGGCCAAGCCTAACGCCATCACGGCACCGGCCGCGAGGGCTGTGTACCGGATTCCCCTGTGCCCGGAGCCTAGGCGCCCAGCCATGCTCCGAGATCCAGATGCTTTCCATGACGATCGTGTGAACATTTTCATGCGGTTTTCCCCTTTGCCGGCACTTCGATAATGACGTTGGTTGACTTCACTACTGCTGTGGCCACTGAACCGAGTTCAAGCCCCAAATCGCGCACGGCTTCACTGCTCATGAGCGAGACCACACGGAATGGCCCGCACTGCATTTCAACTTGGGCCATGACCCTATCCATCACAATGTTGGTTACAAGGCCCACCATACGGTTGCGTGCGGAGCTGCCAATTCCGGTGGGATCGTCGGGCAGCTGTGATTGCTTCTTCGCCAAGGCAGCCAGCTCAACGCCGTCCACCACCATCCGCCCCTGTTGGTCCTTGCTGCCGTGCAAGGTGCCATTCTCGAGCCAGCGGCGCACGGTGTCGTCACTGACACCAAGGAAACGGGCGGCTTCTGAAACGCGAATAGGTGTCATATAGGCCATTCTATCCGCAAATACGGCATCTAGGACTGTTTGGCGTGCAGTAATCTTCAGGCGCGGACAGCTACTGCGCTGGCGGGCTGGTGGCTCTAAGCTGAAGTGAGTCGCCTTCACGTAGGGGAGGCCCGAAAGGAAAGAGTTGGACATGAATGCACCTATTAATACCGGACTTGCAGGAGCCGTACCTGTGCTGACTTTGAACAACGGCGTCACCATCCCGCAGTTGGGGTTCGGTGTCTTCCAGATTCCGCCGGAGGAGACCCGCCTCGCCGTGGGCGAGGCACTGGCAGCTGGTTACCGGCATATTGATACAGCCGCCGCCTACCGCAATGAGGCCGGTGTGGGTGCCGCGATTGCGGAATCCGGTATACCGCGGGACGAGATTTTCCTGACCACCAAGCTGCGCAACGGCGAACAGGGCAGCCCCCGGGCAGCGTTTGAGGCAAGCCGCAAGGCCTTGGGCGTGGACACGATCGATCTGTACCTCATCCATTGGCCCGTCCCATCTCAAGGACTCTACGTGCAGGCCTGGCGGGAACTAGAGATCCTCTACGCCGAGGGGCACATCAGGGCCATTGGAGTTTCCAACTTCCTCCCTGAGCACCTTGACGAATTGCTGGCCAACTCCACAGTGGTGCCGGCAGTCAACCAGATTGAGGTGCACCCTAGTTTCACGCAGGATGCGCTGGCACAAAAGAGTCGCAGCCATGATATTGCGGTTCAGGCTTACAGCCCGCTGGGACAGGGCCGGGATTTGTCCAGCCCCGTTGTGAGCGAATTGGCTGCCAAATATGGGGCGACTGCGGCCCAGATTGTGCTTGCCTGGCATCTGGGGCTCGGGAATATTGTGATCCCTAAGTCAGTAACCCCGCAACGCATCCGAGAGAATTTGGCCGCCACGAGTTTTAGCCTGAGCTCCGAGGAAATAGCAGCTATCTCCGCCTTGGAAACTGGCGAACGGATTGGGGCCGATCCTGCCGTAGCCGCTTTCACCCAGATGTAGACGCACGGACGGCGCAGGTCCCATATCTGCTCAATAAGCATGGGTGGTTTCGGAGGAATCCGAAACCACCCATGTGGAGCCACACTTTTGTAGCTGCCCAGTCGCAGCGGCTAGGAATTAGAGCGAATCGAACTCAGCTTCGTCAATGTGATCCGCTGCCGTGATGGCAGCCGGAGCCGGTGATCCGCCAGCCTTCAAAGCAGCCAAACGGGCTTCAACCTCAGTCTGCTCGCCCAAGTCCTCGAGGGAGTTGAACTGGGCATCCAGGCTGGAGGCGGCGAGCTCGTTCTGTCCACGCACCTTAGCTTCTTCGCGGCGGATTTTCTCCTCGAAACGGCTCACCTCACTGGTGGGGTCCATGATGTCGATGCTCTTGAGCGCATCGTGCACCTGACTCTGCGCAGCCGCCGTCTTGGAGCGTGCAATCAGCTCATTGCGCTTGCTGGCCAATTCACTGAGCTTGCCGTTCATCTGCTGCAAACCAGTTTTGAGCTTGTCAACCACATCCGTCTGAGCGGCGATGTTCGGTTGTGCCGCACGGGCCTCATTCTCAGAGGAGATCTGACGCTGCAGCGCCACCTTGGCCAGGTTGTCGAACTTCTGAGCGTCGGCAGGATTACCTGCGGAGCGGAATTCATCAGCCTTGCGGCTTGCGGCGAGGGCCTTGGAACCCCAATCCTGGGCGTTCTTTACGTCCTCGTTGTAGTCATCTTCGAGCATGCGCAGGTTGCCGATGGTCTGAGCAACGGCACTTTCAGCCTCGGTGATGTTGGCCTTGTAATCGCGCACCATCTGGTCAAGCATCTTCTGAGGGTCCTCGGCCTGATCCAAAAGCGCATTGATGTTGGCCTTGGCCAACTGTGAGATACGGCCGAAAATTGACTGCTTTGCCATTCTTTACCCCTTACATTTGCTGGTTGCATCAAATAGAAATCTCAATAAGTACGGTGCGAGGCGTCCAATAGTGTTTGAGTCTAAAGGACCTTCCTGAATTCTTGCCCAGCCTACCCGGCGGTGCAATGCCGTGAACGTTCGACGCCGGTTCCTGGGTTGGGTGCCTGCCGTTATGTTGCGCAGTAGCTTCGCAGCCAGAGGAACAAGTGTGGGCGCAGTGCACCCGGCGGAACTAGAAGTTACCGCCGCCACCACCAAAGCCGCCGCCGCCTCCACCGCCTCCACCACCAAAGCCACCGCCGCCTCCGCCACCAAAACCGCCTCCCCCAAAGCCTCCGCCTCCACCGCCGGACAGCAGCCCGCCAATGATGCCGCCGAGAATGGCGCCGCCCATTCCTCCGCCCATGGATCCGCGGCCTCCTCCGCCGTACCCTCCGCCTCCGCCGAAGCGATCAACATCGTTCTGCGCGTACTGGATGGCTTGTTGGGCCAGTGCTTGTGCTTGTTGGGCATAAGTTAATGCGTTGCTGGGATCAGAATCGGCAATGCTCACGGCGTAGTCGAAGTTGCGTTCCGCCTCGGAGAGCCGGGTCCTGGCCGCTGATCCAACCCCGCCGCGACGGGCGGCAATGAAGTCCTTGGCGGTGGCGATAGTTGCCTGTGCCCCGGCAAGAGCTTGTTGTAGTGAGGCCTGAGCGCGCAGGGCTTGCTGTTGCTGATCTCGGATGCCCATCAAGAGTTCATCGAGCTGAGTGTGAGCAGTCTGCACAGCGGTCAGCAGCGCAACGGGGTCCGGTTTACCTGCAGCAGCGTTCATGCGCACATCGTCGAGTGAGGTTTCTGCGGCCTGGACGGTGGGTGCGTAGCGGGCAAACTGAGCCGATGCCACCATGGACTTAGCTTGTTCAAGATCAGCAACGGCTGCTGGAAGTGCAGCCCGCAACGTGGTGGCCGCGTCATTAATGGCAGCCTCGGTTTTGGTGATGGCTTGTAGCAGCACACTACTTTGTAGCAGGCTTTCCTCGGCGGCCTTGACCGCAACAGCAGCGCCTGCCGTATCCGATCCCGCCAGTTTGGTATCAGCCTCGGCTGCCGCAGTGTCAACAAAATCGAGGCGTTCGGTGGCTTCGGCAACGTTGTCGCGCACCGGTGCCAATGCGGTCTCGGAGTATTGAGCTGTCAACGCCGTCAACTTTTGTTCGGCACCGGCAACTTCCTTCCGAGCTTCGGCGGCCTGGGCCCGAAGGCTGGCCAGCACGGTTGGAGCCGTCCGTTCCAGCTCGCGGAGCTCATCGAAGCCGGCCTTCTCGGCATTCAATGCAGCGTTGGCGTCCTCGCTGCGTTTGATAATTTCTCCGAGCCACGTCCGCTGTTCTTCAATGGTGTCCGGAACTTCGTCGTCGAGTTGTTGTTGGAGCTTGAACGATTCGGACAGGTGCGTCTTGGCGCTGTCCAACGCTGCCTGGAATTGTTTGACGGCCGCATCTCCATAGGATGCCTGGGCGAAACCAATCTCATGCTCACTGGTCTTGATGGCGTCATCGGCGGCGATCAGCAGGGAACCGGCCTTGGAACGCAGCTCCGGGATGGTCATGCCGGCATTGGGGTCCAGGGCTGCCCCGTCGGGTCCGTAACCCTTGGCGGTGGCTTCAGCAGCGTTCTTCTTGCGCTTCCTACGCATGTAGAGGGCCGTACCGGCACCGCCAACCACCACGACGCCTCCCACTCCCAACGCAACGAATCCACCGGTTGGGTCGGGGACCTTGCCCTTACCTCCGCTGGCTGCATCGCCCAGGGCTGCGGCTGCATCGATGGCGGCCTGCGCCCAGTTCCCAGCGGAGAGCTGGGGTTTGATGGCGCTCGATTGAATGGTGGAGCCTTGGGCTGGGGTCAGGAACGTGTTGGTGCCGCCAACGAATCCAAACTGTTTTGTTTGGACAGCCACGGCCAGCAGAACATCGAACTGGCCCATGTTTTTCTCGGTGGCAACAGTTTGGGCCCACGCCTCCGGGGCCTGCCCATCAAAGGAGTCGACATAGACCGCGAAGAGCGTCACACCGTGGTCCTTGCTCAATTTCGTGATCGCGTTTTGAACCTCGGCCTTTTGATTGCCAAGAGCATTGGCATTGTCCACAATGTAGGTGCCGCCGGGAATACTCACGGGCGGTTCGGCGTGTGCCAGAGCTGCCGGGAACAACATCAGTGCCACCAATGCCAAGACTGCTAGAACTGGGGGATATACCTTCAACCGTGCAAACATCGCTCACCTTTGGTGTGGGACCACAGCGGGACCACTCTGGGAATCGGGCTTAATACTTCACACGATACTATGGGGCAGTTTCGATTGGCCTGGCTAAGCACAGCAAGTTTTTCGCTGTCCGGATAATGCCACCGCTGCTGGGCAGGGGAGATAATGGGAGCTGATGAACCTTCACAGCTACCTTCCAGCGAACGTTCGTCAAGGCTCCAGCCACGAACGACATGATGAAACTCAAGCAAGGATTCATCACACAGGATTTCAATGAAGGGACAGCTGATGTCTGAGAACAACGGTGAAAACACCACACGCAGCAACGAACAATCCGAGCAGGACCAGCCCACCCCCTCCCAGCACGACGGTGCCGCAACTGCGCCCGAAGCAACTGCGCCCGAAACTTCCCAGCCCGAGGGATCTGCATCGCAGCAGCCCCAGCAGCCGCGATTCGCGCAAGCACCCCATACCGGCGCTACACCTGCCAGCCCCTCCTTTGCGCCACGGCAGGAACAGCAGCCCTGGGCCGCCCCTGTTCAAGCTCCGCAGTCGCAGGCTCCCTATACCCAGGCTCCACAAGCTCCCTATGCCCCGGCTCCTCAGGCCCAGCCCGTCAGGCCAACCCAGCAGTCGCAAGCCCCCCAGCAGCCCCCAGCCGGAGCTCCGTCCCCCGGATATGCTGCTCCGCCGGCCTACGGGGCCCCATCCCACAGCGCAACATCCCACAGCGCAACATCCCACAGCGCAACGTCCCAGAACCCCACGGAACCCATCCCGCAGAGCTTTGGTCACCAAGGATTTGGTGAGGGATATGCCGGGCCGGGCTATCCGGCGTCAAACGCTTATCCACACTCAGTGGCACCGGCCGTTGCACCGCAAAGCCGGCGCAAGGAAGGCAGGAAGGTGGGCATGGGCATGTTCACCTCCGGCGTTTTGGCCGCAGCGTTAGTGGGCGGGCTGGTGGGCGGCGGATCCTTGTTCCTGCTCGACCAGCAGAATAACAACACCGCCACCGGTAGCAGCCAGCAGAGTGCCCCCTTGGTGGTCAATAACACCAACTCGGTCAATCAGGTGACGGCGGCCGCTGCCAAGGCCATGCCGTCGGTGGTCACCATTTCGGCCACGAGCGGCACTTCCGGCGGCACAGGTTCAGGGATCATCTTGGACACGGAAGGTCATATCCTGACCAACACGCACGTTGTCACGCTGGACGGGGCGGCCGCGCACGCCACTATTCAGGTCCAGACCAGCAATAACAAGGTTTATGACGCCACGATCGTTGGTACTGACCCGCTCTCAGACCTTGCCATCATCAAAATTGATGCACCCAATCTGGTTCCGGCCACGCTGGGTGACTCCAACAAGATCAATGTCGGTGACACCGTGATCGCGATCGGTTCGCCGCTAGGCCTCAATGCCACAGTCACCGAAGGTATTGTCTCCACGCTGAACCGCACCATCCAAGTGGCGTCCTCTGCTGTTCCGGAAACCCCCGGAGACTCCTCCCCGAATCAAGGCGATGGTGGCAATGGCTTCCAATTCTCGCCTCCGGGCGGTGGGCAATCCAGCACAACGCCCACGGGAACGGTGAATTTGAACGTGATCCAGACCGACGCGGCCATCAACCCCGGCAACTCCGGTGGTGCCCTAGTCAATGCACAAGGCCAGGTCATCGGTGTCAACGTAGCTATCGCCTCAACGGGCAGTTCATCCGGCTCCAGCAGCCAAAGTGGCAACATCGGTGTGGGTTTCTCCATCCCCATGGATCATGCCCAGCGGATTGCTCAGGACATCATCAAAACCGGTAAGGCCACCCACGGCCAGCTAGGTGTCACAGTCGGTGGTACCTCCTCAACGGGGTCAAGTAGTTCCTTCTCAACTGGTGCCACCGTGGCTAAGGTGACGGCAGGAAGCGCCGCTGCGAAAGCAGGCTTGAAGGAGGGCGATGTCATCACTCAAATGGGCAACCGCACCATCTCGGACCCTGCAGATTTGACAGCCGCCGTTCGTGAACAAGCGGGCGGCGCCACCGTCAAGGTGGACTTCACCCGGGCAGGCAAGGCCCAGAGCGTGGACGTCACACTGGATACCATGGCAGCTAGCTAGATCGGAGCCCTGCCGGGTCCCTGCAAGTCCGCACTGGACGCGCTGGCACCGGCAGAGTCCATAAGAGAGTCCCCGCAGGGAGCTACCAACTTTTGGAGCTTCCAGCGGGGACTCTTTTCGCTTGCTCCAACCATTGGCGCGCCCGCCCCCCACATCCGCGCCCGTACAACCGGGCGCGGATGTGGGGGGCGGGCGCGGATGTTGCGCGGTGGTGTGGGGTCCGGGCGCGGATGTTGGGCGCGGTGGCTACTGCGCCAGTACTTTGCCTAGAACCGGGGTGGATGCGGCCAGCCCCAATCTTACGAGTCCAATTCCGCACGCCAGTACCCCTGCGATGACCACGAGCGAGAGTGGCGCAAAAATCAATGCGGCACCGGTCAGCGGGAACAGCAGGATCACAGCCAGCGCGGCGGATCCAACAGTGACCAGCCGAACCGGTGACATCACGGCCCGCTTGCGTGCAGCATCCATGACGGAGCGTGGCATGCCCAGCCGGTCCAGGCTTACATATAGCTCGCGCCGGTCCAGCACAGCAGCGGCCTGGTTGACGCCGGCGCTGGCAGCCACCAGCAGGAATGACGCCACCACCGTAATGAGTACGCCTGTGCGCATGTCGCCGGTCAGGTACATTTCTGCGGGGTTGCTGCTCTCGCCCGCCGCGGAAATCAGCGCCAACCCCGTCCCGGCGATCACGGCGATGAAGCTCGTCATGGATAGCGAGCTAACCTGCCGCCACGCCGCCTTGGGCGATTCCAGCACGGTCCGCGCGGCCAGCAGCTTCACGGGAGTTTGCGCCCTGCGCAGCCCAATTCCTGCCAGCCACTTGAGCACAAACGGTCCCATGAGATTCAGCACCGCCAGCCCGCCGGCAAAACCTCCGCAGACCATGACCACCACGATGGCCAGCGAGGGGCTGGACATGGCAGTACTCATCACCGCATATAGTACGACGGCGGCCACACCCCCAAGCGCCAACCGGAGCCAGTGCACTGTGGGCGCGTTTTGCCTCGTGCGCACACCCAACGGGGAGAGCACCACTTGGCGCAGCCCCACCGCGGCGCTTACTGCAGCCAACAGGATCAGGGCCGCGGCAGCAATCACCAGCACGTTCGCGGGGAGCCACAGCTTATCTAACCCCAAGGCTTGGCCTTGGAAGGGGATCAGCGCAATGGCGGGCAGGGCGGCAACGTACAGCACAACCCCGGCCAGCACCCCCACACAAGCGATGACGGTGGATTCCACAATTGTCATGACGGATACCAGTGCCGCAGTGGCACCCAGGAGCCGTAGTGTGGAGAGGCGTTCGTCGCGGCGCCGGGCTGAGAGCCGGGCGGCCGAACCGCCCAGCGTGAGCATGGGCAACACCATGAGGGACACTGCCAGCGCGGCCAGCATTTGGTAGGCGCCGGCGGTACCGAACTCATCGTCCTGTGCGGGGTTGGTGAAAAAGCTGAGCCCGCCTGCCAAAACAATCAGCAACAGGGCAGTGACTAGGGCGAATGCGACGGCGGGCAGGGCGATGACGGCCTTGCTGCCGGAGGAGGGGCGGGAGGTCAGCCACAGGATGGAAAACGTTGATTTCATTTTGTTCACGGCTGGCCCGCCCAGTTCTGGTTCTGCATGAACGTGCTGCCATCCTGTGTGGAAACCGGGTGTGCAACAGGTGGGGGAGTGGCATCCGGGTGGGCAGCCGGCGCAAGGGAGATGACGCCGTCGTGCATGTAAAGGGTGCGGGAGCAACGGGCGGCAACGGTGGGATCGTGCGTGACCAGGACCAAGGTATTGCCTCGCCCTGCCGTCGCGGCGAGCAGTGCGCTCATGACGTTGGCGGAAGTGTGCGAGTCGAGGGCGCCGGTGGGTTCGTCGGCAAACACGATCCGGGCACCGGTGACTTGGGCGCGGGCAATGGCAACGCGCTGGGCCTGGCCGCCGGAGAGTTCACCGATGCGGCGTGCCTCCATGCCGGCCAAACCCAAGTGGGCCAGCCAACCGGCCGACTGCGCCTCCGCGTCGCGCCGGGGCACGCCATTGAGCATCAGGGCCAGGGCCACGTTTTCAATGGCCGTCAGCTCCGGGATAAGGAGGCCGGCTTGGAACACGAAACCGAACGCCTCACGCCGCAGCTTGGACCGTTGGGTTTCATTCAGGGCGCTCACCTCGGTGCCGGCATAGTTCACGGAGCCGGCGTCGGGGGAGGTGATACCGGCCAGCGTGTGCAGCAAGGTGGTCTTGCCGGAGCCGGACGCGCCCATGATGGCCACGGATTCGCCGGCGGCAATGTCTAGGTCCACGTTGTTCAAGGCAATGCCGTCGCCATAGCACTTGGACAGGGAGCGTGCGCTCAAGATTGTTGTGTTCATGCTTCAACTTTGTCGTGGATGCTCGGATGATTCATCGGTCCGTGGTGGGCAAAACGGAAGCGCTCGCTCCACCCATGGTGGGAGTTGCCAGCCCGCACAGCCCACGCAAAGCGGCGCCGGTGTTCGCTGGGAGTAAAGAATCGACCAAGAAAATTCCGTCCCTGCGCTGCCACGAACTAAGCTGATGGGGTAGGCCAAGGACGACGCTGCAGCACCTGCCCCGACTCGGGGCAGTGGTGCCGCGCGAACCATCCGTCCATGACACAAAGGACAGCAGTGGAAAATTCAGCACTGAATATTGTCGTACTGGTCAAATATGTGCCAGATGCGCAATTTGACCGTCAGCTCTCCGGAGCTGCTCACGCGCTAGATCGCAGTGAGAGCATCCTTTCCGAACTCGATGAATATGCCTTGGAAGCAGCGCTTGCGCTGACCGATGCACGGGGTGGAGTTAAGGGTGGAAACACTGTTACGGCGCTCACCGTTGGGCCGGCATCGGCTGCTGTGGCAGTGAAGAAGTCGCTGCAGATCGGGGCAACACAGGGATTGCATGTGTGCGATGATGCACTCGCAGGCTCCGATGCCTGGGCAACCTCCCTGGTTTTGGCGGCCGCCATCAAGTCCTTGGGCCCGGTTGACTTGGTCATTACGGGCATGGCGTCCACCGACGGTGAGACCTCCATTGTTCCGGCGCAGCTTTCGGCGCGTCTGGGCCTGCCACAGATCACCTTCGCTTCGGCGTTGGAGGTTGACGGGAACACTGTCACCGCCCGCCGCGACGGCGATGAATTCTCTGAGGAAATTCAGGCCACCCTCCCGGCGCTGGTTTCGGTGACCGATCAGGCCAACGATCCCCGCTACCCCAACTTCAAGGGCATTCTTGCTGCGAAGAAGAAGAAGGTGACCACGGTGTCCCTGGCGGATCTTGGGATCTCGGCGGACGCCGTTGGACATGCCGGATCTTTGACCAAGGTGACGGCGGCTGCTGAGCGCCCCGCGCGCTCAGCTGGCACCATCATCACCGATGCGGGCGACGCCGGCATCCAGCTCGTTGACTTCCTGGCCGCTGCGAAACTGATCTAAGGAACCCATTTTATGAGTGCAATTGTTGTTTACATTGATCAGCTGGATGCTCCGGGCAAACTTTCCACCACCGTCCGCCAGCTGCTGACCTTGGCCCGCGGCGCCGGCGAGCCGGTGGCCGTGGTGGCCGGGCCTGTCGCTGCCGACGTGCTGGCGGATCTGGGCGTTTATGGCGTGACCCGCGTGCTCCACTCCGAGCAGGCCGAGCTGGGCCAGTACCTGGTGGCGCCCAAGGCCGATCTCCTCGCCCAGGCCGCAGCAGCCGTTTCCGCCAGCGCCGTGCTGGTCGACAACGGCGCCGCGGGCAAGGAGATCGCTGCACGCACCGCCGTGGCCCTGAACGCTGGCGTCATCACCGATGCTGTCTCCGTGACGTACGACGGCGGTACCTTGGTTGCGCACAAATCGATCCTTGCCGGGTCCTGGACTGTGCAGGCGCAGGCGGTTTCTGCCGTGTCCGTCATCAGCGTCAAGGCTCACAGTGTTGAGGCTGGCGCTGCGGCTGAGGCAACGTCCCCGGCCGTCGAGGCAGTGGACGTGGCTTTCGCACCGGCAAGTCTGGGTGCGCGTGTTGTTTCACGCACCCCGCGCGCAGCCTCTGGCCGACCCGAGCTGGAGGATGCACGCATCATTGTGGCCGGTGGCCGCGGCGTGGACGGTGACTTTAGCCCGATCGAGGAACTAGCGGATGTGCTGGGCGCAGCCGTGGGCGCCTCACGTGCCGCCACTGACGCGGGCTGGATCTCGCACGCCTCGCAGGTGGGCCAGACCGGGAAGAAGGTGTCCCCGCAGCTGTACATTTCGGTGGGCATTTCCGGAGCCATCCAGCAGAAGGCCGGCATGCAGACCTCGAAGCTGATTGTGGCCGTGAATAAGGACTCCGAGTCGCCGATCTTTGAGATTGCCGACTTCGGCATTGTGGGCGACCTCTTCAAGGTGCTCCCGCAGGCTGTGGAGGAGATCAAGAAGCGCCGCGCCTAGCTGCCGCGTCCGGGGGGCGCGTGCTCCTTGCCAGCGCACCGGGAAATGCCGCCGTTTGACGTAAATGCCAGGGTTTGAGCCCTGGCATGTACGTCAAACGGCGGCATTTTTGCTTTCTAAATATGACCTTCTTGGCCAAAACCACCGCAAGTTGGCCACCTGGGAACGGAAGGGGCTGCTGGTTCGGGTGCGGCGGGGAATTTATGTTGATTCCGCACAGTGGGGCACACTATCGGCCAGAGAACGCTACGGGGTCATCAGACACATTGGTTCATGAACGGAAGGCATTTTGCGGTGTGGGCCGTTTCTGGTCACAGACAAGCTCAGCACCACCATGGAGCTCATAGACACCTTGGCCTTTCCCTATGCTGTTGCTGTCTGTGACTCAAGCCTGCATCCTCCCGGTAACTCGTGGAATAGAAACATCTTTCGCACGCCCAATTCGCCGCCCTTTGACCACTGGCCGGCATGGGCTCCGGAGGTGCCCCAAGGAATGCCATTGACAGTGGAGGAATTGCGGACCGCGGCATTCCAGCTGCATAGTAGGGCTGCTCAACAAAGAACATTGAAGGTCATTGAATTTGCTTCGGCCTTATCCGGCTCGGCCTGGGAGTCACTAAGCCGGGTAAAGATGTTCCAACTGGGGTTTCCCATCCCGATTCTGCAGAAGTCGTTTGTGCTCCGAAATGGAAAGAAGGCAAAAGCAGACTTTTGGTTCCAGGAGCAACGGATCGTTGGAGAGTTTGATGGGCGGGGCACGTATCTCCGTGCCAATTGGGGTGGTGGGCTCACCCTGCAGGAGCGAATCATGGCTGAAAAGGTGCGTGAAAACCAGATCCGGTCACAGGGCGTGGGATTCGCCAGATGGGACTGGAAGGAACTCATGAACACGGAGACATTGGCGAGAATTTTGCGCCAGGCAGGGCTGCGCCAGAGCCGGCCCATGACAGGGCCATGGGGCATTTGCTGAAATGCTGCGGAAACTAGGTGCGGGGGACCGATGCCGTGGCGATCATGGCGTCCGAATTCATCTCAATTCGAGGGCCCACGGACTTAATGAAGTCGCGCCGGACGCGGGCGATTGCTTCAGGGTCGCGGGGCAGCAAGGTGCGCCATCCACTGCCCATGACAAGGTTCCACGCCATGGCGTCGTCCACGGTCAGGGTCAAGGGGTGCAAAGAAACGGAGACGTCTTCAAAGCCCCGCTGATCCAGCCAGGCGGTGAACTTTTCCACTGAGTTAATACGGGCCATGTTCTGATTAGGCAACGGAACCACACCAGCCAAGCGGGGACGTTCCTTGATGGCAGCCTCCAGGATGCGGGCGGCGAATGGTTCCAGCGCTCCCTCGATCCAACTACTCATGACTATGCGACCGCCCGGACGCAGCATGGAGGCCAGGTGTTCCACACCGGCTTCCATATCGGCGAAGAAGAACATGCTGTACGAGCACAGGACGGCGTCGAAGGTGCGGTGCCCGCGCCATTCGGTGACGTCGGCCTCGGTCAAAGTGGTGTTGAGGATGCCGCGTTCGCCCAGATTTGCCGCGGCGATCCGCAGCAGCCCGGTGGAGAGGTCAACGCCGTCGACCGTTCCTGTGGGGCCCACAGCCAAGGCGGCCGGGAGGGTTGCCGCTCCGGTTCCACAACACGCGTCAAGGACCTTCTCACCGGGTGCCAGGACGGCGGCGGCTGCCACATCGCGGCCCATAGGGTCCCAGAGCTTGTCCGCCCAGGCCTCAAATTGCAGGGCTCCGTCGGTGAACGCCAGGCCAGGATCGCGAGCGGACATGCGTACCTCCAGTGGATCGAAAGAATCAGTAAAAGTTCTATGGTGCAGCTGTCGGGGAGTCCGGCAGCGGATCAGGGCTAGGCCTGGATTTGCGCGCCGGCGAATCCGTTTTGGCGCCAGGCTTCAAAGACTGCGATGGAGGCGGCGTTGGCCAAATTCAGGGAGCGCAGGGCCGGCAACATTGGCAAACGGACGCGGGCGGTGATGTGCGGATCGGCCTTGACGTCCTCGGGAAGACCGTCAGATTCGCGACCAAACATCAACACATCTCCCGGCTGGTAGGCGATGTCGGTGTAGCTGGCTTCGCCGTCTGAGGTGAAGGCGAAAACTCGTTCAGGGGCAAGCGCGGTCCACGCCGCTTCGAGGGATGTGTGGACTGTGACAACGGCGAGATCATGGTAATCCAGGCCGGCACGGCGCAATTTGGCGTCGGAAAAGTCGAATCCCAACGGCTCCACTAGGTGCAGTTCGGAGCCGGTAATGGCGGCTAATCGGATGGCATTGCCAGTGTTGCCAGGGATCTCGGGCGTCAGGAAGAGGATGCGAAACACGTATTTCATACTACCGCCCGGGGCCGGCGTGGACTGACCCGCGCACCTAGTTTCACTTGCGGGGTTGGGCCAGCAGGGGCGGGCGGCTAGTACATGCCACCAATGAGCCGGTCCAGAACGTGCAAATCCACCACGTTGGGGGAGGGCCCGGAGCTTAGAAACTGTTTGACCTCGCGCACAAACCGGGCTGCATTGGCAACGTTGAGTGCGTTGGAGCCGTCCGGTTCGGTGCCGCGGGCGTAGTCGATGACAGGCTCAAACAGGTTTCCGGTGTTGCTATGTACACAGACCCAGGCAGTGACGTTGCACTCCGGGAACAGTTCTTGGAACCCCCGGGCGGCGGCGATCAGTTGTGGCGGCGAGGCCACTTTGCTGCCGTGGAGCAGCACGTTGCCATCCCAGCGGAACGCCCCTTCCGGCACCAGCATGGAACCAATGATGGCGATCCGGTAGCCGGAGACCAGAACATGATCCAAGTAACCGTTGCTGTGTGGAGCGCTCAAGCCGTTGATGAGCCTGGCGGCCGGAATAGCCGGCTGGATCTGCTGCATGATGAGCTGGGCCGTGCGGGCTTCGCGGGCCAGCCGGGACGCGGCACCGAAAACGCCACGCTTGCGGGGTGCACCATGGACGGGCTGGGCTGCTGTGGGGCGGGGCATGATGGGGGATTCCCCGGGTGCCAGGTCCTCAAATGCCGGAACATATACCGCCGGATCTCCGGCAGTATTGCGCTGCTTCTGTTGACGCTGCGCCGTGAATCCACTGAATCCGCCAGTGCTCCCAGAAGTTCCCCGGTAGCTCTCGCGTGCTTGTGCGTGGGTGCTGGCTTTAGAGGCAGGCGAGGACGAAGGCCCAGTTGCGCCGTAGGACTTGTCGTACGCACTGCGTTTGTCCGGATTAGCCAGAACTTCATAGGCCTGCGTGATTTGCCGGAACAGGGCAGGATCTCCGCCCCGATCAGGATGCGCAATCCGGGCGGCCTTACGGTAGGCGATTTTGATATCGCGTTCAGTGGCAGTGCGCGGCAGTCCAAGGACTTGGTAATGCGTGAGGAACTTCTCGCTCACTGGTGGCCTTTCGCTAGCCCGGTTAAGCCAAAAGAACAGTCTAACTGCCCACACCGGAGGACCAATTTATCTTATATCGGTGCAGTGAACGGTGCAGTGATCGGTGCAGTGATCGGTACAGTGGGGTTGTGATTCTTAGAACTCAAAAGTGGGGGACGGTGGCAACCGCTGCCCTGCTGCTCGCTGCCCTGTCCGGTTGCACCATTGCCATTCCAGAGCCGGCGCCCACTGACGTGGAAACCACGGCGGCCCCCACCTACGCCCCGCCCTCCGTGCTGGCAGGCCACGATGCTGGCGCCGTTGCCGCCGCGCCCATGACCTTTGAAGCAGGTAAAACGCTGCAGTTTGGTGAACCGGTGAGCTTCGCCGATGCACTGGGCCAGCCCACCGAAGGTTCCATGAGCACGCCTGGGCCGCCGGAATGGAAAATACTCAAAAACAATGTGGCAGGCCAGAGTCAATACAGCAACGCGGGCGGCTGCTTGCTGGCGTATTGGACCACGAGCAACCAAGGACCGCTCATTGAAGCAGGCGACGACAAAACCTCCACCACCGAGCTCATGAAGTACTTGATCCCGTCCGTGACGGAGTCCTCACTGCATGAAACCACGCTGCCGTGGGCTGGGGAGCCAGGGGCGAAGAACCCGGGCATTTCCTTCCTGGCGTTCAACACTAAGGCCGCGAAGGGCGTCATGGCCAGCACTCTCTGGGCGCGGTTGCTCGGTAATGCAGACACCGGTCTGGTGGCCACGCTGGCCTGCCCCACGGACGCGCTGCTCACGGCAACCACCCCGAAAATGATGGCGAAATTGTCGGTGGCTCCGCCGTCGAACTAGGGCGTACCTCGAGGCAAGCATTGCCCTCTACCGCGTTTTCGGCCAGAGTGGGCCCATGACCCAATTTCAGATCAATAAGACTGATCCGGCACGCACGCGGCTCATCGAGATGACTCCTGCGGACTATGCGGCAACCATGGGCGAGGGTGATGTTTTGGTGCGGGTGGACCGCTTCGGGCTGTCCTCGAACAACATCACCTACGTGGTACTGGGCGACCGCATGGACTATTGGCAGTTCTTCCCCGCCGCACCAGAACCAGGGGACGATGCCGCGGGTGCTGACGGGTGGGGTTTGATGCCGGTGTGGGGCTTTGGGGATGTAGTGGAGTCCCGGTGCGCCAATCTGGAGGTAGGCGAGCGGCTATTCGGCTACTTCCCTCCGGCCACGCATCTGCTCATGCACCCCGACGCCGCACGCCCTGCAGTGAGCCCGGTGGTTGACGTCTCTGCGCACCGTGCGGAGCTTCCGACCACCTATAACACGTACCAGCGGGTGTTGCAGGAACCGGACTACGATCCGGCCGATGACGATCTACGAATATTGCTGAACCCGTTGCAGACCACCGCCTGGGCGCTCCGTGAACAACTGCGGGACGCCGCATGGTTCGCGGCGGAGCAGGTGGTCATCGTCTCGGCGTCTTCCAAGACCGGCATAGGCCTGGCCCGGGCGCTGAAACAGGATGAGAGTGCTCCTGCGATCATTGGGATCACAGCACCCAAGAACCGCGACTTCGTCATGGGGCTCGGGCTCTACGACCAGGTTGTGAGCTACGACGAGATCGAGGACTCGCTCTCCCACCGGCCCAGCGCCGTCGTCGACATGGCAGGTAGCGGCGATGTGCTCGGCCGAGTGCATCGCCACCTCGGGGACGCAATGCTCCACTCAATCAACGTGGGCCTGACGCACTGGGACCAGGCCGGTGGTGGGACAGGCATAATCCGTGAACGCAGCGAGATGTTCTTTGCCCCCGGGGTTTTCCAGAAACGGATGAAGCAGTGGGGTGCCGCAGAGTTCAACCGGGTGACCCAGGAGTTCCTGCGCAGTGCCTTTACCGAGAGCAAGGGCTGGCTCACGATTGAGCCCATGAACGGACTCGATGGCTTGGACGCGGGGTACGCCCTGGTTCGGGAAGGGCAGCTGGCTCCGGGTAGCGCGATCGTCGTGGCACCCTGAAACCCCTAAAGCGGCTCTTGGGAACGTGCGAGCAGGTGCAGCCGGGCAGACTAGCCGGCGGGCCTGACGTAGCGCAGGAACAGCATGGAATCGGCCTTCAAGATCCGGGCCAGCTCCATGCTGTGGGCAGCTTCCCCGGCCGCGCCGTGTGCAATTCGGCGGGCCGATCCGCCCACCAGCAGCGGGGAGAGGGTCACGTTCAGCTCATCCACCCGGTTGGCCGCGGCGAAACTTCCCAACAGTGTGGGCCCGCCCTCGGAATGGATGTTCTTGTAGCCGCGCTCGTTCAGCTCACCGATGAGCCGGTCCACGTCCAGGGCCTCTTCCCCGACATTGAGAACGTCGGCCACCTCCGTCAATGCCGACCGCCGCTCCTGTGATGCCGATGAGATGGTCAAAACCAGGGGACGCACGGGTGCCTTAGTGAACACTTCTAGGCCCGGATCCAAGTTCAGGGAACCGGAGACAATGGCCAGCGGAGGGTGCGGTGCCAGCCAATTCTGGTGCCGCCATGCCTGGGCCGCCGGACTCAGCAGTTCCCCGCCATAGCCTTCGGCACGGATGGTCTGGGCTCCCACCACAATGACGTCCGCGCTCTGGCGCAGCAGCGAGAACACGCGCTGGTCCCACGCATTTCCGAGCTGGCCCGAGAGCCCCTCCATGGATGCGGCACCGTCAATGCTGGAGATGAAGTTGAAGCTGACCCACGGCCGGTTGCTTTTCCGGTTCTCCGGTGGAGCCGCCAGCAGTTCCGCTTCCAGCGCCGCCGAAGAGAGTACGGCGGGCTCGGGGAAGATCCGTTCCATGGTGGCTGGCTCCTTTAGTTGCTGCGCGTTTAGTTGCTGTGCGGGGTGGTGTGTTCCGCGTGGGCGGGTTCGTTGATCTGGCCCATGTTGTGTTTCAGGTAGGCAGGGGAGCGCCACCCCATGACAGCCTCGGTCATGCGGATGGCGGAGCTGGAGGCCGCCACGTTGTGCATGCGCAGAATCCGGGCCCCGCCCAAAATGCAGATCACCCCGGAGGCAATGGAACCCTCCAACCGCTCAGACTTGGTCTGGTTGAGTGTCTCGCCAATGAAGTCCTTGTTGGACACGGCCGCCAGGGTGGGGAAGCCCAACGCCGCAATTTCATTGAAGCGGCGCGTGATTTCCAGCGTGTGCAGCGTGTTCTTGTTTAGATCGTGGCCGGGATCGATGATGATTTTCTCCGCCGGAACACCCAGCGACAACGCCAACTCCACCTTCTCCGAGAGGAACGCCGCAACCTCGGTCACCACATCATCATAATGCGGACGTGGGTACACGGTGCGCGGGGCGGCGAGCGAATGCGTGATGACCAAATGGGCACCGTACTCAGCCACCACCCTGGCAATGTCCGGGTTGGATAAACCCGTGGTGTCATTGATGACGTTGGCGCCTGCCGCAATGCTGCGCGCAGCAACCTCGGGCAGGAATGTGTCCACGGAAATGATGACGTCGCTGGCGCCAGCCACGGCGGCAATGACCGGCACCACCCTGTCACCTTCTGCCTCGGCACCAATGGCTGGCCCCGGCGCAAACGGGACACCACCAATGTCAACCCAGTCTGCGCCGTTCTCCACCGCAGCAAGGGACGCCGCAACTGCCGCATCCAGCGCAAACGTGGACCCGCCGTCGTAAAAGGAGTCAGGAGTGCGGTTCACGATCGCCATTAGCGCCACCTGGCGGCTGAAGTCGATGGTGCGCGGGCCAAAGTGGTGGACCGGGTGGAGCAGCGGCGGGGTGTAGAACGGGGCAGCGTTGCCCATGGTGGTGGAAGAGGTCCTCATACCCTCCATCAAATAGCCTCGAGCGGGGTTTGCGGGTCAGCCAGCTTGGCCGTGTCGATGGTGCGGCCGGAGGAGATGAGCGCCTTGATGGCATCTTGGACGTCCCAAATGTTCACGTTCATGCCCGCCACCACACGCCCCTCAAGCACCCAGAACGCAATGAATTCTCGCTTTTCCAGGTCGCCGCGGATCACCACTTCGGCATCCTTGGTCAGTGCCCCGAAGCCGGAGTACTCCATGCCGAGGTCAAATTGGTCGGTGTAGAAGTAGGGGATGTCATCGAGCACGGCGTCCTTGCCCAGCATGGACTTGGCCGCCACCTTGCCGCTGGCAATGGCGTTGGCCCAGTGCTCGGAGCGGGCGTGCATGCCGGTCACCGGGTGCATGGCGTTGGCCACGTCACCGGCTGCGAACACATCCGCCGCCGAGGTGTGCAGGGAGGCGTCCACCTCGATGCCGTTGTTGATGGTGAGCCCGGCGCCCTTGGCCAGGGAGATGTTCGGGACTACCCCCACGGCCACAATGACAATATCGGCAGGCAGGGTGACACCGGTGGTGGTCAGTACGGAGGTGACCTGCCCATCGGAGCCCTGAATTTCGGCGGCACTGGCGGGCAGCTCAAACTGCACACCGGCCTCCTTGTGCCGGTTGGTGAACACGGTGCCCAGTTGCGCTCCGATCGCCACGGACAGCGGCACGTCCTCGAGCCCCATGAGCGCCACCTTGTTGCCCAGCTCGGTGGCCGTGGCAGCAATTTCCATGCCAATCCAGCCGGAGCCGATCATGACCACATTCTTGCCGCCGCCTTCGAGCAGGGCATGCAGGCCTACGCTGTCTGCTTTGGTCCGGAACGTGTAAACACCCTTGAGCTCGACGCCGGGGAAAGGGATATGGCGCGGGGCGGCACCTGTTGCGATGAGCGCCTTGGCATACGAAAGCGTGGATCCGTCAGCCAGTGTGACGGTGTGGGCGGCCGGGTCCAGCGCAGTGGCGGCAGTGCCGGTGCGGAGGGTGACATTGTTCTCCGGGTACCAGTTCGCAGGCAGCGGCAGCAGGGCGTCTTCGCCCTCCTCGCCGGCCAAAAATCCCTTGGACAGCGGCGGGCGCTGGTACGGGGTCTCGGCTTCGTCGGACACGATGGTGATGGCCCCGTCCCACCCTTCCTTCCGCAGAGTCTCCGCAGCGGTGGCGGCTGTGAGTCCGCCGCCAATGATGACCATGCCGGGGGCTGCTGTGCTGGTGCTCTGACTCATGATCGAAACTCTTTCCACTGGAAATTCGGTGTTTCTGTTATTTGGTGAGGAAAAATGTCAGTGCGGGAACTGCCTTTGCAAGGGGCCGTCCTCGTGCAATAGCCCCGTAAAGACCGAGGTGCGGGTCAAGGTGCCAGCGGTCTGTACACCGCGCAATGACATGCACATGTGCTCGGCTTCCATGACCACGCCAACCCCGCGCGGAGCCAAGGTGTCCTCGAGCCAGTCGGCGACTTGCTGGGTGAGGCGCTCCTGGACTTGAAGATCGCGGGAGAAGAGTTCCACGCCGCGGGCCAGTTTGGACAGGCCAAACAGCCGATCGCCGGGCAGGTAACCCACATGGGCCACGCCACGGAAGGGGAGCAGGTGGTGCTGGCACAGTGAATGGAACGGGATGGCTTTGACCAGAACCAGGCCCTGGTAACCATCGTCGTTGGGGAACGTGGTCCAGGACGTCTCGCGGGGTGTGAGCATCTCCGCGTAGGCACCAGCCACCCGGCGGGGAGTGTCAAGCAGGTGCGGGCTGGTCTCGTCCCGGCCCAATGCACGCAGAAATTCGGCAATGGCTGCCTGGGCGCGGGGCAGATCAATTCCGGGTACGGCCAGAATTTCCGTCTCATCCAAGGTAAGAATGTCAGGCAACGCCGTGCTGGTAATCGTCATGTCCAACCCTTTCTAAAGCTTGTATTATTGACTTTAGAAGTGCAGACTCGAAGCGTCAAGTAAACGCGTAATAATCCACACTTAGTGTCAACGGACGGAAAGCGCAAGGCCCCAGGCCATGGAAGAATTTGTACAACTCAACGGCAAGCCGATTATCAGCAAGGAACAGGCAGAGATGACAACCGCCCTGCGCTCCGGACTCAACGACGGCGAACGGCTGCGTGCGGTGGCTGCGCTGGGGGACCCTGTGCGTCGCAAGCTCTTTGAAATGGTGCGCGACGCTTCCGCGCCGCTGAGCCGGGATGACTGTGCTCAGGCGTTGGGCCTGCCCAAGAGCACGGTGCGGCTGCAATTGGACCGGCTCGTGGAGGAAAAGCTGCTCAGCGTTCAGTACCGCAAACTGGGTGCGAAAACGGGGCCGGGATCCGGACGGCCCAGCAAGCTATATGCCGTGGCACAGGCTGAGATCAGCGCCTCTGTTCCGCCGCGGCATTACGATCTAGCGGCCGCGCTGCTCGCAGCCGCCGTGCAACGGGCCATCGATTCCGGCGAGAATGTGGCTGATTCCATGGCCGCCGTGGCGTACGAGGAGGGCCGCCGGCTCGGCATGGAGGGCGGTGACATCCACCAGTTGCTACTGAATGCCGGCTACAGCCCTCAGCCCGACGGGCAGGGTGGCACCATCATGGCCAATTGCCCCTTCCACCGGCTCTCGCAGGATCACACGGGTGTGGTGTGCTCGCTCAACGGCTCCCTGCTGGCCGGTGCGCTGGAGGGTTGCGCTGACGACCGCCACGCCTTGGCCCCGGACGCCGAAATCTCCCACTGCTGCGCCCGGTTGGTCCTGAAGCATTAGCTTCCCACCATCCCCACTTTCACTGCCTCGGAGTTGACTGCCTAGGCGTTGGTAATGTGGGCCCATGGAACAAGTTGACGGAAGTGATGGGCAGTGGATCGCCGACGCGTTGGAACGCTACCTGAACAAGGAGCTCTGGGATCAATGGATTGGCACGGTTGCCACCACCATTCCGGATAGCTTTCAGGCGTACGCCCGGATCCTGCACCGGGTCAGCGGCAACACCACGCCGGAGGTGCGGTGGACAGATGTCGCCGCGGCGAAAGGGACCGCCGTCCACCCCGCCGTCCAGTTCCACCGGCTGGCGCAGACGGAGCTTTACGGCAACGCGGTGCTTGAGGGTGCACCCTACGGGCGGCCGGACCAAGGAGAGCTCGACCAGACCCAACTGGTGGCCTTGGCTGAAATATTGGCCGGGCACACGGCTGCCGGGCAGGACGTTTTCCAAGCCGTATGGGTTGGTTGGGGGAGCTTCGCGCCTGGCGACGGCGGCATTCCGGACGGCGCAGGCGAGCGGCTCAGAGTGGCTGGCGGGTTGCGCGAATACTGGGTTTTCCGCGGCGCCATGGCAGAGCTGGCCCGCCCACCCTGGAGCGAGGAGGAAGGTGGGACGCACCGCGAGAATCCCAATCTGGCTTGGCCGGCTGGCCGGAGCTGGTGCCTGGCCACGGAGATCGACTTTGATTCCACCTTGGTGGGCGGGAGCGCAGAGTTGATTGCCGCCGTCGTCAATTCACCGGTACTGGAGGCGCTCCAGGTGAGCCCCGCCACCAACCTCAGCTCTGAAGGTGACGTGATCAACGCCCCACGCCAGTGAGTGCGTCTGTGCCGTAGAATTATCAAGTGCCCGTGTATCTAGATCACGCGGCGACCACGCCTATTTCGGCCCCGGCCCTCGCCGCACTCACCTCCGTTATTGCCCGTAGCGGCAATCCGTCCTCCCTTCATGGAGCCGGCCGCCGCGCCCGCGCCACTGTGGAAGCCTCCCGCGAAACCATCGCCAAGGCTGCTGGCGCCCACCCCACGGAGGTCATTTTCACCTCCGGTGGGACCGAGGCGGACAACCTCGCTGTGAAGGGCCTATTCTGGGCCCGCAATGCTGCCGAGCCCGCCCGCACCCGCATCCTGGTCTCCGCCATTGAGCACGCCGCCGTGGCGGACACCGTGGAATGGCTGGAAAAGCACGAAGGCGCCGAAGCGATCTGGCTGCCGGTCGATGCCACCGGCACGCTCAGCCTTGCCGCACTGGAAAAAGAATTGTCCGACGGCGGAGCGGACTCGGTCGCGCTGCTGACCTGCATGTGGGCCAACAATGAGGTGGGCACCATCCAGCCCATCGCCGAGGTGGTTGCGCTCGCCGACAAGTACGGCATCCCGGTGCATTCGGACGCCGTCCAGGCGTTCGGCTCCGTGCCCGTGAACTTCCGTAACTCCGGCCTGGCGGCCATGTCCATCAGCGGTCACAAGATCGGCGGCCCCGTGGGTGTTGGCGCGCTGCTGCTGGGCCGGGCCGTAAAGCTCACCCCTGTTTTGCATGGTGGCGGGCAGGAACGTGGCGTCCGCTCCGGCACCCTGGACACGGCCGGGATTGCCGCCTTTGCCGCGGCCGCAGCCGATGTCACCTCCCATCTAGAGTCTGAGAGCGTCCGTATTTCAGAACTCCGGGACGCCATCATTGCCGCAGTCCGTGAAGCCATTCCCGAGGCGGTGCTGCGCGGGATTGACCCGGCCGTGGCGCCGGATAAAAGACTGCCCGGCAACGCCCACTTCACGTTCCCCGGTTGTGAAGGGGACTCCCTGCTGTTCCTGCTGGACATGGCAGGCATTGAATCCTCCACAGGCTCGGCCTGCACCGCAGGAGTCCCCCGCCCCTCGCACGTCTTGTTGGCCATGGGACTAGATGAGGACACCGCACGTGGCGCACAGCGCTTTAGTTTGGGGCATACATCGGCGCCGTCCGACGTTGAGACCTTTGTTGCCGCTCTGCCAGAGGCACATGCGCGCGCAAAAAAAGCAGGCATGGCCGGGCACGCCTCATCCATTCAGACAGCAAGCACCCGCTAAGGGTGCCGGCGCAACAATCTTCAGCGGTACACAGCAAGTGAAAGGCAAGTAATGCGAGTATTGGCAGCCATGAGTGGCGGAGTTGACTCCGCCGTAGCCGCGGCACGTGCAGTAGATGCCGGGCACGACGTCGTCGGCGTGCACCTGGCGCTCTCCCGCATGCCCGGAACCCTACGCACCGGCAGCCGCGGCTGCTGCACCGTGGAGGATTCCAACGATGCCTGGCGGGCCTGCGATCTGCTCGGCATCCCGTACTACGTGTGGGATTTCTCCGAACGTTTCAAGGAGGATGTGGTCCAGGACTTCATCGACGAATACGCCGCCGGACGCACCCCCAATCCCTGCATGCGCTGCAACGAGAGGATCAAATTCGCGGCCCTTCTGGAGAAGGCCATCGCGCTGGGCTTCGATGCTGTCTGCACGGGCCACTACGCCAAGGTCATCATCGATGCAGACGGCAACCCGGAGCTGCACCGTGCTGCTGACTGGGCCAAGGACCAGAGCTATGTACTGGGGGTGTTGACTCATGAGCAGCTCAAGCACTCCATGTTCCCCCTGGCCGATACCCCGTCCAAGGCCGAGGTTCGCGCCGAAGCTGAGGCCCGCGGCCTGTCCGTGGCCAAGAAGCCGGACAGCCACGATATCTGCTTCATCCCGGACGGCGACACCGCCGGCTGGCTGGCTGAGAAGATCGAGATGACCGACGGGGACGTTGTTGACGAAACCGGCGCGAAAGTGGGCGGCCACACCGGCTCCAACCAGTTCACAGTAGGTCAGCGCCGCGGTCTGAAGTTGGGCACGCCCGCCGCCGACGGTAAGCCCCGCTTCGTGTTGGAAATCCGGCCCAAGGAGAACAAGGTTATTGTGGGCCCGCACGCCCTGCTGGCTATTGATTCCATCCAGGGCATCAAGGTTTCCTGGGCCGGGCTGCCCATCGCCGAGGTAGCTACCGGCGAAGAGTTTGATTGCTACGCCCAGGTTCGTGCCCATGGTGACCCCGTGCCGGCCCGCGCCTTTATCACAGAAGAAACGGACGACGGCGGCACCCGCCAGCAGTTGCATGTCACCTTGGTGGAGCCGCTACGCGGGGTGGCGCCGGGGCAGACCATTGTGCTGTACCAGGGATCCCGTGTGCTGGGTCAAGCAACCATCGACACGGCAAGGTCCTTGGCCCGCCCGGACCTCCCCTAAGCCCCCTCCCATCGCGCCCTCACTTTAGGGGGCTTTTGGGCAAACGGTCCAGCACTTTCATAAAAAGCGTTCGCTAAAACACGCCCGAAAGTGAGGGAGCATTTGTAGTGGCGGGAGAGGGGTTGCGGGGCTGGCGTAAGCTTCCTTCTAAGGTGACTTGGCTCACGGAAGGTTGACACGATGCCCCCGCATACAATTCCCAACCCGCTGCAACACTTAGAAGGCGCGCTGAATCAGTGCGCAGAAGTTATCAGCGCCATCTCGGCCAACCAAGCGGACTGGCCCACGCCTTGCGCTGATTGGTCCGTGCAGGATCTCCTGCATCATCTAGTGGTTCAGGATTTACCTAAATTCACCATTATGGCCCGGGGTACCCACATTGACCCGATGGCCTCAGATGCCACAGTGGGAGCTGATTGGTCCACTCGCTTTAGCGACGGCGCCGTCTTACTCATGCGCGCCTGGGCAACGGCGGATCTCAGCACTCAGGTGGCGCTCCCGGGTGGTGGTGAGGCGCCCCTGCGCAGCCGGATAGGACTGCAGATCACAGAATTCACCGTCCATACCTGGGACTTGCTCAAGGCAACAGGCGTCCCTGTGATTCTGGATCCGGTACTGGCTGAACAATCGCTGGCCTGGTCTCAACGGATGCTCAAGCTTGAGCATCGAGGAACCGACAGGGGCATTGGTGTGGAGGTCCGCGTCCCCATAGCCTCCGATTCCTACACCCAGCTTGCCGGCTGGTTTGGGCGCAGCCCCTACTTCCGGGCGGGCCCGCGCGCAGAATCCTTCAGCCAGCCCTAAGGGCCGGCACATCCATGAGAGTAACAACGTCGTTACTCTTTGGTAACCTTCTGGTTGCAACTGACCTTTCGATGCAAGTCCGTGCGTGCAAATCTGATAAAGATTGACTATCAGGGAAGTGGGCATCGTCACACAACGTAATGTGGCGGCGCCCACCTTATCGCACAAGAGAAAGTTTGCTGATGGCTAAGAATAAATTTGGACTGAGTTCGGTGATTGCCGTTGCTGGCGTCTCCGTTCTCGCCATGACGGCATGCACGGGTCCTTCAGGCGGAAGCGACTCAGGTGGCAACGGTGCCGCCGGAGCCCCCGTTATTGTGGGCACCACGGACAAGATCACCTTTCTGGACCCCGCCGGATCCTATGACAATGGTTCGTTCATGGTCATGAACCAGATTTACCCGTTTGTGTTGAACTCCGAACCGGGCAGCGCCGATCCCAAGCCGGACTTGGCCGAATCAGCCGAGTTCACCTCTCCTACGGAATACACCGTGAAGTTGAAGGCAGGCCTGAAGTGGGCCAACGGAACCGAGCTGGATTCAAAGGACGTTAAGTTCTCCTTTGACCGTCAGATCAAGATCAACGATGTCAACGGCCCGTCCTCGCTCTTGGGTAACTTGGCTAGCGTGGAAGCTCCGGATGCCACCACCGTGGTGTTCAAGCTCAAGGTTGGCAACGATCAGACCTTCCCCCAGGTTTTGACCAGCCCGGCCGGTCCCATTGTTGATGACAGCGTCTTTAGTGCAGATTCCATCACCACCGATGATGACATCATCAAGGGCAAGGCCTTCGCTGGCCAGTTCAGCATCGATTCCTTTAAGAAGAACGAGCTCATCGCCTTCAAGAAGAACCCCGATTACAAGGGCCTGTTGGGCCCGGCCAAGTCTGATTCGGTGACGATGAAGTACTTCGCTGACTCCAACAACATGAAGCTTGAAGTTCAGAAGGGCAGCATTGATGTTGCTTGGCGTTCACTGACGGCAACTGACATTGAGAGCCTCAAGACCGATAAGAACCTCAAGGTTGATATTGGCCCCGGTGGCGAAATTCGCTACATCGTGTTCAACTTCGACACCATGCCCTTCGGTGCCAAGACCCCTGATGCTGATGCGGCGAAGTCCTTGGCCGTGCGCCAGGCCATGGCCGATTCCATTGATCGGGCCAAGATTGCTGACCAGGTTTACAAGGGCACCTACCTGCCCCTGTACTCTCCAGTTCCCGCCGGTTTCACCGGTGCCATCGAGCCCTTGAAGGGCATGTACGGCGACGGAAACGGTGGTCCCGATGTTGCTAAGGCTGCCAAGGCCCTGGCCGACGCCGGCGTCCCGACTCCGGTGACCTTGGATCTGCAGTACAACGGTGACCACTACGGCTCATCCTCAGGAGATGAGTACGCAGCGATCAAGTCACAGCTTGAAAACACCAAGCTGTTCAAGGTCAACCTGCAGCAAACTGAGTGGGTTTCCTACGCCAAACAGCGCACCGAGGATGCCTACCCCATGTACCAGCTGGGTTGGTTCCCTGATTACTCTGATGCTGATAACTACCTCACTCCGTTCTTCGGCGATAACAACTTCCTGTCTAACCACTACGACAACCCCGAAGTGCGCAAGTTGATCACCGAGCAGGTCACCACCAATGATCCCGCCAAGCGGACCAAGATGATCGAAGAGATTCAGACCACGGAATCCAAGGACCTCTCCACTTTGCCGTTGCTGCAGGGTGCTCAGGTTGCGGTTTCCGGTGCAGCTGTCAACGGCACCAAGGACACTCTGGACGCTTCCTTCAAGTTCCGTCTGGGAGTTTTGTCCAAGTAAGGGAGCTTCGGTAATTACCGAAACATCTATCACTGCGCAGTGGGCGGGGCTTTCTGAAAAGGACGCCCCGCCCTTTGTGCGGTTCACGAGAGAAGTGCCCTTGCAGAGCACGGTACCAAAAGAAATAGGCGCACATGACCGCATTGATTGACCTGCCGGCGGATGAACCCGTACGCCAGGCCCCCAAGAGTAAGAAGAAAGCTGGCGGCAGCCTGGGCAAGTACCTCGCCATCCGCTTTGTTCTGATCTTCCCCACCATTTTTATCCTCGTCACCATGGTGTTCTTCCTGATGCGCCTGACCGGCGATCCCATTACGGCAGCCCTGGGCGGACGGCTGCCGGCGGATCAGTTGGCGGCACGTATTCACGAGGCCGGATATGACAGGCCCCTCTTCGTCCAATACATCGAGTACTTGGGACAAATAGCCACAGGCAACTTTGGCCGCACCATCTCTGATAACTTACTGATCTCAGACATGCTGGCCACTTACGGCACGGCAACGTTGGAACTGGCCATCAACTCACTGGTTGTGGCGTTGCTGATCGGCATTCCCCTGGGCATGATTGCCGCTTACAAGCGTGATAAGTGGCAGGATGCCATCTCCCGCGTCCTGGCCATCGCCTTCTACGCCACCCCGGTATTCTTCGCCGGCCTGATCCTGAAGCTGGTCTTCTCCATCTGGCTCGGTTGGTTCCCTGTGGCGGGGCGCGGCACCACAAATACGGAAATTTTCATGGCCCAGCTGGAGGCGCCCACGGGCATCTACTGGCTCGATGCCCTGCGCAGCGGCAACATGGACGTGTTTTGGGATGTTGCCCATCACGCCGTACTGCCCGCCGTAGCTTTGGGTCTGCTCACCGCAGGCATCTTCTTGCGGCTGGTGCGCACCAACATGATCGGCACGCTCAACAAGGACTTTGTTGAAGCCGGCCGGTCCAGGGGCGTCAGCGAATACCGCCTCCTCACCAAGCACGCATACAAGCCCGCACTGATTCCCATCATCACCGTTATGGGTCTGCAGATTGCATTGCTACTTGGCGGCGCGGTCCTGACCGAGACCACTTTCGAATGGAAGGGACTCGGGTTCCAGCTGGCCCACTACCTCACAGCGCGCGACTTCGTAGCTGTTCAGGGCATTGTCGCTTTGCTGGCCGTCATTGTAGCCGTCACCAACTTCATCGTGGATGTTATTGCTGCCTTGATTGACCCGAGGGTGAGGTACTAGGCCGTGGAGAATAAAAAGTCACTTTTTTCCCGCTTACCCGTCATTTCCCAACTCAAAAAGAGTGTGGGACTCCAGCGCGGCATGCTCGTTGCCGGCATTGTTCTGACACTGATCTTCTTGCTGACCGCCGCCTTGGCGCCGTTGATTGCCCCCTACGGTGCAACCCAACGCTTTGATCTGACCCAGGCAGCGCCGTCGTCGGCCCATATTTGGGGCACGACGGCGGGAGGTTACGATGTTTTCTCCCGCACCATTTGGGGGGCCCAGACTGCCTTCATAGTGATTGTTGTTGCCGTTGCGCTCTCTATTTTCATTGGTGTGATTCTGGGTCTGGTCTCCGGCTATATTGGCGGCTGGCTGGACAGGATTCTTGTGGTGGTTGCGGATGCGATTTACGCGTTCCCCACACTGCTGCTGGCCATGGTCATGTCCATTGCGCTGAGCCAGGGCCGTTCGGATATGTGGTCGGGTATTTTTGCGGCCGCCATCTCCATCACGGTGGTGTTCATCCCGCAGTACTTCCGAGTGATCCGCGCCGAGACTATCCGTCTGAAGGCTGAGCCGTTTGTGGAGTCTGCCATTGTGGTGGGCGCCTCCAGCGTGCGCATCATGGCCCGGCACATCTACAAGAACGCCACCAGGACGCTGCCGCTAATTTTCACTTTGAACGCGTCCGAGGCCATTTTGACCCTGGCCGGCTTGGGCTTCCTGGGCTTCGGTATTGAACCATCCGCGGCGGCAGAGTGGGGTTATGACCTCAACCATGCGCAGTCGGACGCCACCGCCGGTATCTGGTGGACGGGTGTGTTCCCGGGTGCCGCCATTGTGCTGACGGTGCTGGGCCTGACGTTGCTGGGTGAATCCATGAATGATCTCAACGATCCGCGACTGCGGGGGCGCAAGAAGGCCAAGAAAAACGGCGCTCAGAAGCAAGAGGAGTTGGTGGAAGCATGAGCCGCTCCACAGAAAAGGCAGCCGTTAGTGGGACACCCTCCGGGGAGAGCACACCGCGGCCGGTCCTGAAGATCGATGATTTGCGTGTCACCTTCGCCACGGACCAAGGGGATGTTCCCGCGGTGAAGGATGTTTCCTTCACCGTGGCCCCGGGGGAGATTGTGGCCATTGTGGGTGAATCGGGCTCCGGTAAGACGGTGACGGCCAAGGCCATTTTGGGTCTGCTGCCAGAGACCGCCCAGGGCAGCGGCGCCGTGATCATCAGCGGTAACGACGTCCTTACGGTCAGCCCGCAACAACTGCGTAAGATCCGTGGACGCGACGTGGCCATGGTGTTCCAGGAACCCTCAACGGCCCTGAACCCGGTCTACACGGTGGGCTGGCAAATTGCTGAGGGGCTGCGCGCCCATCGTCCCGAGGGAAAGCGTGTGGGCAGGAAGGAAGCCCGCAAGTTGGCCATCGAGGCGCTGGGCAAGGTGGGCATTCCGGAGCCGGAGAAGCGTGTGGATTATTATCCTCACCAGTTCTCCGGTGGACAGAAACAGCGTGTTGTCATCGCCGCGGCACTGGCCCTGAACCCGGGCCTGATTGTGGCCGATGAACCCACCACAGCGCTGGATGTCACCGTGCAGGCTGAAATTCTGGAGTTGCTCCGTGATCTGCGGGACCGTTACGGAACTTCCATTGTCCTGATTACCCACAACATGGGGGTGGTGGCTGACCTGGCCGATCGGGTGGTGGTCATGTTCGAAGGTGATGTGGTGGAAGAAGCCAGCGCATCAGCTTTGTTTGCCGCGCCCAAAGAGGCCTACACGCAGAAGCTTCTGGCCGCTGTGCCGCACTTGGGCCGCGATTCTGCCTCTGCCGGTTTCACCGAACGAGCCTTCCAGGATAAGGAAGTTTTGGTCCGGGCCACGGATCTGGAAATTGAGTATCCTGGCCGTCTGGGCAGCCCCGCCTTTAAGGCAGTGGACAAGGTTTCCTTCACTATCAGTGCCGGAGAAGTCTTTGGTCTGGTGGGGGAGTCCGGTTCGGGCAAAACCACCATTGGCCGTGCCATTGCAGGGCTGAACCGCACCACAGGCGGTTCCTTGAACGTGCTCGGCTACGAGATGCTCAACTACAAGGAGCGTTCTTTTAGGCCATTCCGCAAAGACATTGGCTTTGTCTTCCAGGATCCCGCGGCGTCCTTTAACCCGCACCTGACCATTGGCGAATGTGTGGCGGAACCGCTGCTTATTCACACCGATCTGAACAGCCAGGCGGTCTCCAAGAAGGTTGCCGATTTGCTGGAATCGGTGCAGTTGCCGGCGGCCTACGCCAAGCGCTTTCCGCACGAGCTCTCCGGCGGGCAGCGTCAGCGAGCCTCACTGGCCCGCGGCCTGGCGCTCAAGCCCAAGCTGCTCATTGCGGACGAGCCAACCTCTGCCCTGGATGTTTCGGTGCAGGCGAAGGTACTGGAGCTATTCCGCGAGATTCAGACCGAACTGGGCTTTGCGGCACTGTTCATCAGCCACGACCTTGCCGTGGTGGACATCCTGGCCGAGTGGGTTGGGGTGCTTTACAAGGGCAAGATGGTGGAGCAGGGGATCGGGAACCAGATCATGGGCAACCCGCAGGACGCCTACACCAAGCGTCTGATCGCCTCACTGCCCGTGCCCAACCCGGAGGAGCAGGCCAAACGCCGGGCGCTCCACCAAGCATTGCTGGGCGCAAAGTAAACTAGCTGGCACAGTAAGAGGCGGTGCCTGGCATGGACAGTATTTTTGTCCGCGCCGGGCACCGCCTAAACTGTTTTCATGAGCGAATCGAGCCACGCACAACACCTGTCCGTCGACGACTTTGACCCGGCGGCCAGTTCGCTGACCGGAGCCGTGGAACCGGCCGTCATGGCTGAGCTATTGTCCATCCGCTCCAGCATCGATAACTTTGATGCCACCTTGGTGTACCTGCTGGCTGAGCGTTTCAAGGCCACCCAGCGCGTGGGGATTCTCAAGGCCAAGCACAGGCTGCCTGCCGGTGATCCCAACCGTGAGAAGGCGCAGATCCAACGCCTGCGTGCCCTGGCCGAGTCAGCCAATTTGGACCCCGCCTTCGCGGAGAAGTTCCTGAATTTCATCATCAGCGAGGTCATTCACCACCACCAGGCCATTTCGCAAAGCCATTCTGCGGCGGCGGCCACGGGTGGCGTTCCCGTAGTCAGCCTAGATGGGCAGGGGTTTGTGGCGGATCCGCAGACTGCTGCCAGAATGGACGCCAGCGGCACGGCGCCTCAGTGATCCCCTCACCCGAGCACACCCCGGCCCCCTCACAGGAGCAGGCCCCGGCCTTCCCTGAAGCACCCACCGCAACAGCCCTGGGCCCCTGGCCCGGAGTAGATCCGGAGGAGGCCGCCAAGGTTTCCGTGGGCGTATTCCCCGGCCCGCACCTGCCATTCCTTCCCCAGCTGCCAGCCCGTGGCCCGGGTTCGGAACAAGTTGGGCGTACGGCTGTGCTGCTCCAAGAACTGGCCGTGGACACCCAGCCGTATGGTTGGCGCTTTGTTGACAGACCAGGGCTGGACTTTAGGCGTGCTGAATCTGCTCTGTCCACGGATATCAATGTACTCGCTGACGTGGTTGGTGCCGCCGGGCTCTCACCGGAATCGTTGAAGGTCCAGGTGGTGGGCCCGTTCTCGTTGGCGGCAGCCATCCACCTGCATTATGGCGAACGCGCACTGGCGGACTACGGGGCCCGGCGAGATATTGCCCAGTCACTGGCTGCCGGATTAGAGGTCCATGCCCGGAAGGTGCAGGCCGCCGTACCCGGGGCCGCACTGACACTGCAAGTGGATGAGCCGCATATTGGAGCAATCCTGGCCGGCAGTATCCCCACCGCATCGGGATACCGGACATTGCGTTCTGTTGGCCGTGCCGAAGTTCGCCAGTGCTGGAATGATTTGTGCGCAGCGGCGCGGAACGCCGGATTCGAGCAGGTGGCGTTGAATCTGACCCCCGCCGAGACAGGATTGGGCCAGGCCTCGAGTCTGTCTCTGCCAGGTCCTGCCAACGGGGCCAACGGCCAAAAAAGCAGTGGAAACACCAACGGTTTGTCCGCGGAGTCCGAGCAGTGGCGCCGTGGACTGGAAATGGCTCTGGAATGCGGTGTTGATGCAGTGGCGCTGCCACTGCAGCTTCTTGACGCCGGGCACTGGGAGCATCTGGCGGGTGCCATCGAATCGGGCCTGGGTATCTGGGCTGGGACTGTGCCCGCGGGGCTGCTGACAGCTGGGACGCTACCCGCTGGGGCTGGGGCGGCCAGTGCCGGGCAGGTTCCGCCGTCGTATGCTGTTTTGGTGGAGCGGATTATGCGCCCGTGGCGGAAGCTGGGGCTGGCCGACTCCGGGCTCAACCAGCTGCGGATCACCCCGGAGGGAAGCCTCGCGGGCGTCTCTCCTCAGGCGGCACGGGCGGTGCTGGGCAGGTCGTTGGAGGTGGCGGCGGCGCTCGGGGATACTCGCAACTCCTAGCGTTTCTCTGCCTTGGAGCTGGCCAGCCCTAGAGCCGGCCGGCCGCCTTGAGCCGGATGTACAGGTCTGCCAGTTTGGGCGGCAGTTCTTGGGGCGCAGCGTCAACCACTTCCACGCCCGCCTGTTTGAGATAGGCCGTGATGGCTTCACGCCGGTTGAGAGCGAATTCGGCGGCGGCGGCCCGGTAGGCAAGGGTGCTGGTGGAGCGGTCCAAGCGCGCCCGCTCCAGCGCAGGATCTCGCACTGAGGCCACAACCACCAGATGCTTCTGTGAGAGCGTGGTGACTAAGGGAATGAGGCCTTCCTCGGCGGCTCCGGCATCGAGGGAAGTCACCAAAACCACCAAGGCGCGGTGTGCAGTGACGTCGCGGACCTGCCCGGCGATGCCTTGGGCGTTGAGCTCAATCAGTTCAGGCTCCAAGGGTGCCAGGCCCTGCACCATGGCATTGAGCATATTGCCCTTGCCGGTGGAGGAAACCTTGGCCCGGACACGCCGGTCGTAGGCCACCAAGCTCACACGGTCCCCGCCCCGCTCGGCCAAGACGGCCAGCAGCAAGGACGCTTCAATGCCTGTGTCGAGGGCGCTCTCATCCTCAATCCGGGTGGCGGAGGTTCTGGAAGTATCCAACACAATGACTACCCTGCGGTCACGTTCCGGGCGCCAAGTGCGCACTACTACGTCCTGGCGCCGGGCAGTGGCGCGCCAATCGATAGAGCGCACATCATCGCCACGGACGTAATCACGCAGCGAATCGAACTCCGTGCCGGCACCGCGGATCTGTACGGCGGCCTTGCCATCGAGCTCACGCAGTTTGCGCAATTTGGAGGGCAGGTGACGTTTGGAGTGAAAGGGCGGCAGCACGCGCAACACTCCAGGTGCCGTAATGGTGTGTTGCCGTGCGGCCATCCCCAGGGGGCCAAAGGAGCGGATAGTGGCGTGGTGGGTTGCTAAATCTCCTCGCCGGGTGGGCAATAAGTCAACGTTGAGCGCTGCTCTTTCGCCGGCCCTGATCCGGACCTGCGCCAGTGCATTGAGAGCACCGGCTGAGGGCTGCCAGCCGTCCTTGACCTGGGCCCGCAACATGACGGATGAGTTGTTGAAGAGCCGCAGCACGGCTGTTGCGGGCTCGCCCAGCCGGACTCCGGAAGGCAGAGTTCGGCGCACGGCAACTTGACGGGGTGAGGCCGCCAGCGCCACATCCACCACAAGGACCAGAAGCAGAACGGATACGGCCAGAACCCACGTCAGTAGACCGGGAAAGGCGACGATAGGGATTAGGGCTGCCAGCGCCAAAAAGAAAAACCTGCCCGAAATAGCCATAGCGTGTGCCGATCAGCGCGGGACCGGCACGGTGGCCAGGATGGAGAGAAGTATCCCGTCTACGGCAACCCCGTCCATCTCGGCTTCGGGGCGCAGGGCAACACGGTGGCGGAGGGTGGGCAGCGCCAGCGCCTTGATGTCATCGGGGGTGACAAAGGCCCGCCCAGAGAGCCAGGCATACGCCCGGGCGGACTTCAAGATGGCTGTGGCCCCACGGGGCGAAACACCCAGTTGGAAAGAAGGAGCCGTGCGGGTAGCCCGCACCAAGTCCACCACATAGGCCAGGATTTCGCCCGCCACAGTGACCTGTGCAACTTCCTCACGAGCCTGCTCCAGCTCGGAGGCACCGGCCACAGGGCGTACTCCGGCGGCGTGCAGATCCTGCGGGTCAAAGCCCAAGCTGTGCCTGCGGATCACTTCAATTTCATCATCCCGGCCCGGCAGATCCATGGTGAGTTTGAGTAGGAAACGGTCCAACTGAGCTTCGGGCAGGGGGTACGTACCCTCGTATTCGACCGGGTTCTGCGTGGCAGCCACCATGAACGGAGCCGGCAGCTTGCGCGAGATCCCATCCACGGAGACCTGGTGTTCCTCCATCGCCTCCAACAAGGACGCCTGCGTTTTGGGAGGTGTCCTGTTGATTTCATCGGCCAGCAGGATATTAGTAAACACGGGACCCTCACGGAAGGTGAAGGCAGAGGTGCTGGAATCGTAAATCAGCGAGCCTGTCACATCGCCGGGCATCAAATCCGGGGTGAACTGTACGCGTTTGGTGTCCAAACTTAACGCTGTTGACAGTGTCCGCACCAGCAGTGTCTTAGCCACACCGGGCACGCCTTCAAGGAGCACATGCCCACCGGCCAGCAACGCAATGAGCAGACCGGTCACGGTGTCATCCTGACCCACCACGGCCTTGGCCACCTCGGCACGAACCGCCAACAGGGCCAGAGCCGCCGGGCTGGGCGCGGCTGGAATCTGAGCAGACTCTGAGTACTGTGCTTGCTGCTGTGCTTGGTGTTGAGGGTAGCCGGGCTGCGCCTGAACCTGCGCCTGAGCCGGCTGCTGGTACTGCGGAGCGGCCTGAGCGGGGTAGCCGGGCTGCGGGTAGGATTCCGGGTTCGTCTCCGGGTGGGGCATGGTCATCGACGTGCCACTTCTTCCTCTAATGCCGCAAGTTCGGCGGCGATGGTCAACATGTCTTTTTCAGATGTGGGGGCAGCGCCCAGCAAGATGGCATGCACCTGCGTGCTGGGGCGTCTGCTCGCTATGGCGACGGCTTCTACGACTGCGGCCGGTTCGGCGCCGTGCCCCAACCGGAGGGCGTGTGCCAGCCGGGTCATGGAAGCATGCCGGAGCGTGTTTGTGGCTGTTTCGACGGCACGGGCATCCTGGTAGAGCCGGGCACGGCCAGCCATGGTTTCAGATGCCTTCACAATAACCGGCAGCGGCTCCTGCACCAGCGGCCCATTCCGGCGCCCTCGCCACAGTGCACCCACCACGGCCACCAGCATGAGCCACGCAGCGGCTGGGAACATCCACGTCGGGGTCAGCTCAGCTAGGCTGGGCGGGCTTTGTGCCGGTGGAATGTCATTGAGTGAAGCCGTGTACCAGAGCAGCTCAGGCCTACTGCCCAGCAACCGGAACGTCAGGGCAGCATTTCCTGCCTGGTCCAGGTAGTGGTTATTCACGACGCCGGAAAACCCCAGCGCGAAGATGTCACCGGAGCTGTTACTCGCCAAGAGACCTCCTCCCGCCGGGCTGCTCCCGCTGGCAGGGCTAAAGCAGGTCTGTGCACCCTTGTAGAGCCGCAGGGTTCCCGAGGGTGGGCCCTCATTCAGGGCTGAGGTTGTTCCGCCACCGCTGATGGAGCGAGCGGCTTGGGCGTCGGCATTGGTGCAGCCCGCGTCTACCCGAGAACTGCCGGCTGTGCTGCCGGCTGCGCTGAAGTCCGGGCTGAGGCGCTTCAATGTCAAGGGTCCGGGGGTGATGGCTAGCAGCCGGGAACCATTTTCTTCCACGGAAGCTGCCAGTTCCGAAACCTGGGCTGGGGTGAGAATATTTCTTGGGTCGTAAAACAACACGGTGCTGGCACCGTACGCGTTGTGAGATAGGGCTGCTGTTGTCTTGGCCAGGGAATCCGTGGCCATGATATTGACTCCCTGATTCTCCAGTACTGACGCCGCTGCTTGGGCTCCGGCGGGAGCGGGGTTATTGATAGCCAGAGCGTCAAGACTGCGGTTTCCTGAAGTGGCTGCAAGGAACGTCAGTACTGACAACAGCACAAACACTGCCCCGACAATGAGCCAGAACCGCCAGTGTCGCCACCAGTGGGCCAGCCGCTGCCGTGGGGTGCTGTTCTCGGCCTGGAATACGGGACCGTTGCTACTTTCTGGGACAGCGAGAGCAGATGCGGTTGATTCTATTGCCGCGGGCAGGGGAGCGGTCACGGGGCTACCCCCGCGAAGTTATCTGCGTAGACAGGCGTTGTTTGCGCCATGGCAGTATCAGTGGCCAGTAATTGTTCATACATGGACGCGGTGGGCGGCACTTTTCCATAGCGAACTCCCGCGAAGAGGTTGGCTGAGCGCTGAATTTCGGTGCGCAGACCAGGAAAGGCCAGTCCCAGTTCGGTGGCAATTTCCACTGCGGTGCGGCCAGGGGTTCGGGCCGTGACATCACGTTCTTCACCGGCCCGGGCCAGGGCGCGGAACGCTTCATTGACCGCTGTCTGGAAATCGCCTGCCTGCGCGGCGGTCTTGGCTAGTTGGCGGTGTTGTTGGGCAGAGAGGGTCTGATCGGGGGAAAAGACTGCCTTGGCCTCTGCCTTTTTGCGGTTCAACCGCGGCCGGATGATCAAGATGATGGCCAGCACGGCCAGCAGTACCAGCCCAATGGTGATTGCCAGGCCCAGGTTTCCTGCTGGTGAACCCACTTTTGAAAGGAACTCCCTCAACGCGCGTCCCAAGAGGTCCAGGATTTGCTGTGCCAAACCGGGTTTGGCGTCCTGATAGGCCTGTTTGGCCAGTTCTTCAGCAGCCCAACGGCGTGCTTGGTCAGCCCCCGGGGTGACGGGGACTTCTAGAGGAAGAAGGGTCAATGGCAAGGATAGGGAGACCAAGAGGAGCGCCCGGCGGTCAGTAGTTGCCGGGGTACTGGGAGGGATCCGGTGCGGGCCCGCCCGGGATCAGGCCGGCGGGGACAGGAGAACCGGGGATCCCGCCGTCGTCCTTGCCGCTTTCAGATTCCTTGAGCAAAATAATATCGAAACCGTCGCGGCGCATGCGCAGATCCACATAGATCAGGGCCATGACACCGGTCTGGAATGCGAGGGTGATGGCTCCGACAAGGGCTCCGATGGCAGCCGAGATGACTTGGGCGATGATGGTCTGCATCAGAGCCTGTTCCGCGGTGGCCTGCACGCTCATCATGCCCATAATGAGGCCCACAATGAAGCTGACAGGGGTGGTGATGACTGCACCAATGATGGAGGCGATGATCGAGGCCAGAATGGCTACCCCAAACGTCCTCCACCAGTTGCGCGAAGTCAACTGCCACGAGCGTTTCACAGCGGCAAATGCGCCAATGTTCTCCACCACTATTGCAGCAGGGGCAACCAGTAACTTGGTGCCGATCCAGACCGCCACAGCCACAAACGGCAGGCTGAGCAGGATGGCCAGGCCAACGGCTGCCAAAGCTGCGGAGTCGGAGCCCGTGGAACCCACGGAAATCACCAGAACAACTACTAGGGCGCCATAAATCAGTACGGCCAGCAAGGATGCCGCGGCGTACAGGACCGCCAGTAATAGCAGGCTGCCAATGCGCGGCTTGGTCAGCTGCCACATCTGCCCAAAAGTGGTTTTCCGGTTGAGCACTGACCGAACCACGGGAACCACCAACGCGCCCTGCAGCACCATTTGCAGCAGGGTGGACAAGAACACCGTCACCACTATGGATATAGAGAATCCCAACAGCGAACTAACAAGGAAATCCATGTCAGCGGGGTTGTTCTCGTCGAAGAACACGGTTCCGTCCATCATGCCGAACACGAACTTGCCTAAAGCTAGGAACATGATCAGAAGCGTGGCTGCCACGGTGATTAGCTGGAAGATCAGGGCCGAGCCGAACATGGCCTTGCCGTTGCGGCGGGCAGCCTGGAAAGCCCCGTCCAGGATCTCACCCAACCCCAAAGGCCGTAGCGGGATGACGCCGGGCTTGGGTGGGGCCAAGTAGGTGTTGTATCCGGGCTGAGGCTGGCCCGGGTATTGCGGCTGACCAGAGTACTGAGGCTGGCCCGGGTACTGAGGCTGGCCCGGGTATTGGGGGATGGGCTGCTGGGGCTGGCCGTACTGTCCCCACTGAGGTTGCTGGGGCTGGCCGGGGTATTGCGATGCAGGTTGCTGAGGTTGCTGAGGTTGCTGAGGTTGCTGAGGCTGCTGGGACTGGCCGGCGTATTGTCCCCACTGAGGTTGCTGAGGCTGCTGGGACTGGCCGGCGTATTGTCCCCACTGAGGTTGCTGCGGCTGCTGGTGTTGCTGGGGTTGGCCGGGGTATTGGGATGCAGGGTACTGAGGCGCGGGCTGCTGAGCCGGGCCCGGGTACTGCGGTTGTTGGGCAGGCTGCTGCGGTTGCTGTGCAGGGTACTGCGGTTGCCCACCCTGCCCCGGCTGACCTGGGACGCCACCCTGCCCCGGCTGACCGGCTTGGTCGGCGTGATCTGGCTGGTCTTGTTGTCCCTGTGATTCCTGCGTCATCATGCTCCCTGAAATTTTCCCCGTGAAATTCGTGTACTGCAGTGTTAAACGGCGGGTCTGCGCCGCGAGATCCAACTAAAACCTAAGAGCCGAAAGTGAGGCCAAGAAACCAATCTAGGTGCGCAGCGGAATCAGCCCGTTGCTACGTCCATCATCAAACCCTATCGGGAAGAACCCTCTTTACCCTGTGAATTACAGGGCATGACCGAAACTATTGCAGTGCTCTGTGGAGCGTCGATGGGGTCTTTGGGCCGTTGATAGGCAAATATAGAGGTATGAAGGCACGTATTTTAGTTGTTGACGATGACGAAGCACTGGCCGAGATGATTGGCATTGTTCTGCGCAATGACGGGTTTGACCCGGTTTTTTGTGCCGATGGCGCCAAGGCCCTGGAAATTTTCCAGTCCAGCAAGCCCGATCTGGTCCTGCTGGACTTGATGCTGCCCGGAATTGATGGCATTGAAATTTGCCGCCTGATCCGTGGCGAATCTGATGTGCCCATTGTGATGCTGACGGCTAAATCCGATACCTCGGATGTGGTGCGTGGGCTCGAATCTGGTGCCGATGATTATGTGGCCAAACCCTTTAAGCCCGCAGAGTTGGTAGCCCGTGTCCGTGCCCGGCTGCGTCCCGGCGATGTCAAGGCCCCTGAAACCCTTGTTATCGGCGAGATCAGCATCGATGTGGCCGGGCATTCCGTGCGCCGCGCCGGGGAGCGGATTTCCCTGACCCCGCTGGAGTTTGACCTCCTGGTTGCCCTGGCCCGCAAGCCGTGGCAGGTATTTTCCCGCGAGCTGTTGTTGGAACAGGTGTGGGGTTACCGCCACGCTGCTGACACGCGCCTGGTCAACGTCCACGTTCAGCGTCTGCGCTCCAAGATTGAACGCGATCCCGAGGCTCCCGAAGTGGTTCTGACGGTTCGCGGTGTTGGCTACAAGGCCGGGCAGTAAGCGCTGAATCCCGTGCGCCTCGAGTGAGCAAGCCATGAGTGAAGAGCCGCAGCCGCACGACGTCGGAGATTTGGCTGCCCCGGATTTTGAGGCTGACACTGTGCCCGCCACGGATAACAACGCGCACGGAGTAGTTATCTCACTGCTCGCCAAGGCCCTTGGTCTTCTGGCTGCGGCAGGCCGTTTCGTGGCGCAATTTTTTGCTTGGATTAGGCGCTGGTGGACGCGGCGTTGGCGCGTGTCCTTGCAGTTCCGCACGGTTGCCACCACCTTGATCATTGCCTCCGTGGCTGTGGTGGGTGTTGGCGGCTACCTGGCCGGACAGATTTCCAATGGACTCTTCCAGGAGCGGCTCACTCAGGCGCAACAAGAATCCGCCCGTGGCGCCACGCAAGTTCAGGAGAGTTTTTCCAACGCGAGCCTGAGCGATCAGCCGCGTGTGTCGACCTATGTGGGGGACACCTTGCGGTTGTTGGAAGTGGGTGGCGCAGACGATAACCGCAAGTACTTGATGGTGAAGATTCCCGGCCAAACTAGCCGCCTTGCCGTCAGCTCCTCGGACTCCGGCGGTGTCACTACTGCCATCATCCCGGACGAGCTCCGTGAGGCAGTCCAAAGCGATCCCGACGGCCAGTTCTGGCAGTCAATAGCGCTGCCCACGGGCGAGTCCGGATTCAGCCCGGCCGTTGTGGTGGGCAGCCAAGTGGAACTGCTGCGCACCCACTACGAGCTGTACATGATCTATGACCTGAACACCGCCCAGATGACGTTGAACTACATTCAGTCAGTGTTGTGGCTGGCCGGTGGGATTCTGCTGCTGCTCATTGGTGTCATCATCTGGTACGTCACACGGACCGTGGTGAAGCCTGTCAGTGAGGCAGCCGCCGTGTCAGAAAAATTGGCGGCCGGTGAGCTTGAAGAACGGATGGCCGTCAGTGGTGAGGATGAAATGGCCCGCTTGGCCACCTCATTCAATAAGATGGCCACGTCCTTGCAGGATCAGATCACCGCGCTCGGTGCGCTTTCAGAGATGCAGCAGCGTTTCGTCTCGGACGTCTCCCACGAACTGCGCACACCGCTGACCACAGTGCGCATGGCCGCTGAGGTACTCTTCGATGCCCGCGAGGATTTTGACCCCATCAATAAACGCTCCTCCGAGCTGCTTTTCCACCAGGTGGAGCGTTTTGAGCTGCTACTGGCTGATCTGTTGGAAATTTCCCGTTTTGATGCTGGTGTGGCAGATCTGGATGTGGAGTCGTTGGATATCTTCTCCGTCATCCATTCAGTCATTGACGGGGCTATGCCAGTGGCCGAGGCGAACAAGGCAGAGCTTTCTGTGGTGACCCGCCTGCGCAGCCACAAGTGCGTGGTGGAGATGGATTCGCGCCGGATTGACAGGATTCTACGCAACCTGGTGCTGAATGCGGTGGAGCACAGCGAAGGAAACCCGGTGAAGATTTACGTCTCAGCGGACGAGAGTGCCGTAGCCGTGGCCGTGCGTGATTACGGCATCGGAATGTCTCCGGCGGCTCTTGGCCACGTCTTTGACAGGTTCTGGCGCGCAGATTCGGCCCGCGCCCGCACCACGGGCGGCAGCGGGTTGGGGCTCTCCATCGCGATGGAAGACGCCCGCCTGCATGATGGCTGGCTGGATGCCTGGGGCGTCATTGGAGAAGGTTCCTGTTTCCGCCTCACACTGCCGCGCAAACGTGGCACAGTTCTGACCCATTCACCGGTTCCGCTACCTCCCGACGGTGGCCAGGCCGGCAGTTCCAGTACTTTAAACACCTCCCCAGTTCTGACCCACACCGGTGCGCTGGGGGTTGTGGGAGCCCTGGGCAGTATTAAGTCCGTGCCCGAGGCGGCTAAGAACCAGGAAAAGCGCGGACCCGATCCCGAAGATCCGGGCATCACTAGTTCTGAAAAGGTGAATCGCTGATGGGTATCACGGCAAGAACAGCTCAGCACCCGGCGGCCCACACCAGGCGGAACTGGCCGGTGGCGCTGTGGGCCATGGCCGTCGTCGTACTTCTGGCGGTGAGCGGCTGTGCCACCATCCCCATGCAGGGGCCTGTGGGTAAAAGTGATCCGCTGGCGCCACGGAGCAACTCCGTCAATGTGAGCCTGCAGCAGTTTTCCCCCGTGGATGGAGCCTCGCCGGAGAGCATTATTCGCGGTTTCATTGACTCCGGAACAGGTGTGAGTGACGACTTTCAGGTGGCCCGGCAATATCTGACGCCGGCGCTGGCACAGTCATGGGCGCCGGATAAGCGCACTCTGGTCTATACGAACACCTTTGCCGTGGCGGCCACCTATGAACAGGACACCTTTGAGCTGAAGTTCGATGTGGTCTCCGCGGTGGACGCAACCGGTGTGCTGACCCCGGCCAAACCGGATTCATCGGAACTGTTGCGGATGAAAATGGTGCAAGTGGATGGGCAGTGGAGAATCTCGGAAGCGCCCGACGGCGTGATCCTCACCGAGGCGAACTTCCAAACGCTGTTCGCACCGGTCTCGCTCTACTTCTATGATCCGAGTTTCACCTTTGGGGTCCCCGATGTCAGGTGGCTGGCTGGGCGCTCCTCACGCACGGCCACCTCCATTGTCAAAGCGATGCTCAACGGCCCGGCACCCTATTTGCAAGGCGCCGTGGTAAGTGCATTCCCCAACGGCATTGCCTTGGAACGCGATTCGGTGCCCGTGATCAATGGGCAGGCCCGGGTGGGGTTGACTGCAGGGCCTCTGCTGGAAACAAGCATCGAGCAGCGCCAGCAAATGAACGCGCAGTTGTTGACCACGTTCCAAAAGAGCCTGAACACCATCACCGAGGTGGCGTTCTTGGCCGATGACAGATCTGTTGACATGGGCAGCACTGATAACGAGGTGAGCCGCATGATCGTGGACAATCCCGTGCGGCCCACCCAAGTGGCGCTGTCCAAGAACGAGCTGGTCACCTTCGACGGCGTCAAGAGTGCCCGCATTCCCGGGATGGCATCTGTGGCAGGTCTCGATCCGTCGGCGCCGGCCATTTCCTATTCGGGGAAGGACTTTGCGTTCCTAGCAGGGGTGGGAAACCAAATATATTGGGCAACACCCAATGAGCCACCCGTGCTTGCCTTGTCTGGGGTGGGCCTGACCCCGCCCTCGTTTGCCCCCAACGGCTGGCTGTTCTCTGCTGCTGGGGACGGCTCTGGCCTGGTGTTGGCAATCAATCCGGACGACAACGGGAAGTTGGGTGCACCTGTTCTGCTCAGGGTTCCTTGGTTGGTGGGGCAGGAGGTCAGTACCTTCCGGGTGTCCCGTGATGGCACCAGGGCCTTGGTTATTTCCCAGTCCAACGGCATCAGCAAGGTCAACATGACGGGTATTTTTAAATCCGGTGAGGTCCCCAAGGAACTCACCACGCCCATCAATTTTCTGCATTCCGGGATGCCTACGCTCGGCGTCTGGGTGGGGGGTGCCAGCGTTGCCGTCATGGCCCCCTCTGATACTGACCCGGTGGTCATCGATATTTTGGATCTAGCCGCGCGTCCGTTGGCATTGGATGAGCTCAAGGGTGTGCAATGGATCAGCGCCGGATCCGGTGTCCGGAACATCCATGCTCAGACGGCCACGGAGTTCTTCACCAATGTGGGCAGTTATTGGGAAGTGGCCGCTAAGGAACTCCAACAGGCCTCGTTCGCAGGATAGGCACTGGATAGGCGCTGCGTCGCACAGGATGGACGCCGGATAAGCACTGTTTAGCACAGGATAGGCGCCGGCCGTGCGCCACTAGCACGTCCCTTCCCTGCCGCCGGTGCTTGATTCCTGCCCAAGGGTTTAGCCTGCAACCTTCTACACAATGGGTGGCCTGGTACTTCCATAGGCACGGCGGCACAAGCATGCTGGGCAGATGGATACGAGAGCAGGAACTGGCCAGGTAGCCGCCCGACACAGGGGGCGGGCAGGAACTGTGTGGCTGCGGGCCTGGTTGTGGTGCGAAGCAGCCTGGCGTGACTTCCTGAATTTGGTATTGCCGGCCGACTGCGTGGTCTGTGGCGCGGATGACCACGCTTTGTGTCCAGGCTGCGCAGTTCTCCTGCGCCAGCAAACGGGCGCGCCATTCCGGGCCGAACAGCATGCCGATGCCCTGATGGGTGTTTCCGGGGATCCGTTGCTGACGGTTTTTGCTGCCGGGGAATACCGGGATGCGTTGGCGCAGGCCATCTTGGCGTTCAAGAATCACGGGCGAACAGAACTTGGCCCGCCGTTGGCCCGGGTGCTAGCCCGAACCCTGACGGCTGCTCTCACCGGTCCTGGCCCACCCGACCAACACATGTGCCCCGCGCAAGATATAAACCCGGCCCGGCTCATCCCGCACGGCTTGCTCCTGGTCCCCGTGCCTAGTACTGGCAGTGGTTGGCGGCGCCGCGGATATGATCCCGTTGCTCTGCTGCTACGGGCCCTCATACGTGAGGGCCGGCTGCCTGAAGGGCTGGAGGTGGCACCCGTCCTGCGCATCAAAACCAAGCTGCCGTGGCACAGGGCGCATCAGAAGGGGTTGGGAAGGGCTGCCCGGCGGCGCAATGTGCGTAACACTATGGCAATCAAGGCAAAAAAAGTGAGAAATTTTCGGCTGACAGCGAAGCCAAGTGGCCAAGAAATAGTTCTCCTTGACGATGTTCTGACCACTGGTTCCACTCTCAGAGAAGCAGCAAAAACACTGGACTTAGCGGGGTTTCATCTTCGTTGCGCAGTGGTTTTGGCAGCCGCGAAAGCCCCGTCAGGTGATGCGGAAACCAGTGGCCGGAGCGGAGGCGCGGAAAACAATTTTTGAGCAAAAGATGAATAAAACCATGAGGTGAACTAACGTGAGTAAACGGGTACCTCTAGCAAGGGGAAACCGCCCGTCGGCGGTCAGGAATACAGCGATAAATGCTAGCCGGCCGCCGTGTCACCTAAGTTATTTGGAGGGCACCATGGAGTTCATGATCACCGGTCGCAATGTGAGTGTTTCGGACCGATTCCGCGAATATGCAGCCGAAAAGCTCACCAAGATCGAGCAGCTGGCCAGCAAGGTTCAGCGTGTCGATGTGAAGGTTTCCAAGGAGAGCAAGGCACGCGCAGCAGAGGCTCCACTCACGGTTGAGTTGACGGTACTGGGCCGCGGGCCGGTCATCCGCGCGGAAGCTGCCGCACCGGATAAGTTCGTTGCCTTTGATCTGGCCTACGGCAAGCTGCTCGAGCGCCTCCGCCGTGCCAAGGACAAGAAGAAAGTCCACCACGGTCGGCACGCCCCCGTGGCTGTGAACGAGGCCACCGGGGCGTTGATTCCCGTGAGTAGTTCTGAGCCTATCTACGCCCAGAGCACACCGGAAGTTCCCGAAGTTAAGTCCCCGTACGAGATCGAAAATGACATCCCCGCCGGTGATTCACCGGTGTTGATCCGCAGAAAAGTCTTCCCGGCTACTGCACTTTCTCTCGATGACGCCGTGGACAACATGGAAATGGTAGGTCACGATTTCTACCTGTTCATCGACTCATCAACAGGGATCCCCTCAGTTGTTTACCGCCGCAAGGGCTGGACCTACGGGGTCATTTCACTCGATGACAACGCAGAGGTTTCCGAAGAGATTTCCGCTTACCGCTCAGAGGATGTTCCGGCACGTGTCTAGATCCTAGATAGTTGCCAGGCTTTCAAAGAACGACGCCGGCACCTGGGTGGGGATTTTCCCTCACCTGGGTGCCGGCGTCGTTTGCTTCGTTGGGGTTTGCTTGAATACCGGGTTGCGTGAATGCCGGATTAGACGCCGGCGGGTGCGTGAGCCGTAAGGAACTTGCGCCCACCCACAATGATGGCGGCACTGACCAGCACCATGGCTGCGGCCACAAAGAAGGTTGTGGATGCGCCGCTGTACTCGGCTATTTTGGCTGCCAGAAACGGTGCGAGAGCCCCGCCCATCCAGCGCACAAAGTTATAGCCTGCACTGGCAACAGGACGCGGGGAGTCCGAGACAGCCATGGCCATTTCAGTGAACAGGGTGTTGTTGATACCCAGCAGAGCACCTGAAACCACCGTCAGAACCACAATGGCCGGCACCGAGTGTCCGGCAGCCAAGGCCAGTCCCGCCAAGATGACCACCAAACCCAACAGTGAACCGGTCAGGGCACGGACGGGGCCAAAGCGGCGCTGGACCATGGGTGCGACAAATACAGAGAATACGGCCACTGCCACGCCCCAGCCAAAGAATACTGCGCCTATTCCGTAGGCATCGAAGCCCAGAATGAAGGGCACGAATGCCAGGATGGTGAAGAATCCATAGTTATAGAACAAGGCGCTGCCAGCGGTAGTGCGCAAGCCCTTGTGGCCCAGTGCCAGGAGCGGATCACGCAGTCGGGTCTTGGTGGCCGGCAACGGGGTTTTAGGCAGCAGCACCATCAGGAGGATGAACGCCACCGCCATGGCGGTGGCCGTACCAAAGAAGGGTGCACGCCACTGCCAGGCGCCCAGCATTGCGCCCATGAGCGGGCCGAGTGAGAGGCCCAGCCCCAGTGCTGCCTCGTACAAGATGATGGCCGTAGCCGCCCCACCGGAGGCAACCCCCACCATGACGGCCAGCGCCGTCGCTACGAACAAGGCGTTACCCAAGCCCCAACCGGCTCGGAAACCCACCAGGGCATCGACGCTGCCGGATAGGCCTGAAAGGGTCGCAAAAATAACAATGATGCCTAGGCCCAGCAACAGCGTCCGCTTCCCACCAAGGCGTGAGGAGACAAAACCAGTGACGAGCATGGCGATAGCTGTGACCAGAAAATAGCTGGTGAACAGCAAGGACACCTGGCTGGGGGTGGCACTGAGGTTCTCTGCAATGGCGGGCAGGATGGGATCAACGAGGCCGATTCCCATGAAGGCGAACACCGATGCTCCAGCCACCGCCCACACAGCCTTGGGCTGCTTGAGCATTGATTGCTTTTCTTTTGAGACGGTACTGACTCCGTCGCGGGCAGTTGAATCTGCCATGTTCGCGTGCACTTTTTCTCCTGAGTTGTTGTTGCTGAATGGGCTTGCTTAATGGTGTTGCTTGCGGGTGTTAGTTGGCGGGGATGACGCCGGTAGGAAACGGACGGCGGAAGTGGCAGGGCTAGGGGGAGAGTGCCGCGTTGAGTTTGGCGATGGCGGAAAGTGCGCGGGAGATGCTCTGCTGTTCACGCAGTGAGAGCCCGGAGAGGCCTGCGGCGACTTCCTGGTTGCGGCGCAGATTCGAAGCCTCCAGAGTTGCCCGCCCTTGCTCGGTGAGGAGCACTTCCACTACGCGGGCGTCGTTGGGGTTCTGCAACCGCTTGACCAGGCCCGCTGCTGCGAGCTTGGTGACCTGCTCAGTGGCGCTGGGCAGGCGGATACCGGCATTACGTGCAATATCGCTGATGCGCAGGGGCGCTTTGGTCAACATGTTTAAGGTGCTCACCTGGCTGGAACTGAGTTCGCCGTCAGCGTCAGTGGAACGCACCACATAGACAGCTTGGCGCAGAATTTCACGGTAGCGGGCTGCCAGATGGTGCACTGAAATGCTGGGATATTACGTGCCTGAAGGTTCCGCTGCGGGAGAACAATGTGGCGCAATGCAGGCATAAGCAAGCACTTTCGCTCATATCTGGCAGTATTGCCGGGTGCCACACAGCTAGAACTGGCAGTGTGGTGTGCGTCTTCTCACGTAGACTGAACACGCCACTTTTAGGCAGTAATAGATTGGGAGCAATTTCGTGCCATCACTTCTTGAGCGGGTTCTTCGCACAGGCGATCGCAAGACGCTTAAACGACTCAATGTCCTTGCCGACGCCATTGATTCGCTGGAGGACTCTTTCCAGACCTTCACCGATGCTGAGCTCCGCGAGGAAACAGACAAGCTTAAGCTCCGCCATCAAGACGGCGAGACGCTCGATGACCTGTTGCCGGAAGCCTTCGCCGCGGTGCGGGAAGCTTCCTCGCGTACACTCGGTCTTCGCCACTTCCGTGTCCAGCTCATGGGTGGTGCCGCCCTGCACTTGGGCAACATTGCTGAAATGAAGACCGGTGAAGGCAAAACCCTGGTGGCCACGGCCCCGGCATATTTGAACTCGCTGACCGGCAAGGGCGTGCACGTGGTCACGGTCAATGACTACTTGGCGGAATACCAGTCTGATTTGATGGGACGCGTTTTCCGTTTCCTAGGTCAAAGCAGCGGTTGCATCATCGCCAATCAGGATCCTTCGGTGCGCCGCGCCCAATACGCTGCCGACATCACCTATGGCACCAACAACGAATTCGGCTTCGATTACCTGCGCGACAACATGGCCTGGAGCCAGGATGAGCTAGTCCAGCGCGGGCACAACTATGCCATTGTGGATGAAGTTGACTCCATTCTCATCGATGAGGCCCGTACCCCGCTGATCATTTCCGGTCCTGCGTCAGGTGACGCGAACCGTTGGTACGGGGAATTTGCCAAGGTGGTCCTGCGCCTCAAGCCTGAAGATGACTATGAAGTCGATGAGAAAAAGCGCACCGTGGGTGTTCTTGAAGGCGGCATTGAAAAGGTAGAAGACTACCTGGGCATCAGCAACCTGTATGAGTCTGCCAATACGCCCCTGATCGGCTTCCTGAACAACGCCATCAAGGCCAAGGAGCTCTTCAAGCGTGACAAGGACTACGTCATCATGGACGGCGAAGTCCTGATCGTTGACGAGCACACCGGCCGCATCCTTGCTGGCCGCCGCTATAACGAAGGCATGCACCAGGCCATTGAGGCCAAGGAAGGTGTGGAGATCAAGGCTGAGAACCAGACCCTAGCCACGGTGACCTTGCAGAACTATTTCCGCCTGTATGAGAAGCTTTCCGGCATGACAGGTACCGCCGAGACCGAGGCGTCTGAGTTCATGGGCACCTACTCGCTGGGTGTTGTACCGATCCCCACGAACAAGTCCATGCAGCGCGTTGACCAGCCCGACCTCGTGTACAAGAACGAGATTGTGAAGTTCGACGCCGTGGTGAAGGACATTGCCGAGCGTCACGAAACCGGGCAGCCGGTTCTGGTGGGCACAACCAGTGTTGAGAAGAGCGAATACCTCTCCAAGAAACTGGCTGAGGCAGGCGTCAAGCACGAGGTTTTGAACGCTAAGAATCACGCCCGTGAAGCCGCAATTGTGGCCCAAGCCGGCCGACGTGGGGCCGTCACCGTAGCAACCAATATGGCTGGCCGAGGCACCGATATTATGCTCGGTGGTAACGCCGAGTTCAATGCTGTGAGTGAATTGGCGGCACGCGGACTCGATCCTGAAGAAACCCCGGAGGAGTACGAGGCCGCATGGCTTGACGCCTTTGAGGAAGCAAAACTGGCTGTCAAGGATGAACAAGAGGCCGTTATTGAAGCTGGCGGGCTTTACGTTCTAGGTACCGAACGCCACGAATCACGCCGCATTGACAACCAGTTACGGGGCCGTTCCGGACGTCAGGGAGATCCGGGCGAGTCACGGTTCTACCTGTCATTATCAGATGATCTGATGCGCCTGTTCAACTCCGGTGCCGCTGAAAGGCTCATGTCACGTTCTGCCATGCCTGATGATGTGGCGTTGGAGTCCAAGCTGGTCTCCAAGGCCATTGCCTCGGCCCAGGGCCAGGTTGAAGGCCGCAACGCCGAGCAGCGTAAGAACGTGCTCAAGTATGACGATGTTTTGAATCGCCAGCGTGAAGCTATCTATGGCGACCGCCGCCGGATCCTCGAAGGTGGGGACCTGCATGAAAAGGTCCAGCACTTCTTGGAAGACACCGTCAATGAGATCATCGAGGCTTCCTTGGGCTCCGGTCATGCCGGAGACTATGACTTCAACACGCTGTGGACCAACTTGCGCACCATCTACCCTGTCACTGTCACGGTGGATGAAATCGCTGAAGAAGTGGGCGGCGAAGGCCGCATCACAGCAGAACACCTCAAGACTGAACTGCTCTCGGATGCCCGGGTTGCCTACCAGGAACGCGAAGCCGCACTTGGCTCAGAGAGCATGCGCGAGCTGGAACGCCGTGTGGTCCTCTCCGTTGTAGGGCGCAAGTGGCAAGAGCACCTTTACGAGATGGACTACCTCAAGGAAGGCATCGGTCTGCGGGCCATGGCCCAACGTGATCCCCTCGTGGAGTATCAGCGCGAAGGCTTTGAGATGTTCCAGTCCATGATGGCAGCCATCCGTGAAGAAAGCGTCGGCTTCCTTTTCAACTTGGAAGTTCAGGTTGAGAATGCTCCCGAAGCTACTGTCGGTGTGGTGGAGAACGCCCCGGCTAACCTCATGAAGCGCGTTGAAGGCGGTGCGGCTGCGTCAGAGCATGAGCACGCTGCCCCTCGCATCACGGCCCCTGGTCTTGAAGCTCCGGCCCGGCCCGCCCAGTTGCAGTTCACTGCTCCGGACGCCCAAGGTGATGCGGAGACGCATGTTGAGCGCCGCAGCACAGGCGGTGTCCCGCCGTCGGCCAAGCGCCCGGCTGGCAAGGCCAAGAAGAAGAAAAAGCGCTAAGTTCACGTGAAGAGGGCCGCCGTCCGGAGGAGCTGACACAGCACATCAAGTGCGTCAGTTCCTGCGGATGGCGGCCTTTTTGTTGTGTCTTTCTCTCTGGCCAACACGTTCCCTAGCCAATACGCAGGGCGGTGACCTTCCACAGGCCGTGGCTCAATTCCAGGCGCATGGCGATGGCTCTAAATCTGGTCCTGTCAGCCACCACAACCGCCGTTTCAAAGATGCCGGGGCCAACCACATGGCAGTGAACCGACTGTACATGCGGTTGCCGGTGCAGCATCTGGACGTTGTCCGGGTATCCGCCATCATTACTACTACGGCGTTCCTGCTCCCGGTAGGCTTCCGCATAAAGACGTGCCCGGGTGCTCAAAGCGCTCAGGCACCGGGCGTCGAGCCACCTGGCCAACTGCTGCACTGAACGGACGCCATGGAGAATTTCCAAGGCGCTTTGGGCAACCTTGCAGGACATATTGCCCACCACCGCCCGTTCGGCGGATTCCGGGTCGAGCGTCTGCACCGTGCCAACCCCGGCCGCGTTAAGTCCGACCTTGCCAATCTTGGTGGAGGTCTCTTCCGCCGGGGCTGATGCCTCGTCTGCCGTTGAGGCAGTGTTTCTGGATGGGCGTGTTTGAGGAGTGCCAGCAAACAACTCCACAATATTTTCCTGGTTCTCTTGCGGAGTCGGTGACGGGGCGGGAGTGCTGGAAGAGGGAAGTGGCCGTACCAACAAGAAAGTGGCTGGTGCGGGGGTTTCAGAGATGGCTGCTGTACTCACGGGGTGCTCCTTTGGGTGGTGCCAAATGTTAGTAATTGCCGGGTGCATGCAGTATTTGTCCCGGAAGAATAAGGTTCGGATCAGCACCAATGGTGCTTCGATTGGTGCCGTACCACTGCGGCCATGCCAAGGCCACCTCGACATCCGTGGAATACGGTCCCAACGCTTCGGCGACGATTCCCCAGAGTGTGTCGCCCTTTTTGACAACCACGTCACCGGAGCGCAGATCACCGGAAGCCGCTGTTGGGTCCTCTTGAAACTCGGGCTGGTCCGCGGGCTCGCGCGGCGAGGTCCTGATCAGTAGATCCGGTGCAATGTCAGGGGTGTGTGGCACCCACAAAGGATCCACTGGCGGTGATGATGGCGAAGGTGTGCTCACTGCTCCTGAGATGGGAGCCGTGGAAACCGTCAGGGTATGCCAGAGTGGGGCAACACCGGCTGCCTGCGCTGCGCCAGCCAACGGTGCGCCGAGGAGATTAATCCCAATAATCGCTGCGACCACTCGGCGCATGAACGCCGGCGACCAGCGTGCTGTGAGCGTTGAAAGCCTGTGGGCTCCGAATCTCTGGGCAAATGCAGATAGGCAAGCGCAGCAGAGGGCAAACAACCACCAGCAGAGCAAGGCAAAGCCGATCCCGGCACCCGCCACGCCCAACAATTCAGGGAACCCAAGTGTCGGAGCCATGGAGCGCCCGCCCCACTGCAGACGCAGCAGTGCAAAACCGCTGAAGACCAGGGCGGCCCCTAGGAAGGCAATGGCTGCGGTCATTGCCAGATCAGCCCGAGTTTGTGGTTTCACGGTTGCTCTCCTTTGAGCATGTTTGACACTGTTTGACATCATTTGAAGGTGATTCATTCATTTTGACCCCAACAGCATGGATATGTCTAGAGGCTGCAGCCAAGCTGTGGAAGGGCAGAGTTGACGGCCCCATGGTTGCCGCTTAGCGTGGGCCCATGCGGTGGGAACTTCTCTTCGGTGATCTGGAAACACAGTGGCATGCCTCAACGCAGCAGGATTTCGAGCGGCACGTCAATGAATTAGCCCGCATTGAGGCGTCCCAGATGACCCTTGCCGAGGCTTTACGAGGAGCCAGCGGAGAGCAGCTTTCCGTGTTTCTGTGCACGGGCACCGCGTATCACGGGGAAGTGCTCAGGGTGGAAAAGGACTGGGCTTTGCTGCGTGAAGAGAACCGATCCGTCATCGTGCCGCTGACGAAGGTGGTGCGGGTGAACGGGCTGGGATTGGAGCGTCAGCAGAGCCCGAGCCAGGTGGGCTATTCCCTGGCCGCGGCACTGCGGGTGCTGGCCAGGAACCGTTCGGCCGTGGTCCTTGAGCTGGACACCGCCGCGCAGGCGGGCTCCAGTGCGGTGCATGTCAGGGGTGTTCTGGACCAAGTGGGGGCTGACTATGTTCAACTCATGCAATTGGCCGACGGCGTGGGCCGGGACCCCGGAAATCGGCAGGGCTCAGTGGTAATTCCGCTGGGACGGTTGGTTTCGATCGTCTCATCACCGGACAACGAATTCTGAACCAGCAAGTTCCTGATGTACCTAGACCGGCACTACTTAGACCAAGAGATGCCAGTGCCCAGAGCTACCTATTCGGCGGTGACGGAATTCTCAGTGGCCAGCATGGTTCTGGCTGCTGCGTGTCTGTCATCGATGAACTGCTCAAATTTCGCTTCGTCCACACGCCATTGCCCGCGTCCGCCAATTTGGAATGCGGGCAGCTCGCCACTGTGTACCAGGGCATAGCAGGCTGCTGCAGAGATCTGCAGCTGTTCGGCCACATCGGCCAAGGTTAAGAATCTGGGCATGCACTCATTATCCCCCCTTTGATGTGCTTTGACGAGCTTAATCATCCTTATCCACAGCCTAGGAGGCCTTGCCGGTCACTACGAGGTGCCGGTGCATGACTCCACGCTGCTTGTCACCGCGGATGGCTTGCCTTTCGCAAACCGCCCAAGCTCCATGACCAACTGCGGTCGCTGTTGTGGAAACGGGTCCGGGCCGGACGCAAGTCCAGTGAGGAGGCCAAAGGCCGCGAGAAGCTGTCGAAGGGTGAAGATAAGCTTCCTGGCGTCAATCTGCGGGGTGCTGAAACTGCTGAAGCTGCGCTCGTCATTCCTGCGCACTCGCTGGATGGACAACCGGAAAAACTCGTCCACCACTGCACTTTTGAGACAGTAATCGCGTACGAGAAGTTCGCCGCTGACCACTCGTCAGGACCCATGCAGCGGTCTTAGTCGTGGCACGTAAGGATGTCCCGTTATGGCCCGGCAACTCTCGGCGGGACACTATTCGGTATAACTAGACCCGGCTGTCGGCGCATTAGCGAGTCGGTGCGTTGAGCTGCTTGTTCGAGCGTCGGTTGCGGTGCATCGACGCAAACACTCCGGCACCGAGAGCAATAGCAACACTAATCGCGATATGGGCAGGGAAGCTGCCATTCACATACAACATTTCGAAGAGAGTGAAGCCACTGACAAACAGCGAGCAGATGAGGGGCCACAACACACCGGTGCGGCAGTTTATGGGCTCAGACTACATGTCCAAGCAATTTCAACTTCCATTTGAACGAAAGGCTTTTGAGTGTAACTCCCTACGAAGTGCCATATCTCCGATAGGGGTGTCGCGAATAGACGTAGCCAAGGCGTCCCGTAGGCCGCGTCCCTGCCTCCGGCTGTGACACCGACCCGGGCTAACCGTGCCACCACGCTATATTTGTCCAGTGATTGGATAGACTGTTGAGACTAATGCCAACGAGAGTGCGTCTCTCCAATTTTATGCCTAGGAAATGACGATGTCTGAGCTGGATTCCCGCACCCTGACCGGTGTACGAAGCACGATCCCTACTGAACCGTCTGATATCACAGAGCCGCTATATGGGGCACGAATTGGGCAGGCAATTAGTCGCTTCTTCCGCAAATACACGGCTTTCCACGGGCGCGCCTCGAGAAGCGAGTTCTGGTGGGTGGCACTGGCACACGCCGTGCTGTCACTTGTTCCGTATGTCGTCCTGGGCATTGGTGTAATCGTCGGTGCCTCCTGGGCCGCGAACAACAAGCAAGCAGAATATTACGACTATGGCAACGGTACGAAGAGCCTTATGGGCTATACCCAACCTGGGGTTATCGAATATCCCCCTGCGGCTATTCTCATCATTATAGGAGTTGCGCTTGCGGCCCTGCTCTTCCTCGCAACCGTGGTTCCATTTCTGTCCCTCACATGGCGTCGTCTGCACGACGCCAACTTTCCCGGACCTTTCTTTTTCTTTGCGGTGATTCCTTTCATTGGCTCGCTAATCCTGCTTATTCTTGCAGCGCAACCGTCAAAGGATGCCGGACGCCGATTCGATCGCCAACTTAACCGCTAGGTTTTCTGAGTATGGCAAACAAGGGATCTCAACGGCCGCAAGCGTGTGGACTGTTCGCAAGGCCCATTCCGCATTGCCCATTACCGACCTCGTCCTGGTACGACCCCAGTGGGTTGAATCGTCTCAGTGTCATCTGGTTATCTTTGGCTGTCCGGTCCTTCTGTTGGTGGTCCGGTGCGAATAGATCCCGATGTCTAACCCCGCCCGTATAGCGGGGCGGACCGGAGTCTGAGGACTGAGGGTAGCGAGTGAGATCACCCCCAGGGCGATCCAACGTCGAGGATCGGGCCGGTCGACGCGGGTGGTTATCGCTGTCAGGGATGTCGGGTTCACTGTTTTCCTTGGATTGGCATGACGGGGTGGTGCTCTGGCTGCACGGTCATGTTATGCGCCGAACAGCAATAATGTTCTCGAGCACGGTTGCGGTTTCGCCGTCAGGTCCCGCTGCGAGGCGGGAAGAAACTGCTGTTTCAACAGAGGTCCAGCTCTGGTCTAGTTCCAAGGTCGCCAGTGTCTGCTGCGGAGTGGGGAAAACTTGGCCATGCTGGTTCCACGACCAAGGTGCCACGGAGGCGTGGTCAACGATCAGCAGTAGGCCCGACGGTGATACGAGGTCTGCCATTCGGCGCAGTACCGCTGCGCGGTCGATTTCTAGCGGGGTGTGGAAGTAGCTTGCTGCGACGAGATCGAAGGTGCCCTTAGGTGTTTCGAGGCCTAAGTCAGTGACGATGGCCGTGACTCGCCCGCTAAGGTTTGCCTCGTAGGCACGCGCTGTGGTCCTAGCGACGGCGGTCGCTGACACATCGACTGCGGTGACGTGCCATCCCTGTCCCGCCAACCACAGGGCGTCTGCGCCATGTCCGCATCCAAGGTCAAGAGCCCTTCCCGGCATGCCCGTTTCCGAAGCGACGACTCGTTTGAGTGCGGCATTCGGGTTCGGGGCCCAGCTAGCATCCATCCCCGCGTAATGTGTCTCCCAAAAGTCCTTGGAAGGAGTATGGTCACTCATTTGTTCACCTCGGCCATGGCAGTGACTGCTACTTGGATGTCTTCGAGGATGAGTTCGTGGTTGAGCATGCCACCGGCGAGTGCGCCAGCGCCAATGGTTACGGACACGCTGGCGTTCGCATCGACCACGTTGCCCACGGCCCAAACTCCTGGCACGCTGGTGCGCCCGGCAGCATCAACTGTGGCAAAGGAGCCCCACGGGAAGTCGGTACGGTCCGCACTGATTTGACGAAGGGGTTCGTCGCGAGGTGCGAAGCGGGGTGCTGTGAAAATCGCATCGAGAGGAATATGCTCTCCGCTGGCAAGTTCCACCCCGGTGAGCTGTCCATTGGATGAAAGGACGCGGGCGACTGCGCCACTGATGACCTCGATGCCGCGTGCTGCCAGTCCGGGCCCGGCCTCGGCTGTGGGAATGCCGACGTCGTTTTCCAAGTAGACGATCTGCGGTGACCACTGTCGGAGCAGTTGGGCTTGAAAGGTACTGCCGGGGCCGGTGGCGAGGATGCCGATCCGGCCGTCACCGACTTCGTAACCATCGCAGTACGGGCAGACTGCTACCCCGCTGCCCCATACTTCGCCCAGGCCTTCGATCTCGGGAAGCTGATCCTCAAGGCCTGTAGCGATGATCAGGGCCCGGGCAGTGAACGTCTCACCATCACTGCACTCGACTGAAAATCCGCCCTTGACGGCCGTTGTCGCAACCACTGCGCCCGAGCGCACGACTCCGCCATAGCGTGCGATCTCCTCGCGGCCTTCGGCGAGCAACTGCAGCGGTGGTTTCCCGTCGTGCCCCAGGACAGCGTGCATGTGGCCCGATACGCGATTGCGGGGACTGCTGGAATCGATGACAAGCACGCGTCGCCGTGCCCGGACCAGTGTAAGAGCAGCGCTCAGCCCGCCGCTGCCGCCGCCAATAATTATGACTTCCCAATTTTCGTTGTTCATTTATTCATCTTGAGCCGAACCTGCATATACTGCAAGGTATCTTGCAATATCCGCAAAATGGAGGTTGATGTGGCCGAGGACGTTGAACGTATCATGACCGGGATCGCACCCACGTTGCGAGACCTTCGGACCAAACGCAGAATCAGCTTGACCGAGGTGGCCGGGCACCTCAATGTCAGCGTGAGCACCATGTCGCGCCTGGAGTCGGGCGAGCGGGCTCCCACTCTTGATCTACTCATCCCGCTCGCTCGCCTCTACGGAGTCGCCCTCGATGACATCGTGAAGGCGCCACCCACGGGAGATCCTCGAATCCGTCCGCACCCCGTAAAGCGCCACGGAATGATCTACATCCCTCTCACGAAATCCGGGGGCCCAATGCAAGCCTTCAAGATGATCCTTCCCGGTGGCAAGCATCCAGCAGCAACCGCACAAACCCACGACGGCTATGAATGGTTGTACGTCCTCTCCGGCACCCTTGACCTGCAATTAGGAAACACCCACACCGCGATCGACGTCGGAGAAGCAGCCGAGTTCGACACAAGAACACCGCACCTGATCTCCAGCGCCAATGAACAACCAGTCGAACTCCTCGGCCTGTTCAGTCCTCAAGGCGAACGGATCCACATCACGGGACCATGAGGCTCAGGCCAAAAGACCCCCACCTGGACAACGCAGACAAACGAGAGCAGGGGATGGCAACTTGTTCCATCATTGCTGAAGTTGTCCACAGTTTTAGTCGGTTTTTGAGGAAGCCCTTTCAACCGTGGCCAATCAGCGGTAGAAAGGGTAGAAGGCAGCGTGGCTCGCACCATCGCTGCCAGATTCCTGAAGGGGGCGGGGCTATGGCGATGGAAATGCCGGGGCAAGCACCACGGCTGAGCAAACCGTCGTGGAAGGATCCACGTCTGCTCATTGGCATTCTTTTAGTGCTGGCGTCCGTGGCCGGGGTGGTGGCATTGGTGGGCAACGCAGCCAAGACAGTACCCATGTATGTGGCCAAGGATGCGCTGGTGGTAGGTCAGAAGATCACTCCGGATTCCTTCACCATTGTGGATGTCCAGCTGGGAGACGTTGATGGGAAATATCTTGATCCGGCCGACGCACTGGATGCGAACGCCGTCGCCATTCGCATGGTTCCCAAGGGTGAACTGGTCTCCCGTAGCAGCATTGGGCGGATCGATGCGCTGAACCGAAAACCAGCTCCTGTCACTATCACTGAACCCTTGCCCAAAGAGGTAGTGGTGGGCGCTTATGTTGACGTTTGGGTGGCCCTGCCCGATGACCGCAACGGCTTTGCTGAGCCGGTGCTGATGCTCCCGGGAGCTGAAGTTGCCTCCTTGGCGTCAGCCTCGGGCTCCTTGGGATCGAGCAAGAACACAGCCCTCATGGTTCTGGTCACTGACGCTCAAATGCCAAAATTTCTTGGTGCTGTGGCCAACAATGCCAAAGTTTCCGTGGTGTGGAATCCCGGTGCGGCGCCATGAGCCCAGTGACAGTGGTTGCGGTGGGGGACACCCCGGCAGCGGTGATTGCTGAGCTGGAAAACAACAGAGGCGCACTTCATATTGTCCGCCGCTGTCCTGAGCTGGCCGAGCTTCTGGCAGCGTGCCAAAATGGGCTGGCACAAGCGGCTGTTGTAGCCGAGGGGGCGGATGAACTCAGCGCAACGCTTGTGGACAGGCTGGCCGCGGTTGGTGTCAGCGTGGTGGCTGTTGCCACTACTGCAGAGGCCACACAGCGCCTACGTTCGATCGGTGCCGGCGTTGTCACGGAGCACGTGAGCGCGGAACTGCTCGCCCAGGTAGTCACAGCCGCCGTGCAATCTCGCAAGCAGTTGGATGGGGCAGGTGGGTACGCCGTCCCTGCGCGAGCCCCCACAGATGGGGCAGCTTCGCGGGGAGCACACGCGAGCACTCCAACGAAGCCGCAAGCAGATGCAATGGCCCTCACTGCCGCGCCGGAGCCCACAGTTCCAGTCACCGCGGGGCATTCAGACACCACCGGCGAAGAAGCGGGCCACAACGCTGTCAAGCACAACACTGTCAAGCACAACACTGCGGACGCCACGGATCCAGCGCAGCACGCGAGTCTGTGGGAGCGGACGCGGCGCCGATTACGGCGTCGCGACCGGACCCAGGAAGACGAAATAGACCCCGAAACCACTAAAGAAACCGAAACGGATTCTAGCCCCCGATCCACGCCGCTGCCAAGACCAACGCCGGACCGGCCGAAGTCAGCTCTGCACAAGCTGGACCCGTTAAAGCCGGCACTGTCCAGACCTGCGCCGCCAGCGCCAAAACCAACTCCTCCCGCCGCCCGGACTTCACCTGCGGTCACAGCTGAAGCAACACCGGCACTGCCCGGCCGCGCAGGCATGCTCGTGGCGTTGTGGGGTCCCATTGGATCGCCCGGGCGCACCACAGTGGCCATAAATCTGGCAGCCGAACAGGCGGCTGCCGGCCGCAGTGTCTTGGTGATAGACGCAGATAGCTACGGAGCCAGCATTGGTGCCGCGCTGGGCCTGCTGGAGGAATCCGCGTCCTTTGCCCAGGCATGCCGGGCAGCTGACCAGGGAACCTTATCCGCAGTTCACTTCACGAACATCTTGACTAAGGTTGTTTTTTCAGCAGGCACGTTTTCCCTCTTGACGGGCCTGACCAGGGCCGATCGCTGGCCGGAGTTGCGGGCGGCCGCCGTGGCCAGGGTTGTAGCTCTGGCACGGGAATCGGCAGACTTGGTGGTGGTGGATTGCGGATTCTCGCTAGAGAACGATGAGGAACTCAGCTATGACACCGTAGCTCCGCGGCGCAACGGCGCAACGCTGACTGTGCTGGCCCAGGCGGACATCATCTACGCGGTGGGCAGCGGGGACCCGGTGGGGATCCCGAGACTGATCCGAGGCATGAACGAACTCCAAGCGGCCTTCCCTGCTGCACGGATAGATGTGGTGGTGAATAAGGTGCGCCGTCAAGCTGCCGGGCGGGCACCGGAAAAGGCACTGGCACAGGCTTGGGAACGGTTTGGCCCCACCGCGCCGATCAGGCATTTTCTCCCCTGGGACCCGGAAATAACTGATAGGGCGTTGCTGGAAGGGCGGCTCCTGCTGGAGGTGGCTCCGGACTCGCCGCTGCGCCGGGGCATTAGCCGGATCGATTGTGCAGCTGTCCAAGAGAACTCTGAATCCGCTGTCACAAGCACCACAGCAGCCCTGCAGAATCAGGGCTAGGCTCAGAACAGGCCTGCAAAGAAGCGGTCTCATCTCTTTGACGGAGGCGTTAATTCATGTCATCGCACACTTCAAGCCACGAGCCTGTGCAGGAGCACCCACAGTTTGGTGGACAGTCATTCCATAATGACTACTTTGTGCAATTGTCCGTAGAGGACGCCGCTCGCTATGACCCGGACGTACTTAATGCGCGGGCCCTGCTCCACCAGCAGATTGCAGCCATTAGAACTCCCGGCCATTCCACGGTGGATATCCGCGACGAACGCGATGCCAGCGTGGTTTACATTGTTTCCGATGACATGCCCTTCTTGGTTGACTCGGTCAGTGCCGAATTGGTGCGCCAAGATCTCGCCATCCATTTGGTCACGCACCCCGTTTTTGTGATCTCCCGGGATAAAAAATCCAACGTCTTGAGCGCTGTCACGAAGGTTCCTTCCCACGCGGGCATCGCCAGCGGGGACACCTCAGCAATGCCTAACATTGCCCACCTGCTGGGGGATGGGGAGAATTCCTCCTTCCTGGAATCATGGATTGCCATTGAAATTCCCAAGATCGACGACGAGCGCAAGTTGGCGCTCTACTCAGGCCTCGCCAAGGTGCTGGCCAATGTACGGGCAGCGGTTGAAGATTGGCCTGCCATGCGTGAGAAGGCGCTGAGCCGGGCAGAAATTCTGGCCACCGTGCTGGCAGGGGAAGATCTTGTGGACCTGCGCGAAGCCGAAGATTTACTGCACTGGATGGAGGCAGATAACTTCACTTTCCTTGGCTACCGCGAATACGATCTTGAAAAGCGTGACGGTGAAGACGTACTCGTCAATCGTGAGGGCAGCGGCCTGGGCCTGATGCGGGATGGCTCCAGCCACCCTACCGTTCAGCACCTGACTACAACGGGGCAGCGCAAGGCCCGTGAAAAACGTGTCCTTGTCATTACCAAGGCCAACTCACGCTCCACAGTCCACCGCGGCGCGTACTTTGACTACATTGGTGTGAAGTCTTTCGATTCCCAGGGCAATGTCAACGGTGAGCAGCGTTTCATCGGCTTGTTTTCCTCTGGGGTTTACACCGGTTCCGTGCGTAACATCCCTGTGGTTCGGGAAAAGGTTGAGGCTGTGCTGCGGCACTTCGGTTTCCCGCCCAACTCACACTCCGGCAAAGACTTGTTTGCGGTTCTGGAGACCTACCCCCGCGATGAGCTGTTCCAGATTGAGGTTTCGGACCTAATCGAGATCGCGGAAGGGATCCTCAGGCTGGCCGAACGACGCCGCACGCGGTTGTTCTTGCGCCCTGACATCTATGGACGCTTCATGTCCGCGTTGGTCTACATCCCGCGTGATCGCTACACTACCGCTGTCCGGCACCGCATTGAGGATGAACTCACCCGCACCTTCAGCGCCGTGTCCATTGATTTTGAGGCGCGCATGAGCGAATCGGCGCTGGCCCGGCTGTTCTTCCGCATTCGCCTGCCCAAGGCCTACATGGTTCCGGCGGATCTGCAGGCTGCCGAACTGGAGCAGCGGCTGGTGCGTGCGGCGAGGTCCTGGCCCGAGGGGATCGCCCAGGTGTTGCGTGATTCGGAGCAGCGCGAGGTGGCGGACCGTTTGGAAGCCAAGTGGGCTCATGCATTCCCGCAGAGCTACCGGGTGGACTTTGAGGTTGAGGACGCTCTGGCGGACATTGCCCGCTTTGAGGAATTTGATGCCCGTTACAAGGCTGCAACAGCGGCCGGGCTAAGCCCCGATAAGTGTGCCCCCGGCATGCACGTCTACCTGCCCAAGGGCAGCGGCGGGCTCCTTGAAGGAGATGCCCGCGTCAAGCTGTACATGGCACATCCGCAAAGCCTGAGCAAGATCCTGCCCTTTTTCCACAGCTTGGGACTCGAGGTGCTGGATGAGCGGCCCTTTGACATTGAAACTGCTGATAAGCGTGACTTCTTCCTCTACGATCTTGGCCTGAAGTACCCTGCCGGAGTTGACCCGTTGACAACGGCGGACCTGCTGACGGAGGCGTTTGGTGCAGCGATTACGGGCCGCAGCGAGTCGGATAACTTTGATCGCTTGGTGCTGACCGAGGGTATGCATGCACGCCAGGTAGTCATTCTGCGCGCCTATGCCAAGTACACGCGCCAGATGGGCAATACCAACTCCTACGGGTTCATTGCCAACACGCTTTTGGAAAATGTGGATGTTACCCGCGGGTTGGTGGAGCTTTTTGAGGCCCGCTTCAACCCTGCCATTGAGGAGGGGGCCCGCCCGGCCTTGCAGGATGAGATCCACACCAGGCTCAATGCGGCGCTGGAAAGCGTCCCAACACTTGATGCCGATCGGGTCCTGCGCACTTTCACCAACTTAGTTGATGCCACCTTGCGCACCAACTACTACCGTGAACGGGATTACCTCAGTCTGAAGCTGGATCCGCTAGCCATTGAGGGTTTGCCGGCGCCGAAGCCCATGTTTGAGATTTGGGTTTACTCCCCGCGCGTGGAAGGCACGCACCTGCGCTTCGGTAAGGTGGCCCGCGGCGGGCTGCGTTGGTCTGACCGGCGTGAAGATTTCCGCACCGAGGTGTTGGGCTTGGTCAAGGCGCAGACCGTCAAGAACGCCGTGATTGTGCCCACCGGGGCCAAAGGCGGCTTCTTCGCCAAGCAACTGCCCAACCCGGCAGTGGACCGCGGCGCCTGGATGGAGGAAGGGCGGGAAAGCTATAAGACCTTCATCCGCGGGCTGCTGGACGTCACGGATAACCTGGTGGCTACCGATGCCGGTGAAGTGGTGGTGCCGCCGGTGAATGTGGTCCGCCATGACGGTGATGACACGTACATGGTGGTAGCGGCAGACAAGGGTACGGCGTCCTTCTCGGACACGGCCAACGCCATCTCCGCGGAGTACGGATTCTGGCTCGGTGACGCCTTCGCCTCGGGTGGTTCCGTGGGCTATGACCATAAGGCCATGGCCATTACCGCCCGTGGCGCGTGGGAGTCCGTCAAAGCGCACTTCAGCGAGTTTGGTGTAGACACCCAGACCCAGGAGTTCACCGCCGTGGGCGTAGGAGACATGTCAGGGGACGTGTTTGGCAACGGGATGCTGCGTACCCGCCACGTCAATCTGGTGGCAGCTTTTGACCACCGTGATATTTTCCTGGACCCCAACCCTGTGGCAGGTGTGGCGTTCGATGAGCGCCAGCGCCTGTACGATCTTCCGCGATCATCATGGCAGGACTACAACAAGGAGCTCATCAGCGCCGGTGGCGGGGTGTACTCACGCACACTGAAATCGATCCCGATCTCACCGGAAGTTGGCGTGGCGCTCGGCCTGCCCGCCGGAACCACGAAGCTCAGCCCGCCGGAGCTGCTCCGGGCAGTGCTGCTGGCCCCCACCGATCTGCTGTACAACGGTGGCATTGGCACCTACATCAAGGCCAGCTACGAAAGCAATGCCTCGGTGGGAGATAAAGCCAACGATCCCATTCGTGTTGATGGTGCGGACCTACGGGTCAAAATCATTGGCGAAGGCGGCAACTTGGGCATGACCCAGCATGGGCGTGTGGAGGCTGCCCTGCATGGGGTCATCCTGAACACTGACGCCATTGACAACTCTGCCGGCGTGGATTGCTCCGATCATGAAGTGAACATTAAGATCTTCGTTGATCGCATGGTAGCCGCAGGCAAGCTGGACCCCGCCGAACGCACCGATTTCCTGATGTCCATGACCGATGAAATTGGGCAGCTGGTGCTCGAGGACAACATTGCACAGAACATCTTGTTGCTCAACGATCGTCAACGAGTGGTTGAGTGGAGCCCCAGCTATGAGCGCTTCATGGACTGGCTGGAAGATCACGGGGACCTGAACCGTGAGCTTGAGGCGCTGCCCAGCAACGCCGAACTGCAAGAACGCCTGGCAACCGGGCAGGGACTGACCTCCCCGGAACTTGCCGTGCTGCTGGCCTACGCCAAGATGGAACTGGCCAAGTCACTCACCAACAGTGACTTGGCCGATGATCCGTGGTTCAAGACAACACTGCGCCGTTACTTCCCCGCCCAGGTGGCGGCACGTTTCGATGCGGAACTGGACACGCACCCGCTACGCCGGGAAATCATTGCCACCGTGGTGGCCAATGACATGGTGAACCTGGGAGGCATCACCTTTGCCTTCCGGGCCATGGAAGAATCCTCGGCCAGCGAAGTGGTTGTTGCCAAGGCCTTTGTTGCCCTGCATGAGATCTTTGATCTGAAGTCCATGACCACCATGCTGGGCGAACTCCCGCCCAGCTTCCCCACGGAGCAGTGGAGCACGGTTCACCTGGACATGCGCCGCCTGCTGGATAGGGCCGTGCGATGGCTGGTCAATGAGGGGATTGGGCAGCAGAGCATTGCGGAGCTGGTGCAACGCTTCAAGCCTGGGGTCAGCAACCTGGCCCCACGCCTGAGTGAGTTCGTCCAAGGTGTGGATGTGGAGCGGGTGGAGAACTGGTACAGCCAGGCCACATCCTTTAACATGCCGCTGGCCTTGGGCCGCCGCTGGGCGGAACTCTTTGAGACGTTCCCGCTGCTGGATGTTGCCAAGGTCAGTGAAGCATTGGCCGAACCACAGGACACGGTGGCGAGCGTGTACTACACGCTTTACAACCGCTACGGGGTGGACTCGCTGCTGGAACGGATCACGGCGTTGCCACGTAATGACAGGTGGCAGGCGCTGGCGCGTGCAGCCTTACGTGATGACCTGTACGCCACCACGGCGGACATGACCAGTAATGTTCTGGACCGGACCGAGAAGGGTGCCTCCACCCTAGCGCGCATTGAAGCCTGGGAGGCACAGAACGCGGAGCAGCTGGAGAGGGCTGTTCGGATGTTTGCCGAAGTCAACGAGCTCGAACAGGACGACATGGCGTCCTTGTCGGTAGCATTGAGGCTCTTGCGTTCAATTGTGCGGCGGTAACCGCAGCACACCATCTGTGTAACTGGCGCCCTCGAACGCGCCAGGTAGTGCGGTGCCCGCTGTTCGCAGCGGGCACCGCCACCCATTTTTTTAAAAGGAGCCCGATGGCAATTTTTGCCGACATGATCAGGGACAATCCCGGGCTGGCCCCGGGCGACGCCGAATGGCTGCACCTTTTGGTGGGGGACTGGCAGATGATTGCTGACCTTTCCTTCGCCGACCTGGTCCTGTGGTTCCCGGCCAAAACCGGCACGGGGCATGTGGCGCTGGCCCATGTGCGGCCTTCCACTTCTCACACCATGTTCCACGCAGACTTTGTGGGCGAACAGATTCAGCCTTCTCTGGAGCCGTTGGTGAAGGCGGCCTGGAAGAGTCAAAACATTGAGCGCTCGCATGAAACCAAAATCTGGAGCCCGGACATGGCCATGCGGGTTGAAGCCATCCCCATGGTGCGCAACGGGCGCACACTGGCTGTTATCACCACACATATGGACCTCTCCAGCTCGCGGATGCCCTCCCGGCTGGAACTGACGTACCGGCAGTGCGCCTACGATTTGCTGAAGATGGGCACCTTGGGTTTGTGGCCCGATTTTGCCTCGCCCACAGGATCCCGCCGCGGTGCGCCGCGTGTTGGTGATGGTTTGCTGCGTCTGGACGTTGACGGGATTGTGCAATACGCCAGCCCCAACGGCGTCTCGGCTTTCCGCCGGCTAGGAGATGGCGAGTCCTTGGAAGGCCGGTCCCTGGCCGAGGTGACCACGGGGCTGCTCAAGGACCGGCGCATGGTGGATGAATCGCTGCCACTGGTTGTCACGGGCCGCATGCCGTGGCGCACCGAGATTGAATCACGGGGCGTCAGCTTGTCATTGCGGGCCATTCCGTTGCGTGATGGTGTGGAACGCTTTGGAGCACTGGTACTGTGCCGCGATGTTTCCGAGCTGCGGCGCAGGGAGCAGGAGCTGGTGACCAAGGACGCCACCATCCGCGAGATCCACCACCGGGTGAAGAACAATTTGCAGACAGTGGCGGCTTTGCTGCGGATGCAGTCGCGCCGCATGCACAGTGAAGAGGGAAAGCAGGGGCTGGAACAGGCCATGCGCCGGGTCGCCACCATTGCGTTGGTGCATGAGACGCTGTCCCAGGGCCTGGCTCAGAACGTTGACTTTGATGAGCTGATTGACCGGCAGTTCCGGCTCTCCGCCGAGGTTGCCTCCCCGTCCCAGCGGGTGCGCACCGAACGCGAGGGTGCCTTCGGTGAGCTGCCCAGCGATTTCGCCACCCCGCTGGCACTGGTGATCAACGAGTTGGTGACCAACGCCGTCGAACATGGTTTGCAGGACCGGGAGGGGACGGTGTGGCTGATGGCGCACCGGTTCAAGAATGATTCAGGTGATGACGCGCTGACCGTGAAGATCGCGGACGACGGCGTGGGGTTGCCGCCGGGGAACATTGCCGAGGGTCTGGGGTTGCAGATTGTGCGGACCCTGGTGACCAGTGAATTAGGCGGCACCATTGACTGGTCTGTGCGTGAGGGTGGCGGCACGGTGGTTGAGATGCAGATGGCACTGATTTCCCGGCATTAAAAAACTGACCCGCAGCAATCTGTGATTGCTGCGGGTCAGTTGCCTATGCGCTTAGCTTGCGTGCGCTTAGCTTGCGCGGCGGGCGCGGGCTGCGCGGCGCTTCATAGCGCGGCGCTCGTCCTCGCTAAGACCGCCCCACACGCCTGCGTCCTGTCCGGATTCGATGGCCCACTTCAAGCAGGTGTCAATCACGGGGCAGCGGCGGCATACGCTCTTTGCTTCCTCGATCTGCAGCAAGGCCGGACCTGTGTTTCCCACGGGGAAAAACAATTCCGGGTCCTTGTCGAGGCAGGCTGCGCGACTACGCCAGTCCATGCTGATCACTCACTCCTTTTAAAACGGGGGCGTCTTGTGAAAAAATTCACTTTAGGCCACATAAGAAAAGGCCCACAATGGGCCCTTCAGGTCATTTACTTAAGATTGTCATGTTAACTCAACGTAAACAAGGGGTAATGGCGGAAATAATTGTCTCTAACCGTGAGCGATGCGTCACAATGCCCCGCGGGTTCCCGGCCCCCACCCCGCAAACTCCGATAAGGTGCTCTTGTGCAAAACGATCCCCAAACCCCAGCTGACATGCCCCGCCCCGAGGACGCTGATGCGTTGGAAGCGAGCCTTAAACGCGGTGAGTTAGTCCGCCCGGCAGGCGTTTTTGTCATTGCGGGCGTGGTGGGATTAGAAGCGTTGGCATTGGCCGTGTTCGGCATCTGGTCGATCTTTTCATTGCTCACACAGCCGAGTAATTCCTTTGCGAGCGCCATATTTTTGACTCTCTTGCTCTTGGGGCTGTCCGCAGGCTTGGGTGCGGTAGCGTTCAAGGCTTTCCATGGTTTCAGGTGGACACGCTCGGCTGCGTTTGTGTGGCAATTGCTTATGGTGGCCATCGCTACGCCGGCCTTGTTGGAAGGTGAGCTGATGCTGGGCTTGCTGCTCCTCTTGCCGCCGCTGGCGGTTGTTTACTTCCTCTTCACCCCCAAAGTGGTGGCCTTTTCATTACGTACGGCGGCGGAGGAAACGATCCTTTAGCTTCACAGTCCCGGGAACTGAAACCATTCCCGGTGGCCGCCGTTGATCAAGACTGCACGCCCCGGTGGTTCTGAGCCGGCAGTGTCCAGGCGGATGCCGAACATCTCCGCGTCCATGGCCCGCTGGGGTCGCACAACCACTCCTTGGCTGGAGGTTCGTAAACCCCACTCCAAGGGCAGCCGTGACAGTGCGGGACCTGGATACGGCACTGCCACAATGAGGACAGCGCCGGCAGCCAGTAATTCATCCGCTGTATGAATCTGCTCGGCAGTGGTGGATAAGGGATTATCCAGCAACACCACGGAGCTCTCCGCGCACCGCACTGAAGCGGGGGTGCGTGATTCAAGCCAGCTTGCGCCATTGAGGTGAGCCAAGGTCCGCAGGAAAGTACTCTTGCCCGTTTGGGGCCCGCCAAAAACGGGCAGAACCGTTCCGGGAGGGAGGCAGACGCTCACGGGGTCGCTGCAGTCGCCGCCCAAGCCCAGGATCAACGGCGCGGCTGGGCCGTTGCCGGGCTGTGCCAGCTGAGCCTTCCGTTCTTGCCGGGCCAGAAGCGCCCAGTCAACTAGTTCATGCCTCTGTTGCGCTGAGATGGACACTGGTAACGTGCCAACGCGCAGGATCCCCGCCGCGAACCCTTTCGATTCAGGGGAGTCTGGCTCGGACCAGCGTTGGGTGCTCAGTTGCAGTGTGCTCGTCCCCAACTGGGCCACGTGCATGAGATTCACCGGTAGGTGGTTCGCCTGTTCTGGGTTCGCCGGCGGTGTGCCTGAGACTGTGGAGGCGCTGGCGTTGATGGGTCCATCCAAAGCACCCCGCCCGGGCATCGGGGAGAAGTGCGGAATGCGGGGCCACAGAATGGTGGTTTCGGCAGGGCTCCCATGACTGAGATAAATCCTGTTGGGGATGGCAGCCATGAACCCGGTGGTGAGCAGGTCACGGCTACCGCCTATAACAACTATGAGATTTTTTCCGCCGAAGCGGATCAGCTCGGACACGGCGTCTTCACCCTCGTGCCATGGCCCGGATCTGAAGGCCGTGGACCAGCGGCCCCAATCTGTCATGCACAAAATCAAAGGGCGAACACTACTGGGGGCAGCCTCCGCCAGCCGTTGCATAAGATGCGCCACAGTGCGCAAATCCGTGGGCGTTAAATAGCTGCCCACCCACGGGTTGTCCGCAAGATCCTTCAGGGAACCATCGGCATCGAGGAGGTACAGCACGGGGGCCGTGGAAAAATTTGCTGTTCCTGTTGCTGTGTGCGCTAGAACCCTGGTGGCCACAAGGGCCACGGCGCAAGAAGATTCCGCTACCGTCCCAAAGCACGCCAGATGTGAATGATCGCGGGGGTGCCATACAAGGGCTTTCAAGCATTGCTGTTCCGGCAGATCAACCATGCCCAGCACCACAGCTCCTGGTTGCCTTGCAGGATCTTTGCCAGATAGCTGAACGCTGTCCCTGCCTGGCTCAGCTTCGCCAAGGCCATCAAGGGCTATCTCGGTGGGTAGTTCAGGTGCCACTACGGCAGGGGCGCAGACTAGCGCGGGGTGGAGGGTGCAAGCATTGCGCCAGGCCTGATTCATGACTGCCACCACGGCCTCAACATTGCTGGTCACTGCTGAGCTGGTCATTCCTGACTTGGTCACTGAAGCGGCGTTTGGTGGTTCGCCCTGTTCTATCTGCATCAGCACAGGCACCACGGCTTCTCCTGACGGTGGCACACCCAGAACAGCACTTTGAAATTCCGTGGGAGTCCCGCCTGCCCTGCTGATGTAGGCGCGGCCGGGAGTCTCCACAGCGATCTCAGCGGCGGCCGCAGTGCCAATGACGTCAAGGGAATCAAAACTTGACTGCACCCGCAGACAAATTGAACTAGTCACATTGGCGCGGATGTCTGCATTGATGGCGCCTTGCGGGCGCTGGGTGGACAGGACTAGATGAATACCCAAAGACCGGCCCACAGCGGCGATCCGCATGAGTTCTGCCATGGCGTCAGGGAACTGGTCAACCAGAACCCGGAATTCATCAACCACAATCACCAGATGCGCCATGCCGTAGCGTGTGGGCTCGTGGGTGTTGGTCTCTCTGCGAGAGGCGCGGGCGCGGTAGGCCAAGCTGTCGGCAACATCTGCGGCAGAAAGCGCTGCTTCACGCCGGTGCAGTTCGGCACGCAGGGATGCCAACGTTCTTGCTACCCCATGCCCTCCCAGATCGGTGACCAGTGAACTGGTGTGAGGGAGCTTGACCAACGCGCCCAACCCGGCACCGCCCTTGAAATCAATGAACAGAAATTGGAGATCGGCGGGGGAGTGTGAGGCGGCCAAGCTGCCCACCAGGGCCTTCAGGAACTCGGACTTCCCGGAGCCAGTGGTGCCACCCACCAGCAGGTGCGGTCCGTCATGCACCAAGCTGAACAAGGTGGGGCCCGTTGCTGAGCTGCCAATAGGGATGGCAAGTAGCGGCCCTCCGCCCGAGGCTTCCCATGCTGCTGCCACGGACGATGCCGTGGACTGCCCCGGCCGCGGTACAAAATTGGTGGAGAGCGTTCCAGGAGCCTCTGATAGAGCAGAAGCGGCTGCCACCGCACGGCGGCGGGCATGGCTTGCAAATACTTGCGGCGGCACCCCGTCGGGAATGAAGTCATGCCCCGCGCAGTGCCCCACAATCCGTAGGCCTTGGGCGTGGAGGTGCACACTGCTCGGGTCTGCGCTCGCATTGGCGCCGGGCTCGGTGGTGTCCACCATGACGTGGATGGTTCTGGTAGGGGAGGGAAGGGAAAGTTTGGTGCTGCCAACACCTCCCAGCATGATCAGCACGTTAGGCGCTGGAGCGGCACCAACTCCGGGATCGGTACCAGCTGCGGTGGGCCATTGCATGGCAGCAAGTGCGTTCTGCGCAGCCGCAGTGCATTGAACAATTTTGGTTCGGGGTAGAAACCTTGCTGCCCAGGGAACGTCCTCCGGTGACCCCAGCACAACAACGGGAATGGCTGCAGCATCCAACTGCACTAAGAGAAAGTTCAGCAAAGCCTGCACAGCCCCGGAAGGCCCCCTAATGGTCATTCCCGCCGGTCCCAGTGGGACAGTAAAGGGCTGCGCCTGCACCACAGGAGCTATGAACCCCGGGGCAGGGGGAGCGGGGGCTACTTGTGCGCTGCGAGAAGCGGTTCCTAAACGAAGCACCAAGTCCCTAGGCGGCGACGCTGTAGATTCGCCTGCGCTGGTAAGTGTGCCCGTGAACGCCACAGCGGGTGCATTCGCGGGTACCTCCAGGAGCAATGTTGCAGCATCAGGAAAAGAACTGGCGGCCCGCTCGGCGTCCTGGACAACCGCACGCGCCACGTCATCACGGAATTGTCTGCGCCGTTTGGCACCGCCAAGTAGCGGAACCAAAACGGTGACGGCCCCCATGGCGGCAAAGGCCAAGAACATCATTGAACCGGTAAAAACTGCCAACGCGGTGCCCATCAGGAGAGGGAGCAGCCCGGTCAGCACCATAGCCAGGGAGGCGCGGGTGGAACCGGCCGGCTGTGGCACCACTAGGGGAGCAGAGTCAGTAAGGAACAACGGAGACGCGGCGGATGCCCGGGCTGATTCCAGATTGGGACGAGGTGCGGACAGTGGAGCAGAGCCGGTACCAAGAACCAGGCCAGTGCCAGAAACTAAGCCAGTGCCAGAAACAAAGCCAGAGCCGGAAACAAAGTCGGGGGCAGAAAAAGAACCGGGGGCAGGAACCCCGCTAAGGTACTGCCCGGGCAGTCGCAGCTCCAGTACACTATTCCCGCAGATAATGCGCTTGCCGGTATCAACGGTGATGGTCCCCTTGAACGGTTGGGCGCTCGCCTTAGGGCCGTCTGTGATCTGGTGAATCAGGAATCCTGAGGAGCTGGGGGATGCCGTCAAGGTGATGCTCTGGGATCCAACAATCAAGGTTCCGTGATGTCTGGACAACGCAGGATCGGGCACAGGCAATCGGCACCGCCCGCGGCCTAGGCTGTAGCTTCCGCGATGAAGTGTGAAGATGGTCCCTGCCGCAGGGCCAGCGGAAACACACAACAATGCCACAACCCCGGAACCGGAAGCCCAAGGATCAGCAGGATCTGGCGCTTCGCCTACGGATGCATCGCCGGACGAAGCGCCGGTCCAAGCGCCGGAAGAAGCACCACGCGCGGGGACGGGTTGAGATCTGGCTCGGCAGGCAACCACTACCGCTCCGTCGCAGAGTGGGGCGCAGCCGGGACGCAACGTGTTCAGTGCTTCTCCGGTGACCGCAAATGCAAGCCCTGGCCATTTGGTTGCCAGTGCCCGAGCCAGGGAAGCCCCCGTGCAGCTCTCGAGGCCCACACCCGGTGGCCACAGAGCGCTGAGTTCAGTAGGTGGGAACCAGCAACTACTCGGCTCACCTATTTCAGGTACTGCACTCCCCGTGGAGGCAGACGCAGTTGAGGAAGGTCCCGCAACCAGCGTGAATTCCAGCCGCATGGCACCTCCCCTCCAGCCTCTCTGGCTCTCCTACGCTTCCGGCGCTCCCCAGGCTGACTTAGCGGGCACTGGCGCATCGGTCCAAAACTGCCCTCGCACGGCCGAGCCTAGGTGAGTTAGCAGCTATGGAGGGGCCTGGTGCCATACTTTGTGGGCAGGATAGGGACGGGCGCACGCTGTGGGGGAAGAACTGCGGGCTCTTGTGAGCATTGCCACGTATGCAGTGTCTTGAGATAACACTCAGGTAACCTAGGGAGGTAGACCATGGCACTGCTGTGCCCAATACATCGCTACCAAGCACCGCAGGAGAGTTTGTGAACGCTGACTTAGTCGTCGTTGGTTCGGGTTTCTTTGGCCTAACCATTGCAGAACGTGCCGCCACCGAGTTGGGGTTGAAGGTTGCTGTCCTTGACCGCCGTCACCACATCGGCGGAAACGCCTACAGCGAGAATGAGGCCCAGACCGGGATCGAGGTGCACCGCTACGGAGCGCACCTGTTCCACACTTCAAACGAGCGCGTCTGGGAGTACGTGAACCGCTTCACCGCGTTCACCAACTACCAGCACAAGGTGTATACCTCCCATAACGGTGAGGTTTACCAGATGCCCATCAACTTGGGCACCATCAACCAATTTTTCCGTTCCTCCATGGGCCCGGGTGAGGCGCGTGCGCTGATCCAGGAGCAGGCGGGCGAGCTTGCTGGAACCGATCCGTCCAACTTGAACGATAAGGGCATCCAGCTCATTGGCCGCCCGCTGTACGAGGCGTTCATCAAGCACTACACGGGCAAGCAGTGGCAGACGGACCCCAAGGACCTGCCGGCCGAGATCATCTCCCGCCTGCCTGTCCGCTACAACTATGACAACCGCTACTTCTCCGACACCCACGAGGGCCTGCCGGTAGACGGCTACACAGCGTGGATCGAGCGCATGGCGGACCACCCAAACATTGAAGTGGTGCTGAACACCGACTTCTTTGACGATGGAGTGTACGGCCGCAAGGCTGTCACCGGCCAGGTCCCGGTCATTTACACCGGCGCCGTGGACCGCTATTTTGACTACGCCGAAGGCGATCTGTCCTGGCGCACCATTGACTTGGAGCAGGAAGTTCTGCCCATCGAGGACTTCCAGGGCTGCTCGGTCATGAACTACCCGGATGAGGCGCAGAAGTACACGCGCATCCACGAGTTCCGCCACTTCCACCCGGAACGCGCCTACACCAAGGACGCCACGGTCATCATGCGCGAGTACAGCCGCTTCGCCGAGAAGGGCGACGAGCCGTACTACCCGGTCAATACCAGCGATGACCGCAGCAAGCTGCTGGCCTACCGCGATCTTGCCCGCGGTGAGAAGGACGTACTGTTCGGGGGCCGTCTGGGCACTTACAAGTACTTGGACATGCACATGGCCATTGGTTCAGCCCTGAACATGTATGACAACAAGATTAAGCCCCACTTCACCGGTGGTGCGAAGCTGCAAAGCGGAGGAGTTGACGCGTGAGCGTAGCTGAAAAGATGGAAAATACGACGGCGGCACCTGAGTCCCAGCAGTGGCGTACCCTCCAGCGGGTCATCCTGCCCGAGCAGAGCCAGATGGACACGGCGCCACTGTACATGGACACCGGCAGCGCCATGGGTGTGCAGATTCCCACAGTGGGCGTCAGCAACACCATGCGCGATGCTGGCCTGACCCAGACGGTGAGCGCCCCCAGCAAAGACGTCCACGTTGAGGACTTCCTGTCCAGGTACGCAACATCGGTCCGCCCGGGTGAGCGTGTTTCTTTCGGCACGTACTTCAACGCCTTCCCGGCCAGCTACTGGCGCCGCTGGACCACTGTGGACAGCGTGCGCTTGAGTGTTGCCACTTCAGGTGCTGGCGCGGTAATTGTCTACAAATCGAACGCTCGTGGCGCACTGCAGCGCGTTGACTCAGTCCGCGTTGAAGGCGATGAGGTCAACAACTTTGACCTTTCACTGACCCCCTTTGGTGATGGTGGCTGGTACTGGTTTGACCTGGTTGCAGGATCAGCGCCGTTGATCCTGCAGGGGGCGGAGTGGCAGGCCGAAGGCGATTTCAAGAAGCCTGGCACTATTACGCTGGAAATCACCACGCTTAACAAGACCGATTTCTGCATCAACAACTTGCGCCTTCTGTCTCAGAACCCCCAGGCCTTGGAACACGTCAAGGAACTGATCCTGGTGGATCAGGGCACCCAAAAGGTGGCTGACGCAGAAGGCTTCGCCGAAGTGGCCGATGCTCTCGCCGGAAAGTTGCGCATCATCAACCAGGACAACCTGGGTGGTTCGGGCGGCTTTGCCCGCGGCATGTACGAGGCTGATAAGAATGGCAGCGACTATGCCCTTCTCATGGATGATGACGTTGTTGTAGAGCCGGAAAGCATCATCCGCCTGCTGACGTTTGCCGACCTGTGCAAAACCCCCACCATCGTGGGCGGGCACATGTTCGATCTCTACAACCGCACGGTGCTCCACACCTTCGGTGAAGTTGTGAACCCGTATTCATTCCAGCCCGATCTACCCAGCGGTGAGATGACCTTGGGCCACGACTTTGTGGGCTCAAACCTGCGCCACACCGGATGGATGCATCGCCGCGTAGACGTGGATTACAATGGCTGGTGGATGTGCATGATCCCCACCAAGGTGATCCGTGAAATTGGGCTCTCACTGCCTGTCTTCATCAAGTGGGATGACGCCGAGTACGGACTGCGCGCGAAGGCAGCCGGCTACCCCACGGTATCCATGCCTGGTGCGGCAGTATGGCATGTTTCCTGGATCGACAAGGACGACCTTGTCGGCTGGCAAGCCTACTTCCATGCCCGCAACCGGTTCATTGCAGCCTTGATCCACAGCCCGTACGAGTTTGGCGGCAAGGTGGTTCGCCAGTCCTACGCTTTCGATGTGAAACATCTGGTTTCGATGCAGTACGCAACTGCCCAGGGCCGCATCATGGCGCTGCGCGATCTGCTGCGTGGGCCGGATCAGCTGCACAGCCTGCTGCCGGACAAACTGCCGGAAATTCGCTCCATGATGAGTGGATTCACTGACTCGCAGTTCTCTGCCGACCCGGATTCCTACCCGGCGCCGAAGATGGACAAGCCGCCCAAGCGCGGACATGGTGTAACCCCGCCTTCCTACGTCGGCCTGTTGCCGTGGGCTGCCAAGACCGTGATCCGCCAGCTCTCGCTTCCGGTCTCGGAATCGAGCAGGGAACGGCCGCAGACCAATGTGGCGCACCAGGACAACCGCTGGTGGCGCATGTCCCAGTATGACTCTGCTGTGGTTTCCAACGCTGAAGGAACTGGTGCCTCTTGGTATAAGCGCGATCCCAAGCAATTGCGCAAAATGATGGCGGAGAGCGCCAAATTGCACGCGGCATTGCTGAAGGACTGGCACAAGCTCAGCTTGCAGTACCAGAACGCACTGCGTGAGATCACCTCCATTGAGGCGTGGGAGAAGACCTTCGCTGCCCATAGTGAAAAAAGCGAGAACTAACCGCACATGACGCAAACGAACAGTGAGCTGGTTCGCCCCGGTGTAAGTGGCGGACTGGCAGATGTGGTGCGGGCACGGTTCCTGCTCAAGCTCTTAGTGCGTAAGGAACTGAAGGTCCGCTACCGCGGCTCTGTGCTGGGACTGTTGTGGTCCTACGTCAAACCAGGGGTCCAGTTCATTGTGTTTTATGTGGCGTTGGGTATTTTTCTGGGTCTGGAGCAAAGCCCCACCAACAGGGGTGGCTTGCCGAACTACGCCATTTACCTGTTTTCGGGAATTATCCTCATAAACTTTTTTACTGAAGCGCTTGGCAACGCATCACGATCAATCGTTGGCAATGGTGGACTGATCAAGAAGATTTATCTGCCCCGCCAGTTGTTTCCTGTGGCTTCGGTATGGGTTTCAGCAGTGCACTTCTTCCCTCAGCTGATGATTCTGCTGGTAGCCTGCTTCTTCTCAGGCTGGAATCCCAACCTGATTCAGTTGTTGGCTGCCGTGGCGGGTTTTCTGATCGTTGCTTTGTTGGCCACTGGACTGGGCCTGCTGTTTGGTGCGGCCAATGTGTATTTCCGAGACTCCGAAAACTTCGTGGATATGCTTTTGATGATTGCCACTTGGGCTTCCCCCGTTATGTATGCCTGGACCATGGTGCAGGCCAAAGTGGGGGATTTCTGGTTCACGGTTTACCAGATGAACCCCATCACCATCGCGGTGGAGACCTTCCACTACGCTTTCTGGCTTCCCACCACGGATGGGGCCCAAGCCATCCCGCCGCACCTTCTCTCCCTCTGGATCCCTGTGGGTGTGCTGATCTCCGCAGCGATCCTCTTGTGGGGACAGCTGACCTTCCGCCGGCTTGAAGGCCGCTTCGCGCAGGAGCTTTAGAATGACTATCGCTATTGAAGTAAAAAGCATTGACAAGCAGTTTGTGCTGCGCAGATCACGATCAATCAAAGAGGTATTTGTTTGGTTGATCAAAGGCCGCAAGGGTGAACTCTCGGAGAAGTTTCATGCGCTGAAAGGCGTGGACCTGGAAGTGAAGCAGGGCGAGACTGTTGCCTTGCTGGGATTTAATGGATCCGGGAAGTCCACGTTGCTCAAGCACATTTCGGGGGTAATGATTCCGGATAGCGGCACCGTGCGCACCCGCGGACGTGTTGCTGGCCTGATCGAGGTGGGAGCTGGATTCCATCACGATCTCTCTGGACGCGACAATGTTTACCTCAACGGCGCTATTTTGGGCATGACAGAGGAACAAATCAACGAGCGGTTCCAATCGATTGTTGATTTTGCGGAGATCGGCCAGTTCATTGATACCGAAGTAAAGTTCTATTCTTCTGGCATGTACCTGCGGTTGGCATTTTCAGTTGCGGTGCATACCGACCCGGAGGTCTTCCTCGTGGATGAAATCCTTGCCGTGGGGGATGAACCTTTCCAGAAGAAGTGCATCGCCAAGATTCAGGAGCTGGCCTCAGATGGCAAGACTCTTGTTGTGGTCAGTCACGACCTGGACCTTGTCTCGCGGATCTGTGACAGGGGAGTGTTGTTGGATCACGGTGAAGTACGTTTTGACGGCCCCATCCATGAAGCTGTAGCGAAAATGCGCGGGCAGTGACCCAAGCGGTACCGACTTCCGTCAGGAAGATTCGTCCTGATCTGCAGGGAATGCGAACCTTGGCCGTCGGGCTCGTCATTATTTACCACCTATTTCCCAGTCGATTGCCCGGTGGGTTTATCGGTGTTGACATCTTCCTGGTTATTTCGGGATATTTGATCATAGGGTCTTTGACCAGCGGCTTCTCAAAGACCGGACGCGTGGACTTACTAACATTCTATGCACGCCGGATTCGCCGTTTGCTTCCTGCGAGTACTGTGGTTTTGCTCAGTGTCATGATCGCCACCGTAGTGGTTCTGCCACAAAGTCGCTGGCAAGAGGTTGCGCGGGATGTGGTGGCCTCTGCATTGCAGATTCAAAATTGGAATCAGGCTCTCGGCGCTACTAGCTATGAGGCTGCGGGCGCGTTGGCCTCGCCTGTGCAGCATTTTTGGTCGTTGGCGGTTGAGGAACAATTCTACCTAGTCATCCCGCTGCTGTTGCTTCTGGCTGTGACTTGTGGCCGGTTCTTGAAAATGAATGCTAAGGCGGCGTCCCTCTGGTTCTTGGTATTCTTATCAGCGGCTTCCCTGGCTCACTCGATCGTCTTGTCGATTCAAAACCACGACATCGCTTACTTTGCGACAACAACGCGTATGTGGGAACTGGCCTTGGGAGGGATGGCGGCAATTGTTTTGGATGCCGTCAGGATTAACTACTTCGTGCAGTTAATGTCCGGTTGGTGCGGGTTGACGATGATCATTGCGGCCGGGTTGCTCTTCGATACTTCAATGGCTTTTCCTGGCTATATCGCTTTGCTGCCTGTAGTTGGAACTCTAATGCTCATAGTCTCTGGAGCCCCTACGCGCAGCGGGCCGGAGATCGGCGGCTGCCGATTCTCACGACTGCTGAGCTGGCGGCCAGTTACCTATCTTGGCGACATTTCCTATTCCCTGTATTTGTGGCATTGGCCTGTCATTGTTTTCTATATCCTGATCAAGGGGCACGAACCTGGGGTAGTTGGCGGGGCCGGGATTCTTGCACTGAGCCTTGTTTTGGCTTCGCTGTCCTACCACTTTGTCGAACAACGTTTCAGGTTTGGAAAACCATTTGCACAGGCTGGTGGACGGAGATATCGGCCCAAGGTAGGCAACCGAACAGCCTATGGAATGGCAGGGTCCCTTATTCTTGTCAGCTGTGTGAGTGCCGTTGCTCCTTGGGCTGTGGTGCAAGTGAAGACTCTGCAATTTGAAGTGCAGTCAGGCTCTCATGAATATCCCGGGCTATGGCATTTGATGAGAATAGACCAGCTTATGTGCCGGAGGGTCTACCAGTTGTCCCTGATCCGGCTGTTGCCATGAAAGACAGACCTCCAACGATTGCTGAAGGGTGCGGCGCTTATGATCCGGCAAAGTTTGATGACAGTCAGTGCCTCTACGGCGATCTAGAAGCGAACCGGGCATTGGTTGTTATCGGCGATTCCCATGCTGGACAGTATGTCGGCCCGCTGGCAGATATTGGCGCCAGCAGCGGGTGGAAAATCCGCGCAATGGTTCGCAATGGTTGCCCATTTTCTACATCGCCGCCCGCTAGCGCCACGACCACGTACTGGAATTGTTCTCGACAAAACGAAGATTCCCTCAAGAGGATCCTCGCCATGAGGCCTGAGCATGTCGTCATTTCTGCAATGACACCTCTGGGCTACCGCGAAACCCTGAACTGGGGGTGGTTAAATGAACAGGAACTTGTCATGGGGTATGCCAAACTCATGAAGCCCCTTGTAGATGCGAATATCAAAGTTAGTGTCATTCTTGACACGCCGTTCCCCGGGATTTCGGTTCCTGACTGCGTGGCAAAAAATTCCGCTCCAGCGGTTGACTGCAGCTTCCCCCGGTGGAGGGCCGGCGAAGAGGCAGACCCATTGCAGCGGGCCGCGTCCCAGGTTCCGGGCGTCCAATTCATCGACCTTAGTGACTATCTATGTCAAGGTGACCGCTGCCCTCCAGTGGTTGGCAATGTCCTAGTTTTCCGAGACAACCACATGACGAACACGTTTGCCAGAACCTTGGCTCTCCCATTGAAGAAAGCGCTGGGCATGTAGGTTGATTTTGAATATTCAAGTGGTGCGGTGTCAGCAGTCAACGATTTCAAAAAGCTTGGCGCTGCCCTGCTGGTCAACGAGCTGGACATTTGCCGATGGGCTAACATTGACCAATCCCGGGTACATCCTTGCAGCAGCGTAATCGCCGAGGTAGTTGGTGCCAAAGTCGAGAATGTACCTGATATTCGCTGCAGAGGCCGCTTGGCAAGTCGCAGACCCGGGCTCTGCAGTGGACAGATTCCGTGCTATCAACGCCAATTCCTTGCTAGGACCAGAGGTTAGCTGGTACTGGGTTAATTGCCGTCCGGAAACTGCGTAGGCCAGGGCACTGCCGTTGTATGGATTGACTGCGATGACCTCATCCTCCGGGACAATGCTGGGGATCCTGGCCATAAGTGCCATTTCGTTTGCCGTCACCCACGTCTTACCGGTGATTCCTTGGACGGAAGTAATAGGGGGAGTAACTGAAGTTGGCAGCCTTGTGGTCGTCGAGTCGGCTACAAAATAGGTAGTGCAGGCAAGAACCAAGCAACTGGCAACTGTTGGAACAGAAATATTGGTGACCTGAGCGAAACCGGTTCGTTCAAAGTTCCGTATGGAGGGGAGCATCTCGAATGACCTCGAAAGCCCTGCAGCTATGCCTTGCACGCCTACTGAAGCCAGTAGAAGCATGAATATTGGAACCAGAGCAGCCAGTCTTGGTATGTCTTCGTACCAACTGCCGACCAAGATGTTCCGGAAGGGGCCGCTGGGAGCTGCAGCTGCCACAACATACAAGACACCGGAGAGAAAGAAGGCCCCGATAATCCAATAGCCACGGCGTCTGGATACGATCACAAGTACACCGACAAGCGACAATAGCGACGCTGTCCAGTTCAGACTGTTGTTCGTCAGCGCCCCGGTCAGGACATTGAATACTGCCTCCTGCACACTCATGGCCGGCTGCCATTTGTTGTAGGGCAAAAGCAATGCACTCCACACCAGCGAAAATATTGCTGAGACGAATATAACGATGAACATCGGGTGGATAATAGCAGCTTTGAGCCTGCCATGCTTCCAAAGACGCAGAGCATAACCTGACACTGAGCCGAGGAACATGGGTATAAAGAACACCATAAGTGCGGTAAAGCCGTTTGGTTGAGTGGTGAAGAGAGCAAAAATGCCAACGAGTAACATGGACGTCAACGTGAAACGATTCGCCAACTTTGCGCGGAGCAATCCAAATAAGCCCGCCATCGCGACTATGACCAATGGCAGTAAACAGTAGGAAAGAAGGTTCGGAAAAAGTGGTCCGCGTTGAATGGTTTGGAACGGGAAGACCCAGAAACTTGATGAGAGTATGCCGGTTGCAAGCAAGACGATGATCTTGTTTCCCAAGACCAGACGTACCAGAGCCACACTGGCAAAGGGCCACAGCACGGCGCCCACTGCCAATGTCAGAACATTCTCGGCGACAAAAACGTTGACATGACAAACTTCAACGATGAGTGCCGCAAAGGAATGCCACACGGATGGATATATGGACCACGTGCTGCCCGGCTGGATCATCTGCCCCAAGGTCAGAGAAGACGCATTTCCTGTCTGGACAATGTATTCAATCGCGTTCAAATGGAAAACGTTATCATAAGCCTGCACAAAACTCTCTGGAGAGGGAATGCTTCGAAGTGTCCAGAGTGCGATCAGAAAAATCGGGGCGATGAGGGCAGCTGCAAAGGGAGCCCACTCTCGAAGCCTGGTCTTGGGCGGGCATTCATGGGCGCCGAATCTACGCCTCCAGAGCCAATGAAATCCAAAAGCGGCGCTGGCTGTAGCGAAGGTAACACCCAGGAGTAAACCAAGGCTCCATCGGAGGCCGAACAATCCACCCAAAATGCCAGCAGCGCCCACGAGCCCCGCAGAAGCAAGCGGTGCCATGAAGGCTAAACCCAAGCCTCTGACTCCCAACGCGGCTCCGAATAGCAGCCCCGGGATAAAGAGCAGGCTGATGGCGGTTGCAACAGCGGGTAGGGACTGCCACCAAGTCATAGCTATTATCTCGTTCCACGCATAGTCCAACCATCGATTCTATCTATTAATGTGGGCCGGCAGGATGAACGCTGTCTGTGATCTTGCTCCCTGTTGAGCTTGATTTTCTCTCATGGATCACGGGTTCGGCGAGACGCACAAGAGTTCACTGGATACCGACTTGCCAGCAGTAGTTGCTCTCAATGTCCGCGGATGGGAGGTGTTCGGAACAACTGGGGACAAATCGAGCGTTGGGCTGGATCCGATATTGTGTTAATTGAGCCATGACGTCGGCCAATCAGCGCGGGGTCGTAAAGGCCAAAGGGAGAAGGCTACAAATCGTGAAGATTGCTGTCATTGCACTGGGTAAAATCGGGCTGCCACTGGCGGTCCAGTTCGCGTCCAAGGGTCACGACGTTGTGGGAGTCGATGTCAACCAGAACGTTGTGGACCTTGTGAATGACGGGACCGAGCCGTTCCCCGGTGAAGCGCACTTGCAGGAGAAGCTCGCCGAACTGGTGCCCGCCGGCAAGCTGCGGGCAACGACGAACTACGCCGAGGCTGTCCCCAGTGCAGACGCCGTGGTGCTGGTGGTGCCCTTGTTCGTTGACGAGGATGCCCAGCCCGACTTCGGGTGGATGGATACTGCTACTGCCGAGCTTGCCCGCCACCTGACACCGAACACACTGGTGGCCTATGAGACGACTTTGCCTGTCGGTACTACGCGAAGCCGTTGGAAGCCCGCCCTGGAAGCCGGCTCCGGCCTCGTTGAAGGAGTGGACTTCCACCTAGTATTCTCACCGGAACGGGTGCTGACCGGCCGCGTCTTTGAAGACCTGCGCAAGTACCCCAAGCTAGTGGGCGGCTTGTCGGAGGCCGGGGCCGCCAAGGCCATCGAATTCTACGAGTCCGTCCTGGACTTCGATGACCGCCCGGACCTCAACCGTGCCAACGGCGTCTGGGACCTTGGCTCCGCTGAAGCATCCGAGTTGGCGAAGCTGGCCGAGACCACGTACCGTGACGTCAACATTGGTTTGGCCAACCAATTTGCCAGATTTGCAGGCAAGAACGGCATTGACATCTACCAAGTCATCGCCGCATCCAACTCCCAGCCCTTCAGTCACATCCACCAGCCCGGCATCGCCGTTGGCGGGCACTGTATCCCCGTCTATCCGCGCCTGTACTTGTGGAATGACCCCGATGCAACAGTGGTTCGCGCTGCACGGGCCGCCAATGCCGACATGCCTGACTACACGATCGGCCTCCTGGAAGGTGCCTATGGCGACCTGACCGGGGCACGCGTAGTCGTTCTCGGTGCAGCCTACAGAGGCGGCGTGAAGGAGACCGCTTTCTCCGGAGTATTCGACGCCGTCGAAGCCATCAACCGCCGCGGAGGCATAGCGGTAGTGCACGATCCTATGTATAGCGATGGGGAGATCGCCAAGCTTGGCTTCCAGCCGTATCACCTGGGCGAGCCTGCTGACGCAGCTGTCGTCCAGGCCGACCATGCTCAGTATCGGGACCTCGCCCCGGCGGACCTGCCAGGAATCAAGGCATTCATTGACGGGCGCCGGGTAAGCTCGGCAGAGAAGTGGGATGGCATCATCTACCGCGTCATTGGCAAGGCATAAACGAGTATTCGTATCCCGTCAGGAGTATCAACATGACTTACATTGCCCCCAGTGCCGATGTTGCCGAGCAGGCGACACTCGGTGAAGGCACGAAAATTTGGCATCTGGCACAGGTTCGTGAGGATGCAGTCCTCGGCAAGAACTGCATAGTGGGCCGTGGTGCCTATGTTGGCAACGGCGTAATAATTGGTGACAACACCAAGATTCAGAACTACGCGCTGGTCTACGAACCTGCCGTCTTGGGCCACGGCGTTTTCATTGGCCCCGCCGTGGTGCTGACCAATGACACCTACCCGCGCGCCGTCAGCCCGGATGGTTCGCTCAAGAGCGCCCACGACTGGACCCCTGTAGGTGTGAAAATTGAGGACGGTGCCTCAGTCGGTGCACGCGCAGTCTGCATCGCTCCACTGACAATTGGCCGTTGGGCCACCATTGCGGCCGGCTCCGTGGTCACCAAGGATGTTCCCCCCTTCTCCTTGATGGTAGGTGTGCCCGCCCGCCGCCTGGGCTGGGTCGGCAAGGCCGGATTCCCCTTGCAGAAGAGTGACGGTTTTTGGGTGTGCCCGGAAACCGGGGAGAAATATGTTGAACAGGGAGACTCCCTGAAAGAGGCAGAGGACAACGCATGAGCCAGACCTTCATTCCCGCAGCAAAACCGATTATCGGTGCGGAGGAGCGGGCAGCGGTCGACGCCGTCATGGCCACAGGCATGTTGGCGCAGGGTAAACAGGTGGCCGACTTTGAGACGGAGTTCTCAGAAGTCCTCCTGGACGGCCGCGCAAGCGTTGCCGTGAACTCCGGCACGTCGGGCCTGCACCTGGGCCTGCTGGCCTCCGGTGTTGGCCCCGGCGATGAAGTCATTGTCCCCTCCTTCACCTTTGCCGCCACCGGCAACTCGGTTGCCTTGACCGGCGCCACTGCGGTGTTCGCGGACATAGAGCTGGACTACTACAACCTTGATGTTGCCCACGTGGAATCGCTCATCACGGAGAAGACCAAGGGCATCATGCCGGTCCATCTGTACGGGCACCCGTTTGCCGCGGAAGCGTTTGCCGCTTTGGCCGAAAAGCATGGCATAGACCTGTACGAGGATGCAGCCCAAGCCCATGGTGCGGCGCTCAACGGCAAGAAGGTTGGCACGTTCGGCAAGTTCGGCATGTTCAGTCTGTACCCCACAAAGAACATGACCTCTGGTGAGGGCGGTATGGTTTCCACAGCGGATGCCACAGTGGAGCGAAACCTCCGCCTGCTGCGCAACCAAGGCATGGAAGTCCAGTATCAAAACGAGCTGGTTGGCTTCAACAACCGCATGACCGATCTCCATGCGGCCATTGGTCGTGTCCAGTTGACCAAGGTTATGGGTTGGACCAAGCAGCGCCAGGACAATGCCGCTTTTCTGACAGCCAATCTGGAAGGCGTGGGAACGCCCAAGGTGGCCGAAGGTGCCGAGCACGTTTACCATCAGTACACCATCCGTGTCCCTGAAGGCCGCGATGCCATGCACGAGCGCCTGCGCTCAGAATTCAATATTGGCTCCGGCGTTTACTATCCGGTTCCCAATCACCGGCTGCCTTCGTTCAACCGCACAGAGGATCTGCCCAACACTGAGATTGCTGCCAGGGAAGTCCTGTCCCTGCCCGTCCACCCGTCACTGAGCCGGGATGATCTGGAACGTATAGTCACAGCAGTGAACGGCATCGTGAAGGCTGGTGCCTAGACCGTGGGCAACTTACGTGTAGGACTTATTGGATTGGGCATGATGGGCCGCCACCACGCACGGGTCCTCCGGGAAGTTGAGGGTGTGGACCTTGTGGCCGTTGCTGACGCCTATGGTGACCCGCACGGCGTCGCCAAGGACTTGCCCGTCCTGCACAGCGTTGAGGAGCTCATCTCCGCTGGCATCGATATGGCCGTCGCAGCCGTTCCTACCGGCATGCACGAAGAAGTGGGGCTGGCCCTGGCTGCGGCAGGTATTCATACCCTGGTGGAGAAGCCTATTGCTGCCAGCGCTCCAGCTGGGCAGCGCTTGGTCGACGCCTTCGCGGCGAGAGGCCTGGTTGGAGCAGTCGGCCACATTGAACGTTTCAATCCTGCGTTGCAGTCACTGCGAAAGCGTATTGCCAACGGCGAGCTGGGCGAGGTTTACCAGATCGCCACCCGCCGCCAAGGGCCGTTCCCGTCCCGAATTGCCGACGTTGGCGTGGTCAAGGACCTGGGTACCCATGACATCGACCTGACAGCTTGGCTTGCCCAGAGTCGGTTCGAATCGATTTTTGCCCAAACCACAACCCGCAGCGGGCGCCCGCACGAGGACATGGTGGCCGCAACAGGTAAGCTCGCCAACGGCATCATCACCAACCACCTCGTAAACTGGCTCTCGCCCATGAAGGAACGCCTCACTATTGTCACCGGTGAAAAAGGTGCTTTTGTGGCGGACACTGTGACTGCGGACCTTACATTCTTCGAAAATGGCACCATTGCCACCGAATGGGATTCCATCGGCGCGTTCCGCGGGGTTTCCGAAGGCAATATGACGCGTCTGGCAATTGCCAAGCCGGAGCCTCTGCGCACCGAACATGAGGCGTTCCGCGACGCCGTACTCGGATTGCGCAATGACGTTGTATCGATGGCGGAGGGACAAGACACCCTGATTGTGGCAGAAGCTGTGTTGGAATCCGCCCGAACCGGTACGAATGTGAAAATAGCTGCGCTGTGAAATCGCCGAGGAAACCCCGCGTGATCATTGTCTCCCGGCTATTCGCACCGGAGGTGGGCGCGGCTGCATTTCGGCTCAAGGCTCTCGCCACGGCCTTGGACGATGCTGGTGCAATTGTGCAAGTCCTTACCACCAGACCGCCTCAGGGAGGTCAGTGCGATGACGCCCCGCTGAAGGTCAGCCGCTGGCCAGTGTTGCGTGACGCGGGAGGCAATGTCCGAGGTTATATCCAATACCTCAGTTTTGATGTACCGGTCTTCTTCAGATTGCTCTTCAGTAGGGGGGCCGACGTGATTGTTGTGGAGCCGCCGCCCACCACCGGTTTTTTTGTGTCCCTTGCGGCAGCAATAAGAATGACCCCATTCGTATATTTTTCCGCCGATGTTTCGTCCTCTGCGGCCAAGGGGATTGGTCTTCGAGGTCCTGTGCTTGCCATCTTGACGGGTTTGGAACGCTTTGTCCTGCGGCGAGCTAAGTCGATTTTGGCAGTGTCCGAGGGAGTGAAAAGCGAGGTGGCCGCTTTGACCGGACGATCCGCCAACGTCCACAACGTTGGCACCGGTGTTGATACCCGGGTATTTAGCTATCTTGGTCCCGAAATGGCAGGTGGGGGACAGTATTTTGTCTATGCCGGCACCATGTCGGAGATTCAAGGTGCGGGCGTATTCGTGGATGCGTTCCTCACCATTGCTGACGAGTATCCCGGTGTGCGTTTGATCATGTTTGGGCAAGGAGTGGAACTGGCCGCTCTCAAGGAAAAGGCTAAGGTAGCCGGAGACAGCATTATGTTCAAGCCGCCGGTGTCTGGGGAAGAGGTTTCCACCTGGCTTCGGGCCGCGGTGGCAAACCTGGCTTCGGTCCGACCGGGGATGGGATACGATTTTGCGTTTGCAACAAAGTCGCTAGCGGGGATGTCCGCTGGCGCCCCGGCCATATATGCCGGCGTAGGACCTTTAAGAGGCATCATCGAGGAGAACAATTTGGGCCACGTCTGTGAATGGGACGTACTCGAAGTGGCCAGTGCCATGAAGAGAGCCATTGAGCAATCCGTGACACCTCAACGGCGAAGTGAAATCTCCGCATGGGTAGATGAGAACTATTCCTTGGGTGCAGTTGGACGGACTGCTGCCGGTGTGGTTCTGATGTCAGGAAAGCGTCGATGACTTCAATTACTCTCGAAATGGCTGCTTTCTCGCCAACTATTAGCTATGGGATACTGAACTAGTGAGTCGCACTTGGATAGTTATTCCTATGTACAACGAAGCTACGGTAGTCGGCTCAGTCATTGAAGGGCTGTTGCCGGAATTTCCCCACGTAGTGTGCATTGACGACGGCAGCCGCGACGGATCCCAAAAAGTTGCCCGGGAGGCAGGCGCAGTCGTTGTTCAACACCCTGTCAATTTAGGGCAGGGTGCGGCCCTGCAGACAGGCCTTGAATATGCCCTGTCGGATCCGCAGGTAGACGCCATTGTGACGTTTGATGCGGACGGCCAGCACAGGGTCGAAGATGCCAAGGAAATGGTAGCCCGGATTCTTTCTGGGGAAGCCGAAGTGGTTCTAGGATCCAGATTCCTTGACGACCGCACCATAGTTTCGAAGCCAAAGCGCCTTGTCCTGAAGGTTGCTGCCGTACAGTCCCGGTGGGCCACCGGGATGGCATTGACAGATGCACACAACGGCCTGCGTGTTTTTAGCCCGGATCTGGCACGAAGGATAGATCTGACGCAGAACAGAATGGCCCACGCCTCGGAACTCGTCAATCAACTTTCCATTATCAAGCCGGTGTGGGTTGAGCATCCTGTGGAGATCATTTACACCGACTACTCCCGGGCTAAGGGACAATCACTCCTCAATTCCGTCAACATCCTCGCGGATCTCTTCCTTAGGTGAGCACGTGCAGATCATTGTCCAAATAATTCTCCTACTGGCGGTACTTACAGTGTCGTTGGTGCTGATGCGCGGCGGCTCCAATGCCCGCTATTTAGCGATCCGCCGCATCATGTTGATGATTTTTTCCGGTGTTGCAATATTCTCAGTGTTCTTCCCTGCGTTTCTGACGGCCGTGGCGAAATTCCTGGGGATTGGCCGAGGCACGGACTTGGTGCTGTACGCACTCATAGTCACTTTCCTTGTCTTCATGGCCACCACATACCAACGCTTTCGGGATATGGAAAAGACCTTGACTTTATTGTCCCGCCGCATCGCGCTCGATGAATCGGATCGTCCATGGGAGAAAAAGGACAGCGAGCAAGATTAGCCCGCTGCCCTAAACCAGCCCCTTTGCCCAAAGTGCAGGCGGTGTGTTTTGCGTTGGCCCGGCTGGAGTGGTTTCGGCCACTAGAGGAAAACTACGGACCAAATATCTGAGAGACGGCACCACCACATGGCAAACATTATTAGGCGTACGGATGTGAGCATCACCAGTTCAGCGGGGCTGTCCACACGCTCGATTTTTGGGCTCATGGGCACGCTATCCCAGGGCCTTGTCAGATTCCTGTACAACATCCTGCTGGGTCGTTTTCTTGGCCCCGCCGCGTTGGGAACCGTCAATTCAGCCATGTCGGTTGCCCTGCTCCTGAGCCTCCTGTGGCCCACATCTTCGGGTCAGGCCGCCACTCGGTTTGTCGCACAAATGCGCGGTGCAGACAAGATGGATCATGCACAGGCAGTTGCCAACTACCTCGGCCGGAGGATGCTCGCCAGCGCAATTCTCCTGGCGTTAGCAACTGTAAGTATTTGTTTGACGGTTCTACATGCTGATCTGGGCACGTCCCTCAGCGCCGGATTGTTACTTTTGGGCTACGCAGCTTGGTCGTTTACGAGGGGTGTGCAGTACGGCGCCGGGCAAATTGCGAGGGCCGCGGTCTGGGATGTTGTCAGTTCAATCGCTTCCCTAATTATGTTGGCACTTGTTCTGGTATTTCATGCCGATGCAGCTCTGCTGATCCCACTGGCACTGTCCTACGGTGTCTATGGGGCCGTTTGCTGGCCGAGGAAGGGCAGCGCCAATTTGGACAAACCCTTCGTGAAGCAAATGAACACCTTTGTCATGTACGGGGTGCTGGGCACTGTCTCGAGTACGGGATTGTTGCAATTGTCCATGATTGCCGCGAAGTTGGTCAGCTCCGCCCACGATGCAGGCATGTACGCGGCAGCCCTGAGCCTGGCGACTCCAGCAACCATGATGGCTAGGACCTTGAGCCAAGTCCTGTTCCCGACCATGGCTGAAGCCGGTGGCCGGGGAGATGCGTCCTCCCTCAAGACGCAAACAGACCTCGTCACCAGGGGGCTGGTGGTCACGATGATTCCCGTATTCGGATCGCTAGCACTTGGTAGCCCACTGTTGCTGCAGATTCTTTACGGCCAGAAATTCGCAGATGCTGCTGGCCTCCTTCCAGTGCTGCTCATCGCCGTCATGTTCACTACGTTGCCGGTTGCCGGAGTGAACCGCCTCAACGCCCGCGGAATCTCTGGCGCACGGTTTGTTTCCATGGTAGCTGCGGCCGGCCTCGTATTGTCCGTTATTTTGTGGTTCATCCTCACCCCGTACATGGGGTTGATGGCAATCGCTGTTGGCTACCTCGTCACGACAATTTGCACGTCCATATTGCCGATTGCCCGCAGCTGGTACCTTGACGGACAGAAATGGGCAGGGCTGTTTCTTCGTATGGGAGCAGGGTTGGCCATAATTGTTGTTGGGCTGGTCTTTACAGCTGTTTCGCAACCACCCCTTTGGGGTGGTTTGGTGATGTCCGTGGCCTTCGTCCTTGTATGGATCTTGATCTCCCTGAAAGATATTTCTCGTTTGCGCCATGCGCGTGCCAAGCTGCCCGCTACGAAGAACACTTGAAAGGACTTGGCCTGTGAAGATCGCACTATGTAAGAGTTCGCTGCTTATTCCGCCTACGTATTTTGCCGTGGCCCATGCTCAAATCATGAAGGATGACTTCGACTTCTCTTTCTTCACGATGGCGGCAGAAATCAAGGATTCAAATATCGACTTAGACATCCGTGACTTTGCGCCGTTTCGCCACAAACCCTTTGCAACACGGGAAAAATATCTACCTATTGTTATGCCGGCCATGGCCAGGGCCGTTGAAAATTTCCACCCCGATGTCATTCACCAGCACTTTGCCACATGGTCTTGGCCGGCCGTTCGCGCAGCGAGAGCAAGCGGTTCCCCGCTGATCACAACCCTGCACGGCGCCGATGTAGTCATGGCCGGAAAGCAGGCTCGTACCGCCATGGCACGTTGGCACCACCACAACATCGGGCTTGTCCAACGTAACAGCAACAGAATACTTGCCGTCAGTAACTACCTCGCCGGTCAAGCAGTGGTGAGCGGCTTCCCGGCAGGGAAGATAATGGTGCATTATCTGGGTGTGGACACGGCTTCTTTCGTGCCGGTGAAGATGCGTCAGGAAACGGACCATCGCACATCAGCTCCGCCTGTTGTCCTATTTGTGGGCGCGCTCAATGATCAAAAGGGTATCCTGCACCTTTTGAAGGCGTCCCAGGAGCTGCAGGTTAGCCATGAACATGAGTTGGTGATTGTTGGACGCGGACCGCACTACGAAGCACTTGTGCGTGTCGCGGCAGGAAACCCAAGGATTCAGGTGCTCGGGCAGCTTGGGCGGACGGATCTGCTAAGCCAGCTCCAATGTGCAACCGTGCTTGCCGCACCCAGCCGGCAGTCCAACGGGGCCCGCGAGGCTGCCGGCTTGGTCTTGCTAGAGGCTCAGGCCTGCGGAACACCGGTGGTGGCATACTCGAGTGGAGGAACGCCTGAAATGGTGGGGCCCCGTAGCGGCCTCCTCACGGAGGAGGACAATGTAGACGGTCTCCGTGACTCCATTGCGGCTATCCTGGCACTGAATTCAAAGGACTACCTTGCGATGAGAACGTCCGCGAGGGACTACACACTCAGGGAAAGAAGCCTTGTTGGCAGCGCGCGGGAGTTGGCAGAGCATTACAACGCCGTAAGCGAGTAGCTTAAATTATTCCTACTTTAGAGCCTTGTGGCCTATCTTGACAGCAGGTCCTCAAGGATGGAACGCTCTGTCTGTTCATCCTCCACTGATGACAGGCTGTGGGCAGATCGGTGTGAGTTTTCCTTATAGGCGGCGATGTCTGCCCTTGTCATGGCCTTCACCGCATCAACTAAACCCTGAGTCGAGTAGTCGGCAGCAATTTTCCCCAAGTCATACTCTTCAATCAATGCCGATGTTTCAGGGGATGGGCTGAAAACAATGGCAAGGCGTGCCTGAACAAAGTCAAAGAACTTGTTGGGGAGCATGAGCTGGTGGTTGGTTGTTTTTGGTGGCAGGCTGAAGATGCCCACGTCATACTGGTTCAGCGTTGCAGCTAGTGCGGTGGGTTCAACCGCGTCATGGAAGATGATTCGTGAATTCCCGGCAGCCAGTGTGCGCAGTTGTTCCCAGTACTTTCCGCCATCGCGGGCCTTAACCAGATAGAGATCCAGAGTGTACCCCTCGCCCAGATCGATGGCGGCTTGAATCATGCCCTCAAGATTTCTGCCGGGTACGGCCGCTCCGCTGTGGGCGAGCCGAATCATGCCATCCTTCATGGGAGAAGGATGTAGGTCTTGAAAGGGGGCCGCGTTCCGCACCACCTTGGCTGAACCTCCAAAGTTGGAGTCATACAGGCGGCCAATGGAACCGTTCACAGCCGAAACTGCGTCGGTCTTTGAAATATAGGATCGGCAGACATGAGTCATGTATGGCTTGACTAAGAGCCGCCAGGGCATCACGTGGGCCCGTTCTTCCGGAGCCCACTCGTGCATATCACCCCATACTGGGGTCTTGGGAGTGGATTCAGAAGCCAGCCGGTGAGCCAGAGGAAGTGCGCGGGCCTCGTTGGCAATGATGAGGTCAAAGGTTTTCCCTGTTGCCAGCTGCAGAGCTTGGCGTACGGCAGGGGCACTGAACTCTGAAGTTTTGTAGAGCCGGAGTGCTAGCCCCAAGACGCCTAGGGGAGTTTGGGGGAGCGAGGGCAGAGACGATTCGATCTCGATATGAGCCGATGCACCAGCAGGAATCTCACCGTATGCCAGTGTTGTTACAGCACCAAACTCAGACAGGACTTGAACCTGACGCAAGACCCTGGAATCAACATTGATGTCAGAAAAGGAAATACACAGAATCTGCGGCTTCACCGGAGTCCTTCTAAAAGGCCAAGTAAGGGGATCAAGTCATGTGGATGTGCACCATGCTGGATACAGACCGGGCGTATTGGTTCGTCGCTAGCAGTTTACGTTACAGGTGCCTGTCAGCCCCGGCGTTGGCTGGCAGAAAGCAATAATGACGCCAAACTCACCTTGGGTTTCTGCTTCCAAGGTCAGATGCAGGCGGATTGGCGGGAACCGTGCTCAAGTAAGATAGAGGTGTGCGTGAGAACTCGTCCCAATTTCGTGATTCTATGAACCAGCCAATTGACCAAAAGAATTCAGCAACATCTCCCGAAATCGATGTAGTCATTGCAGTCCATACGGCCACCAGACCACTCCAGAGAGCCGTGGAGTCTTGCGCTGTATCCAAACGGGGGCCTCGAGTTCGCGTGACTGTGGTGTGCCATAATATTTCGATTCAAGAGATTCTTCATAACTTCGTGATCGTGGACGGAGTCGATGTTCGATTCTTGGAAGTTCACGATGGGCTGAACTCACCGGCTGGTCCAAAGAATGCCGGGTTGGACGCCGCTACAGCCCCTTACCTTTGTCTGCTCGACTCGGATGACTATCTGGAGCCTGCCGCCTTGGAGCACTGGTATCGCGTCCTGGAATCCGCGCAGGCGGATGTTGTGATTGCTCCTGTACGGCACGAATCAGGGAAGATTATCAAGACCCCGAGGGCCCGACCAAGACGGGTAGCCAACCTTGATCCAGTCAGGGACGGGCTCGCCTATGCAACCGCAATGCGGGGCTTGTGGCGTGCCGATGCCGGTGGCACCAAAAGATTCCGATATGTCCCTGAGCTGCGTGTTGGTGAGGATTTGAGCCCGGGTCTCCAAATTTATTTTTCCGGCGCTCGGTTCTACTATCCCAGGAAAGGCCCAGCTTACGTTCTGGGAAACGAGGCCGTAGATAGAGTGACAGGGAATGAGCTGTTGCTGGCCGAGGAGTTTCGGGCAATACTGCAGATTCCATCGGTTTGGCTTGACTCGCTGTCCCTTAGACAACGGCAGTCCATAGCCGTAAAAATCGCAAGGACAAGTCTTGTCGCGGCAATTGTTCGCCGCGGTGCGGAGCATGATTGGAACAACGCCGAATTAGCAGCGGTCAAGGAATTGACAGAATTCCTTGACGGCATGGCTCCCACTTACGACCGAGCGTTGACGGTACGTGACTCCAAGATATTGGCAGAATCCCTGAAACCACAGATAACAAGTGAGCTTATGAGTAAGGCAATTGAAACGTACGGAGTAGCTGGCTTGCCAGCCACCGTGTTTACGGTGCGGCTTTGGGACAATCTGGGCCGTGGAAGCCAGCTGCGCCAGTTGGTCCGGGCAACGCTGGATTTTAGGAGCTAATTTGAAATGCCTCGCTGTTTTGGACGGGTCGGTCACTCACCTCTAAATTGGATGTGTCGACCCGTACAGTGGGCACCCGGTGCTTTAGCAGGAGCAGATGCCCACTGTGGCTTTACGGACTAGTCAGCCTAGCCAGGGCAGTGGTGTAAAGCGGGGTAACCAGGTCGTGTCCGGTCTGCTGCAGGTGAATATTGTCCTTGTAGAAACGGTCGGCGCCGGCTTCAGTGGCCATGCCTGCAACACTAACGAAAGGAATTCCTGCAGATTCGGCCGCAGCGCTCAGAACCTTGTCGACATGGCGACGCCTGGCGTGGGAGTCGTCACTGCGGGACATGACGCCGTTGACGACGAGCCGGGCTTCCGGATACTTGCGTTTCAACTCGGCCCAGAAGGCCATAGCGTTTGCAGTGATGGCCGCATCGGAGGAATAGGCGCTGGCGTCGTTTCCACCGAGGGTCACCAAGACAAGGGACGGCTTTCCTTGCGGAAGCAGTAAACGTCCGGAAGCAAACACAGCATCGGGCACTCCTCCAGCCGCCGGTACGGAGTGAGCGTATCCCCAACCACCCACTGCTAGCTGGAACTGGTTAGTGAACCCCAAAGCACGGGCTCCTTGTTCCGCCCAGGAGTCATTGTCCAGTTGGGAGTCGCCGATCAGCACAACAGCGCCGGCACCCAAAGTGTTGGCGGAGTACAGCTGGGTGGTTGTGGTGTCCCAGATCGTTTCAATGAAACGAAATTGGTTGTGGATCCCGCGGTCGCTGGTCCATGAGTCCTTGACTGGCCACCCGTAGGTCTTGATGTTTGTTTGCCAGCTGGGGAAGGTATCGCCATCCACAATGCGCGATCCTGTCGCCGGCCCCCAGACTAAGTATCCGCCGGTGAATTTCTGGAACCAACCACCACTGGATGCTATCTTGTCTCCAGCAGGGAATCCCATGATGCCTTCTGCGCCATTGAGACTTTGGTAGCGGCTCTGGATATCGCCTGACAATGTGGGGAAGGCTCCAGTTCCCTCGGACCAGTAGACGGTTCCGCCGGTGAACTTCTGGGATGCACCTCCTTCAACGGTGTGCTCGGGTCCAACCGGGAAGCCGAGCACGCCCCGTTCCGCGCCCATGGTCTGCCATTTGTTGGCGATGGGCCCTGCAGCGCTAATTTGGGGCCCCGTGGACGGGGACCAATAGATGGTTCCAGCCGCGAAGGTTTGGATGTAGCCGCCGGGTATGCTGCGTTTGGGGCTTGTCGGGAAGCCGAGGGGTCCTTGCGGTCCGCCTTGGTCGTGCCATTTGGTATTGATGTCGCCGGGGGTCGTTGCCTGGGCGCCCGTGGTTGGGGACCAATAGACGGTGCCGCGTTGGAACTGTTGTGCCGCGCCTGCGCCAACAGCGTATTCGTTGCCAACAGGCAGTCCCAGGGCGCTCTGCACGCCGCCACTGGTGTCCCAGTGGGAGCGGATGGCGCCAAAGAGGGTTCGGGTGCCTCCAGTGGGCGAATACACGAGTGCGCCAGCCGCGAAAGTTTGGATGTAGCCGCCGGGTATGCTGCGTTTGGGGCTTGTCGGGAAGCCGAGGGGTCCTTGTGGTCCGCCTTGGTCGTGCCATTTGGTATTGATGTCGCCGGGGCTCGTTGCCTGGGCGCCCGTGGTTGGGGACCAATAGACGGTGCCGCTTTGGAACTGTTGTGCCGCGCCTGCGCCAACAGCGTATTCGTTGCCAACAGGCAGGCCTAGGGCGCTCTGCACGCCGCCACTGGTGTCCCAGTGGGAGCGGATGGCGCCAAAGAGGGTTCGGGTGCCTGTTCCGGGTGAATGGATGAGGGTGCCGCCCGCGAATTGTTGCATTACACCCTGTCCGGAGATTGGGACGGGATTGCGTTGAAGTACGCCGAGGAAGCCGCTACGGCCTCCTGCAGCATTCCATTGATCGAGGATAGGGCCCTTGGCGATCCAGACCGCTCCGGTCCGCTGGGTCCAGTGGATCTCACCGCCGGCAAAAAGTTGATTACAGTTAAGTGCCTTGTTTAGCATGAAACATGTCTTTGGAGCAGTCGCTTGCCTCAGTGCAGAGCGCGCGACCCAGTTGTTTTGATACAGGGCGGCGGTGGCACCATCAATCGGGATCGGCTTCGGGGCGGCTTGTGAGGATGCCCCACTGACGAGCAATGCTGATAAGGCGACAAATAGCACGCTGGTACCCATAAGCGCTGGCTTCAGGAAGGAGAAGTTCCGCCGCAGGCGGGGAGCCAAACGATCAGCAAGAGGGACGGGTTGCTGCATGAGGCTCCAATGAGTAATTTCGGACGATCGTGTTGTCTATCAACCGGAAACACTATCGGAAACTCGGTCAATTAGTGCATCAAGAACTTGACACCTCCGAAAATGACGGTGGGTTAAAGTGGTGTAAATGGTGAGTTTGGGCTGAGGGGCTCTGAAGCCTTCGTTGTGTGGTGGGAGTGCAAGGCGGTACCTACACAGTGAGTCTCAAGCCTGATGATGCAGAAAAATTCCGAGATCGTTAGCAAGCGATGAGCCGGAAAAGTTTCGCGTCTCCAATTCGTGTGACAATTTCGAATGCAGGGGAGTCCTTCAGGTTTTCCAAACCGGGGAAATCATGACGGCCTCCGTGGACTTCCTTCGGACCGAAGTCCAAGACGTAGCGGACCCCAGTCGCCTTCACGGCTGGGCATACCTCGGGGTTGGTCTTGGCGTCGCGAAGGGCGTCATTGATGATTGTCACATTGGCGGAGTAGTTACTCAGCGTGTGCATTGAGGTGGTTCGGCGATCTGCCAATGCGTAGGCCATGGCTGCTCCGGCCCAAGGACTCACTGCTATTACGTCATTGGGGGCAACAATATCGTCCAGCTTGTCGATGAGCGCCAGTTCATCGGATGAGACCAAACCGGAATCGGGAGTCTCGGCATAGTTGTGCCCCGCGCTGGCAATGGCAACCTTCATCGGCGCGCCCTGCATGGGAATCGTCAGCAAGACAGCCAACAGCAGACCCACCGCTGTCAGGACCGCCGGGAAGCGTTGCTGCGAAACTTCGTCAGAGTTGCCGTCCCGTACTGTTGCCCATCGAGCAAGGACACGGCGGATCTCACCCCACAGCCAGCCAAATCCTATCGCTGCGAAGGGGAGTGCAGTGATAGGCAGGATAGCAGCCAACCGGTAGCTGTCGTTGTACCAAACACCGGTAAGGACGTTGCGCCAATAGCCCCGCTCGACACCAGAGACCGTTATGAACAGCACGGCAGTGATCGCGAAGCAGCCGAATAGCCAAGCATGGCTGCGGGTCCTCACTGATTGGTAAATTCCAATAACCATCAGCGCGCTCAGGACCCAGGCTGCCGGGCGTCCCATTGCCGAGTTTGTGATGATTTCCCCAACTGCGCCGGCGGGGAGCTGGGTACGGTCCCAGAATGCGGCTTCGGCCGGTGGACGTACAACCTTCCATATCAGGACCACGAGTGCCATGGAGGCCAACAGCCCCAAAGTTACGGCTGACATTTGCCGTAGGTCTTTACGCCAAAGCCCGGAGAGCAAATAGCGCCTGGAATAAGCGAAAAGTACAACGGGAATGCTCAAAACCACGAGAGTCATTGCGCCATTGGGATGTGCTACAGCTATGGCGATGGCGGATATGGGAGCCACGGCGAACCGTGCCAGCGGATGACACTTTTGTTCAGCGCCAGCTCCAAAAAAGACGGCAACTGCCGACAGGCCCAATGGAATCATGCAGTTGGCCAGGAAATTGGGGTACAGGACGCCGAAGTCGAGCAGGAGAATTGGGAAGGACGAAAAACACGCAGCGAGGATGCCGGCAAAGCCGACGATCCAAGGCTTGTTGCCAACAATGGTTCGAGTGAGAAACATGCATCCCAACGTCCAGACGAGCGCCGAAACAACAATGTTGAAGACGTTGACTGATGCAGCCAAGGGGGTCCCCGTGACTTGCACAACCAGGGCGACCAGTCCGTGCCATGCTGCCGGATAGAAGTATGGAGGATCGCCACCGCTGGTCATGCTGCTTAGAGTGAGCGAGGACGCATTCCCAGTGTCCAATATGTAGCGGATGGCATTGAGATGGAAGATATTGTCAAAGGTCTGGGAAATGTTCTCCGGTTCACCAAACGCTCGTATCAGCTGCCAGGCAATAAGAAGTGCACCGCCAGCAAATCCCAAAAATTGTCCCCAGCTAGCGAGCGAAACTTGAAAATGCCAAGGTCGGGGCTCGATGCTCAATCGGTTGTTCAAGCTCCGACGAATGGTCCAGGCCAGTGCCGATGCCAACAGAGCAACGACCAACAGCGGCAGAACCGTCCAAGCAATACCCACTTTGCCGCAAACTATGGCCGTTGAAGCTGACATGGCGACGGTCAACACTGGTGAGGCAGCCCACAGCGAAATCCCCCGGAGTCCCAGAGCTGTTGCGAGTATTCCTCCGGGCACGAAGAGGAGCGCAACGCAGGCCGCGGCCAAGGGGAAAGTTGATGCCCAGCTCATTCAGGATCCATTCGGGGGAGACTCAGGCTCAATAAATGGGCCGTATTAGTGATGTGCGGACAGCGGACGTGCCCCTATGCCTTGTGGGTGTCAGAAGGCTATTTGATGCCGGAGTCCAGCAGGCCCAGCAAATAGCTGCCGTAGCCGCTCTTCACGAGTGGTTCGGCGCGTTGGCGCAACTCGTCATCGCTGAGGAATCCTTGGCGCCAAGCGACCTCTTCGGGAGAACCGATTTTCAGGTCTTGCCGGTTTTCAACTGTCCGGACAAAGTTGGAGGCATCATTGAGATCACTGAAAGTCCCGGTATCCAACCATGCTGTGCCGCGCGGCAGGATTTCCACCTGGAGTTTTCCTCGCTCGAGATAGGTCTTGTTCACATCGGTGATCTCCAGCTCGCCACGGGGCGAAGGTTCGAGGTTCTTGGAGATTTCAATGACGTCGTTGTCATAGAAGTATAGGCCGGGCACCGCATAGTTGCTCTTGGGTTTGGCAGGTTTTTCCTCCAAAGACAGCGCCTTGCCATTCGCGTCGAACTCGACGACACCATAAGACTTGGGATCCCGGACCCAGTAGCCGAAGACCGCGCCGCCGTCGATATTGGCATGCCGGCGAAGCTGTGAGCCCATGCCTGCACCGTAGAAGATGTTGTCGCCAAGAACAAGAGCGACTGTTTCATTGCCGATGTGTTCTTCACCGAGGATGAATGCCTGGGCCAGGCCGTCGGGGGAGAGCTGCTGGACATACGTCAGGTTGACACCAAATTGTGAACCGTCCCCAAGGAGCCGTTGGAACTGCTCGGCGTCGTGGGGTGTCGTGACGATGAGGATGTCCTGGATTCCTGCCAAGATCAGGGTCGACAAAGGATAGTAGATCATCGGTTTGTCATAGACAGGCACCAGCTGTTTGCTGATGCCCAGAGTGATTGGATGAAGCCGTGAACCGGTCCCGCCGGCCAAGATTATTCCTCGCATGGATTTAATCATGGCCCAGATGGCATGCCACAGCAAACTGGTGGGCTAGTGGATTTGGCGTCCGCGAGCGAAACCTACCTTGCAAGTGACCAACACCACGTCTTGGGGTAACAATAGGAGATAAAAAGAGAAGGTTCAAAAGTCGATAGGACAGGCCCGCGTGGCATAGGATGATGGCTGGTTTTGTAGACAAAGCGGGAAATAATCCGGACTGATTCACACCCACAATTGTCACCCACCACGCCGGGTAAACCGATCTTCGCGAACGTCTTTTTTGCGGAGTTCCCCCAATGAAATTGCTGGGTTGCCTTATCCGGGTGCTTAGAACAGCTCGCTGTGGACGCTGTCCTTCGAATTTCTTTGCTACCTCCTCATCGGATTTCTAGGAACATTCGCCTTCTTCAAGAAGACGCCGTGGCCCATGATGGCAGCCTTTCTGCTTAGCGTCGCAGTGTGGGCGAACCTTGAACGCCTTAATCCATATATGCAGGGGAATCAAGATTTTCAGTTATTGGCCCGTCTGGTGCCGTTCTTTCTCGGTGGTGCCGTCGTTAAGGTTCTTTCCAAGCGGATTGGTCTGGGCTGGCAGGGAGCCCTGGTGGCCGCGATTGTGGCGGCAGCCTGCATCTTTGGGCTGGACGGTTTCGGGAACCAGATGGCCGCCCCATTCCTGGCGTATCTGCTGCTGTGGATTTCGACGTGGCTGCCGTGTCCCAAAATCGTCATGAAAAACGACGTGTCCTACGGAGCGTACATCTACGCATTCCGGGTCCAACAGCTACTGGCTGTCTTGGGGGGCTACCACTGGGGTGTTTGGTGGTTTACCCTTGCTGCCGTTTTCGCGACCATGCCACTGGCCATCACAAGTTGGCTCGCTGTGGAACAACCCATTATGCGAATGGCGCGCCGCCGAATTTAGGCAGCAACCCGACCGAGTGTGGCCCTAGTTGAACGTCAAGTACATTAGCTACTTATTGTTTCTTGCATCCCGAGGGCTGCCAGCCCAGGCATCAAGCTTCACCGGTGTCTTGGCCGTTGCTTTCTTGGCAAGGAACACGCGTAGCTCTGTTCTGCGACTGTTTGGTACGCTTCCGGGGTTGCCAACAGCTATGGCCAATGGGTCGACGTTGCCACCGCTGCGTGCAGCCTCCTGCAGTAACAGTTCTACAGAACCGCCGGAGTCACAGGAACGCTCTGCTGGCAGTTTTCAAGCTGGAGTCCGGGGGCCAGAACGCCCACGGAGCCCGTCGAGGATCCCAGCCAATACCGACCACAGGCGATTGCCCCGCCCGGGCGCCAGCGTGGTCACGATGAATAGGTGGCGGTAATCAGCCAGCAGCCCCTTGACTGCCCACGACGGCTGGGACCTCCAATACCTGCGGACCAACAGCAGGCGGTTTCGGAAGATGTAGTAATACCGATAACTGGCGGCGGTGCGGATCTGCAACGGTTTGCCCCGAGGGGACAGAGCGACTCCAAAAATTGAGGCTGGGACCATACTGCCCAGCGCATGCCCCAGAAGTGCGTCCGGAGCAAGGACGGACTCCATGCCGGCCTTCCTGGCACGCAGATAGAACTCCGTGTCGACGCCGTCGATGAACAACTCATCCATCAGGAGTCCTAGCGTGTCCAGGACCTGGCAGGGGACCAGCAACCCTGACTGGATCGGTTCCCCACCCAGAATAACGCCCTTCAAAACGCCTCGCCGGCGGGTGGGTAGTCCGGCTATGGAAGCCGGTGCCACCATGGCAACGGCTATGCCAGCTGAGGTCGCCGCGTCGTGGGCACTTAGCAGTTTGCCCGTGTAATCGGGTTCGAGCATAGAATCCTGGTCCATCGTCAGGATGAAGGAGGGGGCATGGGGATGCTGCCGAGCGGCACGGATGCCTGCGTTCAGTGCTGTGGCAATACCCAAATTGCGTTCGAGCCGGAGAACCTGGCAACCCAGACCCTCAAGCTCGGCGAGGATGCCGGCAACGTCGTCTGGGCTGCCGTCGTCGACCGCCACAACGTGGCCCACCTGCTGCAGCAGGGCAGCACAATGGGGCACAACAGCTGAATCCGGGTTGTAAAGGGAGACTACCGCCGTGATGTTTTGTTCGGCACCCATTTCCACCGCAGCCGACTAGGCCGGCTGGACGTCGGGCTGGGCGTCGATCCAGTGTGCCAGCAGATCAATTCCCTGGGCAAGGCTGTAGCGGGGGGTCCAGCCGAGGATCTTTTCGGCGTCGCTCACATCGGCCCAGGCATGGCGCACATCGCCCTGGCGATACTGTCCGGTCACATGGGGGGCGGGTGCGTTGTAATGCTTGGCGATCAGCTCGGCGGCCGTGCCAATGGTCTGGAACTCCCCGGAGCCAATGTCCATGGGCTCACCCTGGACAGTCTGCGAAAGCGCCCCTGCAACGATGGCTGAGGCAACGTCGTCAATCAGGATAAAGTCGCGGCGGACGTCGCCGTCCTCATACAGCGGGATGGACTTGCCGCCCATCGCCATGCGGCAGAACAGGCTCATGATGCCCGTGTAGGGGTTGATGAGGGACTGGCCGGGGCCGTAGACGTTCTGTAGGCGCAGGATGACGGTCTCCACGCCGAAGGACTTTGCCCACGCCTGGATGATGTGCTCCTGGGCCAGCTTGGTGCCTCCGTAGACGCTGACGGGGGCCGGGAAGGTGGTGGCCGCGTTCATGGCGACTGGGCTGGCGCCGGGGAAGTCCCACTCGGCTGTGTCAAGCGTGGTGCTGGTGCGCTGGCCGGGGTAGAACGTGCTGCCATCCTCGCGTACCCAGGCGCCTTCGCCGTAGACGGCGCGGCTGGAGGACAGAACGATGCGCCGTGGGAGCTTGTCGTGGCGGGTCAGGCCGTCAAGCAGTTGCGTGGTGCCGACCACGTTGACGTGGGCGTGCCGCGTCGATTCGTTCAATGACTGGGCAGTGCCGGTCTCTGCGGCGAGATGAATCACGACGTCGGGGGTGACGGAAGCCAGGACGGTGTCCCAGGTCTGTGCCTCGGCAACATCGCCGATGATCAGCTCTGCGGCTTCGGCCAGTTCTGCTGGCCGCTGGCCGCTGGCGTGAATCTGGGGGTGCAGGTTGTCAACGACCACAACGCGGTCGAAGGCCTCCACCAGTGCGGCGGAAATGGCACAGCCAATGAACCCTGCGCCGCCGGTGACAAGTACTGTGCCGCCGGGACGGGATGAAGAAGTGTTAGTCATGATTGACCTTTCGAGGGTGGCGTTTAGCTGCCGAAGGCATGGCGGGTGAGGGCTTTGAGGGCCACTGCATGACGGGTAAGGGCTGCCTTGGGGAGCAAGGCCAGGGCATGGGCGCGGGAGGTCAGGCGAAGTTTCGCGGCGCGGTTTGCCTTGGTCCAGCCCAATTCGGCAGCCTGGCCGGCCGCGAAGGCAAAGTAGTCCCGTTCGCCGGCGAAGCGCGAACCGTCAACCAGCTTGGTGGAGGATGCGCTTTCGGAATGGCGGCGGTAGGAAAAGCATACGGTCGGGTCAACCAGCAATTGGGCGCCTTGGTAGATCATGTCCATGGTCAAGGCCACATCCTGGATGATGGGATAGCCATCGCGGAAGTCCACCTGGCGGATCTTCTCGGTCCTAAAGGCCAGCGATGGCCAGTACAGCCACACTCCGTGCATGAGATTCGTGGCCAACGATTCACCGGAGAGCAGCTGGCGGCCGTGGCTGCGGGGCTTCACAAGGTGCTGTTTGACGGTGTCGGCGAGGGTGTGGACGTCCTGCCCGTTTTCGTCGATGACCTGGACGCCGGGTTGGATGATGGAGGCATCCGGGAATTGCCGATGGCCGGCCAGGATCGTTGAAACGTAATTGGGGTGCATGATGTCATCGCAGCCCAGGATGACCATGACTTCTTGTGTCGCCAGTGCAACGCAGCTGCGGTAGTTTGCTGTGATGCCCTCGTTTTCTTCCTTGCGGATGTAGGTTATCCGTGGGTGCGCCAGCCCCGCGATGAACGTCTCCACCGTAGGGTCGGGGTAGGCATCATCGACGATTGTCAGGACCCAGTCGTCACTGTCCTGTGCCAAGACACTGCGGACTGTGGCTTCCATGTATCCGGGATCTCCCCAGTAGGGGATGAAGATATCCAACGGCATCTACTCGCCATCTCTTTTCTGGGGCTCGGCAGGTGTTGCATTGTGGGTGATTGCTTCGATTTGCGTTCTTAGGATGGCGACTTCTTCAGCCAGGGTGCGTGTCTCATCCTCAATGACTGAGAGTTCCCATGACAGGTGCAGGCACACACCCAAGAGCAACAGGATGCTCATGATGAACAACAGGTTTGATGGCAGCTGGATGCCCAGCAGATCCGAGGCGACGCTCAGAAGTTGCGGGAAGGCGGCCAGGACCACAGTGAGGGCACCGATCACCAACCACAAGGTGGCATATTTTTCTCGGAATTTCTTCCGTCGAAGCATCTCCAACACGAGGGCAACGATGGCAATGGCCAGCACAAGCGCGGCAAGGTTTGGCATGGGCTATTCTCCTGTGGCCAAGGCGATCGGCAGTTGGGTGGCAGGGATCACCGAGCGCTTACGTGTGAAAGCGAAGAGCAGGGCGAAGACTGACCTCCCCAGGTAGATTGCAGCCTTCATCGGGTTGTGGCTGGGGGTGCCGCCTTGTCGTGGGCGCATTTCCACCGGTACCTGGATGACGGTGCAGCCGGAGCGCAGCGCCACAACCAGTGAGTCGATGGTGTCTCCGAGGTATTCTGCCGGGTAGTGGTCAAGGTACTGGCTGATGGCCCGTTCATTGCCGGCGCGAAAGCCGCTGGTTACGTCGGTGAGCTTTGTTTTTGCCACTTTCGATATGACCCTGGCCAGCACCAGCATGGCCCACTTGCGGGGGCCGCTCACCGTGTAGTCGCCGCGATCGGCGAACCGGGCACCAATGCAGATGTCTGCGTGTTCAAGGCCGGCAAGGACCTCGGCAATGTTGCGGGGGTCATGCTGGCCATCGGCGTCGACCTGGATGACTCGGGTGTAGCCAAAGCGGCGTGCGTACTTGAAGCCGGCGCGCATGGCACCGCCCACCCCCAGATTGAAGGGCAGGTTCAGGACAGTGGCACCGGCCTTTTCGGAGACGGCAGCAGTGGCGTCCGTGGACCCATCATTGACTACCAGCACGTCATAGGCGGCATCGGTGGCCAGGACCTCCGCGACGGTGGCTCCGACGGCTTCTTCTTCATTCCAGGCAGGCATGATGACCAGGACGCGCTGGGTGGGCAGGAAACTCATATCATCCAAACTATATCAATTGGCTACGGGGCCCGTAGAGGTGCCCGGCGGGTGGGAGCAGTTCTATTTGAGCCGTTGTTCCTGTTCCTCCGGAAACTGGCCCAGCCTTCCCCGTGACGCGTCGGGGAAATTCGCCATCGCCACGGTGACAAGAGTCACTCTATTTGGGTTCAAGAGGAACCGTAACAAGTGCTCCATTAATTCCTCCAAAAGACACCGGGAAACCCAGCCCGGATAGCGGCGGAATGACCGTTTGCTCAGCATGGTTCCATTGCTGCAAATGTAGTAGACCCGGCAGGGGGAATGGTAATTGAAGGAGATGTCCCGGCTGAGGATGCGCACCTGACGCCCGAATACGGTGGCTTGCCCGCGCTCACCCAGGTCATGCTCGATCGTGCAGCCAAGTTCGATGATCGTGGCCCGACCGGCCTCCCTACAGCGCATCGGGGGGGAGTCCGAATCAACACCGTCAATGAAGAAATCGCCTCCAAACAAGCCAACTTTTTCAATCGTTGAGCGGGGGATGGCGAAGCCGGATTGCGTAGGATCGGAGACTTGGGCAGGTCCCGTAACCCGGTGTCGCTGCGGACTCTGATGGCCGCCATAGCTTTCGGCGCAGGCACAGCCGACAGCTACGTCTGCCGACTGAACTGCTGTCATGGTGTCAAGGGGGCGGGCGAGGTAGTCATCGACCAGCACTGAGTCCAGGTCAAGGGTGCTGAAGTTTGCGGGCTGCCAGTGGGCCTGTGGGTAACCGCCCCCGGCATTGAGGATGGCCCCGATGCCCTGGTTCTGTGGCCGGCGCAGGTCGGGTGCACCTACGGATTCAAGGTCAACAAGGATGGGTTTCGTCTCGCCTGGAGAGCCATCATCGACGATGAGGACAAGATCCACCTGCCGGGTCAATGCAAGGACAGTCTCGCCCAGGACGGGCGATGGACGGTAGGAGGCGAGTACGGCGACGGTGGTGCCCCAGGTTAGCTCATGAGCCATGGTTGATGGAGTCCCTTTCGTGATGGAGAACACGCAAGGCGGGGAAAAGGAGGGTGAGGAACAGTAAGACTTCGCTCAGTGTCATGCCCATGGCGATGCCGACAGCGTTTCCAGAGAATCCGGAAACAATCATGACTGCAACGCCAAACACGGCCGAGACGAGCGTCCAGCGAAGGATCAGAACCCGTTGGCCGGCGGGAATTAGGAGGTTACGCATCAAGGGGGTACTGGCGGACAGAAACGCGAACGCCACGCCGTAGTAGAAGCAAAGCTCGGTGCTGGCCCGGATCTGTCCCGCGAAGACAATGCTGCTCACCCATGGGCCCAGGACTGTCAGGACTCCAGCCCCAGCGACGCCGAGGATGGTATGAGCCCAGATCGCCGTCATGTGCCGCCTATGGGAGTTGGTGGCGCCGGGCTCAATGGTCCAGCTCTGAAAGGCGTTGCCCAACGCCACCACCGTGAACAAGCCAAATCGATACAATGTATCTGCCGTGGCCAGAGCTCCGGAAGCCGCCACCGGCGTCGTGGCGGTGGCAATGGGGGTGGGGGTTGATCCGTAGGCGTTGCCAGCCAGGTTGATCCCAGCCGTATGGCCCTGTTTCTTGATCTCGTCAAACGTTGTCCGCAAGTTCCCCGGCAGCCAGCGTCCGACCGGTGCCAGGCGCCGTTGAAAGAAGATCAGGGCCAGCAATGTCGCAGCGGCCAAGACCAAGGTGTAATTCCAGAGTTGCTGGGTCAGCAGGAGCAAAGGTGCTGAGATAGCCGTGGCCAGAAACCGCGGGATGGTGTCGTACATAGCGAGCGAACGGGGTTTTCCCATGCCAATGCAGAACCAGGCTGGCGACATTCCGGCCAGGACGGACGCAAGCGCCATGCTGATGGCCTCAATCCTGAACTCGGGTATGGCCACCGCTGCGGAGAGTGCCGCAACGAGCGGAACGACAGGGAACATCAGCACAATGCGGGTCCTGATGCTGGCCAGATAGATAGCGCCGCGTTCCTGGCCATCCGTAGCCCTGGCAATGGCCACGGGCCCGTCGATGTTCCAGCCCCACATCAGCACCGTCGCGCCGAAGGTGCCAATAGCCTGCCCCGCAATGACGCTGGAGATGCCGCCCGAACCGACAATGCCCGAGATGATGGGTAGCAGCAATAGCGGGGTCACCAATGACAAGAGCGGCAAGAAAGTGAATCCGGAAAGGCGCAGCAGAACGGTTTTCATGTAGGGAAGGGAATCCTTGGGCAGGGGAGTGGTCTTCCGATCTTACGGGAGATGGCTACGGATGGTGATCATCTAGAATGGCCGGTGGCGGTCGGCAATGGTTTCTGGCAGCCGTGCCAAGAACCATTAAGCGAAGAGTGAGTCCCATGAGCAACTGTCTGTCCGAGGCGCAGCGCGCCATTCGTGCAAGTGTCTGCATGGCAAGTTACCGTGGTGCCCGCTATATCGGGGAACAGATCGATTCCATCCTGGTGCAACTGGGACCGGCGGATGAACTAATCATCGTTGATGATGATTCTGGGGATGACACGGTGGAAATCATCAGGGCCGTCAAGGACTCACGAATCCGCCTCATCGTGGTGGCAGCGAACCAGGGCTATGTGCGTTCCTTTGAGCAGGCCGTGCTCGCCAGCAGCGGAGCGTTTGTGTTTCTGGCCGACCAGGATGACCTGTGGGTTCCGGGCCGGCTTGAGCTCATGATTGAGTCGCTGGGTCACAGCGGCGTTGTCGCCTCAAACTTTACCGTTCTCGGCGGAGGTTCCCGAGGGGGGGTACCTAAGCTCAAGACTCAGGATTCCACGCACTACCTGCGCAACATTCTTGGCACAGTCATCGGCTACCGGCCGTACTACGGCTGCGCCATGGCCATGACCCGCGATCAGGCACAAATCTTTGCCCCGATTCCTCGTTACCTCGTGGAATCCCATGACTTGTGGCTTGCCCTGTGCGGCAACGTCGGGAAAACAATGACACACCTTGCGGAGCCGACGCTTTTGCGCCGGCTCCACGAAGAGAACGTGACCCCGCGGGGATGGCGCTCTTTGGGCACCATCCTGCGGGCGCGCATCATGATCCTGCGGGCCTTGGCCGAGGCTGCGCGCCGGACCAGGGCCGCGCGCCGTTAGAGACGGACCGGGTCCACTGGGCGCTTCTTCAGGTTGTTCTCTGTTTGGGTACGGAACTATGTCGCCGCCCGGGGCCGCTTCGTGATTGATTCCACAGGCACGCGCACCGCTTCAGCGCCAACCTAGAGCCGGAAGAAAGGCATGACGGTGACTTAGAATCTGCTTGCCTTGAACGGGCCGGACGGCATCGTGGACGATTGTGCTCGGGTAGTGCAGGACTGTTGGTAAACTTGGCGTGATCCTTGAAAACTTAGCGACTGGAACTTTACATGCTGTCAGCACCGGCGACTACGATTGAAGCTACCCCGCCGGACCGACGAACAAACCATAGGCGGCGTCTGGATATCGAGGGCCTAAGGGCAGTTGCCGTTGGCGCTGTGGTGTTGGATCACCTTCTCCACTGGCCAAAAGGTGGATTCATAGGCGTCGACATTTTCTTCGTAATATCGGGATATCTGATCACGGGCATCCTGCTTCGAGAGGCGCAAAAGACTGGCCAGATCTCGTTCAAAAGATTCTACTCGCGCCGCATCAAGAGAATTCTCCCCGCCGCGGTCCTGGTCCTCTCCGCTACGGTTACGATGGCCTACGTCATCTACTACGGTGGTCGTGCTGGAGCCATTGGCATAGACGCTTTTTGGTCACTTCTGTTTTCCGCTAATTGGCGCTTTGCGATACTCGGCACTGACTACATGAACTCAGGATCTTCAGTCTCTCCGCTACAGCATTATTGGTCATTGGGTGTTGAAGAGCAGTTCTACATCGTGTGGCCATGGGTCATCCTTGCCGGTCTTTTCATTGCCAGGCGGCTCCGGCTCAACGTCCGTGGAACTACGCTGGTCGTTAGCACATCAATAGCGCTTCCGATGCTTCTTTCTTTTTGCTTTTCGCTTTGGGAAACCCAAGCACACCATACCGTCGCATACTTCTCGACTTTTTCGCGCGGATGGGAATTGGCTGCCGGTGCGCTTCTTGCCGTCGTCACAGCCAATTTCAAAGGATTTCCTAATCCTGTTCGAATTACTCTCCTGTGGACGGGTCTGGCTGTCCTCGCTGGATCACTTGTTCTTGTTGGGCCCGATGCGGCGTTCCCTGGCCCGGTGGCTTTGTACCCCGTGGTTGGCGCGTGCCTGATCATATTGGCTGGGAGTGGTGATCATTCGGATGGTTATGAGAGAGCCGCCTGGGCGCTGGCCAACCCGATAAGTCGATATATAGGCAAAATTTCTTACTCTCTTTACCTTTGGCATTTTCCCGTCATCATATTCTTGGCAGCCTTTGTGCCAGCAGATGGCGTGAAATATTATGCGCTGGCTATAGTGATTATGTTTACGCTTTCAATCGCTTCTTTCACACTTGTTGAGGATCCTATTCGGAAGGGTAATTTCGGCCTTCCAAGGGAAAAATTTGGGGCAGCCCGGCGTTCGAAGACACGTAATCTCAACCGTGGTGTGATTTTCCTGGGAGCATTTTGTACTTTCATCGTTGTTGTACCCCTGACTGCATATGCAGTACTTGGTAATCAGACTCAAGGTACTGGCGGCTCCAACTCAGGAGTGAATTCCGCCATGGAACCTGCCGGGGACCCATTGGAAGTCCGGCAACAGCAACTTAGAGTGGCTTTGTCCGCCAGTGAATGGCCGAGCTTAACTCCGGATCCAGCAGCGATGGGTCCTGACGGCTCGCTCGCAAAGCCGGACGAGTGGATCAAGGATGGATGCTTGGGTGGTGAACTTGTTCCGATAGCACATGACAAGGACGTCATTAAAAACTCCGAACGCTGTGTGTATGGCAACGAGAACGCGCCAAAATCCATGATTGTTTTTGGTGACTCAACGACCATGAGTTTTGTCCCTGGGATTCGTGAATCGTTGGCAGGACAAGATTGGCAAGTCTTTGTCTACACGGTTGCCGGGTGTTCACCGACGTTAGTGGTGCCGGCCAGCAACGACGGTTCCGCGGAGGAATGCGTTCGGTTCAAGGATTGGGTAGTGGGCGAGATCATTCGAATCAAGCCGACACAAGTCGTATCTTCCTTCTTGCGAAATGATAACCAACTCAAAGACGGCGCAACTGGACCCGCCGCCGATTTACAATGGCAACGACAGATCGCTGGCATGGGTAAAATTGTGGCCCAGAATGGAGGTCGTTATGTACTCCTCGGTGCGCCGAATCCCGCCAAATCAGAACCGAGTCAGTGCATTACCCGCTACAGCCGACCTTCTGATTGCGTGGCGACACTTCCTCAGGAATTCTACGCTCAAGAAGGAGCGATGAAGAGGGCAATCGCGGATATTGGTCCTCGGGCGAGCTTCGTAAGTACTCAAGGATGGTTCTGCGTGGATGGTCGTTGCCCAGCATTCATAAGAACGACCGGAATGTATGCTGACATCAACCACATTAGCGCTCAAGCTTCGCGGGAATTGGCTCCACTATTGGCGCGAGTACTGGGGAACAGCGTGTCGCAGCCCTAATTTCACGACAGGTGGGCCTTGTCAGGTGGTCAGTTCTTGCTCGAAGATTTCATAGTGGTCGCTGTTGCCGGTGTTGTGTGAGCGTTGTGCCCTTTTGGGCTGACGTTGGTGTTTTCGTTCTGGTGATTGCGCCTGTATTTTCTGGGAAGGCGTCAGGTTCCACGTCTTCCGAAAGCGTCATTTGGGAGGTTGTAGGGGCCAGGGTTCAGGACTCCGGACATGGTGAAGATGTGACTTTAGTAGTTTGTTGAATTGCCGCGGTTCCTACCTAGGCTCAGGCTGTTAATTCCATGCTTACTGTGAGATAATAAGGGCGTGATTATTTCCTGCGTGGGTGGGTGAAATAATGGTTTCAATGACTACCCAAACCGCCCTTCCCGTACTGCCGGACCTCGGCGCTGTGCTCATGGGCGAGCGTGCGGCACTGCTGGAAAACGCCACTGGTGGCAAGGTCTTCATCAACGGTCAGTTGGCCTAAGTGTGGGGTGCGGGCCAAGACGGTCTGCGCCGGCTGGCGGCCTCCCAACTAGTCGATACCGGTGCCGCCCAGGTCAACGAGGTCGCCGCAGCTTTCGGTGTCAACACGGAGTCGTTGCGGCGCTGGCGCAAGTCCCTCGAAGGTACTGGCCTGATGGGGCTGGCGCCGGTGAAGAAGGGCCCTAAACGGGCTCTTCAGAATCCAGAGTGTAGTTTCGGTCTGAACCCTCCAGATTCCAGCAGAGACCGTGCGATGTAGTTGGTGAGGTTGCGGAAGCCGAGGGCAGAGCCGCGGAGGTGTTCCAGCCTCCCATTGATGGATTCGGTTGGGCCATTGGATGTTCCTGGTCGGTCGAAGTAGGCCAGCACATCGTCGGCCCGCCGTTTCAGGGTACGTCCGAGTGTCTTGAGTTCAGTGAGCGCGGCCGGCGCTCCAGTGCTGAGGGAATCAACAACGGCCTGCATGAGCTTCTTGCCTTGGGCCCGGTCTTTCTCCCTATAGGCAGCAATCATATGTTGGTAGATTCCCCACGTGGCCTCCACCTCAACATGAACATCAGCGGCAAACAAGTCCTCCAGGCGTGTTTGTTGCTTCTCAGTCAACAGATCAGCGCCAGTGTGCAGTGTTCGCCGTGCTTTGTAGAGCGGGTCTCCAGCTCGTCCACGATGACCGCACGATGCTTGCTGAACGCGTCGGCGGCAGTTGTCCAGGCATCCCCTGCTAAGCGGATGACGTGAAATGGATCCATCACAGGAACAGCGTCGGGTAGTTCATCGGCGGCGGCGCTTTTGAAACCGGAGAACCCGTCCATGGCCACGACCTCTACCCCGTCCCGCCATGCCTGTGGGCGTCCCTGCAGCCAGGTGGCGAAGACTTGCTTGGAGCGGCCCTCGACCATGTCCAGCAAGCGGGAAGGACCGGTTCCGTCACGTATCGGTGTGAGATCGATGATGACGGTGACGTACTTGTCCCCTCGTCGGGTGTGCCCCCAGACGTGCTCATCAACACCGATGACTTTCACCCCGTCGAAACGGTGCGGGTCATCAATGAGTACACGCCGTCCTTCGGCGAGGACGGCCTTGTTTGCGGTGTTCCAGGTGACGCCAAGGCCTTCAGCTACACGGGCCACGGTGAGGTGTTGACACACGATTCCCTCCAACGTCCAGCGCAGCCCACGGCGGGAAAGCTTCGCCCTGGGCTCGGCCGCTTTCGTGGTGTCTTGCCGCCACGCATGCCCGCAGCCGGTGCATTGATAGCGGCGGATACGCACCAGCAACTTGGTGTGTCGCCAACCGAAAGGTTCATGGCCGAGCTGGCGGGTCACGGTATCACGAGGGACTCCTTGAGATCCGCACCGGTGGCACCAATCATCGGGATCAACAACACGGCAGGCAAGGACCGCACGATCCGGGCGGACATACTGCCCGGTCACCTCGAGTCCGAGGCCTTCAAGACGGCAGAAAGTAGTCAGGTCAGGGCATTGAAAGGTAGCGTTGAACACGAGGGCCTTGCTGTAGAAAATTTCGATCTAGACAATCTGATTCTCTACCAAGGCCCTCACCTATGCCGAACCGAACTCTCCGCCCCGGAATTCACACACGGCTGCCCTAACTACACCCTGGATTCTGAAGAGCCCGTTTACCGCGTATTGCTCACGCGACTGGTAGCAATTCAAAACAGGCGTGAATCGGTTTAGCGGATTCCTATAAATGCGTACGGCGGTTTCCCCCGAAATCTCTGTGGACCAGCAAGTCAGAGCCACCAAACCTGACGACCTGTGCAGGATTAACTTTTTTTGTGTCATACGGCCACGAAAAGCCCACAGCCCAGACGCTTCGCGGTATCCCGGGTTGGTCAGGGCTGTGGGCTTCACCATATCGCGGCCGAGCGCTGTTTTGACGAGTGGAGTCCAGCTTGCAGGAACAATTTGCTAACGAATCACGATGTCTATGGTTCGTTTGGCGTTGTTGTTCGTCAGGGCATATTGCCCCGATCGAAAAATACCAATTGTTGTTGACTTGTTCCCATCCCAGTCGCCGACAATCGCTTTGTCGCCTAGTTCCCCAAACATCCATGAATCGGTTACTTGGCTGGATGCTACGGAGTTGTTCAGTGCGAAAACTGTGCCGCGGAAAATACCGATCCCTGCCTTCCCCGTTCCGTTCCAGTTGCCAATCAACGGTTGGTCTCCGGACTGGCCAAAACGGACAACGTGCGCGACTGGGGCGCCACCACTAATGCTGTTGCTCAGTGCCCACAGACCATTTCTGAAGATACCGATACTGGTTTTTCCATTCCCATCCCAGTCCCCAGTTAAGGCGATATCGGTTGGCTCACCAAATGATGCAATGTAGTCAATGGTTGGCCTAAACGGGCTGTTACTTAGGTACCATTTGCCTGCTCTGACTATACCAATGGAAGCTGTGCCATTCCCATTCCAATCGCCTACGACAGGTTGATCCCCGGGACTACCGAAACCAAAACAGTTGGGAGCTTTTCCTGAGAGGTTTTGGAGGCACCAACGTCCATTCAACATCCAGCCAACATAAGATTTTCCGTCACCGTTCCATTTGCCACTGAACGTCTTGGCGCCTGCGGGCGTTGTAAATGTCAAGTACGTCGGGCTAATTGGCTGGGGGGCGGTCGCCGGTGGTTTCGGTGTGGGTGCCGGCGACGGTGTGGGAGTGGGAGGCTGTGTGGGCTGGTACGTTCCTTTGGCGAACTTGCGCAACTGGTCCATGGAACCGTTGAACACATTCTGATCACCCGGGAATGTTGCCGGAATTTGCTGGCCCTGATCAGCAAAATTGTCCGCGTACTGCCAGATCGTGTATTGCGGCCATTTTCCGGGCATCCACGGGCTGGATGCGTAGTACGCGGCAATCCAGAGCGGGTTGCTGTTGGCAAACGCGGAACTACCGCCCAGGCACTCCTGCCAGAAGTAATAACTCGTGTAGATCAGTGCGTCCGTACCCGCCTTCGCCTTGATCGTGGAGGCAAAGTCCTGGATCCAACGGACAAGTTGCGGGGGTGTCATGCCATAGCAGTTGTTCGTTTTGTCCGAAGCGACATAGGGGTTGTCCTCAATGTCGAGCGCGGGAGGCAGAGTGATACCGTCTGCACTCCAGCCACCTCCGGATTCCAACATGACTTGGGCCTGCGATGCGCCATTGGAGAGGTTCGGGCGGGCAAAATGATACCCGCCACGCAATAGTCCCGCCGCAGTGGAACCGTTGTACTGCTGGTTGAAGTAGTCGTTCAGCGTCCAGGGGCCCTCGGAGGTTTTGATGTAGGTGAATTTGGCTCCGGACTTCTTTACAGCGGCCCAGTCAACATTCTTTTGCCAGCCGCTGACATCTAGGCCCAGTGGGTTGCCTTTCGTGCCAGCCGGTTGTTCATCTACGGTTGGCTCGGTATTTGCCATCATTGGGCGGGCCAAGGCCAGGGTAGAGTCGGTGGCGTCCTTGCCTGCTTGGCCCATGAAGGCGCCGGCACCGCTTGGACGCTCGATGCCTGTGACGATTGGGGCATCTGGGATAGGTTCTGCGATGGAGGCATTTGCGCCAATTCCCCCGACGGCGCTCGTCGCGAAGGACAAGGTAAGCAGCCACGCAGTAGTTCTGTTGAGTTTCATGGGTTCCTAGCATTGGGATTTCAATTGGCACAGATTGGCGCCCCCGCATGAATGCCAGTTGGGCGCCTGTTCGCCCTGACGATAGCCGAGCCGTGATCAATTTGCCAATGGTTTGTCTTGTCGGCATTTTGAACTGGTGCAACCAAGCATGGGGACCGAAGAGTGACAGTGCCCGAATGGAGAGCACTCGCTCCCGTATGCTGGAATCATGCAAAATATCATTGTGACCGGCGGCGCCGGCTTCATTGGGTCGAACTTTGTCCACTACGTCCTTGAAAATACCAACATGCATGTGACTGTCCTGGACAAGCTGACGTATGCCGGAAACCTGGCGTCATTGGACGGGTTGCCTGCCGACCGCCTTACTGTCGTCGAGGGCGACATTTGCGATGCACAGCTCGTTGACTCCCTAGTCGAAGCAACAGACGCCGTTGTGCATTACGCGGCTGAGTCTCACAATGACAATTCCCTGCATGACCCGCGCCCGTTCTTGGACACGAACATCATTGGCACCTACACGTTGATTGAAGCTGCGCGGAAGCACAACAAACGTTTCCATCACATCTCCACGGATGAGGTATATGGTGACTTGGAACTCGATGACCCGGAGCGGTTCACTGAATCCACCCCTTACGCACCTTCCAGCCCTTATTCGTCAACTAAGGCAGGATCGGACCTGCTGGTCCGCGCGTGGGTACGTTCCTTCGGCCTGCAAGCCACCCTGAGCAATTGCTCTAACAACTACGGCCCCTACCAACACGTTGAGAAGTTCATCCCCCGCCAGATCACCAATGTCATCGATGGCATCCGGCCCAAGCTGTATGGCAAGGGCGAGAACGTCCGCGACTGGATCCACGCCAACGACCACTCCTCCGCCGTGCTGACCATCCTGCAGAATGGCCGCATTGGGGAGACATACCTTATTGGCGCCGACGGAGAAAAGAACAACAAGGAAGTCGTCGAACTCATCCTCACCCACATGGGCCTGCCCGCGGACGCCTACGACCATGTTGTGGACCGCCCCGGCCATGACCTGCGCTACGCCATCGAATCGGCGAAGCTGCGCACCGAACTTGGCTGGACGCCGTCGTTCGCCAACTTTGACATGGGTTTGGAAGACACCGTCAAGTGGTACCGGGAGAACGAGTCTTGGTGGCGCCCGCAGAAGGCCGAGACTGAAGCCAAGTACAAGGAACAGGGCCAGTAAGAGATGACGATCGAGTTCTCCAAGAAGCTCACGGCCACCGAAACACCGATTCCCGGCGTGGTCTTGTATGATCTGCCCGTCCATGGCGACAATCGGGGATGGTTTAAGGAAAACTGGCAGCGCGAGAAGATGGTGGCACTGGGCCTGCCCGATTTTTCCCCGGTACAGAACAATATTTCCTTCAATGAAAAGGCCGGTACTACCCGCGGCATCCACGCGGAGCCGTGGGACAAATTCATTTCTGTGGCCACGGGCAGGATCTTCGGCGCTTGGGTGGATCTGCGTGCGGGTGACTCCTTCGGTGCCGTTTTCACCACCGAACTTGATCCGTCCCAGGCGATCTTCATTCCTCGCGGGGTCGGGAACGCCTTCCAGACGTTGGAAGATACAACGGCGTACACCTACCTCGTAAATGACCACTGGTCAGCGGACGCCCAGGGCCAGTACACGTTCTTAAACCTGGCCGATGAGACCGCCGCCATTGAGTGGCCCATTCCCTTGGCCGAGGCGGAACTTTCCGATAAGGACAAGGCACACCCGCGTCTGGCCGACGTGACTCCGATGGCGCTGAAGAAGATTCTCGTGCTCGGTGCGGACGGGCAATTGGGCAAGGCTCTGCGGGCCGCTTACTTTGGCGAAGCAAACGTCGAATTCGCCGCTCGGGCCGACTTCGATCTCACTGCCGAGAAGTCCTACATCGGCCGAAATTGGAAGAACTACTCCACGATCGTCAACGCCGCAGCCTACACGGCCGTGGACACTGCCGAAACACCCGAAGGACGCAAGGCTGCGTGGGCCATCAACGTCACCGCCGTGGCGAACCTTGCCAAAGTCGCGGCAATCCACGGTATTACTTTGGTGCATATCTCCAGTGACTACGTTTTCGACGGCAGTAAGGAAATTCACACCGAGGACGAAGCTCTGACTCCGCTGGGCATTTACGGCCAGACCAAGGCCGCGGGCGACGCGATTGTGGCCACTGTGCCACGGCACTACATTGTGCGCACCAGCTGGGTCATCGGAGATGGTGGTAACTTCGTGCGCACCATGGCGTCCCTGGCCGGGCGGGGCATTGAGCCCAGCGTCGTCGATGACCAAGTGGGACGGCTGAGCTTCACCGAAGATATCGCTGCTGGGATCCGCCATTTGCTGGATGTCAACGCCGAGCACGGCGTGTATAACCTCAGCAACGACGGCGACCCCCAGTCATGGGCGGATATCGCTGCCGATGTCTACGAGCTCACCGGTCACAGCCGGGACGCCGTCACCGGCGTCAGCACCGCCGAGTACTTTGAGGGCAAACAAGCAGCCCCGCGCCCCCTCAACAGCTCCCTGGACCTGGACAAGATCAAGGCCACAGGGTTCGCGCCTGCAACGGTGGGTCAAAGGTTGGCAGAATACTTAGATGAAGGCGCAAACACATAAAATGAAAGTTTTGGTAACCGGCGGAGCCGGCTATATCGGATCACACACAGTCCTTTGCCTGCTGAAAGCCGGGCACAGTGTTGTGGTGCTGGATAATCTTGCGAACTCGTCCGTTGAATCACTGCGGCGTGTGGAAGAACTGACGGGGAAGCATCCGGACTTCGTCCAGCTTGATTTGCTGGACGCGAAGGGCTTGGATGCGCTTTTTGCCACATCCGGCTTTGATGCTGTTATTCACTTTGCAGGGCTGAAGGCTGTGGGGGAGTCCGTGGCCGAGCCGCTGCGGTACTACCAAAACAACATTGTGGGCACACTGAACCTGCTCGCTTCCATGGACAAGCACGGTGTCCGCTCGATCGTCTTCAGCTCCTCCGCAACGGTGTATGGTGCCAGTGAAGAAGTGCCGCTCATCGAGAAGATGCCCCTTGACGCCACGAATCCCTATGGCCGCACCAAGGAGCAGATCGAGGATATCCTCACCGACCTCGGCGCCGCCGAACCCACATGGCGGGTGGCTTTGCTGCGCTACTTCAACCCGGTAGGGGCGCATGAGTCAGGGCGCATCGGCGAGGACCCCACAGGCATCCCGAACAACCTGCTTCCTTTCGTGGCACAGGTGGCCGTGGGGCGCCGCGAGAAGGTCATGGTTTTCGGCAATGACTATCCGACGCCGGACGGCACAGGTATCCGCGACTACATTCATGTCATGGATCTTGCTGCCGGTCACCTTGCCGCACTGGACTACCTGACCAGTCGTCAAGGTGTTTTCACGTGGAACCTAGGAACAGGAAATGGCTCCTCAGTCCTGGAAGTGATTCAAGCCTTTGGCGATGCTGCGGGCAAGCCTATCCCGTTCGAGTTCGCTCCGCGTCGTCCGGGGGATGCTGCCGTGAGCTATGCAGATTCCTCGGCAGCACTTGCTGACCTAGGCTGGTCAGCACATCGCAACCTGGCACAGATGTGTGAAGACCATTGGCGTTGGCAGTTCAATAATCCTCAAGGTTACTCCGGGTAGGAATCAGGCAAAGTGGGCTCCCAGCCAGGACGGTGGGGCCCACTTTTTGCTTGGCCAGCCCTGTGAACTTAATCTCCATAGATGAGAAATTGCCTGTGTGGCGATAGGGTTAAAGAAGGGGATTAGTGCCGCGCTTGCGGTAAGGAAACCATGTCGAGGTATTGATTTATGAGTCAAGGCACCATCCAGAGGCTGTCGCCAACAGGCAGACGGGCAGCTTCAAAGGAGCCTTCCGTGTCACAAGCAAGGCAACGAAAATTTCTTCCGGAAGTGCAGGGCCTCAGGGCCTTGGCAGTTCTGATGGTGGTCAGCTACCACGTATGGTTTGGCCGTATTTCCGGTGGAGTGGATGTTTTCCTACTGGTCTCGGCATTCCTGCTGACAGGCCAATTTACCCGGAAACTTGAATCGGGCAAGGCGCTTGAGCTGCTCAAGTACTGGGTTCACCTGTTCAAACGCCTTCTGCCAATGGTCGTCGTCACACTCCTGGCAGTCCTGGGCGCAACTTACGTGTTTCTGCCTGAATCCCGGTGGAGCAGTATTTTTGGGCAGGCGTGGGCTTCCCTGTTCTACTACCAAAATTGGTTCCTCGCTTCTGAAGCCGTGGACTACTACGCAACCGATCACAGCGTTGCCAGTCCGTTGCAGCACTTTTGGTCCCTGTCGATCCAGGGACAGATCTTTATCCTGTGGCCACTCGTTTTTGCGGTAGCAGGACTCATAGCACGGACTTTCCGCCTGAAAATTCGTTTGCTTCTGATCTACATCTTTGGTGCGATACTCGCCAGCTCCCTCACTTTTTCCATCATCACAACCCATACCAATCAGACGTTCGCCTACTTTGACACCAGGGCCCGGTTGTGGGAATTTGCCTTGGGCTCCCTTCTTGGCTTGGTCCTGCCATACCTGCGTCTAGGCCGCAGCGCACGAATTCTCTTGGGCTGGCTGGGTGTGGTCGCGATGCTGGCTTGTGGAATTGTCCTCCAGGTTGGTCAGCAGTTCCCCGGCTACATGGCCCTATGGCCCACCTTGGCCGCAGCATTCATCATTGTTGCGGGATTTACGGATAGCAAATTTGGCGCAGATAGATTCCTGAGCGTGAAACCCCTGGTCAAATTGGGAGACAGTTCATACGCCTTGTACTTGTTCCACTGGCCCATACTTGTGATTTTCTTAGTTGCTTCAGGAAGAGACCATGCCGGCCCGAAAGCTGGGCTCGTTATTGTCTTGGTGTCTATCCTTGCAGCGTGGGCATTGACCAAGTGGATTGATACGCCTCTTCGCAGAAACAAGTGGATTGAGCAGAACCGGCGCCGGGCACTTACTCTCATCGTTGCCTGTGCTACACTTGTCGCGCTCCCGCTGGCAGGGTGGCAGGTGCACATTAACAATGCCAACAATGCATTGCTGGCCTCTGCCAGCACCAACAACCCCGGCGCTGCATCTTTGTGGCCGGGATACGTTGACAAAGCCGACCCCGGCGCAGAGGTTCTTCCTTCCTTTTCAGCGGTAGACGCTGATTGGCCGCAATTCCCTGAACCTTGCAAGTCTGATAGCGCAGAACTGACCAACCGCTGTTCAAACGGAACTACGAACGCTTCCAAGTCTGTGGTTGTATTGGGCAGCTCACATGCCCACGTCCTTAATACACCAATCCTGGCGATGGCTGCGAAGAACAATTGGTCCGTCACCTCCATATCCAAGGGTTACTGCCCCCTCGGTACCGACACCTCGGCCGGAATCAGCCAGAGTTGTGCCGATTTCAACAAGGCGACCATGGGGGAAGTTCTTGAGATGAAGCCTGATCTGGTGGTGACAACCAGCAGCCGCACTGACGCAGCACCTGGCGTCGCCGAGCGCCTTGACCCATCATGGGTGGAGGAAGTGAAGGTACTCAACACAGCAGGTATCAAGGTCTTGGCGATTCGAGACACTCCCCGATTCACACAGTCTGTGCCCGCCTGCTTGGAGAGAAACACGGCAGACAGTGCCGCTTGCGGGGTCCCAAGGGCGGATCTCTTCGCCGCAACGTCCCTGACAGATTCGGTGGCAAAAGACTTACCGGACACTACCTTTATCGATATGACGGATAATTTTTGCAATGAAAGCTCATGCCCGGCAGTGATAGGCAACGTGATTGTTTACAAGGACGGTAACCACGTAACTGCCACGTATATGAAAACCCTCGAGCCTGTTTTTGAGAGGGATTTCAAAGCCGCCACCGGCTGGCCAATGCAATAATCGACTTAGTCCCCTGTGTTTCAACGGCCACTGAGCGTCGATGAGGCACAGGGAAAGTGATCAAAACCAGTTCATGTCTGGTCATTTAGACAAGTCGCTGAAGGTGATATCCATCAGCTCGGCGGCACGCAGGTTCAGCCGACGGGACTCGTCGAGGTCACGGTTCAAGGTATCCGCTGTGCTCCACAATTCTCGAATTTCTCCCTCCAGCTGGTCCAGCCTTGAGCGTGTGCCACATTGCGCGGGCCCCGGCCAAATGACGGGCTGACGCTGTCCACAATGTTTAGGGCGATTTTCTTTGGTGCGTTGAAGATGCTCATTTTTTGGGGATACTTTCCAAGGATGTAGCTGAGGGTTGTGCCGGCTGAACCGGGCTCGACGAGGAAGTTGTTTGCCACGATGTTAAGGCTAAAGTGGGCTAGCCGCTCGCTGAACTCCCAAGGGTCGAAGATTTGTTCGCCAACTGGCTCACGTGGATCTCGGGATACTAAACCCATCTTAGGGTTGCGCACTTGCAAATACGCTTGCCCTCCGCGGTCTAGTAGATGCGAAATTGCCAGCAGGGCGTTGTCGCGGCCCAGGTAGTGCAGGTTGTCGAAGAAGTTTCGGGAGACCACTGTAACGGGGGTGCCGGGGCACGCAAGTTCCACCATGTGCTTGAGGGTAGCTGCAATATTGCGGATCGAGTTGACGTTCGCCACCTCAAAGTGCACAGATCCGTCGGTGGAGCTGTCCCCGGCGTGTTTTTCGGTGGCCATGCGGGCTCCCCGGGCAATGGCCGGACGGCTGAAGTCCACGCCGAGAACCCTGTGACCGGCATCGGCCAAGAACTGGGAGTCGGTACCGAGTCCGCAGCCGAGTTCCAGTAAGGCTGAACCGGGTGCCAGCTCTGTGCCCAGCCACCGGGCGAGTGATGAAGTCTCTTGTTCCGAGCCGGTGCTGATCAAGCTGCGGTGGAAGTCCTCCCAATCTTCTCTGAACTGGTCAAAATGGTTCAGCCACCAATAAAAGCGCCGCCCGGGTGACTCCGGGGTGACAAACCTGAACGCAGGGTCCGGGGTGTGCCAGCTAGGGCCGTAAATGGCGGTTAACATTTGCTCGGTGTTGGCTGGGACGGGCAGATTCAGGCCATTGTGCTCCAGCGTACCCAGCGGATATAAGGTCAGATCTTTCGCCTTCTCACGCGCGTGGAACGTGCCGTAAAACCAATCGTTCGCGACAAAATATATGAAGATGTCAAACGTGGAACCCGTCGGTGTATTCGCTTCCACCGAACATAACCTGTAGATGGCCGCTGGAATGCCGAACGGATTCCAGCCCGTGCTCGGCCCGTGCTCGTTCAATGGCGTAAGACTCCAAGACCACATCGCTGGGGTTTTCATGAGCGCTGAGATAAGCCAGATCGGCGTCGTCGTCGCTGCTGATCAGTTTCCCATCGCGCACCTGTCCGAGCAAGGTGCCGCCTGTGAGGAATAGTTCCAGCCCTAGGGTCTCCTTTACGTACGAAATCAAATCATGCGCGGATTTCAGCACGTTTTGCTTCAGTTCCTCATCGGCAGCTTCAAAAGATGGGGCAAGACGCCCCCACTTATTGACCACCAGATCGGAGCCGGTCAGCGAGTCCACCAGTTTGAGTTCCTCTGCGGATCCGCCAAAGTCCACGGTCCCCTCCGCCGTGTACGACGCCGGTTGGTCGGGTTCGGTGCGGATCTCGAGGCGGGCGCCGCTTACCCCGGCGAGGTTCGGAACCAATGCTGCCGGCCAATCGACGTCGAACATGTTGCTCGTGTTATCCCAGTGACCTGGCCCCACACGAAATGTCCAAATTCGCCGGCACCCGAAAAAGACATAGGCCAATGAGTCTACCGGGGTAGTACTGCCGAGGAGTTTCGCTTGGAGTTTGGTGGTGGAGGCGGTGAGTGTTTCATTCATTGGTTTGCTTCTTCAAAAGTTGGGGCGGGGTCATTGTGGGGCAGGCGAAGATCGAACACATGCCCGGAGTCTTTAGAGGCAAGTACGGCTGCCCTGGCCTGTGCAACGAAGTCGCTGGTGAGAAGCGTGGCGGGATCTTCGTCGCCAAACGCTTCCGTGCGCATAGGTGTGGAAGTGCGGGACGGGTTGATGCAATTGACCCGGATCCCATCGAGGAACCATTCGTCCGCTAAAGCCTGGGTCAGATTCACAATGGCGGCCTTCGTCGCTGAATAGACTCAGTAATTGGCTCTGCCTCGGGTGTAGGAACTTGAAGTGTAAAACAGCAGAGAGCCGCGGGTTTCCTGCAGATGGGGATGGCTTGCCTGTGCAACCCGGATCGGCCCGGTGAGGTTTGTATTCAGTGATTCCGTGAGCTCCTCTTCTGTGAGCTCTGTCAGAGGACCTATGCGCAAGATCCCGGCCGTCAGGACGACGTGGTCTATGTGGCCGCTGGTGGAGATGGCCTGATCCAGCGCTGCGGTTTGTCCTCGCGGTGGGCGATGTCGGTGCCGGTGCTACTGCGGCTGAAGCCGTGCACGTGTGCTCCGGCTTTCGTCAAGAGGTTTGCCAATTCCAAACCAATGCCATGGCTGGCACCGAAAATAACGATTGATATTCCATTGAGATCAGCAGCTGATGCACCACCACTTGGATGGGAAAAGCCCCGCAGCTGGAAGAGTTTGTCGGCGATATGGATATCCACTGGCTCTGTGATCTTGATGTTGGCGTTACTGCCGTTGACCACGAAAATTGGCGTTTCAGGCAGGTAGTTCAGCACTACGGAAAAATCGTCGGTAGCTTCGAAAGCTGGGTCTCTGGCCGCAATTTGGTAGGCCGGGACAGGATGCCACGGCGGAATGCTTGAGGGGTTTGGCCGCGGCGCAGGGTGCTGCGGCGCGGGACTGCCGTAATACAATTCTCGGCATCGACTTCAATGATGGTATCCACCGAGGAAATGGCAGCCTCTACGGCGTCGTAGTTCTCCAACGCATCGATGTAATCCTGGATGATGCGGTGGTCCACGAGCGGCCGGCCGGCGTCATGGAAAAGGACCTTGGTATCGGGGTCCGCAATGGCATCTAAGGCAGCACGGGTGGTGTCATTGCGGGTTGATCCGCCCGGATACACAGCCTTGAACTTGGCGAACCGTCCGGATGTGAGAATTTTCACGGCTTCGTGGATGTGGGTGGCCTCCATCATGACGATGATGGAATCAATTCCCTGAGCACTGTCAAAGACCGCCAACGTATGTTCAAGCGATGTTTGGCCAGCCACGGGAAGCAGTTGTTTGGGAATCGGCAGGCCAATGCGGGAGCCAACACCTCCTGCAAGGATAACGGCTACAACCCCCTGAAGAGGCTTCTGAATCAACAAATCCACGCGCTACAAACCACCTTCACACTGGCAGGAACCTCGGCCGATTCCGCCCCGAATACTTCCATCCAGCTTAGCTGTGAGTTGCCCTACTTCTCGTAGCCCAGTCGGTAAAATCGGGTATGTTGCGGCGACGCTCGTACTGGGCGGGAATACCAATGTGCGGTGGACGGCAGGTAAACTCCTTAGGGGGCTATCCGAATCCATGTGTGGATCCAACCAAATCTCTGAAGGTGTTTTGTAATGTCGCTTGCCATACGTGAAGCCGATCCTACCCGCAGGCAACTGCGCGCCGGGGCCTCATGGAAGCGCCCGCAACGCAATGATCAACGCAAGTTCCTGCCGGAAGTACAGGGACTGCGGGCTGTTGCCGTACTGATGGTGGTCACATACCACGTCTGGTTCGGGCGCATTTCCGGCGGAGTGGACATCTTCCTGCTGATCTCGGCCTTCTTGCTGACAGGCCAGTTCACCCGCAAGCTGGAGTCCGGACGGGCGCTTGAGTTATTCAAGTACTGGGCGCACTTATTCAAACGCCTTCTGCCCATGATTGTCTTGACGCTACTGGGATCCTTGGTGGGTGCCCGCGTGCTCTTGCCGGAAACGGTCTGGACAAGCATGTTCGGGCAAACGTGGGCGTCTTTGCTCTACTACCAAAACTGGTTCCTCGCATCAGAAGCGGTTGACTATTACGCCACCGACCACAGCGCGGCAAGCCCGCTTCAGCACTTCTGGTCGCTGTCAATTCAAGGACAGATTTTCATCTTGTGGCCCTTGATTTTCGCAGCGGCGGCATTGGTCGCGTGGAAAGCCAAGCTGAAAATTCGGCCCGTGCTGATGTACATCTTTGGTGCTATTTTTGCCATCTCACTTGTGTTCTCCATCATCTCCACAAACAACAACCAGGCATTCGCTTACTTCGATACCCGAACCCGGTTATGGGAATTTGCCCTGGGCTCACTTCTTGCCCTGGTCCTTCCATATCTGGCATTTGGACGCGTCACCCGTATAGTCATGGGTTGGATTGGTGTTGTTGGGATGCTTTCCTGCGGCATCATTCTTCAGGTTGGCCAACAGTTCCCTGGCTACATGGCATTGTGGCCAACCCTCGCCGCGGCCTTCATCATTGTGGCTGGTTTCACTGACAGCAAGATGGGCGCCGACAGGGTCCTCAGCTGGAAGCCCCTGGTAAAGCTCGGCGACAGCTCTTATGCCCTGTACCTGTTCCACTGGCCGTTGCTGGTGTTTTTCTTGGTATTCACTGGCCGTGAACAAGCAGGTCCCAAGGCCGGCGCAGTCATCATCCTTGTTTCAATCCTGGCCGCCATCATCGCCACGAAGCTTGTAGACACGCCTATCCGTCGCAGCAAGTGGATCGAGCAGAAACGGCGTCGGGCAGTTTTGGTCATTGCCATCTGCGTTGCCCTGGTTGCTGCTCCCTTGACTGTCTGGCAGTTCAAGGTCCACGCAAAAGAAATGGAGTTGGAGGCCAAAGCTAAGGCCGCGCAAGCAGAAATCTTCAGGAACTATCCCGGTGCGGTCTCACTGCAGCCCGGGTTCGTGAATGCTGCAGACCCTGACCTGCCGATGCTCCCAGCCTTGACTGCCCTTGATAAGCAGTGGGTTAATCTGGGCAATGATTGTGCCGATGGATTCTTGCCTGTTGAGAAGGTATTGGCCGATAAGTGCAATCAAACTACTTTCATTGCGAAACCAAAGAAAACTATAGTGATTGTTGGCGATTCGCATGCGGAGCAGTTGGCGGGGGCATTGATTCCCGTGGCCGAAAACAATGACTGGCAGCTAGTTTCACTGCTTTTAGGCGGCTGTGATTTTGGAAGCGAATCCGCTCCATCTGGCAGGGGCGACGAGTGCCAAGCATTCAACAAAGCCGCAATGGACTACGTGCTCAAGCTGAAACCGGATGCAGTCTTCACGCTGTCCACGGATGCCGTCCCGGATTCACCTGCCGAAACCGTTATCCTGGGATATGAAGCTGCAGTCAAGACGATCACACAGGCTGGCATAGACGTCATTGGTGTCCGGGATAATCCGCGCTTTGCCGACAGCAAGTCTGCCTGTGTTGCAAAATCAGGGGCCGATGCCTGTACCTTCGAACAGGCTACACATCTGGCTGAAAGCGATCCGGCCGATCCGCTCAACCGGATCGACGGCGCCCACATGATCGATCTCACGGACCAGTACTGCAAGGACGGCACCTGTTTCGCGGTGGCTGGAAACACTCTGGTATATCTGGACAACAACCACCTCACGTGGGATTACGCCCGAACCATGGCTCCGGCCCTTGGTCAACGGATTGCTGCTTCAACGGGGTGGGACGTCAAGTAGCCCAGATCTGGGCTGTAGCCCCTACTTATCCACAGCCACACGATTGCCCCTAGCGCGTCCCTATTGAACGGGTCTAGGCTCCTGACCATTGGCAAGGGCGAACACCGCAAAGGGGCGGACGTGGTCTGATTGGATGCGCTGACACAAGTTGAGGATGAAGTCCGGGAACTCATCCGCCGTAAAGGTCTTGACCCGCTGAGGCAGGGCATGGAAGTCCGTGCCTTGGTTGAGGCAGCGGTCAACGATTATGGCGAGCGCTCCCTACTCGGTGCGGTCCCAGCCCTCGCCCAAGCTGCCGATGCCAAGCTGACGGTGTTCAACGCCGTCGCCGGTTTCGGTGCACTGCAACCACTCCTTGAAGATCCGGACATAGAGGAAATTTGGCTCAATGCCCCGGACCAGGTGTTTGTGGCTAGGCACGGCGAATCTGAGCTCACCGATCTGGCCTTCACCGCAGAGCAAGTGCGTGACCTGATGGAACGGATGCTGAAAAGTTCTGGCCGCCGGCTGGATTTGAGCAGTCCGTTCGTGGACGCCGCCCTACCGGACGGCAGCCGGCTGCACGTGGTGATCCCGGACATCACCCAAACCCATTGGGCCGTGAACATCCGCAAGTTCACTGCCCGGGCCAGCCGCCTGGACCATCTGGTGGAGCTGGGTTCCCTCACACCACAGGCGGCACGTTTTTTGGGGGCAGCCGTCAGCAGCGGGCTGAACATCCTGGTCTCGGGCGCAACCCAGGCTGGTAAAACCACACTGCTGAACTGTTTGGCCTCCGGTATTGGTTCCCGCGAGCGTGTGGTTACCGTCGAGGAAATATTCGAGCTGAAGCTTCCCCTGCGCGACGTGGTGGGGCTGCAATGCCGCCAACCCAACCTCGAGGGCATGGGCGAGATCCCGCTGCGCCGCCTCGTCAAGGAGGCACTGCGCATGCGCCCGGACCGGCTCATTGTGGGTGAGGTGCGTGAGGCGGAAAGCCTGGACATGCTGATCGCCCTAAATAGTGGTCTTCCCGGGATGGCCTCGGTCCATGCCAACTCTGCGCATGACGCCGTGGTGAAGATTTGCACCCTCCCGCTTCTCGCAGGAGAGAACATCACGGCCGCCTTCGTCCTGCCAACAGTGGCGGCCTGTATAGACCTGGTGGTGCACTGCGTCCGAGCCCCCAACGGGCGGCGGTCCGTGGGGCAAATCCTGGCCCTGGGCCGCCGTGTGGAAAACGGCATCATCGAATCGAGCCTCGTCTTTGACACGGTCAACGGCCGGCTGGAAGCCTCGGACACCGCTATGCCGGCTCCTGAGAAGTTCGCAGCGGCAGGCTACAACGTGGCTGCCTTGATGGGGGAGTCCTAATGTCCGCGGTCCTCGGGCTGCTGGCAGGCCTGGGGATGTTCCTGATCTGGATGGCCTGCTGGAGTGAACCTGCCCGCAGCGCTGTCCCGGTCCGGGGTAATAAGGTGGCCTCATTGCTCCACCGGGCCGGCGTTCCTCAAGTCAGCCCTGCCTCCCTGCTGGTCAGCACCGCCGTGTTTGCCGTGGTGGTGGTCCTGATTGTTGTGGTGCTGACGCGCGCCCCGGCCATAGCCTTGTGCTTTGGCTTGTTCAGCGCCTACCTGCCCTTTGCGCTGCTGGCGATGCGCGCACGACGCCGGGCGGCAGTCATGCGCGATCTCTGGCCTGACGTTGTGGACCATTTACGCTCAGCCATCAGAGCCGGGCTTTCACTTCCCGAAGCTCTGACTCAGCTGGGGAGCAAGGGTCCGCTCCAACTCCGTGAAGAATTCAAAGCCTTTGGTGCCGATTACCGGGCCACCGGGCACTTCGAAAGCGCCTTGCAAAGACTCAAAGGATCATTGGCCGATCCCGTTGCGGACAGGATCATTGAGGCGTTGCGTCTCACGCGCGATGTTGGCGGCTCCGACTTGGGCAAACTGCTGGGCACGCTCTCCGAATTCCTGCGGGACCACGCCAGAACCCGGAGCGAACTTGAAGCCCGGCAGTCATGGACGGTCAATGCAGCCCGCCTGGCCGTAGCCGCGCCTTGGATTGTACTGATGCTCATGGCCACGCGCCCCGAAGCCATTGGCGCGTATAACTCAGCGCCCGGGTGGGCGGTACTGGGAGGGGGCCTTGTGCTCTCCGTGGTTTGCTACCGGATCATGCTGCGCATTGGGGCGTTGCCAGAGGAACAGCGGGTGCTGCAATGACGGGGCAGCTGCTGCTGGTGACCGGCGTCGGGCTTGTCCTGGGGGCCGGGCTATGGCTGACGTTGGTGCGGCTTCCTGCCATGCGTCGGCCCAGCTTTGCCCAACGTGTGGAACCTCAATTGCTGACGGCTTCCAGGCGTTCCCGGCTTCTGGAGAAGGAAGAACAAGTGCCGCTCTTTGGCCCACTGGAGCGTATTGCGCGCCTGGTGCTCAAGGATGCTGTGCAGAGACTTAGCCGGAGCAATATCAGTGTTCACGGACTCAGTGCCCGTCTTGCACAGGCTGGGCGGCAAGAGAGTGCTCTGGAATTCCGCGCCGCACAGTTGCTTGTTGCCGGGGTGGGGCTGCTTTTAGGGGTGCTGCTGGCCCTGTTTTTACTGTGGCAGGGCCGCCTGAATCTTCTGGGCGCTGTGGTGCTCTCTGTGGGGCCCATGATGGGCGGGTACGTGTTGTATGACTACCTTCTGAGCTCACGGATCCAGCGCCGGCAGGCCCGCATGCTGGCAGAATTCCCGGCGCTCGCAGAGCTGATGGCTTTAGCGGTGGGTGCGGGGGAGAGCGCCGTCAGTGCGCTGGACCGGGTGGCCCGGTCCTCATCCGGGGTGCTTTCTGCCGAATTTGGCGCGGTCCTGGCTCAAACACGGACGGGGATGCCGCTAGTAGAAGCCCTGAACCAATTCTCGGCCAGAGTCAATGTGCCGGCCCTGGCCCGGTTTGTGGACGGCATCAGTGTGGCCATCAATAGGGGCACCCCGCTGGCCGAGGTACTACGGGCACAGGCTCAGGATGTGAGGGACGTAGCCAAGCGTGAGCTGATGGAATCGGCGGGACGCAAGGAAATCGGCATGATGGTGCCACTGATCTTCGGGGTGCTGCCGCTGACAGTTGTTTTCGCCGTCTTTCCCGGCCTGGCCCTGCTGCAGTTTGGTTTCTAGATGGGCAGACACGGGACTACACGCGGAGGAAAGACTTTAGCAAAACAACAGCATCAGCAAAAGGAGAGGAAACATCATGCACGTTTTCAACAAGGCCAGGGAAAGGGCAACGGCGCGGTTCAGGGCAGTGATGACGTTCAGCGGCGGGCTACACGTCCGCGCGAGGATGTGGATCAGTGTGGCGAGGGAGTACTTGGTACGGCAGTGGCAGCGGGCCAACTACCGGTTGTCCCTGCCACTGGCCCTGCGCCCAGCTACTGGCAGAAGCCAAGGAGACGTGCCCGGGTGGGTTTTAATAACCCTCATGAGCGCCGTTCTGGTGGCCGGGTTGCTGGCCATCGCCGGGCCCGCACTGGAGGGCCTGTTCAACCAAGCCATGGAACAAGTTCAGCCTTAGCTTCGGTGCGGGAAACCGGGGCTGCGGTGGTCGACTTTGTTCTGGTGGGAGCGTTGGTGACTGTGATCTTTGTGGCCCTGCTCCAGCTGGCGTTGGTGCTGCACGTGCGCAACACTCTGGCTGATGCCGCCTCATCCGCTGCCAGATACGGTGCCTTGGGGGATAGGACCGCGGCCGATGCCAAGGACCGGGCCATCCACCTTATGGATGCTGCCCTGGGGCCCGGCTATGTCCAGGACGTGTCCGTCAGCATTGACACACAGGACGGCCTGGATATTCTCCAAGTCTCGCTCAATGCTCCCTTGCCGTTGATAGGACTCTTCGGACCGGCACGATCCCTGGAGATGACAGGCCATGCCGTCATCACCCGTTGAAGCAAAGCCGCCGCCCGGCGCTAAATCAGAAGAAGGCAGCGCCATTATTGAGTTCATCTTTCTCGCGGTGCTGCTCATGGTGCCCGTGGCTTACCTGATTCTGACGGTGGGACAGCTCCAAGGCGGAGCATATGCGGCAGTGGGGGCCGCAGATCAAGCCGCCAAAGTGTTCGTTTTACACAAGGACCTCCCCTCCGCACACCAAGCCGCTGAGCGTGCCGTGCGGCTGGCCGTAGCGGACATGGGCTTTGACCCCGATGCTGCAACTCTGTCCATTACCTGCGATCCCGGCTGTTCCACCGCCGGAGCCATAGTCCGCGCCCACGTGCAGCTCACAGTGGAACTGCCCGTGGTGGGCTCGCTGCCAGGAGTCAATGCCACGGCCGCCACGGTGGAATCCACTGCCCAGCAAAAGGTGGGACGCTACAAATGAAAACCCGCAGGAAAACTGAAACATCTCCAACAACCAACACCGGAGAAGAAACCGGACACGTCATGATCCTATTGATCGGCTACGTCCTGATCAGCCTGTTGGTAGTCACCGTGGTGGCAGCGGCCGGCAGCATCTACCTAGGGCACAAGAAGCTGCTGTCCATTGCAGACGGCGCTGCGCTCGCAGCCGCGGATACCTTTGAACTCAGCGGAGGCAGTGCCACCGCTGATCCCGGGACCTTGCTCACCGCTCACAGCGTTCTCGGGGCAGCCCAGGATTACCTTGCCGGGATCGGCTCCCCGGAGGGTTTGGGCAACATTGTCCTGGATTCGGCCACCGGTGTGGGGGACGGTAGAACAGCGGTGGTGGGGGTGAGCGCCGTCGTCCATCCCCTCTTTATCAACTTCCTGGTCCCGGAGGGGATCAGTATCAGTGTCAGCAGCACAGCACGGGCCAACTTGGTGCTGTGAAAAGTGCTGTGACGCCCGCGCTGGGGCCGGCCGCATGCAGCCCTGCCAATGCCGTAGGCTTGAATATCATGGCAGAGATTGACTTTCCCGCAGAACTCCGGGCCCTACGCGCAACCTACACTTCCATCGAGCAGGTCTCCGAAGTGGAGAAACTCATGGAAAACATTGAGGATTTATCTGACCAGGCTGGTTCGCCCAACCTCTGGGATGATCCCGCAGCCGCGCAGATAGTCACCTCAAAGCTCAGCCATGCCCAGTCCAAGCTGGAGAAGCTGCGTTCCCTGGAATCCCGGATCGATGATCTTGAGGTCCTTGTGCAGCTGGCTCAGGAAGAGGGCGACGCCGATTCCCTCACCGAAGCTGTCAAGGATCTCGCCGCGTTGCAGAAGTCCCTTCAGGATTTGGAAATCGTGACTCTGCTCGCTGGTGAATACGATGAGCGTGAAGCCGTCATCACCATCCGTTCCGGCGCTGGTGGCGTGGATGCTGCCGACTTCGCCCAAATGCTGTTGCGCATGTACCTGCGCTGGGCCGAACGCCACGGATACCCTACAGCGGTTCTTGACACCTCCTACGCGGAAGAAGCCGGGCTGAAATCCGCCACGTTCGAGGTCAAGGCTCCGTACGCCTTTGGCACACTCAGCGTTGAGGCCGGCACGCACCGCCTGGTGCGCATCAGCCCCTTCGATAACCAGGGCCGCCGCCAAACCTCGTTCGCCGCCGTGGAGGTCATCCCGCTGATCGAATCAACGGACAGCATTGAGATCCCGGATAACGAGATCCGGGTGGATGTTTTCCGCTCCTCAGGTCCGGGCGGGCAGTCCGTGAACACCACCGACTCCGCCGTACGCCTGACCCACCTTCCCACCGGCACCGTGGTGTCCATGCAGAACGAGAAGTCGCAGATCCAGAACCGGGCGGCCGCCATGCGCGTGCTGCAATCGCGCCTGCTGCTGCTGAAGAAGGCTGAGGAAGACGCCACCAAGAAGGCCATGGCCGGTGATGTCAAGGCCTCGTGGGGGGATCAGATGCGTTCCTACGTACTGAACCCCTACCAAATGGTCAAGGACCTGCGCACCGAGCACGAGGTGGGCAACGCTGGCTCCGTGCTGGACGGTGAGATTGATGACTTCATAGACGCCGGAATCCGCTGGCGCGCCGATCAGCGAAACGCCGAAAAGCACTAGACCTTTCGAATTCCCCGTCACAATTGCCGCACAGCTGTGGCAGGGTGGCCGCCAGCAGTAACGTGACTGGCGTTACTCTGTCACACGGCCCGGAAGCCTCCGGTGCTTCCGGACAGCATGGGGTGGCTGCGTGCTTGCAGCCATGGTGGGGAAATGGGAATTTGGGTCGGAAGCTGTTTGGCGACATATCCCCGTTGACCTATGCCCTCGCCGTGAAACGGCAGATCGCCCAACGCACGCTGCGCGATTTCATCCGCCTGTTAACGCTGGCCTCCACCCGCGGGCAACAGGACCTACCGGTGGTCGTGTACAAGCACAATTCCCTCATCCGGCGTAAACTGGGAAATGTGGATGCGGCGCTGCAGGAAAACAAGGCTGTCAGCCTGGGCTTGGCCGCGCCGCATGTGGACGGGATCCTGATCAAGCCCGGCGAAACATTTTCCTTCTGGCACCTAGTGGGGCATTGCTCGGAGAAGAAGGGTTACAAGACGGGCATGACCGTCAGTAGCAACGGCCCATCCTCCGGGATTGGTGGGGGCCTATGCCAGTTCACCAACCTGCTGCACTGGATGGTGCTGCATAGCCCGTTGGACATTGTGGAACACCACCACCATGGTGGCATCGACTTGTTCCCCGATTTCAACCGGCAAATTCCGTTTGGCACGGGAACCTCCATTGTCTACAACTATCTGGACTACCGGGTGTACAACCCCACGGAGACCACCTTCCAGGTCAGGGTTTCGGTGACCGAGGAATACCTGCGCGGAGAACTGCGCGCCAGTGAACCACTGGGCGTGAAGGTCCATGTCAAAGAAACAGACTCCCATTTCCAGGAAGTGGGGAAGGACGTGTACCGGCGCAACAAGGTCTACCGCAGCGTCATCGACAAACGCACGGGCAATGAGATTGCTAAAGACGGGTCCACCCGGAGTGCGAGGCCTCGCACAGCTAAGGTCGCGCTGCCGGGTGGCCCGGGGAATAATAATCGCGTGTGCAATTATTATGAGTAACTAGACTTGCGGATAAAGCGTAGGCGCTCCCCGTTAGGCGACGGCAGCCAGAAATGGTGCGTTGTACATTGCCAGGATCCGCCGCTTCATTTCCTGCGGGTTGGCAAGGTCCTTCCATTCGAGCCGGACGAAACGCCAACCCAATTCCATGAGCCGCTTTTCGCGCTTCCGTTCCTCCAAGATGACCTTGTCGGTGCGTTCATAGGCGAAGTACTTGATATCGCCGTCAAACTCGACGATCAACTTTTGCCTTTCCCAGAGAAAATCAGGGCGATAGATCCTGCCACCCGCAAGAAGTTCCTTTTGCAGGACTGGCTGGTCAATGGCCATGCCGGCAATGATCAACCGGGTCCTGCTCTCGCCCGGTGATTCCGAAAGACCGTCCAATGAATGCAGCACCCGGCGCGCCTTGCGAACGCCGCGGCGCCCCGGCATCGAATCGACCAAGGCCAACATGACCGCCATCCGGGCTCCCTTGGACAGTGCATGGTCACCAATTATTACTGCTTCTGCGAATCCGCCTGCCCTTGCACAATCAACGACCGTGCGCTCCAACGTTGTTACAGTCACGGACATGCCGGTGCGCAGAAGCAACGAATGGGAATCCGTGACGGGCACAGCCTCGTGGTGTTGGACAACGTCCCTGGCACCGCTTGTCCCGGAGCTGGCCGATGCCCCGGTGACATGAATGCGGGCATCACTGTTCCAGATGAACAGCCCGTGCAGCCGCGCGGCCGTGAAGTACGAGTAGACGGGTTCGCCCCGGACCGTCATGATGTGCGCCAGGATCCGCAGTTTGTCCTTGTCCCAGGGCTTCAACGCTGCCCAGTGTGCGGCTCGCACGTAAGCACCCTTCCGCAGTCTGAAAACTAGTCTCCGGTCCAAAGCGGTGGCGAGCAATCGTTCGCCAAAGCCCGCTTCGGCCAGCTGGGCAGAAGTGGCAACCTGATAGAACGCTGGCCAGGCCTGAACCAATCGTCGCTCCAATTTGTTCTGTTCCATGCCCCGAGTCTGTTGATGCGTTAGGACGTTTTCAAGGAGACTTTGTTGAAACCACCCATTCTGTGGACAACGTAGCCAGTATGCCGCGTGAAATCATCAGCTTCTTCCTTGTCCACACCGCAGAAGCTATACCTTGACATGGCAGGGGCGTGAATGTCAGAGGAACAGAAAGGGCTTCCCCGCGGGAATTGAACTCAAACGGGGCCAACCCGCGAACCACCCCTCAAGAAACGCCGTTCTTGCGGGGTGACACCGGTTTCGGGAGTATACGCAGCCCGGTCCCCTTCTCTCAGCAGCGTTCGCCCGGCTTGGCCCCGTTCTCGCGGAAACGTGGCCGCGTCCCGGGGAGCGGGCCGGCCGCAGTGAGAAGCCTGAAGCCGGTGCCTCGGCACCCCGCCCCGGATTCACAGCAACCCCCAACCTCGACACACCGCTGTGGAACCAGCAATAGCGCGGCCACACGCCTATAGTCGTTAAGCTGGCGGCTTCTTCCCCCAAACACCTGCCCGGACGCCAGCATGCCAGCGAATTGCGCTGGCCGGGCAATGAAAAAGTCATGATTCGTTTTGAAAATGTGAGCATAGCTTACGATCGCAAGGATAAACCTGCGCTCGACGACGTCTCCTTCGATGTGGAACGCGGCGAGTTTGTGTTCCTGGTGGGCTCCTCCGGTTCCGGCAAGTCAACCCTGCTGCGCTTGATTTTGCGCGAATACCGGACACCACACGGGCAGATTTACGTTGCCGGACAGAATGTTGCCAACGTCCCCAGCTGGCGCGTGCCCAAGTTCCGCCGCGGCATTGGCGTGGTGTTCCAGGACTTCCGCCTGATCCAGACTAAGACCGTGTTCGCCAATGTGGCCTATGCCATGCAGGTGCTGGGCAAGAACCGGGCCGCCATCAAGTCTGAGGTGCCGCGCGTGCTGGAACTGGTGGGCCTGGAAGATAAGGCGCACCGCACACCCACGGAACTCTCCGGTGGTGAGCAGCAGCGTGTGGCCATTGCCCGCGCCATCGTGAACCAGCCAGGAATCCTGCTGGCCGATGAGCCCACAGGAAACTTGGATCCCATCACCAGTGCCGGCATCATGGCCATCCTGGACCGGATCAACCAAAACGGCACCACGGTGGTCATGGCCACGCACGACGATGACATTGTCAACACCATGCGCAAGCGAGTCATCGAGCTCCACCATGGCCAAGTGGTCCGGGATGAGGCTACAGCCCTTTACACCTCCGCGATTCCGGTGGTGCAAGCAGGCGCCGCGGGACCCGCTGTGGTCCCCTTCAAGACGGACGACGCCGAACCCATGACCCGCCGTCGCCGCGCAGCAACTGCCGCGGCAGCAGAGGACGGCACTTCCACGGAGGAGAGCATGCCGCCACGCCTTGAACGCAAGCTGGGAACGCCGCTGGGGGAAGCGGCGCCAACGCCTGCCGATGAGATGAATGACGGGAACAAAAAGTGAGACTTGCCTTCATTATGAGCGAGTTGGGAAGTGGCCTGCGCCGCAACCTGACGATGGTCATTTCAGTGATTCTGGTGACGTTTGTGTCGCTGACGTTCGTGGGAACGGCCGGACTCTTGCAGATGCAGATTGGCCAGCTCAAAGGATTTTGGTATGACAAGGTCCAGGTCACCATTTACCTGTGTACCGACATTCCTGCGAACACCAACTGCGTTTCCGGCCCGGTCACGGATGAGCAGAAGACAACCATTGAGGATCTGCTGGAATCACCGGCTGTGAAGCCTTATGTGGAGACATGGACGTTTGAGTCCCAGGAGGAGGCGCTGGGCCACTTCCAGGAGCAGTTTGCCAACTCACCCATGGTGGACTCGGTGGAAGCTGCCAACTTGCCATCCTCATACCGCATCAAGCTGACTGATCCGACGAAGTACCAGATCATCAACGAGACCTTCGCAGCAACCCCGGGCGTGGATTCCGTGGTGGATCAGCGCAAGGTGCTGAATAAGCTGTTCTCCTGGATGAACATTGCCACCTATGTGGCCATGGGAGTTGCTGCTCTCATGACCATTTGTGCGGCGCTGCTGATTGCCACCACCATCAGACTGTCGGCACAATCGCGAACGCGAGAGATTGAAATCATGCGCCTGGTGGGCGCCTCACGGACTGTCATCCAGCTACCCTTTGTGCTGGAAGGTGTCATTGCAGCCACAATAGGGGCGCTTTTGGCCTCAGGCGCGGTCTGGTCCATTGTGCACTTCTTCTTTGGCGGTTACCTGGCCTCTTCCAGTTCCGGAACCCCCTACATCTCAACGGCTGATGCCTTTGTGATCTACCCGGTCCTGATACTGCTGGGAATCGTCTTGGCAGGCATCGCATCAGCCGTTTCGTTGCGTAAAAATCTCAAAGTGTAAGGTAGGTAGGGGCCTTGTTACCGAGGAGGCCCCTGTGACTGGAGTTGTTAGTGTCAATCGTCAAGGAGCTCAAGGCATGAATTCGAAATCAAGCGGGGGAATTGGAACCGTGAAATCCCCCCGGCTTGGGCGTTCTCTGCCCGGGTCCCGAGCGCTGCGGCACCGTTTCGGTGCTGCCATTGCAGCTCTTCTCGCCGTGGGTTTACTGGGGCTTGTGCCCCCCGCCCAGGCCGACGATCTTGGCGATCAGGCCAGCGCCCTTGAACAGCAGGCTCACGATGTTCAAGCATCGCTTGAGTTTGTGGACTCCGGGATTGCCAAGTCTGCCGCGGATCTTGTCATGTTCCAGGGCCAGCTTCCAGGTGCCCAGGCGGCGCTGACACAGGCACAGAGCCGCGTGAGCGCGGCAACGGCTGAGGTTAACTCCCTCGCAGCACGGATGGATCTTGCCCAGCAGAACAAGGACAAGATCACAGCCCAAATAGCCACGGATGCCAAGAAGGCCACCGAAACAAAGGCGCTCATTGGCCAGATCGCCGCCCAGTCTTACAAGGCTGGCGGCTTGCCCGCCAACCTGACCTTGATTCTGGGCGCTGAATCCACCACGGACTTGGCTAACTCCATAGACTTGGCCGAACAAGCCTTGCGCAGCCAGACCGCGGCTCTGGAAGAGTTGACGGCACAGAAGGCAACCAACCAGAATGCCCAGGCTCGTCTGGTAGCGGTGGAAGCTGAAATCACTGACTTGAAGTCGCAGGCCGATGCGGCACTTATTGCCGAACAGAGCGCCCGTGATGCTGCCGCCACGCAAAAAGCCACAGTTGATAAGCTCATCACCGATTCAGCTTCACTGAATGCCAAATTAGAAGCTCAAAAGCCGCAGATCCAGGCCAAGCTCAAGGAAGTTCAGGGCAAAAAGGCTGCTGTTGCCGCTGAAATCGCGGAGATTCAGCGCAAAGAGCGTGAAGCTGCCGCGGCCGCTGCCAAGGCAGAAGCCGAACGGATTGCCCGTGCGCAGGCAGCAGCAGCCGCAGCCGCAGCAGGTAACAATAACGGTGGCGGTGGCGGTGGTGGCAATAGCTTCGTGCCTCCGCCCTACGTGCCGCCAGCACCGGGTAACCCCTCCGCGTTCGGACTCCAGCACCCCTTCTCCGTCAATGTCCCCATTACCTCCGGTTTCGGCTGGCGGCAAACACCTGCTGGCACCATCGACTTCAACGGCACGGGCGGCTACGTCCACACTGGCATTGACTTCGGCGCCACGTGCGGTACCCCCGTGTACGCGGCAGCAGCGGGCACCGTGGTCATGGCTGGCTGGGATGTTTGGGGAGGTGGCTGGGGTGTCAAGATCAGCCACGGTGTCATTCAAGGGAACGCTCTCCTGACGGCCTATTACCACAACACCAATGTCCAGGTCAGCAATGGCCAAAAGGTCAGTCGCGGCCAGTTGATCGCCATCTCCGGTGGAACAGGCAACTCCACCGGTTGCCACGCGCACTTTGAAACGTGGCTCAACGGTGTTGCTGTTGATCCCATGACCTTGCTCTAGGCTCTAGAAAAACCCTATTTTGCACCACCCGGCAGGCCCGGCTGAGAGTTGCATGACCCTCAGCCGGGCCTGTCGTTGTTAGACTTATACCTTGCGCCGCTGATGCGGCACCCAACCATCCGTGAAGGAGCCAGCTGTGCCGAAGGAAAGTGGCCTGAAGGTAGTGGCCACCAATCGCAAGGCCCGGCATGACTACCTCGTCATGGATACCTTTGAGGCCGGGTTGGTCTTGATGGGCACCGAAGTGAAATCGTTGCGTGAAGGCCGGGCCTCCCTGGTTGATGGCTTTGCCACCTTCTACGGAGATGAACTATGGCTTGAGGGTGTTTACATCCCCGAGTATCTAAATGGAAGCTGGACCAACCACACAGCCCGCCGCCGCCGCAAGCTGCTGTTGCACCGTGAAGAGTTGGAAAAGATTGAACGTAAAACCCGCGAATCCGGGTTCACCATTGTGCCCCTGCAGCTGTACTTCAAGGACAGCCGCGCCAAGGTGGAAATTGCCATTGCTCGCGGTAAGAAGGATTACGACAAACGCCACGCCCTGCGTGAACAGCAGGACAACCGTGAGGCGCTCCGTGCCATGCGCGAGAAGAACCGCGGCAGCGAGTAGGCAAGCAGGTTAGACCATGACGCGTGCTGGGCTTGAGAGCCCATCTCACCGGACGGTTTTATGAGTTGTTTGTGGGTGGTGTGTCCTAAGCTGACAGGTGAAGCATCTGTGGCGGAAGGAGGATCGTGACTGCGCTAAAAGATAAACGCTGGTGGATCGGCGCCCTTGGGCTTGTTGTTGTTGCGCTGGTGGTATTTTTTACCCTCCAATTCTTTCGCAACAATGCCCCTCAAATATCGCCCGCCAGTACCGCGCCGGCACAGACCGGCCCACCCGCCACCAGCACGGCCCCGCGGTCATCGTCCCCAGGCAACGCCTCGGTGCCCCCAACGCAGGCAAGTCTGGCTCCTGCGCCACCTGCGCCAAGCTTGGCTGAGGCAAAACTGGCGGCTATGACGTTAGAACAACGGGTGGGTCAAACGCTCATGGTTTCCTCGCCCGTGACCGGGGCAGACGCTGATTCTTTGTACGCCTTGGACACCCTGTACGTGGGCAATATTTTCATGGCGGGCCGCAGCGCGGCGGGGCAGGCCGAGATTGGAGCGGAAGTGGCTGCCATTACGGGTCATGTTTCCGGCTCGAGGACAGAGGGTGCGCGGCCATTCGTTGCTACCGACCAGGAAGGCGGGTTCGTGCAGATCATGCGCGGGCCAGGTTTTGCGCAGATACCCCAGGCCATTGAGCAAGGTCAGCTTTCGCCCGCGGAACTGCTCCGTGAGGCCACGGTGTGGGGGCAAGAGCTGGCCGCCGTGGGGGTCACCGTGAATTTGGCTCCCGTGCTGGACACAGTGCCCAGCGCAGAGTTCGCGCCACTGAACGCACCCATTGGGACCTTCGGACGCGAGTTTGGTTACACGCCCGCGGCAGTTTCGAGCCACGGGTTGGCTTTTGCTCAAGGCATGATGGATGCGGGCGTAGAGCCTACTGTGAAACATTTTCCGGGTCTGGGGCGGGTGACTGAAAATACTGATGTCTCCGCCGGCGTCACGGATGGCATTACGGTGCGCAATGACACCTATGTGGCCCCGTTCCGGGACGCTGTCAATGCTGGAGTGCCGTGGCTGATGATCTCAAATGCCTCATACCCGCGCATTGATCCGAACAATATGGCCCCGTTCTCCCGGATCATTGTGCACGACATGGTGCGTGGGGACCTCGGCTTCAAGGGTGTCATCATCAGCGACGATATTTGTAACGCCGTCCAAGTCTCGTCAGTGCCAGTCTCACAGCGTGGCGTGCTTTTCCTGGAAGCTGGCGGCACCATGGCGTTGTGTACCAATCAGGGGTTGATGCCGCAAATTTATGCGGGCATGGTTGACGCTGCCCGGACGGATCCCGCTTTTGCCGCAACAATTGACGCTGCGGCGCTGCTGATTCTGCAGCAAAAGCAAGCCAAGGGCCTCATTGACTAGCCCGAAGGAATATATTTGGCCCCGCATGCGCTAGCATGGATAGTCCACGGACAGTTCCCAACGGGCACGGTGCGTGGAATTGAAAAAACAATAGGGGATGATCGGTTTCGACGGTGTTCGTCGAGACAGGTGAAGCGGGTCGAGGATACAGGGTTATCTCGTAAACGATCTCTGTAAAACAATAAGTGCTGAATCAAATCGCACTGACTTCGCTCTTGCTGCCTAAGCAGTAAGACAGTCCGTCAGCCCGGGAATGCTCTCGTCCCGGATCCTGACGTCATTTAGAGGGCCACTGCTTCAAACGCTCGTTGTAGGCGTTTGAGGGACTCTTATACAACTGGGCCTGGCAGCTACTTGTTTGCGAGATAGCTGGGGCCGAGAAAAACCGACGCAAACTGCACCCGGAGAAGCCCTGACAACACAACATCGGACGGGAGTTCAATTCTCCCCATCTCCACATCCCTATTGGGACCTGTTCCCCACCATAGCGGTGGGGGACAGGTTCTTTTTTGTTCCGAAGCCTGGTTTTGCGGGTGGGGACTAGCACTCCACCACGTTGACGGCGAGCCCGCCCAGGGCTGTTTCCTTGTATTTGGAGTTCATATCGCGGCCCGTCTCCCGCATCGTGACGATCACCTCGTCGAGTGAAACCCGGTGCTGCCCGTCGCCCCACAGCGCCATTTTCGCCGCGTTGATGGCCTTGGCTGCGGCAATGGCGTTGCGCTCAATGCAGGGGATCTGCACCAACCCGCCAATGGGATCGCAGGTAAGCCCCAGATTGTGCTCCATGGCGATTTCCGCCGCGTTTTCCACCTGCTCCGGCGTACCTCCCATGACCTCGGCAAGTCCCGCAGCTGCCATGGACGACGCCGATCCCACCTCCCCCTGACAGCCCACCTCCGCACCGGAAATGGAGGCCTGCTCTTTGTACAGGACACCCACAGCCCCGGCCGCGAGGAGAAACTTAACCACGACGTCGTCCTTCTCCCGTTGTGTGGCAGTTGCCATCCCGTCGGTGTAGTGGGTGGCGTAGAACATAACTGCCGGGATGATGCCGGCGGCGCCATTAGTTGGTGCTGTGACCACCCGCCCGCCGGAGGCGTTTTCCTCATTGACGGCCAGTGCCACCAAGTTGACCCATTCCTGCCAGAACTTCGGGTCCCGGTGAGGGTCCTCCTGCTTGAGGCGGGCATGCCAGTCTGGTGCCCGGCGTCGAACTTTGAGGCCTCCTGGCAGCAAACCGGTGCGGGCCAAAGAAGCGTTCTTGCACTCCTCCATGACATCGCGCAAGTGCAGAAGCCCGCTGCGAATATCCAGGGCGCTGCGTTCCACTAGTTCATTGGCATACATGACTGCGCTGAAGTTCGCGCCGGCGGTGGCGCAATGGCCCAACAGTTCGGCCGCCGTTCTGAAGGGGTAGGGCAGTAGCGCCTTGGAACTCTCCAGCTCGGCCGTGGCGCTATCCACTTCGCCCTCACGCACAATGAAGCCGCCGCCCACGGAGAAGTAGGTGGCTTCGTGGATGGCATTGCCGGCGTCGTCGAGGACTGCGAATTTCACGCCGTTGGTGTGGCGGGGCAGGACCGTCAACGGGTGCAGGATCATTTCTTCGGCACCGTAGGCTAACTCCTTGCTGCCGGCAAGCAACAAGGGGGCGCCGGTGGCAAAGGCGGCAAGCCGTGATTCCACCTCCGCAGGGAGGATGAGTTCTGGTTCTCGGCCCTCGAGCCCCAGCAGTACTGCAGTCATGGTGCCGTGGCCGCGGCCAGTGGCAGCAAGGGATCCATAGAGGTCAACTCGTATAGCAGCAACTCGTGTCAGTACGCCGGCCACTTCGAGTTCGCGGACGAAGGCTGCGGCGGCCCTCATCGGTCCCACGGTGTGGGAACTGGAGGGGCCAATTCCTACGGTGAACAGATCAAATACGCCGACGCTCATGGCAGGGCCTTCCGGGATCATTGGGGCGCAGAGTCCAGGGTGTTGACCTGCTTTCCCATGGTACCGCCACGCCACGCGCACAGCCCCAGTCCGCACTTATCAGAGCCGGTGGTGAGCTCGAAAATTTATAGTTTCAAGCTAATGGTCATTTGATGGGCCGGTGGAAGGCCCTGGAAACGCTTATTGAGATGGGCGCTGATTGCACGAAAATCGTGTTCCGCGTTGGAATCAGCGGCTTCTTTCCGAGTAAGACAAGCTCCTCAGCGTTACTAAGTGAAGGTCCATCAAAAAAGGCAAAGTGAGAGCAAAAAATTGAGTGGTGGTCTGGCTCTGCAGCCAAACCACCACTCACCCCCAAAGTTTCATGCGAACCCTCGCAACATCCCGTGTTCACACATTCATTATTATGTCAGAGACTAATGGAAAAGTGTACATCTGGGCTCGAAATAATACATCGAAGTGATTATCAGCGGACTTACTGCTGGGCGGGGCGGCGGATGAAAGAGAACCAGACAAGAGACATCCCGGCCGCTACGAAGAGAATGGAGCCAAAGGAAAGTAACTGAACAAGGCTGCCCACGGGTAGAGGCGCGAGCTTGAGTACCAGAGTTATGCACACGAGGAAGAACCCCATGGACAGGCAGGCAGCTGCACTGCGGTCCACCAGGGCATACCCTGCGGAGAGGGCCGTCTTGGCCGTCGCGGGAACAAGTATGGCCGCAGCATAGGCCGTATAGCTCAGTCCAATCCACATATAGGCCGCCACAGTGGGCTGGTCGCCAAAACGGGTCAATCCAGGGCTGGAGCCCTCCACCTCGGAGAGCAGAAAAGTGATAAGAATACCCACAGTGCTGGCGGCCAGCACCAGCAGCCCGACTGGCCCTCGGATGAGCTTGAGAGCTCTTGGTGATTTATAGGCCGCAGCGACTCTGGAGGCCAGTAGAAAAAAGACAGAAAACAAGCTCAGCCGCACAATCACATTCGCCAGATTGTGCCCACCCAAGAGTTTATCCACGGGAAAATAAATACTGGGAATGCTCAAAGCCACAGCGATGGATGCCAAAGTAAAGATCCAAAATAACCCACGGTTGTGTCCGGACCGTAGGGCTGGAAGGCGCCAGGCAGTGCACAGGAGGCAAACTCCCAGCACCACCCACTGCAAGATTGAAATCATCCGAGATTCTCCCAAATACTTTGCACTGCTGCTCTGTCATCTTCACTGCGGCGCATGAGCCGGCCAAGAATTTCAAGCCGCTGAGCGGCGAGGGTAGCTAGAGCGCTGTTTGCGGTCTGCCTCAAGGCGAGTTCTCTAGCATCAGGAGCCCACCCTGCCTCTGTGGGGGAGAGAAAGCCGGTGGCAACCAGACCGTTGGTCAAGCCCACGTTGGCAATCCGGGCTGTGGCTACCGCAAGCTCAGCTGAGAGCCTGTTGGCGCTGATTTGGGCTGAGAAGTTCTGGGGTGCCATGGACGCATCCCGAGCCACTTTCTGGCGCAGCTCACCCACATCCACAGCGTCAAGCCAGGCCCGCACTGAGGATCTATGGGGAACAGGGTTCAAGGGCTCGGGTTTAGCCGCCAATGCACTCTCTCCTTGCGCCTGCCGGTGCAGGATCTCTTGGAGCAGGTCATAATCTGAAATTTGGCTCAGCAGCTCAGCTTGCGTCGGCGCTTTGATGCCTGTGGCCAGGTCAGTAAAAAGGGGGAAAGTGGAGAGGGAGGCCACCACGGGTAGGTTCAATGAACGGCTGACGGCGGCTACGGTGGCTACTGAAACCCGCCCCCGAACCAGCTGCTGGGCCAAAGTTGAGCGCTTAATGCCGGCGGATCGGCACACCGCTGCTTGGCTGGTATCGCCAGCAACAGTGCGCAGCCACTGCTGGAAGAGTTTGGCCGGAACTGTCACGTCAAAACTCTACTCGATGCAGGCCTGCAGCGCTGTGGCAAGCCGCGAACAAACCACACCGCCCCCACGCCCCGTTGCCTAACTACTGGTCTTGGGAATCGACGATGCCAATAAAACGGCTCCCCACGCCGTCGTACTGGCTGCGACGAGAACCGGGCTCAGGCTCAGGCAGCTCCGAGGTTTCATGGAAGTCGCAGATGACATAAGTGAATTCCGGCCACCACTTTTTGGGGCGGGCCACTTCCAGGAAATCGCACAGGTAGCAGCGCAGATCCACCCAGACCGGACGTTTACCGGTGGCGTTAGCCCGGGATTGCGCCAGCCACGCCGGGGGATTGGTGTCAAGGGCGGCAACTTCGGCGGCGCTCAAACGCGAGGGGATACCGTTGCGGGCTGCCATCTCCGGCGGAATATTCAGAGCTTGAGCCACTTGCCGGCGGTTGAGCGAGACGCGGGGGGAATTGTTGTTTGCCATGGTGCTATCAAGAATAGGTCTAAGCCTGCGCGCTGGCGATTCCTGCTCTCCGGCAGGGCACCGCAAAAGTTGCGTGGAACACGCCAAACACGCTCGGATGGCGCTCTATGGGGTCCAAACGGGGCCCTCGGGAGGGTGATAATCGCCACAAATTACCCATGGCGCAGGGCGCCGTGAGAGCAAATTTTGCGAGAATACAACAAATTTCCATACCATCCCCTATGCTGTGGGAAAACATCGAGGAATTTAAGGCGCGTTTCCAGCTTTCTAGGGCTAGGATGGGGCGCTGAAAGACCCCGCCACTACCACGAGTACTTCAGGAGTTTGAAAACCGCATGGCAACGGATTACGACGCACCCCGCAACAAGGACGAAGACCACGAGACAGAGTCGCTTCAGGCGCTCCAGGTTCAGCGTGGCGGTGCACAGACGGCTCATATTGACGTCGAAGATTCAGACACCGCAGAGGGCATGGATCTGCCCGGCGCGGACCTCTCCAACGAGGAACTGGTTGTTCAGGTCATTCCCGCCCAGGATGATGAGTTCACGTGCTCATCATGCTTCCTGGTCCGCCACCGCAGTCAGGTAGCACGTGAAAAGAACGGCATGCTGTTCTGCAAGGATTGCGAAGGCTAAAGAGGCCGGTACAGCCCGCGGCAGTTTAAGCGCTGCCGCAGGCTCAGCTGCGCTGCCGGCACGTAGCGTTCGTTGCAGCCGGGCGTCATTAAGCAGGAGAGCAAATCATGGTTGAGCATGTTCAAGAGCGATTGGCGCGGTTTGCCGCGCCCGGCGCTAATGCGCCGTGGCTACTGTGCGATAGCCATCCAGCTGGTGAGGTTGCCTTCACGGTGATTGGCGCAGATTTAGAGAGCATAGACATCAGTTACGGCGAACTGCGGACGAAGTCCATGCAGTTCGCCGCAGCTTTGCGCTCTCTTGGAGTCAAGCGCGGAGATCACGTGGCCACTCTCATGGCGAAGTCTGCCGAGCTGGTGATTGCCCTGCTGGGAATTTGGCGGCTGGGGGCCGTTGACGTTCCCCTCTTTACGGCTTTCGCCCATGACGCCATTGACTTCCGCCTCAAGTCCAGCGGTACGCGGCTGGTCATTTGCGATGCCGATCAGCGCCGCAAGCTGATGCCGCCGGGCGAGGTCCCCACCGATGCCTCCCTGCCGGTGGTGGTGGCTCACGGTGACGCTTTTGGTTACGATCTCTCACTCGATGAGATGGTGGCCGGGACCGGCGCCTTTGCCGATTTGGCGGAACTCTCCGCCGCAAATACAGGCCCGCCTTCCGCCGAGGATACTGCCGCGGATACGGCCCCGTACGACGCCGGACCGGTGGCCGTGGGTGCGGGTGGAACGCTGGCGCAGTTGTTTACCTCAGGGACCACTGGCGCGCCTAAGGGTGTGCCCATTCCCCTGCAGGCGGTAGCTTCCTTTGCTGGCTACCACCACTTTGGTTTGGATGTCCGCAAGGACGATGTTTTCTGGAACGCTGCCGATCCCGGCTGGGCTTACGGCTTGTACTTCGCTATTTTGGCGCCTCTGGCCGCAGGTCACCGCTCACTATTGCTCCGTGCCCCCTCCACGCCAGAGCTGGTGTGGGCCGTCATGGAGAAATTCTCCGTCACTAACTTTGCCGCAGCCCCCACGTTGTACCGTGCATTGCGCGCAGGATCTCCGGACGGGCTCCACCACCAGCTGCGCCGGGCCTCCAGCGCCGGTGAGCCGCTGACTCCCGACGTGATTGCCTGGGGCAAAGAGCGCTTCGGCGTGGACGTGCATGACCACTACGGCCAAACCGAGTTGGGCATGGTGGCTGGCAATGCCTGGGATGAATCCCTACAGGCACCCTTGCGGCCCGGCTCCATGGGCGTGCCGTTGCCGGGCTGGAGCGTGGACGTGCTGGCCGAGAATGCTGATGTGCCAGCCGCTGATGGGGAGCAGGGCCGCATAGCAGTCAATGTTCCACAAAGTCCCTTCATGTGGTTTTCCGGCTATGTGGATGCCCCGGCAAAGACTATGGAACGGTTCAGCGCTGACGGCCAGTGGTACCTCACCGGTGATGCCGGCCGCCGAGATAGCGATGGTTTCATTTACTTCTCTGCACGCGATGATGATGTCATCATCATGGCCGGGTACCGTATTGGCCCCTTCGACGTGGAATCCGTCATGGTGCGGCACCAAGGCGTTGGTGAAGTAGCGGTCATTGGTGCCCCGGATGATATTCGCGGTGAGGTTTTGGAAGCTTTCGTGGTGCTGCGCCCCGGATACCAGGCCTCCGATGAGCTCTGTATGGAATTGCAGCAGTTGGTAAAAACCGGATTTGCCGCCCATGCTTGCCCGCGGCGCATTCACTTTGTTTCAGAACTGCCCAAAACACCCAGCGGCAAGGTGCAGCGTTTTGTATTGCGCCGGGACCGGGCAGCGATGACCGAGAAAAACTAGCAGGCGGAGAAATCTAGTGGGACGACGCAGGGTGGATGGGCCTCAGGCCGCACGCTTGGACATAGTTGCGTTGAGCCCTGCGCTCCGGGGCGCAAGCCAGGTCCTCGGCTTCGTGCTGGAGGTGGCCATGCTGGCCGCATTCCTCTACTGGGGGTTCGCCCAGGCTGCACCCTGGAACCTAATCCTTGGCATAGCGCTCCCAGCGGTTGTGGTTGTTCTGTGGGGCGCCTTCTTGGCTCCTCGCAGCGAACGCTTTGTGGGGGCCCAACGCGCACTGTGGGCGGCCCTGCTCCTGTTCGTAGCCGCGGCTGTGGCCCTGTTCAGCGCAGGCTCAGCTGTTCTGGGCATCCTCATGCTGGTGGGAGCGGTGAGCCATTTTTCCCTGGCCCGCTGGCTCAGTGACCCGAAGTAATAGCTGGGAAGCTGCCGGTCAGAGCCCGGAGATTCAGAGCCCGGACATGTGGGGGACCATCAGGGTTCCTCCCGTGGGCTCCTGAACGCAGCAGCCAGCGTGCTGTCCTACCGATGCCAGCCACAGCGAAACCGCAGCGTCAGGGCCCAAGGTGAGAGGGCCGGCGTCGTGCGTGGCAGTTCTCAGGCCCACCTGCCAGCCGGCGCCAAAGGGCAACTGGCCAACTACCAACAGCTCCGTGTCAAGCCCCAGCCCCTGCTGCTCAAAGTAGCGCAAAAGCTCAGGGTCATGATCGCTGATGCGGCTAATCCGGCCTACATGCCCAGGATCGAGCTCGTCCAGACGGTGTGAGGGGACCATGGCGATCTGGCCCTGCGCATCGGGGATGGGATCGCCATGAGGGTCACGGAACGGGTGGCCCAACTTGGCGCTCATGCGTTCAATGAAATGATCAGAGACGGCATGTTCTAGCTGCTCCGCCTCGTCATGGACCTCGTCCCAGGTGTAACCGAGCTCGTTCACCAGATACGTTTCCAAAAGCCTGTGCCGCCGGACCATGGACAAGGCAAGGCTCAGACCCTTGGGTGTCAGGTGAATGGGGCTGTAGGGCTGGTGATCCACAAGGCCCTGATCCTTGAGCTTGCGCACCATTTCTGAGACGGATGAATTGGCAACGCCCAGGCGGGTGGCCAGCACCGATGAGGTGATGGGTTTGTCCTGCCACTCGGTGTAGGCATAAATGACCTTCACATAATCTTCGAAGCTGGAGGAAGTGGCAGTTGGTTTCACACCCTTCAGCCTACCCGTTAGCCCTGCCCCGTGAAGGTTAGCCACAGCAGCAGCGCGTTGAGAGCCACGATCAACACCACGCTCACCAATGCGGCCAAGCGCAGGAGCAGGCCGTCACGGTGTTCGCCCATCAGTTTTTTGCTGGCCGTCAGGCGTAGGAGGGGAATCAGCGCAAAGGGGATGCCGAAACTGAGCACAATCTGGCTAACAATCAGCGCCCACGTGGGGTCCACACCGACGGAGAGCAAGATGATAGCCGGGATCAGGCTCACCATTCGCCGGGTTTGCAGGGGGATACGCACCTTGAGCAAGCCGTTCATGATGGTGGAGCCTGCGTAGGCGCCCACCGAGGTTGACGCGAGTCCTGACGCTAGCAAGCCCACGGCAAAGACCACGCCTATCACCGGCCCCAGACTGGCGACAATGGCGGCATGGGCTCCTTCAATACTGTCAGTTCCAGAGATTCCACCCAAGGTGGAGGCCGCTAGCAGTAGCATGCCAATGTTGACGGCGCCGGCAAGAATAAGGGCCAAGACTACATCGATCCGGGTCGCCTTGATGATCTGGCGCAGGCGCTCTGGGGTGCTGCGGGCATCCGTATGGCGGTCCTTGGCCAGCTGTGAATGCAGATAAATGGCGTGCGGCATCACCGTTGCACCCAGCATGCCAGCCGCCAGCATGATGCTATTGGCGCCGTCGAACCGGGGTACCAGCCCGCCGATCACACCTGCCGGATCTGGTGGACTGAGCACCAGGCCTGCCAGAAAACCGATGGTGATAATGACGAGCAGAACAATAATGACGCTCTCAAAATGGCGTTGGCCGCGTCTATTCTGAACTGTCAGCAGAGCCATGGAAGCCAGGCCCACAATGAGCCCGCCTATGGGCAACGGAACTTGAAACAGCAAGTGTAGGGCGATGGCGCCGCCCACCACTTCCGCCAGATCGGTGGCCATGGCCACGAGCTCGGCCTGCACCCAAAAGAGCCGGCGGTTGCGGGTGCTGAAGCGTTCACCCAAGTGCTCCGGCAGGGATTTGCCCGTCACTACCCCCAACTTTGCGGATTGGTATTGGACCAGCATGGCCATGACATTGGCTGCGACCAAAACCCACACGAGCAGGTAGCCGTACTTGGCGCCGGAGGTGAGGTTAGCGGCCACGTTGCCGGGATCAACGTAGGCAATGGCAGCGACAAAGGCCGGGCCCAGCAGCAGCATCATGCCACCGCGAGGCCTGCGCCGTGCTGTCCTCTTGGCCGTGTCGAGCAAAGTCTCGCCTTTCGATGATCCTAAGTCAATTATTTAGGTCTACCGAAATTCTAAAACGTGGCAGGGGTGATTGTCGAGCCGGGAACGACTTATAGAAACTTTACGGGTGCCCGGGCTGCAGCTAGCGTTTTTGCGCCCGCCATGTTTGGGAGCTGTACGGTAGCTCAATGCTTTCACCGGGCGCGTGTTCCAGATGCTCATACAAGTACCACTGCAGATTGGTGATGACCTTGTCCCTGACCTGGTCTGTTGCCCTGAGGTAATAGCTGCGTGACTTTGCCAGATCGATGATCTCCTCAGCCGTGCGCTGCTGGGACCAATGGGTGGTGTGAGGTTGGGCTGGGAAGAATTCCGGACCAATCTGAGGGCTGAAATCTGCCTTGTGCACATCCCCTGCGTGCATGATCCGGGCTAAGCGGTGAACCCAGGGGAGTCCGACGTCCAGCTGGTTCCAAATCAGGCCCAAGGTTCCCCCCGGACGCAGTACGCGGGCAATCTCAGTACTTGCCGCGAGAGGATCCACCCAGTGCCAGGCCTGTGCCACCACGGCCAAGTCCATGGATTCATCTGGTAGGAGCAACTTTTCGGCGGTACCCACAACGGTGGTGGCCTGGGGCAGCTCCGCGCCAAGGTGCGCCAGCATGTCAGCCGAGGGGTCCACCGCCGTCATCGAGAAGTTGTGACGGGCCAACAGCTGCGTGTATTTGCCCGTGCCTGCACCAATGTCCACCACATTTTGGACGCTCCCGGCAGTTTCCAGCAGCCACGTCAAGGAATCCTCAGGGTAACCCGGGCGCACCAAATGATAATGCCCGCCGCCTTCCAAAAACGCGGCGGCCATGTGTTTGCGCCGCGCCGCATCAAAGACCGGTCCACCGGTGCCTGCCATGGTGCTCCTGAAAGTTGTGCCGGTCAATGCCGTTCAACTTTACCCCCAGGTGCTCCCCGCCCCGCACTTCCGGACGCTACTGCGTCTGCAAAATATGCCCGAATCTAACCGAGCGCTGGTATGGGGGTGGGTTAGTCGATGCTGCAGGGGGCTGCCCCTGCTGTCCCTGGCGTGTTCGGGGCCCAGCTGGGGTACTCCCGGTTGTCATTGGCGGGGACCCAGCGGCCGGAATCCACCACGTAGTCCCAGCCCAAGCCCTCCTGCAACAACGTTTGGATTCCAGCCACCAAGCGCTGAGCGTCCTCCAGCTGTGAGCCCACACCAAAACTTGCGCGCAGGGAACCCGCGGGCAGGCCCAAGCGGTTAAGCAGCGGGTGTGCGCAAAACTTTCCGTCACGCACGCCCACGCCATGCTCGGCAGAGAGGTATGCGGCCACCAGCCCGGCGTCGTACCCGGTGACCGAGAAGTTGACCACCCCAATGCTGCCGCAGTCCGGGTACGTGTCCGCGTCGCTAAAGAGCGAGTGGACAGTGACGCCCTCTAGCTCGTTGAGGCCGGCCACCAAGTGGGCGCGCAATTGCTGCTCGTGCTGGTGCCAGTCATCGGCATTCAGCGCAGCCAGCACAGACGTGGCCTTGGCCAAGGTGGCGGCACCCAAAACGTTGGGAGTGCCGCCCTCGTGGCGGGCCGGTCCGGTGGTCCAGCTGATGGATTCAAGCCGGACGTCCTTCACGGCTCCGCCACCGGCAAGGTGGGGGTGACCGGCGTCGAGCCAGTCAGGGCGGCCCACTAAAACCCCGGCGCCGAAAGGTGCGTAAAGCTTGTGGCCCGAGAACGCCAAGTAGTCAATGCCGGTGGCAGTCAGATCGATCCGGCGGTGCGGCACCAGTTGGGCGGCATCGAGAACAATCCGGGCGCCATAGCGGTGCGCCAGGGCGGTCAATTCGGCCATGGGCAGCACCTCCCCTGTCACGTTGGAGGCTCCGGTAACGGCCACGAGCAGCACGTTTCCTGCCCGCAGCGCCGTCTCAACACGGTCTAAGGTAGCGGCGATAGAGTCAGCGCCAACAACTGAACGGTGCGGCAGGGCCTGCCAAGGCAGCAGATTCGCATGGTGTTCAATGTCCAGGTAGAGCACCTCGCCGTGAACGTTGGAACGGCCCTCGGTGAAGCCCCTCTGTTGCAAAATCGATTCCACACAACCCGCCAACAAGTTCAGCGAATCTGTGGTGTTACGGGTGAAAATGACCGTGTCATCAGGCCGGGCGCCCACAAAACCGGCAACAATCTTGCGAGCATTTTCATAGACGGAGGTGCTGACCTGCGAGGCGAATCCAGCGCCACGGTGCACGCTCGCGTAGAACGGCAGCACCTCATTTAGGTGCGCTGCCACGTCCTTGATGGCCGGGGCAGACGCTGCATAGTCCAGGTTGGCGTAACGCACATGCCCGCCGTGAATCAGGGGGGCCGCCAGATCCTGGCCCACCACAGGCAGGAGCGGTGAATCGATGAGTTGTGTTGCATCCAAAACGGCAGAGCTCATGAGAAATTCCTTTGACACCAAAGGACCTTTTGGGGGTGCCAAGAAGTCCGCGCTTGCCAGAACCGAACAGGTTTGGCCAGGTCGTCACCCGGGGCACCCCACCGCGAAAGGAGGGTTGCCGGCCAGCAAACCGGGGTTTAGCGCTGGCACTCGTGACCTATGCCCAAAAGAGTAGCCCAAGATTTCTGCCGGTGCATCTATTACGTTTCATTTCGTACACCCTGGGTGAGTGCCGCGGATGGTGAAACAAAGAACGACGGCGGGAGGCCGCCGTCGTTCTTAACTCACTTGTACTTTATTATTTTGTGCGTCCAACGGGTCAGCCCAACAAGTCATCCCAATTGGGGTTCAGGCGTTGTAAAACTTCCGTGTGGAGGATGGAATTGGTGGCCAGGGCGTTGCCGCCGAAGGGGCCGTCGGCTCCCTCGAGCGAGGTGAAACGGCCGCCGGCTTCCTGCACAATGGGGACCAGTGCAGCCATGTCATAGAGGTTCAATTCCGGCTCACAGGCAATGTCAACACTGCCCTCAGCCACCATGCAATACGACCAGAAATCGCCATAGGCCCGGGTGCGCCAGACATCGTCGGTCAGGGAGATGAACTCATCACGGTTGCCACGTTCGGCCCAGCCCGTGAGCGAAGAGTATGAGAGTGAAGCATCTTTGAGCTCGGCCACATTAGAGACTCGGATGCGGGTGGCGGCGGCGAGTGACTTGCCCATGTATGCGCCCGTTCCTTGGGCCGCCCACCAACGCTTGCCCAGCGCAGGGGCACTAACAAGGCCGACTACGGGGACGCCGTCGTCAATTAGAGAGATCAGGGTGGCCCAGACCGGCACACCACGGACAAAGTTCTTGGTCCCGTCAATGGGATCGATAACCCAGCGCCGCGAACCGTGGCCACTGCTGCCGAACTCCTCACCCAGGACTGCGTCGCGGGGGCGGACCCGGGAGAGCTGGCTGCGGATGGACTCTTCTGCGGCCTTGTCGGCGTCGGTGACAGGGCTCAGATCCGGCTTGGTCTCGACGGCCAAATCCAAGGCCTTGAAACGGGACATGGTCAGGGAGTCAACACTGTCAGCAAGGACATGGGCCAGGCGGAGATCGTCGTTGTACGTCTGGGGTGCGAAGGTCATGGGTTCACGCTATCGCGGTTTAGGCCCAACACCCGTCAGGACGCCGCTGGGCCTGCGCACCATTTGTCCGCCAACGGTGCGCCACTCTTGAAGTGGAGCACCACTGACGGGTCAACCGTGCGCGGCACCAGGGCCGCGCTAGTCCGTGCTGCCAAGTTCCTTTTCTGCGGCACGGCCTTCGGTACGGTCGCTGGTGCCCAGCAGGCGCCGCAGCGAGGCAAGCCGTGCCGGCCCCGATGCGCCCGCGTGCCCGGCGGCAACGTAGGTATCCACACAGCAATTGACGGCGGCGCTGTCATGTTTGCAGCCGCGCTCACAATCCTCCGTGCCCGGTTGCAGATCCGGGAAGGCGGCAATAATGCGGTCGGGGTCCACATGGGCCAGACCAAAGGAGCGGATGCCGGGGGTGTCAATGATCCAAGAACCGGGCACTGCATCTTGCAATTTCAGCGCCAACGCCGAGGAAGAGGTGTGACGGCCGCGGCCTGTGACGGCATTGACGCCGCCTGTGGCCCGCTGCGAACCTGTCAAGGCGTTAACCATGGTGGACTTGCCAACGCCTGAGTGCCCCACCAGGACGCTGACCTTCCCATCGAGATATCCGTGCAATTGTTCCACGGCGCCACCGGACAGGAGCGCGGAGTGGCCGTCGTCGCTGCGTGCGTCGATGCCAAAGACGCCGTCCGCGGCAGTGCGGCTGATGATGACCGTCATGTCCAGGTGCTCGTAGTTGGCCAGCAACTCTGAAGGGTCCTTGATGTCTGTTTTGGTGATCAGCAGCAACGGCGCAATTCCGGAGTCATAAGCGGCCACCAGGGCCCGGTCGATGAAGCCAGTGCGCGGTTCCGGATTTGCCGCGGCCACCACAATGACCAGCTGGTCTGCGTTGGCCACCACCACCCGCTCCACAGGATCGGTGTCATCGGCACTGCGGCGCAGCAGCGTGCGGCGTTCCTCGATCCGGACAAGCCTGGACAAGGTGTCAGGCTTGCCGGTGGTATCTCCCACGAGAGAGACAAAGTCCCCGGCCACCACGGGATTGCGCCGCAGTTCCCTGGCACGGGCCGCGATCAGGACACGTTGGCTGGGCAGGTCCTCATCCACAATGGCCGTGTACCGGCCCCGATCCACCGTGATAATCCGGCCAATGACGGCATCTTCATGGGCGGGCCGGTCCTTGGTGCGCGGACGGCTGCCCTTCTTATTGGCTCGGACGCGGACATCGGATTCGTCCCAGTTGCTGTAATCCCGTGCCATACCCTAAACCCCGGCTTCAACCGCCGCGGTGCTACCGGTGCCAGCGGACGGTTCGGCGGTTTGGGCCACCATATCCGCCCACATGGCAGGGAAACCAGGCATAGTTTTGGCCGTAGTGCCAATGTTTTCAACCTCGACGCCGGGCACGGCCAAGCCGATGATGGCGCCAGCCGTGGCCATCCGGTGATCGTGGTAACTGTGGAAGACGCCGGCGCGCAGCGGTGCCGGGGTAATGATCAGGCCGTCCTCGGTTTCCACAGCATCCCCGCCCAAGGCGTTGATCTCGGCAACCAGGGCGGCCAGCCGGTCCGTCTCATGCCCACGCAGGTGTGAGATCCCGCGAAGGCGCGATGGCGTTGACGCCAACGCGCAGATGGCTGCCGTGGATGGGGCCAGCTCTGATGTGTCAGAAATGTCCACACCGCGAATTTGCGCCCCGCCCGTAACTGTCAAGACACCGTTTTCGAGTGTCACCGTGGCACCGAACTGGGGCAGGATTTCACGCCACTTATCACCCACCTGGGTGGTGTTGGCGGGCCAGTTGGGGATGCGGACGGTGCCGCGAGTAGCCAGCGCAGCCGCCAGGAAGGGGCCGGCGTTGGAGAGGTCCTGTTCAAGTTCCACGTCAAAACCGGCAATGCTGGCAGGCTTGACGAACCAGTGATTAGGGGTGGAATCATCCACAGAAACGCCCAAGGACCGCAGGATTTCCACAGTCATGGAAATGTGGTCCACGCTGGGGACGGACTCGCCAATGTGCTCAAGGTGCAGACCCTGGGAAAAACGGGAAGCAACCAGCAGAATTGCCGAAATGAACTGTGAGGAACCGCCCGCATCAACTTGCACATGGCCGCCGTGCACAGCGCCGGTGCCGTGAACAGTGAACGGCAAGAAACCATCCTCACCATCGTCAACCCGCACACCGAGCCCCTCCAGTGCCACCACAATCGGAGCCATGGGACGCACCAACGCCGCGGGATCGCCGCTGAACCTCACAGCACCGGAAACCAGTGCGGCCAGCGGAGGGACAAAACGCATGACAGTGCCCGCCAGGCCGCAGTCCACCAGAATCCCGGAATCGGGAGCAGAAAAACCGGCAGGAATGGGGGTGACCACCAGATCCGGGACATCACCGTTACCGGGAACTTCCAAGATGCCGGCACCCAAGGCACGCAGCGCGCCGATCATGAGGTCCGAATCGCGCGATTGCAGCGGTGCGCGCAGACGGGATTCACCCTCGGCGATGGCTGCGAGAACAAGATACCTGTTGGTCAGCGATTTGGAAGCCGGAATTCTTACAGTGGCATCCAGAGGCAGTGCGGAAAAAGGTGCGGGCCAATGGGCGGTGGTCATGGGTTCTTACTGTCCTGTCACATCGTGAGCGAGCGCGCGGACTTGCTTATCCGCATTCTTCAACTGGGTTTTGGCATTCTTTTTGCCGCTCGCAAGCAGTTTCTCGGTGCGCCAAGCAAGACCCGGACGCCCCTCGGTATCCATACTTGCCAGCAGAGCGCCGCCAATCAAGGCAATGTTGCTTGAGAGCTGATTGCGCCGGTGGGCACGGTTTTCCTTGGTGTCTGTGTTCGCATTGCGGTACTCAACCACAGTGGACAGCCCCGCCGTCAGGGCCAGCACGACGGCGGCGGGCCGGGAAAATTTGCCAGCGGCCAGCAGGACGCCGGCACCCACCTGGGCTGCGGCAAGTGCCCGGGCGAGAGTTTTCTCACTGACGTCAAGGGGCAGGGCCGCACTGAGCGGGCCCAAAACAGGTGAGAGTTGCTTGGCTGTCGTCTCTGCGTGGCGCAACCGGTCTAAGCCGGAAAAGATAAACGACGACGCGAGCATAGGGCGGGCGATTGCTCGGATAATGGACAAGGAGGCCTCCTTAGTGGTGCTGTCAGCCATCCGTGGGCGGCCTGTGCCAGCCCGCGGAAGGCTCATGCTGTGTACAAGTCTCCCACGAGTGTTAGTGCTCATGCGCTCATTGCGGAATATCCCGCGCCGTTACCCAGTTTGAATGATTAGAGATGGTTCCAGAGAGCGCCGGGTAGGCGGAAGAAACGTGTGAAGGAAAGGCGGCTATGCAGACTCTTAGCCCTGTGGCGCGTGCAGCAACGGACGGGATGCTGCGTCTGAGCATAGACTCATCAGTGATGAACACTTCCGAGCCTGAGCAAACCACCAGCAACGAAACTGTGAGCACGCCCACTGTGGCTATCACGGACGTTGCGGGTGTTGATGTTGCCAATGAGTCCATTGAAGCAAGGCGCGCCCGTTTTGAACGCGATGCCATGGTGTACGTTGACCAGCTATATTCGGCGGCCATGCGCATGGCGCGAAATCCTGCAGACGCCGAGGATTTGGTGCAGGAGGCCTACACCAAGGCGTTTTCAGCGTTCCACCAATATAAGCCGGGCACAAACCTGAAGGCTTGGCTGTACCGGATCCTGACCAACACCTATATCAACTTGTACCGCAAGCGTCAGCGTGAGCCGCTGCAATCCAATGCTGATTCCGTGGAGGACTGGCAGCTGGCACGGGCGGAATCGCATACGTCCGCGGGTTTGCGTTCCGCCGAAGCAGACGCCCTGGACCACCTGCCAGATTCGGACGTGAAGAACGCACTGCAAGCCATTCCGGAGGAATTCCGGTTGGCCGTGTACTTTGCCGATGTGGAGGGATTTGCCTACAAGGAAATCTCAGAGATCATGAACACCCCCATTGGCACCGTGATGTCACGGCTACACAGGGGAAGAAAACTATTGCGAGATATGTTGGCTGACTACGCCGTGGAACGCGGTTACCTCAAGGACGCCAAGCAACTAACTGAGACGGAGAAATGACCATGGGCGACTGCCAAAGCCTGGGCGATTGCGACGACGAACGCATCGCAAGGATCTACGAATACCTTGACGGCGCGCTGTCCTGCGAGGACCTCACCGAGATCAAAAATCACCTTGACGCCTGCACCGACTGTTCGCAGGAGTACGATCTGGAGTGCGTCATCCGTTCCGTGGTGAAGCGCTCCTGCAAGGAAGCCGCTCCGGAAACCCTCAAGGCAGCCATCCTGGCCCGCCTCCATGCAGGTAAGCCCGCCGCCGTTTAGCGGGCAGCCGTTTAGCTGACAGCCGTCTAGTCAGCAGGCGTCGGAGGACGCAGGGAGATGGTGCTGTACTGACTGGCCGGCCGGCCCGTCACGCGCCGGTGCAGCGAACCTGCGATCAGATGTGCCTGCACCTTCGCCATTTCGGCTTTCTTGCCAGCAAAGAGCTCGTCCACAGTGGCGGTCCATAACTGCAGCCAACGGTTGAAATGCTCCAGGCTCAGCGGTTCTTTAGCGTGGATATGGAAGTGGATCTCCAAGGCATTCCTGTTGTACAACCCGGCCTTGAACAACACTGTCTGCCAAAAGTCAGCCATGATGGGCAGGTGCCGCGGCAGGTCCATGTGCACCACATCGGTGAAGATGTACCCGATCGAAGCATCCGCGAACGCCTTGGTATAAAAGCTCTCCACCAGCATCAAGATGTCCTCCCGCGTGGTGATATCGGGGAGCTCCGCCGCGCATTTTTCCGTGCTGGAGGGGTTGTAGGCTGCCACGTTCGACGCCGTTCTGCCGGAGTTGCGTGCCGTGCGTTTCATGGGTGCCTAAGCCGCCACGGCAAGAAGCAGCAGAACGCCGGCTAGAGGAAGGGCAATGGCCTTGAGAAGTTCCGAGGCAATGTAGGTGATGTGCGTGATGGTGGCGACTTTGGCCTTCACCGCGGTACCGCCCGAGTGGGTCAGGGCCGTGTCCGAGAGCGCCTTGGTCCGCGCGGACATTGCAGGGCGCAGAACCAGGGCCTGTAGGGCCAAGGCAATAAGGGGCAGTGCCAATATAATGCCGATAGGCAAAGTTACCAGGTCCTGTCTTTGCGTCCATGCGCCCACCATGGCTACTGCCAAGAGCGCCTCCACCAAGTTCAGCACCTTGAAGACGAGCCTGCCAATGCCAACTCCCAAAGCGTGAGTCATACCCGGGGCCTTGAACTTCAGCGGCGTTTCTATGAATGAGATGGCGAAGATCATGCCAAACCAAACAAACGGAACCATGACCAGGACAACCAGCGCGAGCATTTCCCAACTTCCTTAGAGGGCGGCAAGAGGCCGTTATTTCCAGCCTATCTTTAGAACAGTATTTTCCGTGATTAATGGGCTAGTGCGTAGCTCACACAGGGTTGGGGCGCGGCATGAAAAAGCCCGTCCTGCCGGTTGGCGGGACGGGCTTTTACTTATTACGTCAAGACTTACGTGTTGGGACGCTTACCGTGGTTTGCGCCGCCACTCTTACGATCCCGACGCTTACGTGAACGCTTCGACATAGCTGCCTCCAATCATCTGAAAAAAGATCTTCAAAACCGATCCGAATCAAGTTTCTCATAGGTGACACATCCGCGCCTAACCGGCGGTTCAGGCGTGGCTGCTCAGTGACGACGGCGGGTAAAAGGGCGAGGTGCCTGCTCCCAGCATCATGGCTGCTGCGTCGCCAGCGAGCCACCAGGAAACAGTGCTCACACCGGTGTGGGCCAGGTCCTGTTCAACCCCACCGGCAGGTGCTGTGCCAGTATGGGTGACTGGCCGTGGGTGTAGTTGCGGCGGGCGAGCCCGCATAAATGCTTGCAAAAGCGCCGGTGACCGTCACACCCCAGAATGCTGCCACAATGCGCTGGGGAACTTCCGCGGTAGCGGCAACGGCCGGGTATTGAGGACCGGCAACCGCCTCGCTGCCCAACTCATAGAAATTTACGCTCGCTGGCCCGGAGAGACGGTCCTAGAGGCTCTTTGCAAAAAGTGCGGCTTGTTTGCTCGGAGCGCCCACAGTTTGAACCGAGCCGCGGGCAAAGATCTATTCAACATTGGCGCAGGGCTCACCTAGTGCGCCGCCGGCGGCTTGAGCGGCGGAAATAGTGAGTGCTCACGCAGGGCAACTTCGTCCCAGATGACAGGCACGCACTGAAGGAAAACCGTCAGTGCGTGCCTGTACTTTTTAGTGTGCTTCGAGGCCGCCAAGCCCCGGATGATTCGGTACGCGCCTAGTTGGCTTCGGGAAGATCAAGCCACTGGTACCAGCCGCGGTGCAACACCAACCAAGCCATAAGACCGTACCCGGCCTGGCCGGGCGCCCCTGCGTTGGCGGCTACGTCGTTGCGCCACTGCTCATGATTTTGCAACGGCGTGAACGTATCAACGTAGTGGTGCTTGCGGCGGGTGGTGACATCAGCAAAGGCCGTATTCAACTCCGCCAGCTTGCGGTTCAGGGCAGGATCCAGTGACGGCGGTGGCCCCACCACGAACACGGGGATGTTCAGCTGGGTGGCGCCGTCGAGGATGTTCGCCAGGTTCAGCCGGCTGCGGGCAGTGGATAGCCCATATTCAATGTCACGGCCGGAAAGCCCAATGACCAGACGGTTCTCATGGAAGTCATCAAAGCGGCGCCCGGCCTCGTTGAGCCAACGCCCCGCTAAAGCCTCGGTGCCTTCCCGCGGGCAGGCCAAAACAAAAGGCTCTATGGAAACATCGTCGGAGGGGGTCCTTGCCAGAACCCGGCCCAACCAGCCCAGCGCGCGGGGATCGCCCACACCTGCCACCAATTCATCCCCGACAGCTACAATTCGCAGGTCCCGCTTCTCCACGGCTCCCCTTTCCTTCATGTAAAAAATCCGAAAGTCTAAACAAAAGATGCCCGGCCTGATAGTGCAGACCGGGCATCTTGGATGGGCTAACTACGCTCGAAAGCCTGCTTGATGAGCAATGTTTGCTCCACCGCGTGGGTCTTGGCGGACCCCGTAGCTGTGGCTGCAGAGGCAGGGCGGGAAACCCGGTTCAGTTTCTTCGCCAACTCCGGTGCCAAGTTCAGGCCCATGAACGGCCAAGGACCCTGGTTGGCAGGCTCGTCCTGTGCCCAGACCAGATCGGCATTGGGGTACTTGGCCAGTTCGGCCTTGATCTCCTCCAGCGGGAGCGGGTAAAGCTGCTCAACACGGATGATGGCAACCTTAGTGTCGGCGGCCTTCTCACGTGCTGCAATCAGATCGTAGTACAAGCGGCCCGAGACCATAATGACGCGATCCACGGCGTTGTTGTCCACCGCTGCATGCTCACCAATCACGGGACGGAAACCGCCCGTGGTGAAGTCCTCAACGGGGGAAGCGGCAGCCTTCAGGCGCAACAGCTGCTTCGGGGTGAAGATGATCAGCGGCTTGCGCGGGCGCAGGTACGCCTGGCGACGCAGCAAGTGGAAGTGCGAGGCCGGCGTGGTGGGGTTGGCCACGATCATGTTCTCTTCAGCACACATCTGCATGAAGCGCTCAATGCGAGCTGAAGAGTGGTCCGGTCCCTGACCTTCATAGCCGTGCGGGAGCATCAGTACCAGTGAGGAACGCTGGCCCCACTTCTGCTCAGCAGAGGAGATGAATTCATCAATGACCGTCTGGGCGCCGTTGACGAAGTCACCAAACTGGGCTTCCCAGACAACCAAGGCATCTGGGCGCTCTACAGAGTAGCCGTATTCAAAGGCCATGGCAGCGTATTCACTCAGGAGTGAGTCATAGATCCACAGTTGTGCCTGATCCTCGCTGAGGTCACGCAACGGGGTCCAGACCTTGCCATTGGCGCGGTCGTGGAACACTGCGTGGCGCTGTACGAAGGTGCCTCGGCGTGAGTCCTGACCAGCCATGCGGACAGGGACGCCTTCCATGAGCAGTGAGCCAAAGGCGCTGAGTTCACCAAAGCCCCAGTCAATGCCGCCTTCACGGGACATTGCCTCACGCTTAGCCAGGAGCGGCTTGAGCTTCTGGTGAATCTCAAAACCTTCCGGGATCTGTGTGTGGATGGAGCCGATCCGGGCCAGCATGTCTGCGCTGATGGCCGTGATCTGAGGATCGTTGACACCGGAGTCAGCCTGCTGGGCGGTGGGACGCTCCAGATCCGAAATGGCCTGCGAATCCTTGGTGATGATGGGGATCGGGGATGTCTGAGCAGCATGCGTTTCAGCGAAGACGCGCTCGAGGCGTTCCTGGTAGTCGCGCAGCAGCTGCGTGGCTTCCTCTTCGGTGATGTCGCCACGGCCAATCAGCGCTTCCGTGTACAAGCGGCGCACTGAACGTTTGGCTTCGATCAGGTTGTACATGAGTGGCTGCGTCATCGAGGGGTCATCGCCCTCATTGTGCCCGCGGCGGCGGTAGCAAACCAGGTCAATCACAACGTCCTTGCGGAAACGCTGCTGGAACTGGTAGGCCAGCTGTGCGGCACGGACCACGGCTTCGGGATCGTCTCCATTGACATGGAAGACAGGTGCCTGGATCATCTTGGCCACATCGGTGGAGTACACCGAGGAGCGCGATGAAGACGGGGCCGTGGTGAAGCCAACCTGGTTGTTGACAACAATATGGATGGTACCGCCGGTGCGGTAGCCGCGCAGCTGGGACAGGTTCAGGGTTTCAGCAACAACACCCTGACCCGCGAAGGCGGCGTCGCCGTGCACCATGATGGGTAGCACGGGGAAGTTCTCGCCCTGGTCCAGACGGTCCTGCTTGGCGCGGACAATTCCTTCCAGGACGCCGTCAACAGCTTCCAAGTGGGAGGGGTTTGCAGCCAGGTAAACCTTGGTTTCGTTGCCGGCGTCGGAAGTGAAGGTTCCTTCCGTGCCCAAGTGGTACTTGACGTCACCGGAGCCCTGGACGCTGCGCGAATCCTGGGTGCCCTCAAATTCGCGAAAGACCTGGGCATAGGTCTTGCCGGCAATGTTGGTGAGCACGTTTAGGCGGCCGCGGTGGGCCATGCCAATGGCAACTTCATCCATACCGTCATCAGCGGCATCGGAAATGATGGAGTCAAGCAGCGGAATCAGGGATTCGCCACCCTCCAGGGAGAAGCGCTTCTGGCCAACGAACTTTGTCTGCAGGAACGTCTCAAACGCTTCGGCGGAGTTCAGCTTGGAGACAATGCGTAGCTGCTCTTCGCGGCTCGGCTTGGAGTACGGGTGCTCCAGCTCGTTCTGGAACCATTCGCGCTGTTCAGGTTCCTGGATGTGCATGTATTCCACGCCAGTGGTGCGGCAGTAAGCGTCACGGAGGACGCCCAAGATGTCACGCAGCAGTAGTTTGGACTTGCCGCCAAAACCGCCAGTGGGCCATTCGCGGTCCAGATCCCAGAGGGTGAGGCCGTAGGTCAGCACATCAAGGTCCGGGTGCGTGCGCTGGACGTATTCCAGCGGGTCGGTGTCGGCCATGAGGTGGCCGCGAACACGGTATGAGTGGATGAGCTGCTGGATGCGGGCGACCTTGTTGATCTGGTCGGCCGGATCCACCTGCAGGTCAACACTCCAGCGCACAGGCTCGTACGGGATGCGCAGGGATTCGAAGATTTCATCATAGAAGTTCTCGGCACCGAGCAGCAGCTGGTGCACCTTCTTCAAGAATTCGCCCGAACCGGCACCCTGGATGACGCGGTGGTCATACGTGCTGGTCAGCGTCAAAATTTTCGATACGGCGTTGCGAGCGATGATCTTGGGGCTGGCACCCTGGTACTCGGCCGGGTAATCGAGAGCGCCGACGCCGATGATGGCCGCCTGGCCCTTGGACAGGCGCGGCACCGAGTGCACGGTGCCGATCCCACCGGGGTTGGTGAGTGAAACGGTGGTTCCGGAGTGGTCATCAGCTGTCAGCTTGCCAGCACGGGCACGCTTGATGAGGTCCTCATAGGTACGCCAGAACTCGGCGAAGTTAAGCGTCTCAGCCTTCTTGATGTTCGGCACCATGAGAAGGCGGGTGCCATCCGGCTTGGGCATGTCAATGGCAATACCGAAGTTCACGTGCGGAGGCTGCACTGCTACGGGCTTGCCATCGATTTCGTCGTAGTAGACGTTCATCGAGGGGAATTGGCCCAGCGCCTTGATGACGGCGTAGCCGATCAAGTGGGTGAAGGAAACCTTGCCGCCGCGGGCGCGGGCCAGGTTGGAATTGATGACAACACGGTTATCGATCAGCAACTTCGCCGGGATGGCGCGCACGCTGGTAGCCGTGGGAACTTCAAGGCTCATGACCATGTTGGCTGCAATGGCCTTGGCCGGTCCACGCAACACAGTCTTGACTGCTTCAGACGGAACGGACACGTCCTTGGCGGACTTGGGCAGCTGGGCCGGGATGGGGGTGGTTCCCGTGCGTGCTGCATCCTTGGCCGGAGCCGGCGGACGCGGGGCAGCCGGCGCCTTGGGGGCCACGGCGGGAGCTGCCGGAACAACGGCGGCGGGAGCCGGCGTCGTGCTTGCAGCAGGGGTGTCTGCCGCAGGGGCAGCAGGCGCAGGGGCGGCAGGTGCAGCAGCAACAGGGGCAGCTACAACTGGAATCTGGGCGGTGATGGGGGCGGAATTGCTGGCAGTATGGCGGCCATTGCCGGCCGCATCATCAGCAGCGAAACCCTCAAAGAGTGGCCACCACTTGGTGTCTACTGAGTTCTTGTTGCCCTTGTAGCGCTCATACAGTTCATCGACGAGCCACTCGTTGCCGCCAAATTCTTCTGGTAGACGGTGGATGGATTGCTCTGGCACGTGTATTACGCCTCTTCCATGAGTTCTTGTTGCCCGCTGTGCAGTCATACGCATGGCGACAGCACCCGAATCTGGCGGATGTTGACGGCGCAAACGTGCGAAGCCTATTCGTAAATGGTCAGGATCCGAGAAATCCCTTCCTCGAGCAAGTCTAGTAAGATTCACGGCCTGTAGGCCAATCTATGCCGCGGCGCGCCCGGGTGCTTCGTAAAAACATGCACGTTCTGGCGGTGAGGCGCCTCACATGGTGGCTAGACTCGGAGGCGGATGCTGCCAAGCTCAGAGGCGGCTGCCGGGCGCTGTGCGTACGCTGCCTAGCAGCTCTTCGGCTATCCGCCCGGGCATATACCACCGGCACGCGTGAAAGAGGGAGAAAGATGCGTTTTCTGACCCAACCCACCACGGACCTGACCTATTCAGATGTTTTCTTGGTTCCCTCGCGCTCCACAGTCTCATCACGGCTGGATGTGGACTTGTCCAGCGGCGATGGCACCGGCACCACCATTCCACTGATCGTGGCCAATATGACGGCAGTCTCCGGGAAACGGATGGCTGAAACCGTGGCCCGGCGCGGCGGCATGGCAATCCTGCCCCAGGACATTCCGTTGGATGTTCTGCGTTCCGTCACCAGCTGGGTGAAACAGCGTGATTCGCTTTTTGAAACACCTCTGCTGATGAGATCAAGTGACATTGTGATTGACGCCCTGCACCTCATGGGCAAGCGCTCCCACAACGCCGTGGTGGTGGTTGACGGTCATGACTTTATGGGTGTGGTGCGCGGTGCCGATTGTGAGGGGGCAGATAGATTCGCCTCCCTAGCCTCAGTTATGCGCTCAAATGTTTTGACGCTGGAGTCCGCACCCTTTGACGAGATTCGCACGCAGGCCGACGCCGGTGAACTGGATTTTGCTGCCGCGAAGGCGCAGACGGATGCGGCCCTACGGTCAGCCTTCGCAGTCCTTGATTCCGCGGGGGCCGACTACGCCCCTGTCCTGCGGGCTGGGGAGGTTGTGGGAGTTTTGACCCGTTTAGGGGCGCTGCGTTCCACCATTTACCGGCCGGCTCAAGATGATTCGGGCCACTTGCGGTTGGGTGTGGCCGTGGGGATCAACGGTGATGTGGCCGGGAAGGCCGCGGCTCTTTTGGACCATGGTGTGGACGCCTTGGTGGTGGACACGGCCCATGGTCACCAGGAAAAGATGCTGGCCGCACTGCGCGGTGTGCGCCTGCTGGGCCCATCCGTTCCGGTGGTGGCGGGCAACGTGGTCAGCGCTGCGGGTGTGCACGATTTGGTGGAGGCCGGCGCGGACATCATCAAGGTAGGGGTTGGTCCGGGTGCCATGTGCACCACACGCATGATGACGGCTGTGGGCCGGCCCCAGTTCTCTGCCGTTTTGGAATGTTCCGCGGCAGCCGCAGAGCTGGGTGCCCACGTGTGGGCCGACGGCGGTGTGAGGTACCCGCGTGATGTTGCCTTGGCTTTGGCTGCCGGTGCCAGCCAGGTCATGATTGGCTCTTGGTTCGCCGGCACGTATGAGAGCCCGGGGGATCTGCACCTGGACGCCACTGGGCGCCAGTTCAAGGAAAGTTTTGGCATGGCCTCGGCCCGGGCCGTGGCGAACCGTTCCTCGGGGGACGCCGCTTTTGAACGCGCCCGCAAGGGATTGTTCGAGGAAGGAATCTCTACTTCCAAGATGTATCTGGATCCGGCTCGGCCGGGAGTGGAAGATCTCTTGGACATGATCACGGCAGGGCTGCGCAGCTCATTTAGTTATACGGGTGCGTCCTCCCTAGCCGAATTCCGGCAGCGGGCCATTGTTGGGGTGCAGTCCGCGGCTGGTTATGAGGAGGGCCGGCCACTACAGCAAAGCTGGTAGGGGAGCAGCTCACCTGGGCTCCGGTGGGCTCATCCGGGGTTTCTGGCCCAAGGTTTGGTATACAAGAAGCTATGACTACCCCTGAAGATGCTTCACCTTCACCCACCAGCCGAGTGCCTGCTACCCGAAAGTCTGCCACCCGGATTGTGGTCATGGGTGTTTCCGGGGCCGGTAAGTCCACCATCGGCACGCTCGTTGCGGACGCCCTGAATGTCCCCTTCGTGGACGCCGATTCGCTGCATCCGCTGGGAAATGTCCGCAAGATGGCCGGCGGCACCCCGCTTGATGACGATGACCGCTGGCCCTGGTTGTACCTGGTGGGCCACGAATTGGCGGCCACCACGGCCAGCGGAATTGTGGTGGCCTGCTCGGCGCTGAAGCGGCGCTACAGAGACGCCATCCGGGAACAGGCGCCCGACACCATTTTCTTGCACCTCGATGGCACGCTTGAGGTGCTTAGTGCAAGGCTTGAGGGCCGCTCCGGGCACTTCATGCCGCCGAAGTTGCTCGCCTCCCAGCTGGAAGCCCTGGAACCGCTGGAAGCCGACGAGTCCGCCGTCGTGGTTGATGTGGGTGGGAGCATGAGCGAAATTCTGGACCGCGCCGTGAGCGGCATTCGCCAAGGGCACGGGCAATAACATGTCCGACGCCGGAGCAAGCCTCCGCGCGCAGGAACAGTTGAGCGTGGGCCAAGTTGCCCAACGTGGTGACGTCAGCGTTTCAGCACTGCACTTTTATGAGCGGCAGGGGCTTATTTTCAGTTCCCGAACCTCCGGGAACCAGCGCCGCTACCCCCGCTCAGTGCTGCGCCGTGTGGCTGTCATCCGGGCAGCCCAGCGTGCAGGCATTCCGCTGTCCCTGGTGCGCGGGGTCTTTGCCGAACTCCCTGATCACGGCGTCCCCACCCAGCAGGATTGGCAGCGCCTGTCCGAGCACTGGCAGAGTGAATTGGACGCCCGCATCGCCGCTCTGCAAAAACTGCGGGGCAGTTTGGGTGGCTGCATTGGCTGCGGTTGCCTTTCGCTGGCAGAATGCGGCTTCGTCAACCCTGATGATCAGGTAGCCGATTTGGGGCCAGGGGCGCGGGCGTTCGACGGCATCGATCGGGATGAATAATACAACGGTGTCCAGCGGTGTGAGGGGCCTCATGGCGCTCCGGCTTGACCTCAACTAAGGTTGAGGTTCTAGAGTCACTTGAGGATCTTGGCCCAGAGGGCAAGACGCGGTGAGAGGAATTTTGTTATGACTGTGCAGGCCCATCACGTTCAGCTCGGTGCACCGTTAACGCAAGAAACCATGACGGCGGGCTTCAAGGCAGCCTTCGGCGGGCACCCTGCCGGCGTTTCCATCATCACAGCCGATTCTGTGACGGGGCCAGTGGGCATTACGGCGTCGTCGGTGGCTTCAGTTTCCGCAGACCCGCCGCTTTTGGCCTTCTCATTGGCTGCCTCGAGCGGTTCGGCGGCGGCGATCGCCGTGGCCGACTCTGTTGTGGTGCATCTGCTCACTGCCGGAGATCTGGAGTTGGCCAAGACCTTCGCAAACTCCGGAGCTGAGCGATTCGCTGGAACAATGGCCTGGACCCGGCTGGAGACAGGTGAGCCGCTGCTGTTGCACGGTGGCTACGCGCTGCGCTGCAAGATCATCAGCCGTACCCCGGCCGGCGGCTCCTTATTGCTGGCGGCGCACGTTCAAGAGATCATCACCTCCGAAGATGGTGCGGCGCATGGAGACCATGTGCCCATGGTTTACCACGGCCGTAACTTCCATGCCTTGGGCGAACACACAATCTTGCCCCACTAGAGATTCACGGCAAACTCACGGCTTTTGTTCACCTGTTCGACACCGAAGTCTCAGCAGTCCCGGTGTGCACTGGGGTAGACTGAACGTCCAATGGAAAGTAAATCTAGGGGCCGGCGCAACGGCTTACAGGGCACTGAAGGTGCCACTTGTATTCACGTTGCTCATGCCGGCAAAACCCGTACACATGACCACAGTTCCCTCACCCCCGCAGTGGCCGGCCCCAGCGCCGACCACCCTCCGCCGGCGGTCAACCCCCCTCAACGGACAGCATGGCTGTCCGTCACATCTAGGGGGGTGCTGTAAATGGAATGGTTACTACTTGCAGCAGGCCTGCTGTTAATCCTTGGCACAGGATTCTTTGTTGCCGTTGAATTTTCCCTCGTTGCGCTGGACCAATCCACCGTGCAACGGGCCGTGAACAATGGGGACAAGGCAGCAGTTCCGCTGCTGCGCTGTTTGAAGTCTCTATCTACGCAACTTTCCAGCTGCCAGCTGGGTATCACCTTGACTACTTTGTTGACGGGATTCCTGATGGAACCGTCACTGGGAGCCTTGCTCCAGGGACCGCTAGGCGTGCTGGGCATCCCCGAACTGGCTGTTTCTGGCATAGCGTTGGCCCTGGCCATGCTGATCGCCACGCTCCTGTCAATGCTGATTGGCGAACTGGTTCCCAAGAACATGGCCATTGCCAAGTCGCTTGAAATCGGCAAGCTGGTGGCCCGGCCGCAACTGGTGTTTACCGCCGTTTTCAAGCCCGCCATCATTGTCCTGAACGGCTTCTCCAACAAGGTGCTGAACGTGTTCGGCATGGAAGCCAAGGAAGAGATTTCCGGCGCCCGATCGCCGTCGGAGTTGGCCTCACTGGTGCGCCGTTCCGCAGCCATGGGCACCTTGAACAAGGGAACGGCAACGTTTGTGGCCCGCACCCTGAGCTTTTCCGAGCGCACCGCCGCAGACGTCATGACACCGCGCATGCAAGTTCAGACGATTGAAAGTACCCAGTCCGTGGCGGAGATCATTGACGCCGCCCGGCGCACAGGCTTCTCCCGATTCCCTGTCATCTCTGAATCGCCAGATAACATTGTGGGCGTGGTACACCTGAAAAAGGCTGTTGCCGTGCCCTCCCACAAACGTGAATCGCTCCAAGTTGGCGCCATCATGACTGATGTTCTGCGGGTGCCGGAAACTGTTCACCTGGACGCCTTGATTCTTGAACTCCGCGAGGGAAACCTGCAAATGGCCGTGGTACAAGATGAATATGGTGGCACTGCCGGCGTGACCACACTAGAAGATCTGGTGGAGGAAATTGTTGGGGAAGTTTCCGACGAGCATGACCGCATCAAGCCGGGCATTTTGCTCGGTGCTGACGGGACCTGGCTTTTTCCTGGACTCATGCGCCCCGACGAGGTCACTGAGCGCATTGGCCCGCTCAATGTTCCAGACGAGTCAGGCTACGAAACTGTGGGCGGCTTCATGATGGCAGAGCTGGGCCGCATCGCCGTCCCCGGTGACAGCGTCACTGTGGAGGGAGGGACTCTGGTGGTTGATCGGATAGAACAACGCCGTATTGACCGGATCCGGTTCCTTCCGGCACCAAGTCCCGACGGCGCCAAAGGTGGCCCCGGTGCCACCGAAGGTGCAGCCTCAAAGGAACGCGGTGAGCGAGCATGAGCCCCATTGCCGGAATTGCCTGGTTGGTGGTGCTGCTCCTGGGTAACGCCTTTTTTGTTGCCGCCGAGTTTGCCGTCATGACTGCGCGCCGCAGCCAGATTGAACCTCTGGCGGACGCAGGTTCCAAGCGTGCCAAGATCACCTTGGGCGCCATGGAAAACGTCTCGCTGATGCTGGCATGTTCGCAGCTTGGCATCACGGTGTGTTCGCTGCTGATCTTGAACGTCTCCGAACCTGCCATCCATCACCTGCTGGCCGCACCACTGCATGCCCTGGGTATCCAGGACAATGTGGCATCACCGGTGGCCTTCATCGTTACCTTGGCGCTTGTGACCTTCCTGCACGTGACGTTCGGTGAAATGGTGCCGAAGAACATGAGCGTTTCCGCAGCGGATAAGGCGGCCTTGCTGCTGGCACCGCCGCTGGTACTTGTCACTAAAGTGGTGCGGCCCCTGATTGTGGCGCTGAACTGGACTGCCAACCATATTGTGCGGTTGTTCGGGATCACACCCCAGGATGAGGTGTCCTCTACCTTCACGCTGGAAGAAGTGCAATCGATCGTGGAGGAATCCACCCGCAGTGGGCTGGTGGTTGACCAGACGGGTCTGATCACCGGTGCCCTGGAATTCTCGTCCCAGACGGCCCAGAGCATCATGGTGCCCTTGGCGGATCTGGTCACGTTGCCAGCAAATGTCACCCCCGCGGACTTTGAACGTGCCGTGGGTAAAACAGGCTTCTCACGCTTCGTTTTTGCTGATGAGGCGGGCGTGCTGATCGGCTATTTGCACCTGAAGGACGTGCTGCGGATTCCCTTGGAGCGCTACCAGATGCCCATCGGTGAAGCACGTGTGCGTTCCATGGTGAATCTGGCGGCCACCGAGGAAATTGAGGATGTTATGGCTACCATGCAGCGCACCGGCTCACACATGGCCAGGGTTATCGATGCCCATGAACAGACCATGGGCGTGCTGTTTTTGGAGGATGTTATTGAGCAGTTGGTAGGCGAGATCCGCGACGCTACTCAGACGCACATCCACGAGCGACGAAAAGCTTGATGCGAACGGTTCCTAATATGGGCTATGCTGGTCTTATTGGTAACAATTCTCATTAGCATCCCGTAAAGGAACCTTATGTCTTCACGTCGCCGCGCATTTCTTGCCATGGGCTCAATAGTGGCCGTCTCCCTCACCCTCGCCGCCTGCGGCGGTGGGGGAGGCGTCTCCACCACCGCCGCAGCGGAGGGCACCATCTCGGTGGTGGCCTCTACCAATGTGTACGGGGATATTGCCCAGGCCATTGGCGGGGAGTACGTCAGTGTTCATTCCATCATCGCCAAGGCCTCGGCAGATCCCCACGGCTATGAAGCCAACGCTCAGGACAAGCTGGCGGTCTCCAAGGCGCAGATCGGCATTGAAAACGGCGGTGGCTACGATGACTTCTTCGCCCAGCTGGCCAAGGGGCAGCTGGATTCGGGAGAGATTGTCAATGTCAGCGAGCTCTCAGGATTGGACACCGGAGCGGACTTCAACGAGCACCTCTGGTATTCCGAACCCACCATAATCAAACTCGCCGATGATCTCGCAGCCCGCTTCTCAGCAGTGCTACCGGCCCACGCGGAGACTTTCACCACCCAGGCGGACGATTTTAAAGCCGGTCTGAAAGAGGTGGCAGATGGCCTGGCCCAGGTGAAGACAACCTTTGGTGGCGAGTCCGTGGCCATCACTGAGCCCGTGCCGCTGTACCTTCTAGAACAGGCCGGTCTGACTAACAAGACCCCCCATGAATTCACGGATGCAGTAGAAAGCGGCAATGACGTCCCGGCCGCAACTTTGGTGGAGATGAAAACTCTGCTTTCTTCCGGCACCGTTGCGCTGCTGGCGTACAACGAACAAACCGCAAGCCCACAGACCGAACAGGTTAACGCCGAAGCCGTGGCCGCCGGTGTTCCCGTGGTGGACTTCAATGAAACTCTTCCGGAAGGGTCCACCTACCTGCAGTGGATGCTTGCTAATGTTAACCACTTGGAACAAGGACTAAAAGCAGCGGCCGCCAAGTGAGCGAAGCCGCTGTCATAACACTGAAACGGGCCACATTAGCGTACGGGCCGCGAACTCTCTGGGAAGATCTCAACCTGACTGTGGCCCCCGGAGAATTTCTCGCCGTCCTCGGTGCTAACGGCAGCGGCAAAACCAGCTTTCTGAAGACCCTGCTGGGCATGACCCAGCTTAGTTCCGGCACGCTCATGCTTGATGGTGCACCTGCTCGCCGTGGCAACCGCACCGTTGGCTACGTTCCCCAGCAAAAGAATTTCGCGCCAGACACCCCCTTGCGGGCCAGGGATTTGGTGGGCTTGGGTGTTGACGGTGACAAATGGGGCTTCCGTCTCCGCGGCCGGTCCTACCGGGCGCGTGTGGATGAATTACTGGAGCAAGTGGGTGCCACCAGTTACGGGAATATCCCGGTAGGCATGCTTTCCGGTGGTGAGCAACAACGGCTGCGCATTGCCCAGGCCGTTGCCGCCAACCCGAAGATTCTGCTCTGTGATGAGCCGTTGCTCTCCCTTGATTTGAATCATCAAAAAGAAGTCAGTGCCTTGGTGGGCCGGCAAGCCAAAGATCACGGGGCCGCCGTCGTGTTCGTCACGCATGAAATCAACCCCATTCTGGAACACGTGGACAGGGTGCTGTACCTGGCAGGTGGAAAATTCACGCTCGGAACACCGCAGGAAGTCATGCGCAGCGAGGTGCTCTCGGAGCTGTATGGCACTCGGGTTGAGGTACTCGCGCTGGACGGACGGCTCGTGGTGGTGGGCGGTCCGGACACGGTCCTGGATGGGCATGCGCTGGACACGCTGGGCTCCGTGACGGGACGGGAACTTTCATGAACTGGACAGATTTTTCTGATGCCGTCTTCAACTTCTCCAACTATGGCGAACTGCTGCCGCTGTTCCGGGACACGTTGCTGGCCGGTGCCATCCTCGGTGTGGTTGGCGGGCTGATCGGCACCTTTGTCATGATGCGGGATTTGGCGTTTGCGGTGCACGGCATTGCCGAATTGTCCTTCGCGGGGGCCGCCTTTGCCTTATTGATTGGCGCGGACGTCATTTTTGGATCCTTGGTTGGCTCCATTTTGGCCGCCTTGTTATTGGGAGTCATGGGTGTCCGGGCCCGGGAGCGTAACTCGGTCATTGGCGTCATCATGCCGTTTGGGCTGGGTTTGGGTATCTTGTTCCTGTCCCTCTATGAGGGCCGCTCCGCCAATAAATTCGGGCTCTTGACGGGGCAGATTGTCTCCGTTGATTCAACTCAGCTCTCCGTCTTGGCGGGCACGGCACTGGTGGTGGTGGTGGGGCTGGCCCTGATTTGGCGGCCGCTGACATTCGCCAGCATTGATCCTGACATTGCAACAGCACGCGGAGTGCCCGTGCGCACACTCTCGTTGGCGTTCATGTTCCTGTTGGGCATTGCCGTGGCGCTGTCGATCCAAGTGGTGGGTGCCCTGCTGGTTTTGGCCCTGCTCATCACGCCCGCCGCCGCGGCCTTGCAGGTCACGGTGGCGCCTCGGATGGTGGTGGTGCTGAGCGTGGCCTTCGCCATGATCTCCACCGTGGGTGGAATCATGCTGGCCCTGGGCGGCAGCATCCCCATTAGCCCTTACGTGACAACACTTTCCTTCGTGATTTACTTGCTGTGCCGGGCCACAGGGGCGGTGCGGCGCCGTCGTGGTTGGTCCCAGCGCCCCGCGTTGGCCGCATAGCTTCCTGGGTCCTCTGAAGCTGCACACGGTTTGGGCCCCAATGGTGCGCTACTTCAAAAGTGGCGCACCATTTGAGATCTTCCGTACGCACGTCCAGGGCAGGACGGGGCAGAGTGGTACAGGGCAAGGGTGCGCAGCAGAACGGCTTACGCGGCTGAGCACTCCGGGCAGAGGCCATAAATTTCCACGGTGTGCTGGACTTGGGTGAAGCCGTTGGCTTTGGCGATGGCCGCCGCCCAGCTCTCCACCTCTGGTGCCTGCACCTCCACTGTTTTCCCGCAGTTGCGGCACAACAGGTGGTGGTGGTGGCTGGTGGCGGAACAACGCCGATACACGGCCTCGCCTTCGCCGTTGCGCAAGGTGTCCACCAGACCCTCTTCAGCCATCGAGGCGAGGATCCTGTAGGTGGTAGCGAGTGAAACCCGGGTTCCTTGTTCATGCAGCAAGCGGTGCAGTTCTTGCGTGCTGACGAAGTCGTCCAGAGTGTCCAATGCTGCGCCGATGGCAACACGTTGCTTGGTGACGCGCTGCTCCTTCACCGGGGCATCCGACATGGTGCTCTCTTACTCTCATAGGGGCCGTGTTCCAATCACCCAGCCTAGCGCACCAGCATGAAAAGTCCCGTGGCGCCGCCCATGGCCGGGGCGGCGATACGGGCATAGGCTGACAGCATGTTGCTAACAAAATACACCCACTCTTGTATCCGGCTCGAGCAAGACGGGCGCGTGCTGGTGCTTGACCCGGGGATCTTCTCGGAGTCCGCCACGGCGCTGGCGGGGGCTGACACCGTCCTGATCACGCATGAACATCCGGACCATTACGACGGCGATGCCCTGGCACACGCGCTCTCAACCCTGCCGGACTTGAGCGTTCACGCTCCGGCCGGTGTGGCCCGCGACTTGCGGGTGCGGGCGCCAGAGGCGCAGGGCCGGATCATGGACGCGGCGCCCGGGGAGCGGTTCACGGCCGCCGGTTTTGCCGTTGAGTGCTTTGGCGGACAGCACGCCCTCATTCACCCCAGCATTCCCGTGGTGGCCAACGTGGGCTACCTGATTGATGATGATCTCTATCACCCAGGGGATGCCCTCATAGTCCCCGACGGGGTCAGCGTGGGCACCTTGTTAGTACCCGTCCATGCGCCGTGGTCGAAGGTGTCCGAAGTGGTGGACTTTGTGGTCTCGGTGCGCGCCCCGCACGCGTTCCAAATCCACGACGGCCTGCTCAATGAGCAAGGACTCGCGTTCACGGAGTCGCACATTGCCCGCATTGGCGGGCTGCACGGGGTGAAATTTCGGCACTTGCACGCCGGGCAATCCGTGGACATTTAGGCGTTGCGAGGTACAGGGTTTAGCCGGTCCTGCCCGCTTATCCGTCCAGCCCGTCCTGGCCGGTTTAGCCGTTCCAGAGGCCAGTGGCGAAGAAGTCTTCAATGACTTGTAGGTGCGGTGCGGGGTCCAAATCCTTCTCGCGCAGCCACGCCGGGTTGTTGTAGCTACCCGCGTACCGTTCACCGCCGTCACACATCAGCGTGACAATGCTGCCCTTTTCTCCGGCAGCCACCATGGCGGCCACCACCTGCCACACGCCCCACAAATTAGTGCCCGTGGACGGTCCGGCGTGCATGCCGGTGAACTGTTCAAAGTGCTTCATGGCAGCCACGGAGGCGGCGTCGGGAATTTGGAACATGGCGTCAATGACCCCTGGCACAAAACTGGGCTCAACCCTGGGCCGGCCGATCCCTTCAATGCGGGAGGACGTGCCTGTGACGGTGTCCATGTCCCCGCTCTTCCATGCCGGGTAAAAGGCCGAACCTTCCGGATCCACCACGGCCAGTTGCGTAGCGTGCCCGTGGTAGCGGATGTAGCGGCCAATGGTGGCCGAGGTACCACCGGTGCCGGCGCCCACAACAACCCACGCCGGTTCGGGATGGCGCTCATGGGAGAGCTGGCTGAATATAGATTCGGCAATGTTGTTGTTGCCGCGCCAGTCGGTAGCCCGTTCAGCATAGGTGAACTGGTCCATATAGTGACCGTTGGTTTGCGCGGCAATGGCGGCGGCCGCCGAATACACCTCATCGGCGTTGTCCACAAAATGGCAGCGTCCGCCGAATTGTTCAATCAAGGAAACTTTTTCCGGGCTGGTGGAGCGGGTCATGACGGCCACAAAGTCCAGGCCCAGCAACTGCGCAAAGTACGCCTCTGAAACAGCCGTGCTGCCAGAACTTGCCTCCACCACCGTGGTGCCCTGATGGATCTGGCCGTTCACCAAAGCGAACAGGAATAGCGAACGGGCCAAACGGTGCTTCAAGCTGCCTGTGCGGTGGCAGGATTCATCCTTTACATACAAGTCAACGCCCCACGCCTGCGGTAGCTCGATCTTGTACAGGTGGGTGTCTGCCGAACGGTTGTTTTCGGCTTGAACCTTGCCTATGGCGGTGTTTGTCCAGGACCAGTCAGGCTGCAAAGTGTTCATGCTTGTCAGCGTATCGCAGTAGATTTGGGGGAAGTTGCATGCGAATCAATTTCCAGGAGCTGCCATGAGTGTCCTTATCACTGTTGACCAACTGAACGCCCGCCGCTTAGCAGGTACGCGGACGGTGTTGTTGGACGTCCGCTGGGCGCTGGGGGACCCCCACGGCCACGGGCATTATGTGGCCGGTCATATCCCGGGCGCCGTCTTTGTGGATTTGGACACCGAACTGGCCTCGCACGGGTTGCCAGCAGATGGCCGCCACCCCTTGCCCGCGGAGGCGGACTTTGCTGCCGCGGTGCGCCGCTGGGGTATCAATTCAGGTGACACGGTGGTGATTTACGACGACGCCGGGGCGGCTGCTGCTGCCCGTGCCTGGTGGCTTTTGCGCCATGGCGGCCTCACGGAGGTGCACCTGCTCGACGGCGGATTGGGCGCCTGGCGTGCAGCCAACCTTCCCCTCACGGAAGGCGAGGAAACCGCGGAACCAGGTGATGCAGTAGTACATTTCGGGGCGCTGCAAACCATTGACGCCGATGAGGCAGCCACCTGGGCCGGAATTTTGCTCGATGCCCGGGCAGGGCAGCGGTACCGGGGTGAGGTGGAGCCCATGGATCCGCGCGCCGGGCATATTCCGGGGGCGCTCAGTGCCCCAACCAGTGAGAATCTGGTGGATGGGCATTTTTGTTCCCCGGAGCAATTGCGGGCACGGTTTGCTGCCTTAGGCGTTATGGAGGGAACCGCCGTTGGCGTGTATTGCGGATCCGGGGTGACGGCTGCGCACCAAATTGCTGCCCTGGAGATTGCCGGATTCACGGCGGCCCTGTACCCAGGCTCGTGGTCCGCGTGGTCCAATCAGCCGCAGAGGCCCGTGGCAACAGGGCCTTCTAGTGGCAGGGGTGAGAACGGCGATAGGGTGGAAGCATGACCCTTGTAAAAGCTTATGCAGCTGTTTCTGCCACGTCCGGACTCCGACCCAGCACTATTGAACGCCGCGAGCCCGGAGCGCACGACGTTGAAATTGCGATTGAATTTTGCGGACTGTGCCACTCTGACGTGCACACCATCCGCTCCGAATGGGGACCTGCGAAGTACCCGCTGGTGCCGGGGCATGAAATTGTTGGAATTGTGAGCCGCGTTGGTGAGTCCGTGGAAGGGTTCACCGTGGGCGAGCGGGTTGGTGTTGGCTGCATGGTGGATTCCTGCCGCGAATGCGACTCCTGCCTGGAAGACTTCGAGCAGTACTGCGAGGTAGGAAACGTTGGCACCTACAACGTGGCAGATCCACGCAATGGTGGTGCTATCACCCAGGGTGGCTATTCACAGGGCATTGTTGTGGATGAGAACTATGTAGTGCACATTCCCGAGGGCATGGACCCGGCCGCGGCAGCACCGCTTCTGTGTGCCGGAGTCACCACTTACTCACCGCTGCGCTACCTTGATGTCCAAGAAGGGGACAGGGTCGGTGTTGTTGGTCTGGGCGGGCTCGGTCACATGGCGGTGAAGATCGCCAAAGCTCTCGGTGCCACCGTCACAGTGTTCACCACCTCGCCCTCGAAGGCGGAAGCTGCCAAGGCCTTGGGTGCCGATCATGTAGTGGTGTCCACGGATGCGGCGCAAATGGAATCGGCGAAGAAGTCGCTCAATGCGATCATCGACACGGTTGCCGCCGTTCATGACATCAACGCGTACCTGCGCACACTGGCTCGCGACGGGGCGTTGATCCAGTTAGGTCTGCCCTCAGAGAAGATGCCGCCCGTAGATCCGGGCCTGCTGATCCGTGGCCGCCTTGCCTACGGTGGTTCCCTAATTGGTGGGATTGCAGAGACCCAGGAAATGCTTGATTTCTGCGCCGAGCACGGCGTTGTTTGCGACATTGAACTAGTGAGCGCTGATGAGCTTGACGGCGCCTATGACCGGCTGGTTGCTGGCGATGTCAAATACCGTTTTGTTCTTGACGTTTCCACCCTCTAAACACACTTTTTCTGTTGTTATTCGATTTCCTTTTGTGATTCTGAGGAGTTTTTTGTGAGCACCCTTTTTACCAAGATCATCAATGGTGATATTCCCGGCCGTTTCATCTGGAAGGATTCCGAGTGCGTTTCCTTCCTGAGCATCGGCCCGCTGACGGATGGGCACGTGCTGGTGGTGCCGCGGCAAGAAGTGGACAAGTGGACGGACGCAGCACCTGAACTTCTCACACACCTGATGGCTGTTGCGCAGAGAATTGGCCAGGCCCAGGTGGCCGCCTTTGGTGCGCCCCGGGCGGGACTGACCATTGCCGGTTTCGAGGTGGAGCACTTGCACGTGCATGTGTTCCCCGCGTATGGGCTGGAAAACTTTGACTTCGGCACGGTGAACAACCACCCGGACCCTGAGCTCATGAACGCCAGCGCGGAAAAAATCCGAGTGGCTTTACGTGATGCTGGCCACGGTGAGTACGTGCCAACTGCCTAGTATCCACGGATCTGGAGAAAATGCCCCAGTCACAAAAAATTCTCGGCTGTGTGTCCGCGCCCAGAGACCGGTAACGTTGGCGTCCGTTAAGTTTAGCTAGGTTTAACGACACAACTTTTCCGCGGACGGGAACTCAAGCAATGCCACAAGTGCATAAATCTGGGCAGCATGTAGGCCAGGATGGTCAGCTGGAAAAAGAGGACCACACTCTTTTGCAGACCATTGAAGAGAACTACCCTCACGATATTCATCCAGGCCTTGTGCCAGGAATTTCGGTGGATGAACAACGGATTAAATACGGTACTGACAGGCTGGTCTTTAGCCTCGCTGCGGTGTTGATCCTGGGATTCATCGCCTGGGGCGTGATCTCCACTGACTCGCTGAAGAGTGTTTCAGATGCGGCATTGAGCTGGGTGGTAGCCAACACAGGCTGGCTGTTCACCTCTCTTGTTTCGCTGGTTTTGGTGTTCATGATCTTCATCGGATTTAGTAAATATGGCCGCATACCCTTGGGGACCGACGGGGAAAAACCGGAGTTTTCCAAGTTTTCCTGGATTGCCATGATGTTCTCTGCTGGCATGGGCATTGGATTGTTCTTCTTTGGCCCTTACGAGCCGCTGACGTACTTCATTACACCGGCGCCCGGAACAGCCGCTCCGGAAACAGCTGACGCCATTCACAAGGCCATGGCGCAAACCATTTTCCACTGGGGACTGCATGCGTGGGCGTTGTACGCGCTAGTGGGTGCGGCGGTAGCCTACGGCGCGTACCGGCGTGGCCGGGTTCCTTTGATGAGCTCAATTTTCACCTCACTGTTTGGCAAGCGGCAAACTGAAGGTGTCCCCGGACGGCTGATCGACATGTTCGCCATTGTCGCCACACTCTTTGGAACAGCAGCATCCTTGGGAATCGGGGCCTTGCAAGTGGGCCGCGGTGTGGAGATTGTCAGCGGTATTGGCAAACTCCCCAACGCCGGGCTCATCCTCATTATTGCGATTCTCAGCGCGGCCTTCGTGGCCTCGGCTGTCTCAGGTGTTGGGCGCGGCATCCGCTGGCTCTCCAACATCAACATGACACTGGCCTTGGTGCTGGCCACCTTTATCTTTGTGGCTGGACCCACCTTGTTCCTGTTGAACCTTGTCCCAGCATCACTGACCGAGTACCTCTCTGAATTGCTGCACATGATGAGCAAGGGCCCCTCCTGGGGTGCTGATTCAGCTGACTTCTCAGCCACCTGGACCGTGTTCTACTGGGCCTGGTGGATTTCCTGGTCACCCTTTGTAGGGATTTTCCTGGCCCGCATTTCCCGCGGCCGGACCCTGCGCGAGTATGTGCTGTACGTTCTGGTTGTTCCCACGGTGGTCTGTGCGCTGGCCTTTAGCGTGTTTGGTGGAACCGCCATCTGGCTGCGTATGAATGGCGCCGATATTGGCACCAACGCCTCTCCCCAGGACCTGTTCTTTTCCGTGCTGGATCAGTTACCGCTAGCGCAGATCACGCCCTTCTTGGCCATGACCTGCGTTGCTATTTTCTTCATCACCTCCGCTGACTCTGCGTCCGTGGTGATGGGCATTCTTTCCCAGCGCGGCAAGGCAGAACCGGATAAGAAGATTGTGGTTTTCTGGGGCCTGGCCATGATGGGCATTGCCGTGGTGATGTTGCTGGTAGGCGGTAACACGGCGTTGCAAGGACTACAGAACCTCATCATTGTTTCTGCTTTGCCCTTTGCCATCATTTTGCTGCTCATGATGATTGCCTTCGCGAAGGACCTCCACACGGATCCCATGATGATCCGGGCGGAGTATGCCGAACAAGCCATTGAGAACGCGGTCAAGGCGGGCATTGATGAACATGGCGATGACTTTGCCCTGACCATTGAAAAAGCAGCCGTAGGCCACGGCGCTGGTGAAGACTTTGACTCCCACGGCAGCGGCGTCACCGATTGGTATCAACGCCATGACGAAGAGGGCGAACCTGTTGATTACGACTACAAGGCTGGCGAGTATGCCGACGGCTGGGTGCCCGAAGACGGCACAGAGCCCAGCATTGACTCCACGCCTGCCGATCCGCAGGAACAGGACCCGGAGTTCGTGAAGGGCTAGAACACGCGGGTGGTGCCGGCTTAGGCCATAGCCTTGGCCAGCGCCACCCGAACCCGCTTTTCCGAGACCGAATATGCGGTCCCCAGTTCAACCGCGAACAGGCTGACCCGCAACTCCTCGATCATCCAGCGCACATGTTCGAGCCCCGCTGTGGAGCGCTGCCCGGGCAGCAAAGCCGCCATGGCGTCGTCGTACTCATCTTCCAAACGCTGCACAGCCGCCATTGACTGCCCATCCCGGGTCACATTGCTTGGCAACTTTTCCAACCGCTTCTCAATCGCGGAGAGGTAGCGCGGCAGCGCGCTGAGCTGGGCAAAGCCTGTCTTGGCCACGAAACCCGGGTAAACCAACAGTTCCAGTTGCTGCCTCACATCGTTGCAAGCGCTGATGAGCGGCAGGCTGGTGCTTGCCTGCAGTGCCTTCTGAATCCGGACCTTGGAAGCCAGGACACGTTCGACGACGGCCGTTACGGAAAACACCGAATCGACAAGTTCCGCGCGCACCACCTCATACAACGCGTCGAAATCCTTTTGGTTCCACGGCAGTGCTGCGGGGGTTAATTTATCGATCGTGGCCAGTGTGCAATCGGCAATCAGCTCCGTGACGGAACCGTGCGGGTTCTGGCTGAAGGTGAGCTTTTCGGTGTTGTTCAAGTGGTCCAGTACGTACCTGTCCGGGGACGGAATCCGCAACGCGAGCAAACGGATCACACCGCCGCGCATGGCCTTTTCCGCCACATCCTGGCGTTGGAACACCCGGACGCCAGCCGTGGCACCCTCATCCACCAGCGCTGGGTAGCCCGTCACGGTGTGACCTGCCACCAGGCGCTTGATCTCATGCGGGAGTACGCCCACGTCCCAGACCGTGATTCCCGAGCGTTCGGCAATGCCGGAAGAGCCTGTGGCTGACGGATTCTCTGAAGGCTCTTTCTGTGCCCCGCCCTGCGGCGCTGTCTGCGGACCGCTTGACTTGGCCGAAACCTTGGCTGCCCGTGCCGGTGTGACAGTCTTTGGCGTGGCCCCCAGCGATTCGGCAATGGCGCGGCGGGTGGCGCCGGCTAGTTTCGCCTGAAGCCCGGACAGATCTTGATCTTCCTCCAGAATGCGGCCGTTTTTATCCACCACGGAGAACGTCATGCGCAGGTGGGAGGGCACTGCGTCCCAGTTCCATGATTGCGGCGGGATGACGTGGCCCTTGATCCGGCGCAATGCCAGCTCCAATGAGGCCTCCAGCGATTCTGTTCCGGGGTCAAAATCGGCTGCCAACGCTGCCGCAGCCTGCCGCCCCACATCCGGGGCCGGAATGAAGTTCTTCCTGATGGCCTTGGGCAGTGACTTGATCAACGCGGCCACCAGCTCCGCCCGCAGGCCAGGAATCTGCCAGCGGAATTGGGCTTCCTGCAACTGATTCAGGAACAACAGCGGCACCTGCACGGTCACGCCGTCGGACGGGTTGGGTGCGGCACCGGGCGCGGTGGGGTGGAATTCGTAGGAGAGCGGCAGCTCAAATTCGCCCTGCACCCACGTCTTGGGGAAGGCGGCCGGATCCAGATCGGGTTCCTCCGCCATGACCACGTGCGCATCGAAATCGAGCAGAGCGGCATTTTGGTGCCGGGCATCCTTCCACCATTTATCGAAGTGCCGCTCGGAGACCACCTCCGGGCCCACACGCTCGTCGTAGAACTCGAAGAGTGTCTCGTCATCCACACGCAGATCACGGCGGCGCATGCGGGTTTCCAGTTCCTCAACCTCGGCCAGGACAGCCTGGTTGCGGTGGAAGAACTTATGGTTGGTATGCCAATCACCCTCCACCAGGGCATGGCGAATGAACAGCTCGCGGCTCAGTTCCGGATCAATGCGCCCGTAGTGGATACGCCGGTCAGGCACAATGGGCACCCCGTAGAGGGTGACCTTCTCATGGGCCATGACAGAGCCCATTTTCTTGGACCAGTGCGGCTCACTGTAGCTGCGCTTGACCAAATCCGGGGCCACTTGTTCGGCCCACAAAGGATCGAACTTGGCGGCCGTGCGTGCCCACAGCCGGGACGTCTCCACCAGTTCGGCGGCCATGACCCAGTCAGGGGACTTCTTGAACAGGGCCGAGCCCGGGAACACCATGAACTTGCTGCCACGGGCGCCGGCGTATTCACGTTTGCGTTGGTCGTAGAGGCCAATGTGACTGAGCAGTCCGGTCAGCAGCGACATGTGGATGGCGTCATGATTGGCTACCGGGTCAATGTCCTTTCCGGAGACCTTAATATCCAACGACTTGCCCATTTGCTTGAGCTGGGCGAACAAATCCTGCCACTCGCGCACGCGCAGGTAATTGATGAACTCGGCCTTGCACAGGCGCCGGAACGCGCTGGAGGACAGCTCCGCCTGCTTGTCCTTGATGTAGCGCCACAGGTTCAAAAAGCCTGTGAAGTCCGAGTTCTCGTCAACAAAGCGCTTGTGTTTTTCGGTGGCAATTTGGGCTTTGTCAGTGGGGCGTTCACGCGGGTCCTGAATGGTGAGCGCCGCAGCGAGCACCATCACCTCGGCGGCAACACCGCGTTTGGCGGCCTCCACAATCATGCGTCCCAGCCGCGGGTCTACCGGCAGTTGGGAGAGTTGGCGTCCCACACCGGTGATGGCACCGGCGGCGGTCACGGCGCCGAGCTCGCGCAGGAGCGTCACGCCGTCGGTGATGGCACGGGAGTCCGGCGGCTGCACGAACGGGAACTTTTCCACGTCCTTGGGACCCTTGGCCACGCCCATGGCCGTCATCTGCAAAATGACGGCGGCTAAGTTGGTGCGCAGGATTTCCGGATCGGTGAACTCGCTGCGGGCGGTGAAGTCCTCCTCCGAGTACAGGCGGATGCAAATACCGTCAGAGACACGCCCACAACGTCCCGAGCGCTGATTAGCCGAGGCCTGGGAGACCCGTTCAATGGGTAGGCGCTGGACTTTAGTCCGGTGCGAGTAGCGGGAGATCCGGGCCGTGCCGGGATCAATGACGTACTTGATGCCCGGCACTGTCAGGGAGGTCTCGGCAACGTTGGTGGCCAGCACAATGCGCGGGCGGTTACCGGGGGAGAACACGGCGTGCTGCTCGGCCAGCGACAACCGGGCATAGAGAGGCAAAATCTGCACATTGCGCAGACGAGGATTCGTTTTAACCCTGCCAGCCAGGGCATCGGCGGCGTCACGGATTTCACGCTCGCCGGAGAAGAAAATCAGGATGTCCCCGGGTGCTTCCTTGGAGAGTTCATCCACGGCGTCACACACGGCGTCCAGGGGATCCCGATCCTCCTCGTCGTTGCCGCCGTCGCGTTGCCGGTCACCCAAGCGATCCCTTGCCGAGCGGTCGGCACCCACGCCTAGTTCGTCGTCGTCCTCCCCATCCTCAGAGGCTCCATTGGCGGGGCCAGAGAGCGGGCGGTAGCGGATGTCCACGGGGAAGGTGCGCCCCGAGACCTCAACAATGGGGGCCGGGCCCTCGGGGGAGGCGAAGTGCGTGGCGAAGCGCTCGGGGTCAATGGTGGCCGAGGTGATGATGACCTTCAAATCCGGGCGCTGGGGCAGGATTTGCCGCAGGTAGCCGAGGATGAAGTCGATGTTCAGGGAGCGTTCGTGGGCCTCGTCAATGATGATGACGGAGTATTTGCGCAGGAGCCTATCGCGCTGAATTTCCGCCAGCAGGATGCCGTCGGTCATGAGTTTGATCTTGGTGGCCGGGCCCACATGACCGGTGAAGCGGACCTGGAAACCCACCTCTTGGCCAATTTCCACGCCGAGTTCGCTGGCGATGCGTTCGGCCACGGTGCGTGCGGCGAGGCGGCGCGGCTGGGTGTGCCCAATGAGGCCCTTCTCGGCCAGCCCCAATTCCACGCACATCTTGGGGATCTGGGTGGTCTTTCCCGAACCGGTTTCGCCGGCGATGATGGTGACCTGGTTGGCTGCGATCGCGGCCATGATGTCCTCGCGGCGCTCAGAGACAGGCAACGCGGGAGGATAAGTAATAGTCAAAGTCATGGTGCCACCAGTTTATGCCGTTATTGGTACCGGAGCCCCTTTGCGCACTGTGGCGCGGATACTGAGGGTTCCTTTGGCAGCCAGCACCAGAAGTACGACGCCGGATACGCCCGCTAGTGACCCACCGATCAGGCAGACGGTGGCCCACTGGGGGGACGCGGCTGTGGGGGCGTTCAGAGCCGCGCCTGTGAAGATGGCTGCTGTGGCCAGAGTTGATAAGAGAGCGCCGCTGGTGAAGTGCAGCAGGTTTCCGGCTGAGATTTCCCGCCACCGCCGGTCAAGGGCCGCCATGCGCGGATCAGGCAGCATGGCCGTGGTGCTCAGGCGGTGCAGAACAAGAAGCGAGGAAGCGCTCAGTGCCATGGCTACGAGGAGCAGTGGTACGCAGGCGGACTTCATTGTGCTCAGGCCCGGGGCCAGTTCAGTGACAAGGACCCAGATGGTGAAGGCGGTGAAGATGATGAGGGTTGCTGCCGGCAGGATGAAAGTGCGCCTGGGCAAGAACTGGGTGCTGGGACTATTGGGATTGGTGGGTTTGGTGGGATTGGAGGGTTTGCTCAGTTTGGTGGCGGGCAGGGCGGAGAACAGGAGCAGGCCGCCGCTGGCGCTCAGTCCCGTGGTCATGGCGATGGGCAATCCCGCCTGGCCGGAGAGGCCAATGGAGATTCTGAACAGGGCTAGAAACATGATGGCGGCAAAGATGGCTGCTGCCGCGGTGCGCCATTGGGCCTTCAGAAGTGCCTTGTCCTCCTCCGCCGCCGAGGCGTGGAGGGACACCTTGCCTGCTGCGAGGGCAAGGGGTGCCTTTTTCTTGGCAATCCATGACGCAACGGCGGTGATGGCCCAGGCCAGAGCCGCGAGAATGGCAAGCGCAGCAATCAATTTCGTCATGAGGTGAGTCTTTCATGGCCGGCAGCGTCGCCGAGTTTTTGCAGCAGTACCGCAAGTTGGGCTTGCTCCGTTGCGGACAACGCCCCGGTTATGGAGTGCTCGGTGGCCAGGTGATCAGGCAGCGTCTCCTCGACCAGCTCGCGGCCCTCAGGGGTGAGCGAGACCAAGGTACCGCGCCCGTCGTCGGGGTTTGCCGTTCTGGAGACCAAGCCCCTGCTCTCCAACTTGTTCAGCCTTTGGGCCACTGCGCTGGTGGAGATCATGGCGTCATTAGCCAGCGCTGCCGGGGTGAGCCTGTGGGGTGCGCCGCTGCGCAGGAGGGTTGCCAGCACGTCAAAGCTAGAGGAGTCCAGTCCGTGCGCGGCGAAGGTGGCGGCAAGGCGGGACTCCACGGCTTGGGCTGTGCGGCTGAGCCGGCCAATCACGGCCATGGGGGAGACATCCAGTTGCGGTTTCTCTGCGTTCCACTGGGCGATGATGCGATCTAGTTGCTGCGGCATGTCACCACTCTAGCAATTTGCTAAGCACTTAGTTATATTAGCTAAGTGCTTAGCAAAAAGATTGTTCTTATTCTCGTAACTGCTGTGGCTCCTGTGCTGTGGGGCTCCACCTACCTCATCACCACCTTGTTCTTGCCGGAGGGAAGGCCGCTGCTGGCTGCCGTGCTACGTGCCGTACCGGCGGGGCTGTTGCTGCTGGCGCTCTCACAGCGCCTACCCCAGGGCTCCTGGTGGTGGAAATCCTGGGTGCTGGGCATGTTGAACATCGGTGTTTTCTTTGCCCTGCTGTTTGTGGCCGCCTACCGGCTGCCCGGGGGAATCGCCGCCATTGTGGGCGGAGCCCAGCCGCTCTTCGTGGCGCTGCTGGCAAGCCGGATACTCCTGGAAAAGCTCACGGCAGCGCGGCTGCTAGCTGGTGGCGCAGGTGTCTTTGGGGTGGCCTTGATGGTGCTGGCATCGCAGGCGCGGCTGGATGGGTTGGGGCTGGCAGCGGCCGCCGGTGGCACGCTGTCCATGGCACTGGGGACGGTGCTTGCCAAGAAATGGGGGCAGCCCACCGCGCGTGCGGGCAGCCCCGTCTCACTCCTAGCAACAACAGCGTGGCAGTTGCTGGCTGGCGGCGCCACGCTGGTCATTGCTCTGCTGTTCTTTGAGGGGCTGCCTACCGAGCCGCTGAGCGTGCCGAATATGGCGGGGTATTTTTACCTTTCGGTCTGGGAACTGCACTGGCTTACTTTTGCTGGTTCCGAGGCCTGGCTAAACTGCCTGCTGGAACGGCGGCCTTTTTGGGGTTGCTCAGTCCCGTAGTGGCCATAGCGCTGGGCTGGGCCGTTACGGGGGAGGATCTGGGGCCGTGGCAGATGGTGGGTATGGCGGTGGTGCTGGCTTCAGTGGCCTTCGGGGTTCATCAAAAAGGCGGGGTGCATGGTGCTGGCAACGTTCGCGCTCGCAGGCCGGACGCAGACGCTTCGACGCGCGCTTGAGTCCGAGGTTGGGCACATAGTTTAGCTCGTGGCAGGCGATCCGCTGGCCCGTAGCTGAAGGCTGGGCAGTAGCTGAAGCTGGCCTGCGCGAGGCAACCTTGCTCCGGCTCACCAGTGACAATTCTCGGGCTAATACACGCCGATTCTACGAACGCCTGGGCTTTGTACAGTGGCATGCCGGGTTCAAACTGCACCTTTCCTGAGGGCCCGGGCGGGTCTTTGCCGGATTGATTCCTCCACAGGCGGGGCTGGGTTTGCTGCCGCCAACAGATTCGGCCCGAGGGACTCTTGAGACTCCTAAAATGTCAGAGGCAGTTAGTAGAATAGGGATAGCAGAAGATAAAAGACAATGGGATCAAATATCTGATTTGCTCTTATTGAACTTCACTCCACGGGAATCGTTTCCAGATCACGCGGGATGAAGGTGGTTCAGCAGGAGGGCAGTGGCATGGTGGCACCGGAATGGTTTGGCAGCAACACCGAGGCTGCTTCTACCCGTCTGGCCGGACAGGACTCATCAATTCCCATGGTTTCCACCGGCAATGACCTGCCAGCAGTCCTCAGGGCAGATCCCGCAGCGGACGGCTCAGCCGCTATATCTGGTTCCACCGAAGTATGCCAGGGCCTTCTTGTGATGGGAGCTGCGGTGCTGGGACGCTGCGCCACGTTCTTTGAACCGGTGGTCTTGGCTCAGCTGGACGCAGCGCTGGCGCACGAATTCGCACGGCAGGCCCAGTCGCGAGCAGGGAACGCTGCCCATACCTTGGAGCTTGCCATCAGCAAGGGACACAGCACAGAAGCACTGGAGCACCTGGCCCATCAAGGGGCGTCTGCAAAGATGGTGGCCAATAAAGCAGAGTCCCGGGCGGCCTTGGCAACCGCTGTCATCACCTCGCTGGGTGGCACGGTCACCGAGGACGGCTTTGATCCCGATATTGTGGCGCAAGTGTCAGGGGCATCCCTGATCGATGCCATCGCAATGTTGGAGGAAGCCAAGAACGCATTGTCGGCGGTCCAAGCCCAGGCGCAAGCGATCTTTGTGGCCCAACAGCGGCTCGATCAGGCCAAGTCAGGTCTCAGCAAGGAAAGGCTGGGTCAGGGAATCGCCCAGCAAGTGGCACTGGCCCGGCACGAGTCGCCCTACCGCGGGCGCCAACTGTGTGAACTTTCCGAGGTCCTGGTGCGGGAAATGCCCTACAGTATGAACGCTTTTACCATGGGAAAGATCAGCGAGTACCGGGCGAGCCTTATTGTCAAGGAAACGGCTTTTCTCTCCTTTGAAGACCGCGCCCAGGTGGACAAACTCATTTGTGGCAACCCGGACGCTGCCGCACTTCTGGGAACCCGTGAATTGAGTTCCGCGGCAAGGAAAGCTGCGTACGAGTTGGATCCGGAAGCGTTCCTCAAACGGCATGAAAAGGCTATTGGTGACCGTTATGTCTCCTTGCGGCCAGCTCCGGACGGGATGACATTTTTGACGGCCCTGATTCCCCTGAAGCAGGGCGTGCGCATTCTCGCCACGCTCACCAGGGTTGCAGACAGTGCCAAGGCCTCCGGCGATGAGCGAGGCAAGGGGCAAATCATGGCTGACGCACTAATGCACCGACTCATCCGGCACAATCCCTGTGACGAAGGTGCCGGGACGTTGAGCGATCACCGAGGCGTGCAACCGAAAAACTCTACAGGTGAGACTTGGGCACAAGTGCCGGGGACCACTCGTGAGCCTTGGTGCACCACAGTTGGCCAGCCTGAGATTGCCCTGGAACTCATCATGACCGACAGGTCCTTGTTTGGTGGTGCCAAAGATTCGGCGGTCCTGGTGGGGTACGGTCCCATCCCGGCACCCATTGCCCGCAACATGACCCTTGGTGATGGTGATGGTGATGGATTTTCGCCCCGTGTGTGGCTGAAGCGGCTCTTCACCCATCCGGACAGCAACGCGCTTCTGGCCATGGATTCAAAATCAAGGCTCTTCCCGGAGGGCATGAAGGAATTCCTGAGAATCCAGGACCAGCGCTGCCAGACACCCTATTGTGATGCACCAATTCGCGAGTACGACCATGTGAAGGCTTACGCGGCAGGCGGGACCACAACCATAGAAAACGGCCAGGGCCTCTGCACCGCGTGCAACCAGGCGAAGGAAGCCCTTGGGTGGTCCTTCGAACGGGGTACTGGGCCCGAAAATGGCTGTCCCAGTACAGAAGTCATCACCCCCACCGGCCACCGATACATCTCCACTGCACCGCCACTGCCCGGGCCCACCCCCACAAGATCCAGGCAGCAGTGTGGGTCCCAACTATGACAATCGGATGGCTCTTAGCACCTCGTCGTGAATGGTGATGGAAGCATGGTCGTGGCCCGTGCCGGCCCGGGGCCGGGCTTCGGAAACCTGAATCCGCCACTGGGTGGGCTCCAGTGCCGCAGCCAGCTCAGCAGCCGTGAAGAACAAATCAGGTGCGTCAGGGCGGTGGGCACCGGCAAGGGCATCGGTTGCGGAATGGCCAACAATGAGCAGCGTCCCGCCAATAGCAACTGATGCTGCCAAATGGGCGTACAGGCGCTCGCGGTCCGTCCGGGGCAGGTGCATGAACTGTGCACTGACAAGGTCAAAAGTGGATGCCGGGGGTGTCCAGATGAGCAGGTCGTGGTGCTCCCAGATAACGGATCCGGCTAAGTCCATTGCGGAGGCATGTTCCTTGGCCCGTTGGAGGGCGACTCGTGAAAAGTCCACTGCGGTGACGTTCCAGCCCCGATCGGCGAGCCATAGGGCATCGGCACCTTCGCCACTGCCAACATCAAGAGCGGTTCTTGGTGCGGAAACATGAAGTGGGTTCAGACTTGCCGCCTCGGCCACCAGTTGTGGATTGGGGTGTCCGCTCCACACGGCGTTTGCACTGTTGTAGCGCTCGTCCCAAAAATCTGCATCAAAAGTCCTCGTCATAGGAACAGGCTATAACGCACCCTTCGGGCTGTGTTGCGGTTCATCCCCGGACACGTCTGCTTCACGCAGGCCACATTCATAGGCCAGAACCACGGATTGAACGCTCTCACGCAAGCACAATTTTGCCAGCACCCGCGTGACATGGGTTTTTACCGTGGTCTCTCCCAAAAACAGCGTGGTACCAATCTCGGCATTGGACAGGCCCTGGGCCAATTCGGCAAAGACATCCAACTCACGCGGAGTCAGTGGATGCAGCACTTTGGGAATGCCCTTGAGCGCCGGGGGCCTGGCTGCAAAGGACTCAACCAGACGGCGCGTGACCGAGGGAGCGAACCGAACCTCACCCGCGTGGGCAGCAAAGATGGCGCTAATCAGCGTCGCCGGGGCAGTGGTCTTGAACAGAAAGCCGCTGGCGCCGGCCCGCAAGGCGGCATAAACGTATTCGTCCAAATCAAACATGGTCAATATGAGGACTTTGCTTGCGGTCCCCTCACGCACCATACGGGCGAACCCCGCCAGCCCGTCAATGCCCGGGTGGAATTCTCCGGCGCTGGCATCAACCTGCGTAGCAACGTGCCCAAGTCCGGCGCCGTAGCGAGGGCCGTGCGAACCGTGCTGGCTGCTCCTTCCTATGCCTTAGCGAGCGCCCGGATCGGGGCTGAAATTGCTGCCTCGAGTGGGTTCGCCGGTGTGGAGGACGTGCTGCCGGGACTCATGGGCGCACACACCCCGTCAGCACTCGCTGCCGTTACCCCGCGGTGCTCTTGCTGGCCTTGATCAGCGCCTGGTACCAGTAGTAGGAATCCTTGGGCGTGCGCTTTTGGGTTTCGTAGTCAATGTGGATCAGCCCGAACCGTTGGGAGTAGCCCACAGCCCATTCGAAGTTGTCCATGAGCGACCAATGGAAGTAACCGCGCACATCCACACCGGCATCCATGGCGGCCTTGAGCGCTCGCAGGTGGGAATCGGTGTAATCGATGCGGCGTAGGTCCGCCACCCGGCCAGTGGCGTCCGGGCCATCGTTGATGGCTGCACCATTCTCCGTGATGTAGATGGGTGGGAGGGCATCGCCGTAGCGCTCTTTGAAGGTCAACAACATCTCGGTGAACGCCTCAGGGACAATGGGCCAGCCGAAGTCGGTACGGGGATAGCCTTCAATCTCCCGCAAGGAGAAAGGCAGGGAGGAATCGAGCTCGTGTCCGTCAATTAGCGCCCCCTTGCCCGCAATTGGTGCGCCCACCAGCGTGGGGTTGTAGGAGTTGATGCCGTACCAGTCGATGGGGGTGGAGATGATCTCCAGATCCCCGTCGGGGATGGGCGGCAGGAACGGTGCCAGTTCCTCCGGGTAGGCACCCTTAAGGATGGGGTCTGCGAAGATCCAGTTGGCGATGTTGTCATAGAGTCCGGCAGCCTGCAGATCTTCTTCAGCCTCGCTGGCGGGCCATGTTGCTCCGTGATTGTTGGCAATGCCGATATTGCTGCCGCCGGCCGCTCGCAGGGCTTGGACACCGAGCCCGTGGGCTAGCAGCAAATGATGAGCGGCCGGTAGCGCGTCAAATCCGCGCTCCAGCCCGGGTGCCTGAATGCCAGCCCCGTAGCCAAGCATGGTCAGCGCAACCGGCTCATTGATAGTGATCCAGCGGGGGATCCTGTCCGCAAAATGCTCGCCCACAATCTGCGCGTAGTCGGCAAATCGCTCCGCAGTGTCCCTGTTGAGCCAGCCGCCGGCCTGCTCCAATTCCAGCGGGGTGTCCCAATGGAACAAGGTGGGGCTGGGGGTGATGCCAGCCTCGAGCAGACCGTCAACAAGTTTGTCGTAAAAACCAAGTCCTGCAGCGTTCACCGCACCTTGTCCTCCCGGCTGGATGCGCGACCACGAGAAACTGAAGCGGTAGGCCTCCACACCCAGCTCCTTCATGAGTGCGGTATCTTCGGGGTAGCGGTGGTAGTGGTCGCAGGCGATCTCCCCGGTGTCCCCGTTGATAACCCGTCCCGGTTCTGCCACAAACGCATCCCAGCTTGAGGGGCCCCTGCCATCCTGGGCTACGGCGCCTTCAATTTGATAAGAGGCTGTGGAGACACCCCATGTGAAATCCTGCGGGAAACTGGGGAAGTTTGGCTTGTTCATTGAGGCCTTTCCTTATTGACAGCGTCGTCAGCAGTGGCGTCCTAGAGATCGAGCTTTTCGCAAGGGTGCGGGGAAGTCAAGGAATGCACCCTAGTGTGAAGGTGTTCGCAGAGTGTTTGTGTCTACATCGGGGAGGGGCACGTCCAGGGGCGGGAAATGCGGCAGCGGCGGCGTTCTCCCTCAGTGGGTCAAAGAGGGCAAGCAAAAGTGGCCGGGTTTGCGAATAATTTCGCAAACCCGGCCACCAGATATGTGCCCTCGGAGGGATTCGAACCCCCGACCTACGGTACCGGAAACCGTCGCTCTATCCCCTGAGCTACGAAGGCGCGGCAACCGTGGCTGCCGAAGGGAACGAGAAAGAGCTTAGCAGGTACAGGGGGCTCGATGTAAAACCGGGCCCTTGGGGGGGGGTGGTGATTATTACCAGAATCACAGCGGCCGTGGCAGTAGGTGGTGCGGAACCAGCGGGTAACGTTGGGGCAATGGTGACCACATGAGTGTGAAAAAGCAGCAAAAACTATGGCTTTTTGCGGCGGGCATAATCCTTACGGCGTTGACCCTGCGAGGGGCTGTGACGGTGGTGCCTCCGCTGATCTCAACAATCAACGAGGATTTGCCTCTCAGCGCAGCCACTATTGGCATTTTGGGTATGCTCCCCACGGCTGCTTTTGGCCTCTTTGGCTTCCTGACGCCGTATGTGATCCGCCTGGCATCACTGGAAAAGCTCATTGTGGCCGCCATTTTACTGGGCATCATTGGCCAGCTGGTGCGCGTCATGGTGCCAACCACCCCGCTATTCTTAGTGTTCTCCGTGGTGGCTTTTGGTGGGCTCGGTGCCGGAAATGTGCTGCTGCCACCGCTGGTAAAGAAGCACTTCCCTACGAAGATCGGTCTCATGACGGCCGTCTACGTCACGGCGATTTCCATTGGCACAGCCCTTCCCGCACAGCTCGCCGTGCCCGTGGCGGATGCCACTAATTGGCAGTTTTCCCTATCTTCCTGGGTAGCTCTGAGTACGGTGGCACTGATTCCGTGGTTCGTGGCACTCTTTTCGCCAAAAACTGTGGCGGGATCTGCTGGCGTGGACACAGTGGCCGGGGAACCGGCCGGAGGGGTGCGTGGAGAAACCGGGGCCACCACCAGTGCTGACGCGCTAATAATCCATTCTTCAGCCGTTGCCACGGCGCCACCGCCGAAGATGAACCTGTGGCGTTCTCCCACAGCCTGGGGGTTGACGTTCATGTTTGGTTGCACCTCACTGAATACGTACGCACTCTTTGCCTGGTTGCCGGAAATTCTTACCGAGGCAGGATTGGACCAGGCCCATGCCGGATCCATGTTGGCGCTGTTTGGCGCGCTGGGCCTGCCCCTGAGTTTGGGCATTCCTTTGATTGCGGTAAAACTTCGGAATCCCTTTCCTGCCGTAGTGGTCATGCTGGGCTGTTTTGTTGCCGGCTACTTGGGCTTGTTGCTCTCACCGGCTGATGGCACCTGGCTGTGGGTTTCCTTGACCGGGCTTGGCCCCGGTACGTTCCCGCTGGCCCTATTGTTGATCAACCACCGCACCCGCACTCAGGTGGGTGCTGGTGCGTTGTCAGGATTTGGTCAAGGCATGGGCTACACGCTGGCGTGCACGGGCCCGTTGTTCTTTGGGTTGCTGCGCCAATGGACGGGTTCCTGGACGGCCCCGTTCATGTTCTTGTTTGCCACGTTGTTGTTACTGGGTGCCGGGGCCTGGGTCATTTGCCGCCCGCGGATGCTCGAAGACGATTTTGAGCCAGCCCCCGTCGTGTAAGAAGCGGTGCGTGTAAGAAGCTGTGCCTGTAACTGGCGGTGCACCTAGGCAGATGTAGCGGTGCCGGGGGAGGGATAGCCACATTTTGGGCACTCGGTGCCCGGATTGCAAGAGGGCGCGGCGAGAACCGTACACTTAGCTATGTGACTCCTGAAGAACTTTCTGCCGCCATTGCCACCTGCCTCAAAGATGCCGTCGACGCCGGTGACCTCACCGTTCCCGTCGAGGCGCTGCCCACGGAAGTCCGTGTGGAGCGGCCCAAGAGCCGCGAGCACGGGGACTGGGCCACCAACATTGCGCTCCAGCTGGCCAAGCCGGCCGGTGTGCCGCCACGCAAAATTGCTGAAGTGCTGCAAAACCGCCTGAGCGAAATCCCCGGAGTGTCGAAGGTGGACATTGCCGGCCCCGGTTTCTTGAACATCACCGTTGACGCCGCTGCAGCCGGTGAACTGGCCAAGGCCATTGTTGAAGCGGGTGAAAGCTACGGTACCAACACGGCCATGGCGGGCACCAAGATCAACTTGGAGTTCGTCTCCGCCAACCCCACAGGACCCATTCACTTGGGCGGGACCCGCTGGGCCGCCGTGGGCGATTCCCTGGCCCGTGTGTTCCAGTCCCAGGGTGCAGATGTCACCCGTGAGTACTACTTCAATGACCACGGCAACCAGATTGATAAGTATGCCCGCTCACTGCTGGCCAGCGCCAAGGGCGAGCCCGCACCGGAAGACGGTTACGGCGGAGCGTACATTGATGACATCGCCAACGAGGTGATGGCCAACAACCCCGCCATCCTGGAATCAGAGGATCCGCAGGAAGAGTTCCGCGCCCAGGGCGTGGAGCTCATGTTCGCAGCCATCCGCAAGTCTTTGCACGAGTTCGGTGTGGACTTTGATGTCTACTTCCACGAGAACTCGCTGTTTGAGGACGGCGCAGTAGATAAGCTCCTGGAACAGCTCAAGGGCTCCGGCAACATGTACCTCAAGGACGGCGCCTGGTGGCTGAACTCCACCGATTACGGCGACGATAAGGACCGCGTTGTCATCAAATCTGATGGCAACGCCGCCTACATTGCCGGTGACATTGCCTACTTCAAGAACAAGCGTGACCGCGGCTTTGACCTGTGCATTTACATGCTCGGTGCCGATCACCACGGATATGTGGCCCGGCTCAAGGCCGCAGCTGCAGCCATGGGCGATGACGCTGACCGCGTTGAGGTGCTCATTGGCCAGATGGTGAACCTGGTCCAGGACGGCAAGCCCGTACGCATGTCCAAGCGTGCTGGCACGGTTGTCACCATGGAAGACCTCGTAGAGGTTGTTGGCACCGACGCCGCCCGCTACCAGCTGGCCCGCTTCTCCTCGGACTCCAACATTGACATCGATCTGGATGTGCTGACCAAGAAGTCCAACGAGAACCCCGTGTTCTACGTCCAGTACGCCCATGCACGCACCTGTGCCGTGGCCCGCAACGCAGCAGCAGCCAAGGTTGAGCGCACCGTCTTCGACGCGAGCCTGCTGCGCCACGTCACCGAATCAGAACTCCTGGCGGTCCTGGGCCAGTACCCGGGCGTGCTCGCAGCCGCCGCCGGGTTCCGCGAACCGCACCGGGTGGCACGCCACCTGGAAGTCATCGCTGGCGCCTACCACCGCTGGTACGACGCCTGCCGCGTCACGCCCATGGGCGAGGACGCCGTCACTGACACCAACCGCACCCGCCTCTGGCTCAACGACGCCGTGGGCCAGGTCCTCGCCAACGGCCTTTCCCTGCTGGGCGTAAGCGCTCCGGAAAGGATGTAAGTAATGACTGACACAACACAAGAAATTGCCGGCGCGCAGCTGGCCCCCGAATGGCTGCCCGCCGCCGGGGACCTCAATGAGATGGTGCCTGCCATGTGGGCGCACGACGTCGAACGCGGCCCAAGCGGCGAAGTCACCATTAGCGGCATTGCGGTCAGCGAACTGAAGGCACAGTTTGGCACGCCGCTCTTTGTCATGAGCGAGGACGATTTTCGCGCCCGCGCCCGCACCTTCAAGGATGCCTTCGACGAAGCATTCAAGGACATTTGCGGCGGCGTTGACGTCTACTACGCCGGCAAGGCCTTCCTCTCCACCGAAGTAGCACGCTGGGTGGACTCCGAAGGGCTACGCCTTGACACCTGCTCCGGTGGAGAACTGGCTGTGGCCCAGCGCGCCGGACTGACAGGGGAGAAGCTGGGGCTGCACGGCAACAACAAGTCCGCAGCAGAGATCAACCGCGCCCTGGATATGAAGCTGGGACGGATTGTGGTGGACAGTGTGCATGAGCTGGCACGTGTGGCGGACATCGCCGCCGCCCGCGGAGAAAAGGCCAACGTCATGCTGCGCCTGACCCCGGGCGTCCACGCACACACCCACGAATCCATCGCCACGGCGCACGAGGACCAGAAGTTCGGCCTCTCGATGGTCTCCACGGTGGACGGGGTCTCCGCAAACGGCCATGTCCTCAGCGCCGCGGAGTCAGCTGCAAAGCTTGCCGTGGACTCGGAGAGCATTAACTTCCTAGGCTTCCACGGCCATATCGGCTCGCAGATCTTTGAAGCTGAAGGCTTCGAAATTGCGGCCCGCAAGTTACTGGCCTTCACCCATAAGATCCAGGAAAAGTACTCCATCACACTGCCCGAACTGGACCTGGGCGGCGGCTACGGCATTGCCTACACCGCGGTGGATACCCCGCGCCCGGCTGCCGAGGTCGCCGCGGCAATGGCCGCCGTCGTCCGGGGTACCTGCGCAGAACTGGGGATGGCAGCGCCAAAGATTTCCATTGAGCCAGGACGGGCAATCGTTGGCTCCACCACCTTCACCCTCTACGAGACCGGCACGCTGAAAACCGTGCAGGTTGAGGTGGATGGCGGGGAAGATGTGACGGCCCCGCGCCGTTATGTGTCGGTGGATGGCGGCATGAGCGATAACGCCCGGCCGGTGCTGTATGAGGCCGATTATTCGGCGGTTCTGGCCAGCCGCTCCTCTCACGAGGCTCCCGCATTGTCCCGAGTAGTGGGCAAACATTGCGAGAGTGGTGACATTGTTGTTAGAGATGTATATCTGCCCAATGACGTGGCGGCCGGGGATTTGCTTGCAGTCCCCGGAACGGGCGCGTATTGCTGGGCACTTGCCAGCAATTACAACTACGTGCCCAGACCGCCCGTGGTGGCCGTGAAGAACGGTGCCGCACGCTTGATAGTGCGCGGCGAAACAGAAGACGATTTGCTGGCACGCGATTTAGGGGCCTAGAGACCTTTGACAGAGCGCAACACCGTGGACACTTCCGTGTCTGCAAACACTAAAACCTTGAAAGTGGCGCTGCTTGGCGCCGGAAATGTGGGCTCGCAGGTTGCCCGTATTCTGCTTACGGATGCATCCGCACTGGCCGCCCGCACTGGGGCCCGGCTGGAGCTAGTGGGCATTGCCGTGCGGAACGTTGATGCTCCGCGTGAGGTTGAAATTCCCCGTGAGCTGTTCACCACGGACGCCTCAGCGCTCATCCGCAAGGCGGACATTGTGATTGAGCTGATGGGTGGGCTGGAGCCGGCGCGCACGCTGATCCTCGAAGCAATCGAGCATGGCGCCACCGTGGTCACCGGCAACAAGGCGCTGCTGGCCGTTGACGGACCCACCCTGTACGAGAAGGCCGACGCCGCCGGTGTCCAGCTTTCCTACGAGGCCGCCGTGGCTGGTGCTATCCCGATCCTGCGCCCCATCACGGATTCGCTGGCAGGGGATAAGATCACCCGTGTCATGGGCATTGTCAATGGCACCACAAACTTCATTCTCGATGCCATGGATTCCACGGGCGCAGAATTTGCTGACGCTTTGGCCGAGGCTACCCGCCTGGGCTACGCAGAAGCAGACCCTACTGCCGATGTTGAAGGTCACGATGCCGCCGCCAAGGGTGCCATCCTGGCCTCGCTCGCCTTCCATACGCGTTTCGCGTTGGAGGATGTGCACTGCGAGGGCATCACCGGTGTGAGCGCGGGGGACATTGCCGCGGCCAAGGAAGCCGGCTATGTCATCAAGTTGCTGGCGATCGCCGAGAAAATTTCCGTCCCTACAGGTGGTCAAAATAATGACGATGGCGGCACCTTCACTACGGGTGTGAGCGTGCGGGTCCACCCCACCCTGATTCCGCGTGAGCACCCCCTGGGTGCGGTTCGCGGCGCCTACAACGCTGTGTTTGTCGAGGCCGAATCCGCCGGAGAGCTGATGTTCTACGGCCGTGGTGCCGGCGGTTCCCCCACGGCCTCGGCTGTCATGGGTGATGTTGTCTCAGCAGCGCGGCGCCTAGTATTGGGCGGACCGGGACGCAGTGACTCCACCATTGAGGTGCTGCCGGTGTTGGGCATAGATGCAGTGAAAACCCGGTACTACATCGGTATGGACGCGGCGGATCAGCCCGGAGTCCTATCAAAGATTTCTGCCTTGTTTGCGGAGAACGGGGTCTCCATTGAGACCATGCGCCAAACGGTGCACCGTGAGCGCGACGCCAGTGAGAACGGCAGCGCCGCTTCGGCGGAGCTGCGCATTGTCACACACCGCGCCAGCGAAGCCGCCTTGGCGGCAACTGTTGAGGCCATCAATGGCCTTGACATCATTAATTCAGTTACGAGTGTCTTGAGGGTGGAGGGAGTCTAATGGCTCACCAGTGGCGCGGAGTAGTCCGCGAATATGCAGAACGCCTGCCGGTAACGGCAGAAACTAAGATCATCACCCTGGGTGAAGGCGGCACACCCCTGGTGTACGCGCAGCACCTCTCAGCCTTGACGGGTTCCAATGTGTACCTGAAGGTGGAGGGCATGAACCCTACCGGTTCCTTCAAGGACCGCGGTATGACCATGGCCATGACAGCTGCCGTTGCAGCCGGAGCCAAGGCAGTTGTCTGCGCCTCCACGGGTAACACCTCGGCATCGGCTGCAGCCTATGCCAAGGCTGCCGGATTGACTTGTGCGGTGCTAGTGCCTGAAGGCAAGATCTCCATGGGCAAGCTCAGCCAGGCCGTAGCCCACGGTGCCACCATTTTGCAGGTTGACGGAAACTTTGACAACTGCCTGGACGTAGCCCGCAAGCTTGCAGATTCCTACCCGGTGTTCCTGGTCAACTCGGTCAACCCTGCCCGTATTGAGGGTCAGAAGACTGGTGCCTTCGAGGTTGTTGACGCCTTGGGCGACGCCCCGGATTACCATGTACTGCCCGTAGGCAACGCAGGAAACATCAGCGCTTACTGGCGCGGCTACAAGGAATACTGCGCGCCCTACGAGTCAGCAGAAAATGGCACCCTGCCGGCAGTGTCCACGCACACCCCCATCATGTGGGGCTTCCAGGCAGCCGGGGCAGCCCCGTTTGTGGCAGGCCACCCCATCACCGAGCCGGACACCATTGCCACGGCCATCCGCATTGGCAACCCGGCGTCCTGGGACATGGCAATTGCCGCCCGTGACGAATCCGGTGGCGTCATCGAAGCAGTCACAGATGAAGAGATCCTTGCCGCCCACCGCTGGCTCTCCGCCAAGGAAGGCGTCTTTGTGGAGCCCGGCTCCGCAGCCGGTGTTGCTGGTCTGATCAAGAAGCATGCGGCGGGGGATGTACCCACCGGTAAAACCTTTGTCATCACCGTTACCGGCCACGGCCTGAAGGATCCTGACTGGGCCCTGAAGAACGCTGACGGCAGTTCCGCCGCACCCAAATCCGTGCCCTTTGACGTTGTAACAGTTGCCGGCGCACTGGGACTGACGGACTAGCCGCAATCATGACAGGGTCCACCATGACACCCCCGCTTTCAAAAAACCCGCTTTTGAAAACTCCGCTTTCGAAAACCACCGCCACGGTCCGCGTTCCAGGCACCAGCGCCAACCTCGGCCCCGGCTTTGATTCGTTAGGTTTGGCAGTTTCGCTCTATGACACCTTGAACATCACCACAACTGATGTTCCGGGACTGGAATTTGAGCTCAGCGGGGAAGGGGAGCAAGTTCTCCCTCGGGATGAGAGCCACCTCGTGGTGAAGACCCTTGACATTGCCTGGTCACGCCTTGGATACAGCCGTGTGGGAGTTCGGGTCAGTGCACACAACGTGCTCCCGCACGGCCGTGGCCTGGGCTCCTCGGCTTCGGCAATTGTGGCTGCCATCATGGCCGCCAACGCGCTGGTGGCCCCGGAAGATCAGCAGGACAAGGCGTGGGTTCTCCAGCTCGCCTCAGAGTTGGAAGGCCACCCGGATAACGTAGCACCGGCCATCTTCGGTGCCGTTGCGCTTTCATGGCAGGACGGTGAGGGATACTTCAGCGCCAGGGTCACCCCGTTGGAAGAGGTGGTTCCCGTGGTGGCCATCCCGGATGTGGAGCTCAAAACCGAACGGGCTCGCGGAATGCTTCCTGCCAGCGTCCCGCACGCTGATGCTGCAGCGAACTCCGGGCGGGCGGCGCTGCTTATGCACGCGCTGACCACCGAGCCTTCATTGCTGCTGGCCGGTACCCGTGATTATTTGCACCAGGATTACCGGGCGGAGGCCATGCCAGCTAGTGCCGCGCTCGTCGCCAGTCTGCGGGCCGCAGGCTACGCCGCTTTCATTTCCGGAGCCGGCCCCACCGTCATGGTGCTGGCCAACGGCTCCGAGCAGGCGCACGCCGCAGTGCAAAGCATCATCGAAGCTGGTGCTGTGGCATCAAATGCCAGCCAAGGCGGCGTGTCGTGGCGTGTAGAGCGGCTACAGGTAGACCTTGAAGGTGCTAAAGTGGAAGTGCATCCTTAGCCCACAAACACTTTCCCTGCAATGGCTGTTAGCCAGCTGATGCGGAATTGAACAATGTTTGTTTGGCTGGCGATGCCACTCTTGCGGCCTGCACGTTCTTGAGCGGTGCCCGTTGGAACAATCCATGGCAGCCGCCCGATTGATCCTAAGAATCGCTCCCATTTGAGAAAAGATTCAAAGAGTGAACTACACCATTCCCTGATAGATCCGGTATTTCGGGCACGGGAATGGAACCTCAGAAATTTCCCAATGCAAGCCAGTGCGGCAGCAGCGGGGAGTCTGACACTAATCATCGCGGCCCCAATCATTGGGCCCGCCATCGAGGGGGAAGGATCCTTCGTGACCGAAACTGTAACTTCAGCCGCCGCTCCCAAGGCCGCTGAATCAAACACCACCGCAGCACCTGCCAAGTCCACCGGCCTGGCCGGTCTAAAGCTTGCCCAGCTGCAGGTTCTGGCTGGACAGCTGGGCATCACAGGCGGTTCCCGGATGCGCAAGGGCGATCTTGTTGAAGCCATTTCAGCGCATCAGCGAGGTTCCTCCGTTGCCGACCGTCCTGCCACTGTCAAGGCTGGCACCGCCGCCAAGTCCGGCGCTGAGAACGGCTCCACCGAGAATGCGCCTGCCGCGCAACGTTCCAACACCCGTCGCGGTGCTGGCGCAAAAACTGCCACCGACGGCGCAAGCGAGACTTCCGTAGCCAGTGCACCCGCCGCTAATGCTGCCAGCAACGGCGCCACCGAGACCAGCACCGAAGCAACGGAGCGCCCGGTCCGCGGCCGTGGCCGTAGCCGCCGTGCTGCCAGCAGCGATGGCATCATCACCACTGACACGGGCACCACCTCCAGCGTTGTCACAGTGGAGAGCGCCGCTGCCGAATCCTCCACACAGACTGCTCAGGAAGCGCCCGCCACGGACGCAGGGGAGTCCGAAGGTGATAACCGCCGCTCATCCCGCACCCGCAACCGCCGTGCACAAGGTGGTGGCCGCCAGCATGAAGCCAGCACTGAAGGCGCCGCTACAAGTGAGAACGCAACAGTTGAAGCCCCGGAAGCCTCCGAGGCAGACGCGGCTGGCGGCGAGAGCTCAGAGAACGGCGACCGCAATGGTCGCAACCAGCGCAACAGCAACCAGCGCAACCAGCGCAGTGGCAACGAGCGGACCAGCAATGACCGCGGCAACAGTGCCAACAATGCCCCTGAAGATGAAGACGGAACACGGAACAACCGCAACCGCCGCAACCGCCGCGAGCGCAACTCCAATGAGTCCAGCGACCGCAGCAACAGTAATAACAGCAACAGCAACAGCAACAGCAACAGCAACAGCAACAACAGCAGCAGCGGACGCAATGATCGCAACGATCGCAATGATCGTTTCCGCGACCGTAACGAACGCCGCCGTGGCCGCACCCAGGGTCCGGACTTTGATGACACGGAACTGACAGAAGACGATGTTCTCCTGCCCGTAGCTGGCATCTTGGACATCTTGGAGAACTACGCCTTTGTGCGCACCTCCGGATACTTGCCCGGTTCCAATGACGTCTACGTCTCCTTGTCGCAGGTCAAGAAGTACAACCTGCGCAAGGGTGACGCCGTGGTAGGTGCCATCCGCGCACCCCGCGAAGGCGAAGACCGCAGCAATGCCCAGAGCGCCCGCCAGAAGTTCAACGCCTTGGTGCGCGTCACCAGTGTGAATGGCAAGAACCCGGATGATCTGAAGAACCGTGTTGAGTTCGCCAAGCTTGTACCGCTGTACCCCTCGGAGCGCTTGCGTCTGGAAACTGATCCCAAGGTTATTGGCACCCGTGTCATCGACCTGGTTGCCCCCATTGGTAAGGGCCAGCGTGGCTTGATTGTTTCCCCGCCCAAGGCTGGCAAGACCTTGATCCTGCAGGCCATTGCTAACGCCATCACCATTAACAACCCTGAGGTTCACCTCATGATGGTTCTCGTTGATGAGCGTCCTGAAGAAGTCACCGACATGCAGCGCACCGTCAAGGGTGAGGTCATTGCCTCAACCTTTGACCGTCCCGCCGATGACCACACACAGGTTGCAGAGCTTTCCATTGAACGCGCCAAGCGTCTTGTGGAAATGGGTATGGACGTAGTTGTCCTGTTGGACTCCATGACCCGATTGGGCCGTGCCTACAACAACTCCGCACCCTCCTCCGGACGTATTCTCTCCGGTGGTGTGGACTCCGCAGCCCTGTACCCGCCCAAGCGCTTCTTCGGAGCTGCCCGCAACATTGAAAACGGCGGCTCACTGACCATCCTGGCAACGGCACTGGTGGAAACCGGTTCCAAGGCTGACGAGGTCATCTTCGAGGAGTTCAAGGGCACTGGCAACATGGAACTTCGCCTGTCCCGCCAGCTGGCTGACAAGCGCATTTTCCCGGCCGTTGATGTCAACGCATCGGGTACCCGCCGCGAAGAAAACCTGTTGTCCCCCGAGGAAGTCAAGATCATGTGGCGCCTGCGCCGCGTGCTCTCCGGTCTGGAAATGCAGCAGTCCCTTGAACTGCTGACCTCCAAGATTCGTGAGACAGGCTCCAATGTTGAGTTCCTCATGCAGATCCAGAAGACAACACTGGGCTCCAAGGCTGAACACGACAAGTAGCTAAGCTAACTAAACCGCCTCTATTGTGAAGGGGCCCTGCACACTTCCCGGACGCCCGGAAGCGTGCACCCGGGGCCCCTTCACAACGACGGCGGTTTCGTGCGTTAAACAACCAACGTGTTTCGCTCTGACAAGAGTAATTAGACTTGACCAACGTCGAGAGAGGTTTTTTTAAATGTTTGAATCCATCCACGGTTTGCTTGATGAGCATGCCGAGCTGCAGATGCGCCTCAGCGAGCCTGAAGTACACGCCGATCAGGGATTGGCACGTAAACTGGGCCGCCGCTATGCCGAATTGAGCAACGTGGTTGAGGGCTACCACCAGGTGGAGACTTTGGGCGATGATCTAGAAGCAGCCAAGGAAATGGCCTCCGAGGATGCTGAGTTTGCCGCGGAGGTCCCCGTTCTTGAAGCGGCCTTGGCAGCGGCACAGGAGAAGCTGCGCCGCCTGCTCATCCCGCGCGATCCCGATGACGCCCGCGATGTAATTCTTGAAGTCAAGGCCGGCGAAGGTGGTGACGAGGCTGCCTTGTTCGCGGCTGACTTGGTACGCATGTACACCCGGTACGCGGAAAGCCGTGGGTGGAAGACTGAGGTCATCTCAGCCACCCACTCCGATTTGGGCGGCTACAAGGATATTTCCATTGCTGTTAAGGGACGCTCCAACGATCCCGCCGAGGGTGTTTTTGCCCGGCTGAAGTTTGAAGGCGGCGTGCACCGTGTACAGCGTGTGCCTGCTACGGAATCTCAGGGACGAATTCACACTTCTGCGGCCGGCGTTTTGGTGCTGCCCGAAGTTGACGAGCCTGAGGAAGTAGACATCAGTCAGAACGACCTCAAGATCGACGTTTACCGTTCATCGGGTCCTGGCGGCCAGTCAGTTAACACCACTGACTCCGCCGTTCGCATCACCCACTTGCCCACAGGCATTGTGGTAGCCATGCAGAATGAGAAGTCACAGCTGCAAAACCGTGAAGCAGGCATGCGCGTGCTGCGTGCCCGCATCTTGGCCCACCAGCAGGCCATCATCGACGCCGAAAACTCCGCAGTGCGTAAGTCACAGATCCGCACCATGGACCGTTCCGAGCGTATCCGTACCTACAACTACCCGGAAAACCGGATCGCGGATCACCGTACCGGTTACAAGGCCTACAACCTTGACGCTGTCATGAACGGTGACTTGGAGCCGGTTGTGCAGTCAGCCATCGAGATGGATGAGCAGGCACGATTGGACGCCATTGGTGACTAGTCCCCACTCGCCGGCCGAAGAAATCGCTGGCGCGATTTCCCCGGAACCTGGCGAGCGTGGGCCCACCCACTTGCCGGCCGAAGAAATCGCTGGGGCGATTTCCCCGGAACCTGGCGAGCGTGGGCCCACCCACTTGCCGGCCGAAGAGTTGGCTAGCGCCACCTTACTGGCTGACGCTGTCAAGGACGCAACGGCCGTGTTGGCTGCTGCTGGTGTTCCCACACCGGCTGTGGATGCGCAGCTTTTGGCCGCTCATTTGCTGGGCGTGAGCCGCGGTGAACTCGGCGCCATGCTTTTTGGTACAGCTGTGTCACCTGTTGGCTACGAGGAATTTGTGGCTCGACGTGCAGCGCGGGAACCGTTGCAACACATCACCGGAGTGGCGTTTTTTAGGCACCTGGAATTGGCGGTTGGCAAGGGAGTTTTTGTGCCTCGGCCGGAAACTGAATCTGTAGTTCAGCTAGGGATTGACTTTTTAACTCAGCTGCGCCAGGAACGTGGTGATGCGGCCAAGCTCATTGCCGTGGACCTTGGTACGGGATCCGGAGCAATAGCAGGAGCCATGGCCACTGAAGTGGCGGGCAGCTCCGTATACGCTGTGGAGCTCAGTGACGATGCCTTTGACTGGGCTGCCAAGAACTTAACCGGCACAGGTGTCACTTTGCTGCACGGCGATATGCGCGATGCCTTTGCGGAGCTCAATGGAACTGTGGATGTGGTGGTTTCCAATCCGCCATATATTCCTGCAGCAGCCATCCCGAGGGACCTTGAAGTACGGTTACATGATCCCCACATGGCACTGTACGGCGGGGGAGAAGACGGTATGGAAATGCCCGTCGCGGCGCAGGCCACGGCCGCACGGTTGTTACACCCGGGTGGATTTTTTGTCATGGAACATGCCGAAGTTCAGGCAGCCCAAATGGCAGAACTCTTTAGTGACAGTGGGCACTGGGATGACGTGCGCACGCACATGGATCTGACCGGTAGGGACAGGGCCACCAGCGGCATCCGGCGCTGAGCATTGGAAGTAAACATGGTGATTGAACTGGCGCGTTGCACTCTGTGGACGCCGTGATGAAAGAATGGTCTTGTGAGTACCACTTCCTATAACTGCACCAATGAAGAGCAGCGCGCCGAGGGCCTGGCCCATGCGCAGAAGGCCATTGCGGCCAAGCAGACTGTCGTCATGCCCACAGACACTGTCTATGGGATCGCCGCGGACGCGTTCTCTCCACAAGCCGTAGCCACACTGCTGGCTTCCAAGGGTCGAGGCCGCAGCATGCCGCCGCCGGTTCTCATCCCTCGCATCGGCACCATGGAGGGTCTGGCCGTTGACATCCCTGACGACGCCCGCAAATTGGCCGAAAAGTACTGGCCTGGCCCGCTGACCATCATCTTCCATGCTCAGCCCACCTTGACGTGGGATCTGGGCGAAACCAAGGGTACCGTTGCGCTGCGAGTGCCAGATGATCAGTTGGCCCTGGACCTGCTTACCCTCACGGGACCACTTGCTGTATCCAGTGCCAACAGGACCGGGCAGCCCGCAGCGCAGACCGGATCAGATGCCAGGTCACAGCTCGGGGAATCGGTGGAAGTGTATTTGGAAAGCGGATTCCGTCCGCTGGAAGGTACAGAGCCCATTCCCTCCACGATTGTTGACGCCACCGGGCTGCGTTTGCGTGTGGTGCGTGAAGGCGCGATCTCGTTGGCTGAGATCAAGACAATGATTCCAAGCGCCTTGGGCGCAGACGTGGAACCGGAAATGTGGGTGCCTTCTAACCTGAGTAGCCCCGACGCTGCGGAAGTCTCTGAGGTTGCACAGATTCCTGACGCTGCGGATGCTTCTGATGAGACGGACACTTCTGAAGAGGCGGATGCCGCAGCTGAGGTCACGGACGGCGATCGTGACGCTGTGAAACCGGCGCAGGACGGTCCCTCAGAGGTTTAGGGCCCGGGCGCATTAGTCACGGAAATCTCGGCGGAAGTGGGGAACCGTGGTGTGACCCAACCTAGCGGTAGCACGGTCAACGGCTCGCCCACAGACGTGCGTTGTTCTGGGGAACATCATCACCCTAGAAGACACGGACAAGCGCGTGTGGGTGGCTATCTCTCGAGTGACGATCATGATGAGAATTTCACTGCTGTTTTTATCTGGCGCAGGACTTCCGGACTGAATCTGAGATGCCACCCGGGCGGCACTGCCTGAGGAAGGCGTTGTTGCATCTAGACCGGCTGCCCGCAATGGGGATGCTTGTGGCTCATTCCGCCGGTGGGCATCTAAGGATGTTCACCCAGCCCAACCAACTAGCAGCCTTGATCGCCGCATTTCACGCCGAGGTATCCGGCTATGAATGGGGCGGAGGATAAAAATACTGTGCACCGTACCAAAATTCTGTTGCACAAGGGTCAGTAGATATCCAGGTATGTCCTTCATTCCTTACGTCAAAGGAAACCCACCATGAAGCTCTCTGTTAACGCATTCACCACTCTCGACGGGGTTATGCGAGGCCTTGGGGTGGGTTTCCAGGTGGCCGAATCCAGGGTCACGGGCCCTAGCAGTGCCCCCAGCAGTGCCCCTAGCACGCGTATCTGTCAGCGCAGGCTCAGGCGTGCCTGTTCCAGAACGTGGGCAATAGCCGGGGTAGGGATCAGGCCCGCCGATTCCGCCCAGCCTGGCTCTTGGCCCTGACCGAACCACATGAGTTCCACCCGACGGATGGGTCCGTGGAGCCGTTCGCCTAGCATGCGTGAGATAAAGTAGCCAGTGCTCAGCACGCCGTGGCAGAACCACTGGGGCAGGCGCACGGGTGCCCGCCCGCCGGCAGCCCGCAGTACTTCGCTGACGCTCAACCCCTCCCACGGTTGCAACACCAGTGGTGGGACAGGGCCAGTAAACAGCGCGCTCTGGACCACGAACCACGCCAACGCGTCGATGGAGCTCACGGGGGTGGGGGCGGTCCCGGGCGCCACAACGGAGGCAAGGGCAGAGGAGGCCACCTTGACTAGGGACCGGGTAGTTGGACGGCTGGTCCCCTGCACGGAGGTTGCCCGAATGCTCACAACGTTGCCAGGAGCAAGGCCACCTGTTGAACCAGCTTCAGCGGTGGCGAGCAGTTCCAGAACTTCCTCACCCAACGCCTTGGTGCGGGAATAGGCTGAAAACGGCGCCCTCTGCCCACTTTCATCAATCATGCGGCGGTGTCCCTGGACGGAGGCGCTACTCAGGTGCACAAAACGTCTGACACCGGCCTGCCTCGCTGCCAGTGCAATGACGGCGGGTAGCAAGCCATTGGCACCCATCATTGCGGGGGAGCCGCCCTCTCCGGGTGTGGCTAAGCCGGCAGCATTAATGACAAATTCGGCTCCGGAGAAGGCCTCTGCGAGGGAATCGACAGCGGTGGAGTGGGCCGCCTCGGCAACGAGGGCGGCGGCATTTGATGCGTCCGAGCTGAGCCGGGGTGCTGCCATGGACATGACGTGCTCCCCGCGGCGCAGCAGTTCCGCCACGATGGCGCTGCCCACAAAGCCGCTGCCACCCAGCACTATCCAGCGGGGCAATTTCCTGTGTGGCCCATCCGAGGGTGCACTCATCTTATGGTCACCTTTTTTAGGGCGGGCATGGGCTTAAAATCCGTGGCAGCCAGGATTTGCCGTGACTCCCGCCAGCCCGCAACAAGCCGGCCGCTGCCACGCAACGACTTCTCCACTGCCAGTAAGCGCACTACTTCCTTGGCTGCGGTCAACGCCGTGCCAAGAGCAAAGCCCACGGGATTGAAACGGCCGTGGAGGCGCAGATACTGCCCCAGAAGTCCACGGTTTCGCATGACATAAAACCGGCCCAAGTCCGAGGAATCATTGAGGTGCCGGATCCCCAAATCAATTTGCCGTTGGGCGCGGGCCTTGTGCAGGACAAATTCATTGACGTAGACAACAGGGCGGTCAAGTGAAATGAGCCAACCGTACGTGGTGTCATCCCAAGTCAGAAAGAAGCGCGGATCCGGCAGCCCCACAGCCGCCACTGCATCCTTGTGCAAGAGCATGCCCTCAAAGCAGCCCACATTCGTGGCAAATTCATCTGAGGTGGCAAACACGTCGCCACGCACGGGAAGGGGGAAGCCCAAAAAGGTGCTGAAGTTGTTCTGCCAGTAAAACGGTTCGCCGGCGGCGTCGTAGCGCCGGCCCACCAGGGCGTCATATTTATCCATCCACGGCGCAAAGGCGCCGATGGCCCCGGGAACGCATGTGACGTCGTCGTCCATTAACCAGATCCACTGGGCACCTTGCGCCAACGCCCGCTCCACACCGGCGGAGAAACCGCCGGCCCCACCGGAATTTTCAGCCAGCAGGTGGTGGATCAGCGGAACAGGGAATTGCGCCCGGGCAGTCTCAATAACCGCGGCCGTGGTATCGGTACTGGCGTTGTCCACCACAATGACACCGTCTGGGGCAGGATTCAGTGCGGCCACGGAGTCCAACAGCCCGCCAAGGTAGTCGGCGCGGTTATAGGTGGTGATGACCAGGAAGAACTGCTCGTGCCGGGACAGGCTCAAAACTTTTGGTCCTCAATGGGGCCAAACTTCGCCCCGCGCAGGCCAGCGCCATAGGTGCTGGCCCATTTGGCTAAGCCCTTAACATCACCCTTCTTCAGGAAATACAGTGGATAACCCACCACATCAGCCACGAAGGAACGCACACGGCGGTGCTTGCGTGTGAGGAAACCGCGGTTGCGGTAGTAGTAGAAACGCTTGAACGGGGACTCCGGAACAAGCACATGCAACCTGTCGCCCAGCACCAGTTGAACCTCGCCCCACCCTGCCGGGTGCGTCAGTGCCACGGTGGTGACGGTGCCGAACTTGATCTTGGCAGCGCGCAGGCGCAGCATGAAGTCAATCTCGTCTCCGCGGATGAACAGGCGCAGATCGGGCAGGCCCACCTTGAAGAAAACATCCGTACGGATCAGCGCGCCGTTGAAGAACTGGCCAATGCCCTCAATGAAGCCCAGCGGCTCAACCACCGAACGCTCGTGGGTGAGGTGGCCGTCAATGCGGAACGGGAAGGAAAGCTTGGTTGGTTCACCGGGGGCCACAATCAGCGGCACCACCACTTCCAGATCGCGGGCCTTGGCAGCGGCCAGCAGTGTGGCCAAGCACTCGGGATCTTCCGGGTGAGCGTCGTCGTCCATGATCCAGACCCACTGTGCCCCTGAGGCGATGGCATTCAAGATAGCCAGTGAGAAGCCGCCGGCTCCACCCAAGTTGGCCAAGGAGCGCACATATGTGACCTCGGCCGGGGCCTCGGCGGCAATGTCGCGAACCTCCGCCGTGCCTGAATCAACCAAGGCAATGGCATGCGGGGTGTGGCTTTGCACGGCGAGTGCCCCCAACAGGGTGCGCACGTCCTCGGGCCGGTCAAAGGTGACGGCAGCGACTGCTACGGAATCTGTCAAAGGGGAGTCCTCTCGGCTGGTGCCTGCGGCATTGCGCGGCATCCGGCACGGCTAAACAGTGAGTAATCATCGGAAGGGATTACTATTCATGTGTACCTTCTTACTTTAGTACAGCCACCATCCGGCAGTTTGTTGCGCCGTGGACAGCAGCGCCGCCGCCGGCAACCTTGGCAGAATACGGAAATACGAATCACGTTGAATACCTTCAGTACACAGGCACCCGGAAAACTCGCGAGCACTTCACCCGAGAGTGATCGAAAGCCCCGGCTATGGCTTTGGTCACAGGCGATTCTTGATTCTCTTGCCTGGACCGTGGCCCTGTTACTGGCAGTGTTGCTGCGTTATGAGCTGGATATTGGCCTCATTAACTTCGCCGGTCTGGCGGCACTGGTGGTTGTGGCCGTGGCCACCCAGCTCATTGCCGGCTGGTACATGGCCCTCTACCGCGGGCGCTATACCTTTGGCAGCATCCACGAGGCCCGTGTACTGGTTGCCGTCACGCTGATAGTGGCGGTTGTCACCAGCATTTTCTTGTCCATCTTTATCAATGAAATCCATGTTGCCCGTTCCGTGGCCGTCATTGCCTTCCCCTTTGCCGCTCTGACCATGGCCGCCGTACGTTACGCCAAGCGTTTGTACGTGGAGGGCAAACCGATGTTCGGGGATGAAGCCCAAAAAACCCTGATCTACGGAGCAGGGTTTCTCGGTAATTCGCTGGTGACGCGCATGGTTCAGGATCCGGAATCCCCGTACGTGCCTGTGGGCCTCATTGATGATGACGCCGCCAAGAAGCACTTACGCTTAAGTTCAGTTGGGGTGTTGGGTAGCGGCAAGGACATAGCTGAGATCATCAAGCGCACCAAGTCAACCGTGATTGTGCTGGCCATCGCCCACCTGAGTGCCAAAAGGATCCGGGAAATCTCCGACAGCGTTTCCGGCCTAGGTGTGAAAGTTCTGGTTCTGCCACCTCTGCAGGAAATGCTCAGCCCCGACACCAATAAAGACAACCGGGGCGGGCTCACCGATTTCCGCGAGATTGATGTTGCTGACCTCATTGGCCGCACCCCTGTGGAAACCCAGGTGGAACTCGTGGCCGGTTACATCAGGGGTAAACGGGTGCTGGTGACGGGGGCCGGAGGTTCCATCGGGTCGGAGCTTTGCCGCCAGCTGCACGGCTTTGAACCTGCCGCCTTGATCATGCTGGACCGTGACGAATCCGGCCTGCAACACACTCAACTCTCCATTGAGGGCCACGGCTTGTTAGATAACAAGGACATTGTGCTGGCGGATATCCGCGACGGCGAGGCGATGGCGAAAATCTTTTCAGACAGGCGCCCCGAAGTGGTGTTCCATGCCGCAGCGCTCAAGCACGCGCCCCTGTTGCAGATGTATCCGGACGAGGGCTGGAAAACCAATGTTTTGGGCTCGCTGAACGTTCTTGAGGCCGCCCGCAGCGTGGGTGTTGAAACGTATGTCAACGTTTCCACCGACAAGGCGGCCAGCCCCACCACTGCACTGGGCCACTCCAAACGTGCGGCAGAGAAGCTCACCTCCTGGATGGCTCAGGAGACGGGCATGCGCTACGTTTCGGTCCGCTTTGGCAATGTTATTGGCAGCCGCGGCTCCATGCTGCCCTTGTTCACAGACCAGATCAACAAGGGCGGCCCGGTGACGGTAACCCACCCGGATGTGACGCGCTTCTTCATGACCATCCCTGAGGCCTGCCAGCTGGTCATCCAGGCTGGCGCTATTGGGCACGGCGGTGACGTGTTGATCCTGGACATGGGTGAACCGGTGCGCATCATGGATGTTGCAGAGCGCATGATTGCGATGTCCGGCCGTGACATCAAGATCAAGATCACTGGCTTGCGCCCCTCGGAGAAACTCCACGAACAGCTCACAGGTGATGACGAGATTCAGAATCCTGACGGTCACGCCAAGATTTCCCACACGCAGGCCCGTCCCTTGGCCCCGAAGGACCTTGATCTTGGCCTGTGGCTCCAACGCTGCGAGGACGAAGCCGGGCCGGATGCGCCCAGCATTGACGAGTCCGACGGCGACGTTGCGGGCGGTGTCTGATGGAACTCTGGGCACAAATAACCGTTGGCGCAGTAGCCCTGGTGCTGGCCCTGGTGCTGCCGTTGTTCGTGCGCCCGCTGCTGGCCCGGGCCGGGGTTCTTGACGTCCCCAACGAGCGTTCCTCCCACACCGTACCCACCATCAGGGGTATGGGAATTACAACTGCGGTAGCCTTGCCCGCCGCTGTTCTGGTGGCGGTGTTCCTGCCCCAAGGCAAGACGGGGTTACAGGGGTCATTGACGCTGGTGGTTATTCTCGTCGTGGTACTGGGTGCCGCAGCGATTGGCTGGATTGAGGATATTCGCGGCCTGTCGGTGAAGATCAGGGCCGGGCTACAGCTGCTTCTTGGCGGTACGGCAACGGCTGTGGTGGCCATCCTTGACCCGGGCCAACAACAATTGTGGCTGATTCCGGCCGGTGCCCTTGCCGTTGCCGCCTACGTCAATGTCACCAACTTCATGGATGGTATTAACGGAATATCCGGCACGCACGGCCTGCTGGTGGGTGGCTTCTATGCCTATGCCGGCTTCATGACCTCCCATGACTGGTTGGTCTATGCGGGTATTGCCATCTCCCTGGCCTTTGCCGGATTCCTGCCGTGGAACCTGAGCCGCAACAGGGTGTTTCTTGGGGATGTGGGCAGTTACCTGTTGGGTGCCGCCATCGCCATCACGGCCATGTGTGCGTTCCTGGCGGGAGTTCCCGTGGAATATATTTTCTCGCCCGTACTGATCTATTTGATTGATACCTTCGTGACGTTCCTGCGCAGGCTCCTGGCGGGGGAGCGCTGGTATGTGGCACACCGCCAGCACGTCTATCAGCGCCTGGTCATAGTGGGCCTGAGCCACATCCAAGCCACACTCGTAGTTGCTGCCGCAACCATTCTTGTCAGCTTTCTGGGCATCGCCGCGGCACAAGGGCATGAAGTGGTTCAGATTCTGGCCACCGCGGCCGGCTTTGCGGTGGTCCTGGCGTATCTGCGCACTCCAACCCTCTTCCAACGCTTCCTGCGTAAAATCAAAGAGCGCTCCTCCGCGGACGGCACACCAACAAGCACCGGCCAGGACTGAAAGGACCCGTATGGCGGAGAACCATGCACGTCAAATTCAAGTTCTATCTCGTGTAGAATTTCCTGTGGTGACATTCACTCTGCCCGCTGTTCAGCGAGGCACCTTGCCCCAACCACTTCCCATGATGGAGTTCCCATGAAGGACACAAGCGCCCACCATAGCGCTGCGCGCAGGCCGTTGACGGCCTCCGGTCCCACTGCGAGCCCCAGCTGGAATATCTTGAAGAGGTGCCTGCTGGTGGACGGTATTGCCGTCCTGATCATGGTGGTTGTTGCTTATGTTTTCACGGATGTTCACGGCGTCTTAAGCGTGCTGTTCGGCTCCCTTTTGGTGATTGCCTTTTTTGGCTTGAGCCTGCTGGTGGGCCACTTGTTCAGCAAGCGGATGCCAGGTGCTGTCATGGGTATCTTCGTGATGACGTACTTTGTCAAAGTGGTGGGATTCGCAGCGGTGTTATTTGCGCTGGGAACCCCCACTTGGCTAAACAAGTCCTGGTTCGCTGGGGCGGCCGTGGCGGCTGTGCTGCTATGGCAGGCCACTGAAGTGATCATCTTCAGCAAACAGCGTTTTCTCATCTTTGATGAATCCGCGGTGGAAGGCTCCCCGGCTGGGACAGCAACCACTCCGGACGTAACAAAGGATGTTGCCGATGACTAAGAAGACGCCCGACTCCGGCAAACCCGACCATGTGGTAATTCCACCTGCTTCTAATGCCGAAAAGCTGGACTACACCTACATTATTGGCGGAATCCTGCTCTGGGGTTTGATAGGGTGGGGACTGGACTTTTTGTTGGATACTGGCTGGCTATTGTTCGCTGCATTGCCCGTTGGGGCGCTTTGCGGATATTTTCTAGCCAGGCATCATCAAAGGCATGGCCGCCTAGATGATGACAAGAAGCAATGAATCCCACCATCAGACTTTCCTACGGTGCTAACCATCTTTTGATGGACCGCCACACTTGCCCTTTGACCGAAACTGCAGAGAGGACAGCGCGTTGACCGCGTTTGCGCTTCCGATGGCCTCGAATGACGGTGGCTTCGTTCCACCGACAATTAGCGATACCCACCTCCCCGACATCCTTCCCTGGATGACCGATTACGGCACTGGGCTCGGCAAGCAGATGATCATGATCATCTTGTCGGTGGTGTTGATCGTCTGGTTCTTCAAGGCTGCGATCCGAAATCCGAAACTGGTTCCGGGACGGGTCCAGTTCTTCGCCGAAGGCTTCTACAGCTTCGCCCGCAACACTGTTGGCCGCGACATCATGGGTGAGAAAAACTTCCGCCCGTGGGTGCCGCTGCTCTTCTCAGTGTTCCTATTTGTGCTGCTGAACAACATCTTTGGTGCCATTCCGTTCCTGCAGCTTCCTTCCTTCTCACACGCTGGTAGTGCTTATGCCATTGCCTTGATTATCTACTTCACGTGGATTGCTGTGGGTGTGCAGAAGCACGGCATTCGTTACTTCAAGCTGGCAGTGGTCCCCACTGGTGTTCCTGCTTGGATTCTGCCGCTGCTGGTGCCGTTGGAAATCATCTCCAACTTTATTGTCCGCCCGCTGACGCACTCATTGCGTTTGATGGCGACAATGCTGGCAGGTCACATGATTGTGGTTCTGGCAGGTAGCGGCGCCCAGTACCTGATTGTTGTTCAGGACAGTATCCTGCTCAACGCAACGGGTGTGGCCGTGATTGTTGGCTCCATTGCCATGTACTTCCTGGAACTGTTGATCATGGTCCTGCAGGCCTTTGTTTTCACCCTGCTGACCGCGATCTACATCCAGGGCAGCCTGGAAGCAGATGCGCACTAAAGTTTCCCCCTAGCATCACCCCTATTTTTTCTCGAATACAAGAATCACCTCACAACCTGCCGGCACAACGCCGGTATCTTGAAAGGAACAAAACAATGCACGGCTCCCTTAATATGATTGGCTACGGCCTGGCGGCTATTGGTTCGGCTATTGGCGTGGGCATGATCTTCGCCGCTTACATCAACGGTGTGGCCCGTCAGCCGGAAGCTCAGCGCATCCTGCAGCCCATCGCCCTGCTTGGCTTCGCCCTTGCAGAAGCACTGGCTATTCTTGGCCTGGTATTCGCCTTCGTCGTTGGCGTCTAGTCCAAAGACTCCTTGTTCCCTCTTGTTAGGGGACGAACTGTTCATGGACGAATATCAGATTAAGGATAAGTGAGAAATGGTTACCGCAGCAGTAATTCTCGCTAGCGAGGGTGCAAACCCGCTCCTGCCTAACTGGTGGGAAGTTCTAGTCACCGCTGTAGCTTTCGCTGTCCTGCTCTTTGTGGTGAAGAAATACATCGCCCCGATCTTCGAGAAGTCATACACGGACCGTGTAGAGGCTATTGAAGGCGGAATTGAGAAGGCAGAAGAAGCGCAAGCTGAAGCTAACGCCCTCTTGGAGCAGTACAAGGCCCAGCTCATGGAAGCCCGCACGGAAGCCAATGGCATCCGTGAAAGCGCCCGTGCAGAAGGTGCCCAGATTCTGGCCGATCTGAAGGCGAAGGCTGCAGAGGAATCTGCACGCATCACCGCCCAAGCTCAGGTTGCGATCGAGTCCGAGCGCGTGGCCGCAGTGAACTCCCTCCGCAGCGAGGTTGGCACTTTGGCTACCGCGCTGGCAGGCAAAATCGTAGGCGAAGCCCTCGATGATGATGCACGTTCCAACCGGGTTGTTGAGCGCTTCCTGGCAGATCTGGAAAACCAGTCGAACGCGGGTGCAACGAAGTAATGGCAGGTGTATCGAGCAAGTCATTGGCAGCGGCTCTTGAGTCGCTGGAACCCAAGCTGGCCACTGCGTCCATCGCATTGGCGCAAGATCTCTTTGCAATCTTGGGACTTCTGGACAGCAACGCCGGCCTGCGCCGCGCCTTGACCGATCCCACTCGCGAGAGTGCGGACAAGGCTGCACTGGCCACCAAGCTCATTGCGGGAAAGGTCAGCGCAGAAGCTCAGCTTGTTTTCTTGGAGCTGGTTGCCGCACGTTGGAGCTCGGCTCGTGACCTGGGCGATGCACTGGAAACCTTGGCAGCAACGTCAGCGATCGCGGTTGCTGAAGGTCAAGGTGGCGGCTCCGCCAGCTTGAATGCTCTTGAAGAGGAACTCTTCACGTTCATTCGAGTTGTTGGGTCCAGTCATGATCTGCAGCGCGCATTTGATGATGCACAGGCAACGGGGAGCGCCAAGAGCGTTTTGGCGCAGAAGGTTGTTCCCCACGCCAGTGCTGTCTCAGCGTTGCTGATCCGCCAAGCTGTTGCAGCCCCCCGCGGGCTCAAGCCCACGGCCTTGGTACAGCGGTTCGTGGAATTGGTGGCCAAACGCCAGCAGCGTTGGATTGCCTACGTCAGTGTCACTCGTGACCTGAGCGCAGAGCAGACCGCACGCTTGCAGGCCGGCTTGAACAAACTCTATGGTCGCGATTTGAAGCTCAATGTCAATATCGACCCGACATTAGTCGGCGGAATCAAGGTTGTTGTGGGGGCCGAGGTTGTTGACGCAACCGCAGCGACCCGCCTGGCCGAGCTTCGCCGCCGGTTGGCAGTTTAGAAATCCTTCACAGGGTTTCAACAGCCAGTCCACAACTGACTGAATCAAAAATTTAGGTTTCCGGCACACATTTATTTAGCTGGCAACCACAACTTAGGAGAGCAGGGACTGCAGATGGCCGACTTGACCATCAATGCCGACGACGTCCGCAATGCCTTGAATGAGTTCGCAGCGTCCTATGAACCGGGCAACGCAGAGCGCGTCGAGGTTGGCCGCGTCACCACCGCAAGTGACGGCATTGCCAAGGTAGAGGGACTTCCCTCTGTCATGGCCAACGAGCTTCTTCGATTCGAAGACGGCACACTGGGCTTGGCCCAGAACTTGGACACTCGCGAGATCGGTGTTGTTGTCCTTGGCGACTTCGCCGGCATCGCCGAGGGCCAGCAGGTTCACCGCACCGGGGAGATCCTCTCCGTGCCGGTGGGCGATAAATTCCTGGGCCGTGTGGTTGACCCCTTGGGTCAGCCCATGGATGACCTGGGTGAGATTGAAGCCGAAGGCCGACGCGCCTTGGAACTTCAGGCACCCGGTGTCACCCAGCGCCAGTCGGTTACCGAACCGCTGCAGACCGGTATGAAGGCCATTGACGCCATGATCCCGATCGGCCGTGGCCAGCGTCAGCTGATCATTGGTGACCGCCAGACGGGCAAGACGGCCTTGGCCGTTGACACCATCATCAACCAGAAGGCCAACTGGGCTTCTAACGATGTCAAGAAGCAGGTTCGCTGCGTTTATGTAGCAATCGGCCAGAAGGCGTCCACCATTGCAGCTGTCCGCCAGACCTTGGCTGACAACGGTGCCTTGGAATACACCACCATCATTGCCTCCCCGGCATCTGACCCGGCTGGTTTCAAGTACTTGGCTCCTTACACCGGTTCGGCCATTGGCCAGCACTGGATGTACTCGGGCAAGCACGTTCTGATCGTCTTCGATGATCTCTCCAAGCAGGCCGAAGCTTACCGCGCTGTCTCACTGTTGCTGCGCCGCCCGCCGGGCCGCGAGGCATACCCGGGTGACGTGTTCTACCTGCACTCCCGCTTGCTGGAACGTTGTGCCAAGCTCTCAGACGAGCTCGGTGCAGGTTCAATGACCGGCTTGCCGATCATTGAAACCAAGGCCAATGACGTCTCGGCCTACATTCCGACCAACGTTATTTCCATCACTGACGGCCAGATCTTCTTGCAGTCTGACCTCTTCAACGCCAACCAGCGCCCCGCAGTGGACGTAGGTGTCTCTGTGTCCCGCGTTGGTGGTGCTGCACAGGTCAAGGCCATGAAGAAGGTTTCAGGTACGTTGAAGCTTGAACTGGCTCAGTACCGCGACATGCAGGCATTTGCCATGTTCGCCTCCGATTTGGATGCCGCTTCCAAGCAGCAGCTGACTCGTGGTGCACGCTTGATGGAACTGCTCAAGCAGGGCCAGTACGCACCGTTCCCGGTGGAAAACCAGGTTGTTTCAATCTGGATGGGCACCAACGGCTACCTGGACAACGTCCCGGTAGAAGATGTACGCCGCTTTGAGACCGAATTCCTTGAGCACCTGCGTCTGCGCACGTCAGTTCTGACCACGTTGGCTCAGACCAACTTGCTGGAGCCTTCGACTGTTGACGCACTCAAGTCCAACATCGTTGACTTCAAGAAGGGCTTCTTTGGGGATGGTGACGACCATTTGGTCGGCGCCGGACGCGAAGAGTTCGGTGCGCTTGCCGCCGAGGATGTCGACCAGGAAAAGATCGTTAAGCAGAAACGCTGACACCATCCTTTGAATAGCTTGCCGGCCCCGCGGGGCCGGCAAGCTAAACAAGGATAAGGAAAGGACAAACATGGGAGCCCAGATCCGGGTCTACCGCCAGAAGATCGCCTCGACCACGTCGATGCAAAAGATCTTCAAGGCGATGGAACTGATCGCTACGTCCCGCATTGGAAAGGCACGCTTGCGTGTTTCGGCTTCATTGCCGTATTCCAATGCGATCACCCGTGCCGTTTCTGCCGTTGCGTCCCAGTCCGAGGTCGACCACCCGCTGACAACCGAGCCGGATTCAATCCGTCGGGCTGCAGTGTTGGTCATGACTTCCGACCGTGGTCTTGCCGGTTCCTACTCCGCCAGCGTTTTAAAGCAGGCAGAGCACCTTATCGAATTGCTGCACGAAGAAGGAAAAGACGTCACGACCTACCTGGTCGGCCGTAAGGCACAGGCGTACTTTGACTTCCGTGGCCGCGATTACGCGAAGGTATGGACCGGTGGAACCGATGCGCCGGAATTTGAAACTGCACGTGAACTTCGCGAGGCTTTACTTGCGGATTTTGCCACTGACTTTGAAGAGGGTGGCGTGGATGAAATCCATGTCGTTTACACCCAGTTCAAGTCAATGGTTGTTCAGGAGCCGACCGTAATTCGTCTGTTGCCGCTGGAAGTTGTTGAGGAAGAAGTTCAGTCCTCAACCGACCTGTTGCCGCTGTACGAGTTCGAGCCGCAGCCCGAGGACGTCCTTGACGCCCTGCTGCCGCGGTACATTGAGTCACGCATCTTCTCAGCACTTTTGCAGGCGGCAGCTTCCGAGCTTGCAGCACGTCAGCGGGCCATGAAGTCTGCGGGCGATAATGCCAACGATCTGATCAAGAAGTACACGCGTCTTCGTAACAACGCCCGGCAGGCTGAAGTTACGCAGGAGCTCTCCGAGATTGTTGCGGGCGCCGACGCGCTCAACGCGTCTTAGCAGCCCAATTCATACTTATTCAATGCCATCTACACAAGTGAAGTGAGAGAGATGACTGCCCAACTCAACGAGCAGGGAACCGCAGCGAAGGCCGGTGCCACAGGCCGCATTGCGCGCGTTATCGGCCCGGTTGTCGACGTCGAATTCCCGGCTGACGGCATTCCCGCTATTTACAACGCACTCACCACCGAGATTACTCTCAACGGTGAGACAAAGACCATTACCTTCGAGACCAGCCAGCACCTAGGAGACGGCGTTATTCGCGCCATCTCCTTGCAGGCCACCGACGGACTTGTCCGCGGCAGTGTCGTGAAGGACCTTGGTAGCCCCATCACCGTGCCTGTTGGCGACGGCGTCAAGGGTCACATCTTCAACGTCCTGGGCGAACCCCTGGACGTAACGGATGCAGAGCTCGATTACACCGAGCGCTGGTCCATCCACCGCAAGCCCCCGGCATTTGCCACTCTCGAAGGCTCCACGGAGATGCTCGAGACTGGTATTAAGTCAATTGACCTTCTGACCCCCTACATCAAGGGTGGAAAGATCGGCCTCTTCGGTGGTGCCGGTGTTGGTAAGACGGTTCTGATCCAGGAAATGATCACCCGTGTTGCTCGTAACTTCGGTGGTACCTCGGTATTCGCCGGTGTTGGTGAGCGAACACGAGAAGGTAACGACCTTTGGGTGGAAATGGAAGAGTCAGGTGTTCTCAAGGACACTGCTCTAGTTTTCGGCCAGATGGATGAGCCGCCGGGAACGCGTTTGCGCGTAGCCCTGTCAGCTTTGACCATGGCCGAGTACTTCCGCGATGTGCAGAACCAGGACGTGTTGCTCTTCATTGACAACATCTTCCGTTTCACACAGGCCGGTTCCGAGGTTTCCACACTGCTGGGGCGGATGCCTTCAGCCGTGGGTTACCAGCCCAACCTGGCTGATGAGATGGGTCTCCTGCAGGAGCGCATCACCTCAACCAAGGGTCACTCGATCACGTCCATGCAGGCCGTTTACGTACCTGCTGATGACTACACCGACCCGGCCCCGGCCGCGACCTTCGCCCACTTGGATGCGACCACGGAACTTTCCCGTGAAATCGCTTCACGTGGCCTGTACCCGGCCATCGATCCGCTGACTTCAACCTCGCGTATCCTTGACCCGCAGTACGTGGGTAAGGCTCACTACGACACCGCAGTGCGTGTCAAGCAGATCCTTCAGAAGAACAAGGAACTGCAGGACATCATCGCGATCCTCGGCATTGACGAGCTCGGCGAAGAGGACAAGATCGTTGTGGCTCGCGCCCGCCGTATCCAGCAGTTCCTCTCGCAGAACACCTACACGGCCAAGCAGTTCACCGGCGTCGAAGGCTCCACGGTTTCCATCGCGGACACCATTGAAGGCTTCACTGCTATCTGCGACGGCGACGTGGACCACATTGCCGAGCAGGCGTTCTTCAACATCGGCGGTATGGATGATGTTGAGCGTCAGTGGGCCAAGATCCAGGAATCGACGAAGTAATCATGGCTAACCTCGAAGTTGAAATCGTAGCTGCGGACCATTTTGTCTGGTCCGGTGCAGCGACCCTCGTCAAGGGGTTCACCAGCGAAGGCGAGATCGGCATTTTGCCCGGTCACACCCCGATGCTCGCGGTTTTGGCGCCGGGCTTGCTGGAGATCGCTCCTGTGGACGGATCCCGCTTCCTTGTTGAAGTGGACGGCGGCTTCTTCTCGGTTGATAGCAACCGGGTTGTCATCGTTGCTGACAATGCGCAGTTGAAAGACAGCGCAACGTCAGGCGCAGGGATTCGCTAGCAATCAATTGATGAACGAACTCGGTATGCCGTTCATCGTGCTGGCAGGATTGCTCCTGCTAGTTGTTCTATCATTGTGCCTCTTTGGGGTGCGTCGCTTGGTTTTGCGACGCACCCTGGGCACCTTTGACACCTCCATGTGCCTGCGTTCAAATCGCTGGGCCATGGGGGTTTGTCGTTATCAGGAGTCAAATCTTCAGTGGCTGAGGACATTGTCTTTGAGCCCGATCCCAGTAAAAACCCTGCAACGGAACAAGATTGTGTTGGTGGGCCGCCGCGATCCTAGCGAAGCTGAGCTGACCCGGGTTCCCCCCTCCACCGTGATTGTGGTGCTGGACTATGACGGCGCAGAGATCCTGCTCGCCATGAAATTCGGTGCTTACACCGGCCTCTCCTCATGGCTTGAAGCTGGTCCACAGCCCGGCATGAACACCTGGCGCTAACTCCCAGCGCTCTCCCATACTTTGGCGCTAACATCACTGTGCTCCTGCATTTGGCGGGCGTAAGTCTCAATAGAGTGCGGCGGCAGCATGCAAACAGTTCAAAATCTTAGCCTCATTAGCGGACCCATCCCCGTGCTGTTCGGCGTTCTCGGGGTAGCCGCCGTGCTTTTTCTGCTCTTTCGCCGATCGTGGCGCTGGTGGCTGTTTGCCCTGGCCGCCGCAGCAGTGGCCCTGCTGGTGGGCTTCGGTAGCTCGTGGCTGGTGATTTACGTCCTCTACTGGTGGCCGGAGGATCTGCCCACTGCTGTTGCCCTGTATGTTGCGCTCATGGTGTGGGCCCTGCTCATGGGAAGCGCGACGGCGTATGCCAGCTTTCGCCGTCGCCGGCCAGTGAGTGCGCCTGCCGAGCGTGTGCCTGCCGAGCGTGGGGGAACGAGCCGACAATTACGGCGAGCCGTTTCCCCTATGCGTGGCACTTTTGCCGTGCTGGCTGTTGCCGTGGTGGCTGCGGTGGTGGGCGTTGGCATCAACGCCGATTTTGGCCAGTATCCAACCCTTGGCAGCCTCATGAAGTCAGAGACTGAAATCTCCACGGCCGTGCTGCCCAAGCCGCACCAGGGCCAGGAGTCTCGTTTCATGAAGAGCGCCGTGTCAACGCGGTGGACGCCCCCTGCAGCGATGCCCGTGCGAGGCACCGTGCGTTTGGAGCCCATACCCGGGACTATTTCGGGCTTCAAGGCCCGCAAGGCCGTGGTGTATCTGCCTCCGGCCTACTCTGAGGCACAACGGCCGGTATTGCCCGTACTGGTTATGGTGAGCGGCCAGCCGGGGTCACCGGAATCGTGGCTGAGCTCCACGGGCTTAGTCAACCAACTTGACGCCTATGCCGCCTCTCATGGTGGGCTGGCACCGATTGTGGTGATTCCGGATCCCAATGGCAGCACACAGGGAAATACAATGTGCATGGATTCGAAGCTGGGACAGGCTGATAGCTACATGTCCATGGATGTGCCGACGTGGATCAGATCCCATCTTGAGGTAGATACCAACCCTGCCCATTGGGCGGTGGGCGGGTTCTCCTATGGAGCCACCTGCTCCTTGCAGATGGTCACCAGGCATCCGCAGATATACCAAACGTTCATGGCGATTTCCCCTGAACGGGAACCGGCCCTTGCCGTGAACCGGTCATTGACGGTGGATCGAGCTTTCAACGGTGACACGGCTGCTTTTGATGCGCTCTTGCCACTGACGCTTATGGCACACAACACGTACCCGCAGATTCATGGCTGGTTTGCGGTAGGAAACGCTGATACCACGTATTCTGCCAATGTGAAGGTACTCGAAGCGGCAGCCAGCAAGGCCGGCATGAGCGTAAAAAGCGCATCCTACCCGGGAGGGCATTCCTGGGCTGTAGCCGATGCCGCCCTGCCTCAGGGGTTGGCGTTCGTCTTTGCCCGGGTTGGTCTTCCATGACCTTGGTGGGGGCGACCACGAAGTCTGGGTGGGCCAGCCGCATGACGCCTGCGGTGCTGGGATGGGTGCGGCGGGCACCATTGAGCACGGCCTTGATGGCAACCATCATGGTGGGGCACGTGGCCTCGGGCGCCTTCCTAGCCAGGTTGCCAGGGCTCATGGCACGTAATTGGGGCTTTCAGCCGGCTGATCTCAGTGATGGTCGCTGGTGGAATATTTTCAGCACGCTCTTTCTCAGTTCCAGCACCGCCGCCATGGTGTTGGGAATCGCCGTAGTGGCCGTGGTGGTGGGGATTTCCGAATTCACTGTGGGTACCCTGCGCACGGCCGCACTTTTCTGCGCAATCCAAGTGGCCGCCGTCGTACTTTATACGGTGATCATTGGGCTGGGCAGCACGCTCGGTATAGATTCCCTGGAGGGAGTGGATCAGGCAACACTGCTGGGTCCGTTTGCCGCCTCCGCCGGGACGCTGATGGCGGCAAGTCAGGGAATCTCACTGTTGTGGAGGCGCCGTGTGCGGGTCTCGATCCTGGCCACGGCGCTCATGCTCAGCGTGTATGTGGGGCATGCCCAGCACCTCTTCATCCTTGTGGCGGCCCTGATTGGGCTCGCCGCCGGAAAGGTGTTCTTCAAGGCCGCCGGCCGTGGAGGGACCAGGCGGTCAACAAGTCATGAAATACGCACCATCTTGGCCCTGGTGGTGGCCGTCTTTGCGGTAGGGCCGCTGGCCGCCGCACTGGCACACGTGGCGGTGGGGCCCCTGGCGATGCTGCGCACCTGGATCACCAACCAAGAACCCACACTTTCGCAATGGCAGGGCAGTTGTCATGTGGCTAATGCCGCCTGTCAGGGGATGGTCAAGGACCTTGGACTTTTTGGCTCCGGCGGTCATTTACTGGCACTGATGCCGATGCTGTTGCTGCTGGTTTGTGCGGAAGGACTGCGCCGGGGCAGCCGCCTGGCCTTGTGGGTGGCCGTCTATTTCCACCTGGTTATTGGACTGGTTTCAGCTGTCTACTTCCAGGTCTTTGCCGGGGTGGGCCTGTCATTGCGGCGCGGCCACCGCAGCCTGAGCATCAACGAATCAGTGTGGGAGTTACTGCCAGTCGTTCTCATGCCCCTATTGATCGCCGTATTCTTGATCATCTTTCGCCGGCATTTCCGCGTTGAAACAGATCCAGTGCTGCGGCGCCGGGCACTGATTTACTTGCCGTTGCTGTTGCTTGCCGTGGTGACGCTCTACACGGTGGCGTGGTTGGCCGAGGGGAATCTGGAGGACGGTGTGGGACTGCCCGCCCTGGTAGCGGCCATTCCACGGATCGTGCTGCCCTATCCCTTTCCTTTTAGCTATGCCGCGAATATTTATCCGCACGGGTTCTTTTCCCAACTCCTGTTCAGCTTTGGTGGGCTGGTGTTGTGGCTGGCCAGCACCGTGAGCATTCTGGCACTGTTTCTGAGCAGGCGTCTGCACAGCGGAGGTGTAGACGATATTGCGGCGGCGAAGGCCTTAGTGCGCAAGGGAGGAGATTCCCTGTCATGGATGAGCCTGTGGGCCAAAAACCAATACTGGTTCAACAGCGCCGGGACAGTGGCCGTGGCGTACCAGGCGCACCGAGGGGTTGCGCTTACAGTAGGCGGGCCCATTGGGGAACCTGCGGACTATGAGTCTGCCGTGGATCAATTCCTTGATTTTTGTGCCGAGGAATCTCTCACCCCCTGCTTTTATTCCGTCAATGAAGCTCCCGCCGCCATGCTGGAGCAGCGTGGCTTTCGAGGAATTGTTGTGGCTGCTGAAACGCTCCTTGACGTTCGCAGCATGGACTTCAAGGGCAAGGACTGGCAAAACGTCCGCACTGCGCTGAACAAGGCGGCAAAACTGGAAATCACTGCGCAATGGTGCCATTACGGGGAACTGACCACAGGGCAGCGCACACAGATCCACGAGATTTCCGAGGACTGGGTCTCCGGCCAGGCGTTGCCCGAGCTTGGCTTCACCCTGGGAGGACTGGAGGAACTTAAGGATGAATCCGTCCAGCTGGCCTTGGCCATTGACGCCACCGGGCGGATTCACGCCGTCACAAGCTGGCTTCCAGTCTTTTCCCACGGCGAGGTAGTCAGTTGGACCCTTGACTTCATGCGCCGCAACAGCGGCTCCTTCAATGGCGTGATGGAATACCTCATCGCTCAGGCTGTGCAGCATTTTGCGCTCACGGTCGATTACATTTCCCTCTCGGGTTCGCCCCTGGCTGGTTCGCCACGCTCAGGTTCGCCGCGCTCTGGGGCGGCCCATGTGGGTTCGGCCCTGGCGATGCCGGCCGGGCCTGGCGATGCCGTTGCCTCAACGGCTGCGCCATCACCTGCTGTGCCTTCACCTGCTGGAACCGTTGCTGACGGGCAGGAAAACACCCTGGCGCGCATGCTGGAACTGCTGGCCCGCACCCTGGAACCGGTCTACGGGTTCTCTTCCCTGGCCAATTTCAAACAACGTTTCAAACCACGGCACAGGTCCTTGTACTTGATGTATCAGGACCCGCTCTCGCTGCCTGCCATTGGCTGGGCCGTGGGCGAGGCTTACCTGCCCAATGTTTCAGTGCGGTCGTTGACCAAGCTCTTGCGCCGGCAATAATAGCGCTGGCAATAGCGGCCAGCAATAACGGCCCCCGGCGCTATTGCCGGGGGCCGCTAAAGTTCTGGTACGTGCCGTTCTAGTGCGTGCCGTTCTAGCGCGAGCTAGAACACATCAGAGCGTGGTGACGCCGGTGGCCTGGGGACCTTTGCTGCCTTGACCAATTTCGAACTCCACCCGGGCATTTTCATCCAAGGTCTTGAAACCGCCACTTTGAATTTCTGAGTAATGGACAAACACATCGCCCTCGGCGTTGTCCGGGGTGATGAAGCCGAAGCCCTTTTCAGCGTTGAACCACTTGACGGTTCCCTGTGCCATTGATTTCTCCTTGTGATGAACGTTCATGCTGTACCGCTATATGTACCGCATAAGGCGCCGAGGCAGTTGCTCCCGAGCCTCGTTTAGCATGACATGCGTCACATTCAAGGTCAATGAATGCTACTAAAGAGTCGCGATTGTTAACTAGCGCAGCCAGAGACCTGCACGCATGACGCGCTGCAGCTCCAGATCGGCATTGACAATGAGCACATCGGCCCGTAGCCCGCGGCGCAACGACCCCACTTCATCCGTGAGCCCCAACACCGCGGCAGGGACCGAGGTGGCTGACTTCAGTGCATCCGCAAATTTCACTCCGGCTGCTGTGGTGCGGCGCAGCACATCCAACAAGGTGGCGGTGCCTCCGGCAATGGAGCCGGTTGCATCCAGTGTGGCTACACCATTGGTGACAGTGACAGGGGAAGGGCCCAGCATGTACTGGCCGTCAGCGAGCCCCGCAGCGGCCATGGAATCGGTGACCAACAGGATGTTCTCCGCGCCCACAATCTCAAACACCATCTTGACCGTTTCTGGGTCCAGGTGGGTGTTATCGCTAACAAGTTCGACGGCAGCATTCCCAGCTTTGGCGGCCCGCAGGCACGCGGCAACAGGACCGGGGGAGCGGTGGTGCATGGGAGGCATGCCGTTGAAAAGGTGGGTGACAGTGGGTCGTCCGGAGACGCCGTCGAACCCGGTGGAATCCAGGCCCTCCCGGGCCTGCTCCAGAGAGTTCGCAGCCGTCACGGTGTCGGAGTCCGTGTGGCCTACAGATGGGGTGATGCCGTGGCTGGTGAGCAGGTCAACCAGTTCCGGGGCGCCGGGCAATTCAGGGGCGTACGTCATGGTGGTGATGGTGCCGCGGCCAGCTTCAATGAGGGAAGTCATGAGCTCTAGGTCCGGGTCCAGGAGGAACGCCGGATTCTGGGCGCCACAGCGTGCGTGGGAGAGGAAGGGCCCTTCCAAGTGGATACCGGCCAGGAGGCCCTCGGCCGTCATATCAGCATAAATGCCGATGCCTTTGATGAGGTCTTCAGGGGATGCTGTGACCATGCTGGCCAGCAGCGTGGTGGTGCCGGCGCGGTGGAGGAAATCTACGGCAACCCGGGCGGAGGCTTCGTTTCCGCTGGGGAAGTCTCCTCCGTTGCCGCCATGATTGTGCACATCAACCAGGCCAGGGATCAGGCGCTGCCCAGCGGGTAAGGAAATAATGTTGGCAGCATCCATATCACCCGCGCCAAAACCGGGTTCATCGAAGTGGTCGGCACGGCCGGCGTACAAAATCCTGTCTCCTTCGATGGCGAGCAGTCCGCCCTCAATGACACCGTGGTCAGTGACAACGGCACCTTGAATCAGGTATTTGGTGGACGCGGGCGCGGAGCGTGGATCAGTCATGGCTTCAAGTCTAGTCAGGAAGGGGGGAAAACTTCTCTAAAATAGGCGTGAGGCGCTGTCATCCACGCCGCGCATGGCGTCGTAATCGAGAGTTTTGCACTCAATGCCTCGGTCTGTGGCGAGTGTTTTAGCCTGCGGCTTGATTTGCTGGGCAGCAAAGATGCCCCGCACGGGGGCTAACAAGGGATCACGGTTGAGCAGTTCCAGGTAGCGTGTCAACTGCTCCACCCCGTCAATGTCACCGCGCCGCTTAAGTTCAATGGCTACCGTGGCCCCGGCCGAATCGCGGGCTAAAATATCCACCGGCCCGATGGCCGTGAAGTACTCCCGGCGGATCAGCGTGAAGCCTGCGCCGAGCAAATGAATTTGCTCGGCCAACAGCCGTTGCAGGTCCGCTTCCACGCCGTCCTTGATGAGGCCCGGGTCGGTACCAAGATCGTGGCTGGAATCATGGAGCTCTTCGTAGATGTTGATGATGAGCTGTTCATCAGCTTTGGTGGATTTCACAATCCACTGGGAGATGACACCGTCTTCAAGTTCGGCATCCTCCGGTCCCACAATCCGCAGAGTTGCCGGCGGGCTCATCCAGTTCAGCGGCTTGTAAGAGCCGCCGTCTGAGTGCACCAGCACGGAACCGTCAGCCTTAACCAACAGGAGCCTTACGGCGAGGGGAAGATGGGCTTTGAGGCGTCCGACGTAATCGACGGAGCACTTGGCAATCACTAAACGCACGCCTGTCATTCTAGCGGTTGCCGGACCGTGATGGGCCCCAGGCCCGCTGAGGTGCGGCACAATGGAAGCATGCCCCGCTCGAACCACCCACGCCGCCGCACCTCCGCCGTCCGCGGCTCCAGCCAGTCTCGGGGACGCGGAGCCCAAGGTACCGGGCAGTCGGCGGGCGATGATGACGGCTTTGACCTGAACCGGGCCCGCCTGGGTATCGCCACAACGGAGTCAGCCTCGGACGGTCTCTGGACGGTTCGCACCATCACTGCCGGTAACGCTCAGAAGTCCTACACTTGCCCTGGCTGCCACCATCCCGTGAGCCCCGGCACTGCGCATCTTGTGGTGTGGCAGGAAGATGCCCTTTTTGGCGTTGAGGCAGGCTTGCGCGATCGCAGGCACTGGCACACCAACTGCTGGCGCGGGCGGAATTACAAATACCGGTAGGCTCAGGGGCATGGTTTTTGATCCCGCTTCCCTTGATTTTATTGATTCCGGAGTAGTTGCCCCGGTCCGTGCCTCCACGATCTTGCCGGCCGTGCGCGAGAACATTGAACTGACCACGGCTGACGGACTGACTCTGGTGGGTGAATTGGCCTTGCCGGCCGACGGCGTCGTCCGGGCCACCTTGATCACGCTGCACCCGCTGCCTACACATGGCGGCTTCATGGACTCGCACGTGTACAAGAAGGCCTCCTACCGGTTACCGGCGCTGGCGGGGATTGCTGTGTTGCGGTTCAACACCCGCGGCACCGCCTCTGCGCGAGGCACGAGTGAGGGGAGCTTTGACGAGGGTCTTGGCGAACGCCTCGATGTTGAGGCTGCGGTCCAGTTCGCTGTAGACCGCGGCCTGCCCAACCGCTGGCTGCTGGGCTGGTCCTTCGGCACCGAGCTGGTGCTCAAATACGGTGCGGTAGCCCCAGTGGCGCAGCAGGTGGAGGGGGCTGTGCTGCTCTCGCCGCCACTTCACCGGGCCGCTGATTCGGATTTGCTTGCATGGGCCGCGTACGGCAAGCCACTGACCGTGCTTGTGCCGGAATTCGATGACTACCTGCAGCCGGAAGCTGCCACGGTCCGGTTCGCCTTAGTACCCCAGGCCAAGCTCATAGCTGTTGACGGTGCCAAGCACTTGTGGGTGGGGGAGAAGTACGCTGCCCGAGCCTTGAATGAAATTGCTTCGAGCGTCTTGGGCACTGACGTGGAGTTGTCCACACAATGGCACGGACCCGTGGCGGCGCTTCCCGTCTAATATGCGCCTGGGTTTTGGCGCTTGAATTCAAGAAGGAGGGGCGGATTCCCGCCCCTCCTTCTTGCTTCTGTAAGATCAAAAAAACGATCTCTGCCCAGAGGTGAACTTTAGTTCTCGTCCTGCCGGGCTATGAAGACTTCTCTCACCAGCAGCATCACCGCAGCGGCCGTGGGGATCGCAATCAGTGCGCCCAGAACACCGAGGAGTGTGCCACCGGCAATCACCGAAATAACGGCAACGGCGCCGGGAACCGCCACGGCCTTTTGCATGATGCGCGGTGAGATGAAGTACGCCTCAAACTGCAGGTAAGCAAAGTAGCAAATGGCGTAAATGACGGCAGTCTGCCAACCCGCTGTCAGGCTGACGGCGATCACCACAATCGCCGCGATCATGCCTCCCACCAGTGGAATGAATGCCAGCAGCGCCACAACAAAGGCCAGCAGGACGCTGAAGGGGATGCCGAGAATGCTCATGACGATGAAGGCAAAGGTGGCGTTGAGTACGGCCACGCACACCTGACCTATGACGTAATTGCCCACGCCGCGAGTGATTTCCTCGCTCAACTCTTCAACACGGGAGCGCTGTGAACGGGGTGCAAGGCGGTAGCCCCACTTCTTGATGGCAGGCAATGAGGCTAGAAAATACAGGCTCAGGACCAGCACAATAAGGGTGCCAAAAAGTGCATTAGCAATAGTGGTGCCAACACCTAGTACTCCGCCAAAAATACCGCCCACAGCTTGTGCGTCCTGGAAAAACTTGGCTACTTGCTCGTTGATCGTGTCAAGGACGTGGTACTGGACATCAAGTTGTTTGAAAAAATCCGAGTTGAGGAAGTCCTTGATCCATACCGGAGCCTTATTAATGAGCTGGGTAGTCTGCTCAACAATGGTAGGAATCAATGTGGCGAAGAACAACGCCACCACACTAAGCAGAGCAAGCAGAACCACAACTATTCCCAGAGGGCGCGGGACCTTGCGCTGCTCGAGCCAGCGGACCACTGGGTCCAACCCCAAAGAGATGAACAAAGCTGTCACAATCCACAACAGTAGGGATTGCGTGTTCGCCAGGATAGAGCTCAGAAACAAGGCAATGCCAACGCCCACGGTTCCCATAAAGCCAAAGTAAATAGGATGGCGGACCAAGCTGCCCCCGCTGGAACCTTCGTTGTTGCTCATGGGCGCGCCCGGTCCGCTCGGAGCCATCGGCAGGTCAAAGCGCACGCGAGGCTGTGCACCCGGAACCGGCTGCCGGATTTTGTCCGCCACCCAGCTGCGCCAACCCCGTTGAGCTGGTTTTGCTTCGAGGGATATTGAGGCGGCCGATACCGCAACGGGGGCGGCCAACGTGGGGTTTGCTTCACCCTGCTCTTGGCGTGTTTCATTCCCGCCCTGAAGCGGAGCCGGAGTGGTTTCTTCCGGGAGCGGCTGTTCGCCGCTTGGATCTGGGGAAGAGTTCACTGTTTCTGCCTTAATGTCTGATGGATGGTGGCAAATTCTTCCACTTCCTTTAGTGAATAGAGGTTACCAGCGCTTGAGTGTTCAAAACGTGCGCCACGGGGATGCCAACGTGATAAAAGTCAAAGGAGAATGCCCATTAGATAACGGTTCAGTTACCCTTGATCTAACGATCACAGCAGTGTTCCGTCGATGTTAGGTAAGTTCTTGCGTTCAAAAATTGCGATTGTCTTGGCCATCCTGGGCCTCTTGGTGTTGGGTGCAGGCATTGGCCAGCGCACCATCTGGCTCCCTCCGGCCACGCTTACAGCCACAGCGCCGGCGCCCTCCGCGTCTGCACCACTGACTGTTATTGGTCCGCAACTGCTCAATACTCGTGATGGCCAGTTCACCATGACCGTCAAGAGCGATGGGCCTCTGCAGCTTGCTGTGGCACGCCAGGACGATATCCTCGGCTGGGTAGGGAATGGCGCATATACCGAGATTGGTGGGGCCGATGCTGACTTTACTCAGCTGGCGGCCACCAGCCACAAGGGTGAGGCCACCGTGCCTAACCCTGCAGGCTCCGATATGTGGGTCAGCGAGGAAAAAGCCGATGGCGAACTCAGTTACACCTGGCAGGCTCCCGGCCGCGGGGACTGGGCCTTGCTCCTCTCTGTTGATGGCAAGGCCGCAGCGCCTACCGACATTTCCATCACGGTGGACAACGAAGCTGGCACCCCTTGGGCCGTCCCGCTGATGATCATTGGCTCAGCTCTGTTGGCTCTGGCCGCACTGATGTTCCTTATTGCACCAAACAAGCCCAAGGCAGAAGTTGCGGCAGGCCGCCGTACTGCTGGCCGCGTCCCGTCCGATCCGGCCACCGGCGCACTGGAAGTGGACAAGATTGTAGCGTCCCGTTCAGCTGCCAAGCAGGCGGACGGTCCCGGCGCCCCTGCCACGATTGACGAGGCCCGCAAGGCAGAAGCCGACAAGGCAGGCCCAGGCGATGATTCCACTGATCGCCCGGACAGAAGCTCAAGGCAGGACAAAGCTGCCCCCGTTCACGCAGTTGTTTCCGGCGACGCTACCTCCGCCCTGCCGCTGATGCTGTCTAAGACTGAGCCCCCCGCTGCGTCCAAGCCCAGCGACGCTCCGGTGGATCCGGTGGCCTTTGAAACTGAGACCAGCTCAGATTCCGGCACCTCGGACCAGGCTGATCGGGACCAACCTGATAATGACCCCTCTGATCAGGACAAGCCTGATAACAACAAGCCTGATGACAACACGCCCGATAACAACAATGGCGGAAATAATATTGCTGGGGAGAACATTGCCGGGAAGAACAAGCCTGCTAAGAGTAAACCTGCCAAGGACACGCCCGGTAAGGACCAGCAGACGGAGTTCAGGGCGCATGAAGGAACCGTTGGACTGATGAAGAAGCGCGCTAATTTCACCACCCGTTGGGGCGCGGCCTTGGCCGCAGTTCTAGTGGCTGGCAGCCTCAGCCCTGCTGTGGCTGCCGATCCCACCACACCGGCAACGAGTCCCTCAGCCACAGCTGCTGCCACAGAATCTGCGCCCGCCACGGCAACAGCCGTGCCGTCCACGCCAGGTTTCCCCGCACTGCTCGATAGCCAAGTGCAGCGTATTTCCTCGGCGGTTGCTGCTGCTGTGGCGGCTGGTGATAATGCAAAAAATGCTCAGGAACTTGAAGTTCGGGTTTCGGGAATGGCCTTGGAAGCCCGCACAGCCAACTACAAAATTCGGGCCAAGGTATCCAAGCAGGCGGCCATGGAACCGGTGAATGCCTCAACACTGCTGGCCAAGGTCGTCACCACAACGGAGACTTGGCCCCGTTCCAGCATGTTGGTTACACAAGGTGAAAACAATGCCCTGCCTCAGCTATTGACGCTGGTGCAGGCAAGCCCGCGGGAAAACTACAAGCTGATTCAGGCAACGCCTTTGCTGCCCGGTCAAACTTTCCCCAAGGTTGATAAGGAAGGCACCAAGGAATTGCCTCTTGATGCTGCTGATGGTCTGGCGATGAGCCCTGCTGACGCCATTGCGGCCCTGAGTGACCGCCTCACAAAGGCCGATAGCAAATTCAAAACCTCCTTCAATGACAGCGTCTACATTCAGAGCGTCCTTGATACCCAAGCCACCATCCTCAAGGAAGCCAAAGACGCCAGCTACGTGTTCAGCCACAAGGCAGACACCGGCCAGGTAGTAAACCTGCGCACGGCTGACGGCGGCGCCATGGTGGTAGTTGGATATAACTTCGGAATCGACGCTACGAGCAAGGAAAACGCCAACCTGACCGTGGGCGATGACGCGGCAGTATTCACGGGAGGCAAGGAAACCACCAAGGGCTTCACCCTCAATTACGCTGAGCCCGTGGTCATGCACATTCCGCCCGCAGGCTCGGATGGAAAAATCACCATCTTATCCGCTACCCGCAACCTGGTAGGCGGCAACTTCAAGAAGTAATTTCGCCTTGCACAGGGGACCCGGACGCTATCAGGAGTCTGAGTCCCCTTTGCCAGGTTTCACCCGCGGCGAGATTTAGCTAAGGCCGCCGCCTTGCCCAGTTAGAGTGAGTTCATGAGTCAAAACAGCCCCATGTCACCCAACGGCCTGTCCGGAGTTAACCTCCGTGGCGCCGTCGATCTTTCCGCCCTGAAAAACCGTGCCGCGGCCCCCGCGCCTGGCGCTTCCGCCAACGCCTCGCCCTATGCGGTGGACGTGAACGAGGCAAGTTTCCAAGAGTTTGTTCAGCTTTCGCAGCAGGTTCCCGTTGTGGCGGCGATGGGTTCTGGCCGCTCGCAGCAATCGGCCAACGTGACCGCCATGCTGGAAAAGGTTGTTAACGAATTCGGTGGCCAGTTGGCGCTCGGCCGGATCGATGTTGATAGCAGCCCGCAAATTGCTCAAGCTTTTGGCGTGACAGCGGTTCCCACAGTGGTGGCACTGATCAAGGGCCAGCCTGTGCCCATGTTTGAGGGTGAGCTTCCCGAGGAACAGGTCAAGGAGTTCTTCAATGAGCTCCTGAAGGTCGCAGCCAGCAACGGTGTTACCGGCAATCTCGGTGGTGCGCAGGACCCGGCGGCCGTGCCCGAGCCGCAACTGCCACCACTGCATCAGGCCGCCCGCGACGCCATTGAAGCAGGGGATTTGGAAACGGCGCAGAGTAGCTACGAGAAAGTCTTAGCTGAAAAGCCCAACGATTCCGACGCTAAGATCGGTTTGGCCCAGGTGCAGCTGATGCGCCGGACCGCTGGTATCGACGTGGTGGCGGCCGAGGAGCTGCGCACCCGGGCAGCCAGCGATCAAGACGATCTTGAAGCCGCCTTGGCCGTTGCGGATCTGGACGCGACAGGTGGTCATGTTGAGGACGCATTGGCACGGCTGGTGAAGTTCATTGCCACGCATTTTGGCCCCGAACGCGAACCTGCCAGGATCCGCCTCTTGGAGCTGTATGACGTCGTGGGCATCAGCGATCCGCGCGTTTCTGCTTCGCGGCAAGCACTGGCCCGGGCCTTGTTCTAAAGCTGCGTTCTCGAGCCGCGAAGCCGGCGGGTGGCTGCCGTGTCATTCTTGTGGGGCCAATTGCCGGAGTGACACGGAAGTGCCAAAATCATCCTTTGGGATAAGTCACATGCAACCTCAGGATTGCTAGTGTCGTCTTCATGAACACCTCGATTGCGCCCTCAGAGACCCGGCCACCTGCCCTGTCAATTCGCGGACTGGCGAAGCGTTTCGGCGAGAAGGTGGCCGTTGACAACATCAACTTGGATGTTCCTGCCGGATCCTTCTACGGTTTGGTGGGGCCCAACGGCGCCGGAAAAACAACCACGCTATCCATGTCCACGGGGCTGCTGCGCCCGGACTTTGGTCAGGTAAGCGTCCATGGTCTGGACGTTTGGGCACAACCGTTGGAAGCCAAGAAGCTCATGGGTCTGCTGCCTGACGGTGTGCGCCTCTTCGACCGGCTCAGCGGTGAGCAGTTGGTCACTTACGCCGGTCTCCTGCGGGGCATGGACAAAGACACCGTGGCGTTGCGTGTGAAAGACCTCCTTGCCGCCTTGGACCTGACCCGGGACGCCGGGACGCTGGTGGTGGACTACTCCGCCGGCATGAGGAAGAAGATCGCCCTTGCCGCGGCACTGATTCACGCCCCGAGGCTGCTGGTCCTTGACGAACCCTTTGAATCGGTGGATCCTGTCTCCGCCGCCAATATCCGTGACATCCTTCATGACTACGTAAATTCCGGCGGCACCGTGATTGTCTCCAGTCACGTCATGGACCTGGTCCAACGCATGTGTGACCACGTGGCCGTGATTGCCGGCGGCAAAGTCCTGGCTGCTGGCACGGTGGATGAGGTCAGGGGCGAAATGAGCCTGGAAGAGAAGTTCGTGGAACTTGTTGGCGGCCGTAACCAGACTGCGGGGTTGTCATGGTTGCGCACCTCTTAAGACTAAAAGTTGCGCTGTTGCGCAACTCCATGAAGCGCACGCCCTGGCAACTGGTAGGGCTCATCATTGGGGCCCTGTACGGGCTGGGCATCTTGGTCATGGTGCTGGTGGGCCTGGCCGTGCTGGGTGCCACCGATTCGGCGCTGGTAGGCACCGTCCTTGTCCTTGCCGGTGCGGCACTGTTCCTTGGCTGGCTTATTGTTCCGGTGGTTGCCGCCGGACTGGATATGACACTGGACCCTGCCCGCTTCACCACCTACGCCATCCCCATGAAGAGCATGCTGACCGGCCTGGCGCTCTCAGGTTTCATCGGTATTCCAGGTGCCATCACCTTGTTGGCCGCCGTGGGCACCGCCGCGGCCTGGTGGCGCCACCCGGTGGCAGCTGTTGCCGCCCTCATCTGCGGAGCCCTAGCCGCGCTGACCTGCATTGTTGCCTCACGTGCCATCACGGCAGCGAGCACCAGTCTGGCATCCTCCCGCCGTTTTAAGGACGTCAGCGGCATTGTGGTTCTGGTCCCGCTGATGCTTATGGGCCCCATCATTGCCGGCATCTCCAGTGGAATCACTGACTTTGCCGATTTCCTGCCCCAGCTGGCAAACACTGTGTCCTGGACTCCTTTGGGCGCCATCTGGGCGGTGCCAGCCGCCATTGCCAGCGGCGCCTATGGTGCTGCCGCCGTGAAATTCCTGATTGCGCTGGCAACCATTGCGGCACTGACCTGGGTGTGGAAGGTGTGCCTGGTCCGGGCTCTTGTGACCCCCGCGTTCTCCGGAACAGCCAGGCGCAACCCGGGCAAGTTGGGCTTCTTTGCCATGTTCGCGCAAACCCCCACTGGCGCCATAGCTGCCCGCTGCCTCACCTATTGGTTCCGGGATCCGCGCTATAGTGCGGGGCTGCTCATCTCCCCGCTTATCCCCGTTGTCCTGGTATTTGGCGGTTCTCAGACGGGGGGGATGGATGCAGTGGGACCCATCCTGAGCTATTCCGGCGCCATTGCAGCTTTCATGATTGCGTGGAGCATTTCCTCCGATATTTCCTATGACAGCACCGCGTTCGCTCTGCACTTGGCCTCCGGTGTTTGTGGAAAGGCAGATAGGACCGGACGTGTTCTGGCTGCTGCCGTCCTGGCACTGCCACTGGGATTGCTCTTTGCTATTGCCGGAAGTGTTGTCTCCGGAACCTGGGCGCAGTTCCCACCGGCCGTGGGCCTGATAATGGGTGCTACCGGCGCAGGACTGGGCCTGGCCAGTGTGCTCTCATCCCGCTTCACCATGATGGCTCCCTTGCCGGGGGAGAGCCCCATGAAATCCAAGCCGGGCAATAGCTTTGCCACCGTGTTGGTTCAGTTGGGCGGCTTTGTCGGTGCGGGGGTACTAGCTGCCCCCGTAGCAGTGCTGGTCATCATTGGTGCCGTCACCGGCCAGCCACTGTTTGGCTGGTTGGCCTTGCTGGTTGGTCTGCTGCTCGGCGCCCTGTACGTGGTCTTGGGGATCCGCATTGGCGGGGCGCAATATGAGCGCCGTGGACCGGAATTGTTGCAGTCCGTTTCTGTAGATCGCTGAGACTGGATATGGTTAGAGCTACAAAGCAGACCCAAGGCAAAAGCGCCCTGTCAGCCACCGCTTGCGGAGTGCGCTGGCGGGGCGTCTGTGCACTTGCGCCCGTCTGCGACAAGCCGTTAGTCACCGCTTTCTGAGGGTGGCAGTGAAAGGAAGCGTGTTTCATGGAGGTCATCATCCTCCCCAGCAGCAAGGAAATTGGGGCGCTTGCCGCCGACTCGATCGAGGCCTTGGTGCGTAACAAGCCCAACGCCGTGATTGGCCTGGCCACGGGTTCCTCCCCGCTGCCCATCTACGATGAGCTGGCCCGCCGCCACGCTGACGAGGGGCTGAACTTTTCCGCGGTCAGCGGCTTTGCTCTGGATGAATACGTGGGCCTGCCCGCGGGCCACTTCGAGTCCTACCGCGAGGTCATTCGCCGCGAGTTCACGAACCGCGTTGATGTGGCAGCAGAGAACGTGCACGGCCCGGATGGCTCCACCGAGGATCTGTTGGGTGCCTGCCAAGCGTACGAGGATGCGATTTCTGCCGCGGGCGGCATTGACCTGCAGATCTTGGGCGTCGGCACCAACGGGCACATCGGCTTCAACGAGCCAGGCTCCTCGCTGGCCTCACGCACACGCATCAAGACCTTGGCCGAGCAGACACGCCAGGACAACGCGCGCTTCTTTGATCATCTTGACCAAGTTCCGCACCACGTGGTGACCCAGGGTCTGGGCACCATCATGGATGCCCGCCACTTGGTTCTGGTGGCCTTCGGAGCAGGCAAGGCCGACGCCGTACGCGACTTCGTTGAGGGCCCCGTGTCCGCAGCGTGCCCGGCCTCGATCCTGCAGTTCCACCCCCGGGCCACCGTCATCATTGACGAGGCTGCAGCATCGAAGTTGGCAGGTGCTCCAAGCTACCGCCACGCCTATGACAACAAGCCCGCCTGGCAGGGTCTGTAAAAAGTAGGGCCACTGACGCCACTTCTGCGGTTGCGGGAGCTCACCTGAACGAAAAGGTGGGCTCCCGCAGCCGTCCCCTCCCAACGCTCCCGCAGTTTCGGCGCGTTTTCCAGGGACGCTCCCTCTCCTTCAGACGGAGTGTGATGTGGGAGCCACTACGGTGAGTCGCGGACGTGAAGACGGTAGACTGAATTTATGAGTTTGCCTCCAGACCCCTTTGAAAACGATCCGAACTACGGACCCGGCCAGACCGGTGGTTCCACTGCCGTGATTGAGCGCCAGGAACTGAAGCAGGAAGTCGAGCCCGGAGACAGCGAACGGTTCTCGCATTATGTCCGCAAGGAAAAGATCATGGAATCGGCCATGACCGGAGATCCCGTTGTGGCGCTCTGCGGCAAGGTCTGGACTCCGGGGAGGGACCCCCAGAAGTTCCCCGTCTGCCCCGAGTGCAAAGAGGTCTATGACGGACTGCGCCCCGAGGGTGGCGGCAAGGGCAAAGGCCCGAAGAAGCCCAAGAATTAGTTCGGGGCTGTAATTCTTTTTTGGGAACGGTTTAAAACCGTTCAATCGCCGTGCCCGGAAGTGGGAACGGAAGCGTGGAAGAAGTGACAAGGATGGCGGATAATTCGTGACGGAGACATTGTTTGGTGGCCCGTCGCTGCCTCCGGCCTATCCTGAGCGCGCCGCATGGGGTACAGCACAAAAGCTGCGTGCATGGCAGTCAGAAGCCATGGAAAAGTACTTCAACGAGAGCCCGCGGGACTTCCTGGCCGTTGCTACCCCGGGTGCCGGAAAGACCACGTTTGCCCTGCATATTGCTACACAGCTAATAAGCCGCGGGCAGATCAACAGGGTCACGATCGTCACACCCACCGACCACTTGAAAAAACAGTGGGCAGACGCCGCGGCGAAGGTGGGCATCGCGATTGACCCAAACTTTAAAAATGCTGATGGCCGCCACGGCAAGGGCTTCATTGGTGTAGCCGTCACGTACGCCCAAGTTGCCAGCAAGCCCATGTTGCACCGGGCCAAAACTGAGGCCGCGCGCACCCTGGTCATCATGGATGAGATCCACCACGGAGGCGACGCCTTGTCCTGGGGTGATGGCATCCGGGAAGCGTTTGACCCCGCCACACGCCGTTTGGCCTTGACGGGTACCCCGTTCCGCTCGGATACAGCGGCCATCCCGTTCGTGGAATACGCCGAGGATAGGGACGGCATTCGCCGGTCAAAGGCTGATTACACCTATGGCTACGGTGAAGCGCTCAAGGACCATGTGGTGCGCCCCGTCATGTTCATGGCGTATTCGGGGCAAATGCGCTGGCGCACCAGTGCTGGTGAGGAAATGGCTGCAACGCTGGGCGAGGCTGTGACCAAGGATGTCACCTCGCAGGCATGGCGCACGGCGCTGAACCCCGAGGGGCAGTGGATCCCTGCCGTCCTGGCCGCCGCGGACAAGCGCCTCACCGAGGTGCGCAGGGCAGTGCCTGACGCCGGTGCCATGGTGATTGCCACAGATCACGAGGACGCCCGCGCCTACGCCGCAGAGTTGAAGAAGATCACGGGAGAGTCACCTACCGTCATTTTGTCCGATGACGCCAAGGCTTCCGCCAAGATTGATTCTTTCTCGGCAGGGGACAAGCGCTGGATGGTGGCCGTGCGCATGGTCTCCGAAGGTGTTGACGTGCCGCGTCTTGCTGTTGGTGTGTACGCGACCTCGACGGCGACTCCGCTGTTCTTCGCTCAGGCCGTGGGCCGTTTTGTGCGGGCCCGCAAAAGGGGAGAAACGGCGTCGATCTTCCTGCCTTCAGTGCCCAACCTGATGGCACTGGCCAACCAGCTTGAGCTGGAGCGCGATCACGCCTTGGACCGTCCGGATAAGGATCCGGATGGCTTTATTGAAGAAGATTCCGAGATGGAGGAGGCCAACCGCGAGGAAAAGGCCTCCGACACCCTGGAGAAATTCAAATTTGAGGCGCTGGAATCACAGGCGTCCTTTGACCGGGTGTTGTTCGACGGCGGCGAGTTCGGTACCGGCGGCGCGATTGGCAGTGAAGACGAGCTCGACTTCCTGGGCATCCCAGGACTTCTCGACGCCGACCAAATGGGTTTGTTACTGCGTCAACGCCAGGCCGACCAACAGAGCCGCAAGCGCAAGAAATCTCCGCCCGAACCCGAGGCGCCGCCGTTGGTGGACCACCGGCTGTTGATGGATCTGCGAGGCGAGCTGGCCAAGAACGTCTCCGCGTGGAGTTCCCGATCAGGGATGCCCCACGGCATGGTGCACAGCGAATTGCGCCGCATCTGTGGCGGCCCGGCCGTGGCACAGGCTGATGAAACGCAGTTGCAGACCCGGTTGAAGAAGCTCCAAGACTGGTTTATTGGGCGGAAATAACCCGGCTCCTGCGCCCGCCCGCTACTTGACCTCTACTCCCGCGTCTTTGAGTTCCTCGAGAGCTTCCTCACTGGCGTCTTCGTCTACACCTGCAACATAGTCCCGCAACACAGTGGTGTTGTACCCGGCGTTGATGGCATCTAGGGCAGTGGCGCGCACGCAGTGGTCCGTGGCGATCCCCACAATCACAACATCTTCGACGTCGTTCTCGCGCAGCCAATCATCTAGGCTAATGGGGGCCTCGCCGTCCTCTGCCACAGATTCGTGGGCCTCACGTTCACCCACGGCAACCTCATCCTCAGGTGCCAGCAGGCCGTCGAAGCCAGAGTAGGCCGCATCAAACTTTCCCTTGCGAAAGTATGCGTCAATGTCTTCAGTATCCAGGTTCCGGTGCAGGGCTGCGCCCTTGCTGCCGGCCACACAGTGCATAGGCCAGCTGTTGAGAAAGTCCGGGGTCTCGGAGAAGTGGGCACCCGGGTCAATATGCCAATCCTGTGTGGCAACAACAAAGTCCAGGTCTTGGGCGTTTTCTAGGAATTCACTGATTTCGCTTGCAAGGTTGGCGCCGCCGGCGACGGCGAGTGAGCCGCCTTCGCAGAAATCATTCTGCACGTCAACAATGATCAGGGCCTTGGCCATGGGATGCTCCTTAGTTCTCTGCCGCAGGGACAGGTGCTGCTGTTTCGTATTCGGTAGGGATCACAGGCTCCCCGCGTTGGAGCCGGCGGGCGGCTCCGGGCAATTCGGCCATGGATGCGGCGTGCCGGGCGGTGGCTCGCACCACACCATCAGAACCGATCCACCCTGGTTCCAGCACGCCCTCGGTCATGAACCGTGCCAGCAGCGGGCGGTCATTGGCGTCAGCATCCGGGCGGTGACCAATCCCCACCACTTCGGCAGTAGCCACACCCTCGTTGTTCAGGCGGCGCGTGGCGTACTTGCGCCCACCCACACTGGTTTTGTTCTTGGAAGCCTTGGCAACAGCCACAAACTCACCGTTGTCACCTTCACGGGACACCAATTTATACACCATCGACGCCGTGGGCGCACCTGAGCCGGTCACGAGGGAGGTCCCCACGCCGTAAGCGTCCACGGGGGCTGCGGCCAGCGCTGCGATGGCGAACTCGTCCAGATCGCTGGTCACCGTGATGCGCGTGTTCGTGTTCCCCAGCGAATCCAGCAACGCCCGGACATCCCGTGCCTGGGCGAGCAAGTCACCGGAATCCAGCCGCACGCCGCCCAAGGCGGGTCCCGCAATGGCGACGGCCTTACGGACGGCGGCTTCGACGTCGTACGTGTCAACCAGCAGTGTGGTGCCGTTGCCCATGGAACCGAGCTGAGCACGGAAGGCATCCTCTTCGGAATCGTGCAGTAGCGTGAAGGAGTGGGCGGCGGTGCCCAGCGTCAGTACGCCGTAGCGCAGGCCGGCTTCTAAGTTGGACGTGCCGTAGAACCCGGCAATCACGGCGGCACGGGAGGCGGCCACGGCGGACTCCTCATGCGTGCGCCGGGATCCCATCTCAATGCAGGGGCGTGCTCCGGCAGCACCGGTCATGCGGGAGGCGGCGGAGGCAATAGCGGAGTCGTGGTTCAGGATCGAGAGCACGTACGTTTCCAGAATGCAGGCCTCGGCAAACGTCGATTCGACGGTCAAAATGGGTGAATTGGGGAAATAAAGTTCGCCCTCTGCATAACCGTAAATGTCTCCGGAGAACTTGAAATCGGAGAGCCAGGCCAAGGTTTCGTCATTGACAACGTTGTTCTGGGCCAGAAAATTCAGCTCGTCAGGGCCAAAACGGAACTGCTCCAAACCTTCGAGCAGACGGCCCGTTCCGCCAACAACCCCATAGCGGCGGCCGTCCGGCAGGCGTCTGGCAAAGGCCTCAAAGACGCTGCGGCGATGTGCGGCACCCGAGTGCAGAGCAGCCTGGAGCATGGTCAGCTCATAGTGATCTGTAAACAGTGAAGTGCGGGGCTGTCCCCAGCTTATTGGCGTAGTCACGGAATTCACTTTAGTGGGGCAACACTAGAATGGACATATGAGTGTCAGCACAGCCCCGGAAACAGACCGGGAAGCATCAACGCGCGAACTCATCTCCCCGGACATCCCCTGGGAATTGATCGTGTGGAATGACCCGGTCAATTTGATGAGTTACGTTAGCTACGTTTTCCAAAGTTATTTTGGCTATTCAGAGGCAAAGGCGGCGAAATTAATGCTCCAAGTCCACACTGAGGGCAAATCCGCGGTGGCCCATGGTGCCAAGGAAAAGATGGAAGCCCACGCCGTAGCCATGCACGGGTTCGGCCTGTGGGCAACTGTTGTGAAGGGCGGCCCCCGTGGCTAAAGCTTTTTCCGCCGGCCGCCGCGGCATCACCGGATTCCTTGAACCCGCTGAGCGTGACCTCCTGCGCAAGCTCTTCTCCGACATCATCACCATGCTTGAACCGGCCACCCCCGCCCACGAGGATCCACTGGCGGCGCTGATCGGCCTGGACATGGATGTCCGTGTCCCCACGGACCCCGCTCTCTTGAGGCTCCTGCCGGACGCGCTCACGGGCGACGCCGACTCCGCCCTGGAGTTCCGCCAGCTCACCGAACGCTCCCTGCGCGAAAGTAAGATCGGCGCGTTGCGGGCAGCCTCCTTGGGTCTGGACAGCGAGAAGCTGGTCTTAGATAGTGAGGGTGCCAAATTATGGGCCATGGCGTTGAATGATGTCCGTCTGGTGCTGGCCGAAAGGCTAGCTATCCGCACTGCCGAAGACGCCGAACGGATCCATGAGGTGCAGGACTGGGGCGATGCAGATGATGTAGAAAGTTACCTCTCGCTGGTCTATAACTTTGTCTCCTGGCTACAGGAAAGCCTGGTGCAGGCCATGCTCGTGGAACTGCAACGAACAAAATAGGTGGCCACCGGCGTCAAATATTATCTGTAGCCGGGCCGCAGGAACTATTGTTGAAACGATCATGAGCGCAAATCCAGCACGCACCACCGAAACACAGCCAGCCGGCCGCCCACCCTTGACGGACCGCCCCATCGGGATCTTTGATTCCGGCGTGGGCGGCCTGACCGTGGCCCGTGCCGTCATCGATCAGCTGCCAAATGAGTCGATCCTGTACGTGGGTGACACAGCCAACGGCCCCTACGGTCCGCTGCCCATAGCCGAAGTCCGGGCCAACGCCTTGGGCGTCATGGATGAGCTGGTTGATTCGGGCGTGAAACTGCTGGTGATCGCCTGCAACTCAGCATCGGCGGCGGTTCTGCGTGACGCCCGTGAACGTTACACGGCACGGTACGGCATCCCCGTCATTGAGGTCATTCAGCCAGCCGTGAGGCGGGCCGTGGCGGCCACCCGGACTGGAAACGTGGGCGTCATTGGCACGGTGGCAACTGTGGGATCCAGGGCATACGAGGATACGTTCGCGGCCGCCCCGGACCTGAGAATTACCTCCGTGGCGTGCCCTGATTTTGTCCGGTTCGTGGAATCGGGGATCACGGCCGGGCCAGAGTTACTAACCACGGCGGAACAGTATTTGGCGCCCTTGAAAAAAGCCGCCGTGGACACGCTGGTCCTGGGCTGCACGCACTATCCCTTGCTGACGGGCGTAATTTCCTACGTCATGGGGGACACAGTGACACTGGTATCCAGTGCCGAGGAAACAGCCAAAGATGTGTACCGGGCCCTTGTCAGCCACGATCTGGAACGTGTCTCAGTGGCTGCTCCTACCCACCAATTCCTCTCAACCGGTGACGCCGCCAGCTTCGGCGTGCTGGCCAGGCGCTTTCTGGGTCCGGAGGTGCGCGGAGTGGAACAGGTGAGCCATGTTGCTGCGCATTACCCCACAGGATCTTTAGCCCGCATCACCCCGGACATGCTCGCTGCCGCCGCACAGAAACCAGGCGGTGGCGCAGTCACACAGCAATCCAATTTTGTTTTGCAGGCTTCCATAGGCAGACTTGCTGTTCCGGGAAGTATTGCGGGGGAGTAGCCATGAAGTTGACCATTGTTGGATGCAGCGGGTCCTTTCCCGGCCCGGCCTCGCCCGCGTCCTGCTACCTGCTGACAGCGCACGACGGCGTTCGGCCCTGGCGTGTGCTCCTTGACTTGGGCAGCGGAGCCTTGGGATCCGTGCAACGGTACATGGACCTAGAGGACATTGATGCCATCTTCCTGAGCCACCTGCACCCAGATCACTGCATGGACTTGTGCGGGCTGCACGTGGCCGTCCGGTGGAGTCCATACGGCTGGCACCGTGGACCGATTCCCGTATGGGGCCCGGCAGCCACAGCAGACAGGCTTGCCACCGCCTACGGACTGGACCTGGATCCAGGCATGCGCGAAGAATTTGACTTCATCAACTGGCAAGAACGTGAACCCGTGAGCGTAGGCCCATTCAAGGTCACCCCCTATTCAGTGAACCATCCCACTCCGGAGGCCTACGCGCTGCGCGTGGAAGTCACTGAATACGATGGCACCGGCATGGACCGAACCTCCGTTTTGACATACTCCGGTGACACCGACAGCTGTCAAGGGTTGGAAGACGCCGCCCAAGACGCCGACTTCTTCCTCTGCGAGGCGGCCTTCGAAGAGGGCCGGGATGATCACATCAAAGACGTGCACCTCACAGGAAAACGTGCCGGAGCAGCTGCTGCCCGGGCTAACGTGAAGCGGCTGCTGCTCACTCACATCCCCGTGTGGACGGACACCAACAAGGTGGTGGCCGAAGCCCGTGAAGTGTATTCCGGTGACGTGGCCGGTGCCGTGGCGGGTGTGCACTACACGATCTAGGAGACCGGAGACCGTTGTTAAGATTGGAGGCCTGTGCACCTGCCTCAAATCTTAACAACGGACTCCGAAGACCGCGGCAGCCCGTGCACGCGAGGCTATAGGCTGGTATGCATGACAACAAATGAAACACTGCGCGCCGACGGCCGCAGCAATGACCAGCTCCGCGACATCACCATCACCCGCGGCTGGTCCAAGCAGGCCGAAGGTTCGGCCCTCATTGAATTCGGCAACACCCGGGTCCTGTGCACCGCGTCTCTGACCCCCGGTGTGCCGCGCTGGCTCAAGGGGGAAGGTACCGGCTGGGTCACGGCCGAATACGCCATGCTGCCGCGCGCCACCAACACCCGCAACTCCCGTGAATCAGTCAAGGGCAAAATTGGCGGGCGCACCCACGAGATCTCCCGCTTGATTGGCCGCTCCTTGCGCTCCATCATCGATACCAAGGCCCTGGGTGAAAACACCATAGTCCTGGACTGTGACGTTCTGCAGGCCGACGGCGGCACCCGCACCGCCGCGATCACCGGCGCCTACGTGGCCCTCGCCGACGCGATTGCCTACGCCAAGGAAAACAAGCTGATTGCCAAGAACGCAAACCCGCTGATTGACACCGTCTCCGCCATCTCCGTAGGCATCATCGACGGCGTTCCCATGCTGGATCTGCCCTACGTTGAGGACGTCCGCGCAGAGACGGACATGAATGTTGTTGTCACCGGCTCGGGTAAGTTCGTTGAGGTTCAAGGCACCGCGGAAGGCGCCCCGTTTGACCGCGATGAGCTCAATCAGCTCCTGGATTTGGCCCTGCTGGGCACCACGGAACTGTCCCGTATCCAGCGCGAAACCCTCGCCAACTAATGGCGCCCAAGCTCATCCTCGCCACCCACAACCAGGGTAAGTTGCGTGAGCTCCGGGAGCTGCTGCGGGGCCAGATCCCGGGCCTGGACGTTGATACTGACGTGCTCGACGCCGGAGCCATCCACGCCCCGGATGTTGTGGAAACAGGGGTCACCTTCGCAGATAACGCACGTCTTAAGGCTCATGCCGTGGCGCAATTCAGTGGCGTCTTGGCCATTGCTGATGACTCCGGACTGGCCGTGGATGTCCTGGGCGGGGCCCCGGGGATCTTCTCGGCCCGCTGGGCAGGGACGCATGGAGATGACACGGCGAACCTGAATCTGCTGCTCGCTCAGCTTTCCGACATCAGTGCCGAACACCGCAGCGCACGTTTTGTTTGCGCCGCGGCACTAGCCAGTGCAGACGGGTCCTTGGATGTTGTGGAAGAGGGAACTCTTGAGGGAACTTTGCTCAGTGTTCCCCGCGGCGAGGGCGGTTTTGGATACGATCCCATCTTGGCGCCCTCAGGGCTGGAGGTCTCCTGCGCCGAGCTAAGCAGCGCGGAAAAGAACGCCATCAGCCACCGCGGCAATGCCTTCCGCGCACTGCTGCCGCACATAGTGACGGCACTCTCCCACTGAATCTCGCCGCCACGGCGACTGCAGGCGCTGAGAATTCAGGCGCTGCGAATGCAAGTGGTGGGAAATAGAGGTGGAAAAACGAAGGCGACCCCGGGCTGATGCCCGGGGTCGCCTTCGTGGTGGTGGAAGAACTACGCCTGTGAAGCCCTCTTCTTATTGCGCTTGATCATGGCCTTAATGAATTCAATGCCGATGGGAATGACCGAGAGGGCCACGATGCCGATGAAAATTATGTCCAGGTTTTTTTGGACCCAGGGGAAATTGTCACCCAAGACGTAGCCGAGGTAGGTGACGCCGCCAGCCCAAGCAACGGCACCAATGGCGTTGAAGATCAGGAACTTGCGCATATCCATCTTGGCCACGCCCACAATGACGGGGACAAAGGTGCGGACAATGGGGACGAAGCGGGCCAGAATCAGGGCCTTGCCGCCGTGCTTTTCAAAGAAGGCGTGAGCACTCTCAACGTGCTGCCTCTTGAACAGTTTGGATTCTGGTTTGTTAAAGATGGCGGGGCCGGCCTTGTAACCGATGTAGTAGCCCAGCTGGTTTCCAAGGAAACCTGAAACAATCAGCATTCCCATGAGCACCCAAATGTTGACGGGCATACCGCCGGTGCTCACCAGCAGGCCTGCCGTAAAGAGCAGAGAATCGCCGGGTAGGAAGAAACCCACCAGCAGGCCAGTCTCGGCAAAGATGATGGCGCAGGCAATGATGACCACCCAAAAACCAAGTGCCGGGTGGTCCAACATGTTCATGGGGTCCAGCCAGTCGGGCAGGATGCCGAGGGACGGCACGGCCCCGTGTCCCACGAGCGCGGGCAGGGCGGAGGCACTCAATGCAGTAAGTATCACGATCCAAGATTACGTTACTTCCCTGTGCGATATCTCCACCCTTGGGACGATCTTTGGGGTTGACAGTCACCACTATGGTCGTATGGTTAGTTACATGAGTAATGAACCAACGAGGTTAGCGGTGGTCCTCGGGAACTGGGCGAAGGTGGTGGCTGCGTGATTGATGACAGCAAGCCGATCTTTGTACAGATCGCGGAATTGATTGAGAACAACATTGTTGAGGGCGTGCTCGCTGAAGAAGCCCAAGTGCCCTCCACCAATGAGTTCGCTGCCTTTCACCGGATCAACCCGGCCACCGCCGCGAAAGGTGTGAACCGGCTAGTTGATGACGGAATTCTTTATAAGAAGCGAGGCATTGGCATGTTTGTTGCTACCGGCGCGCGGGAGATCCTCATGAGCCGTCGCCGGGAAGTCTTTTACGAACAATTCCTCCAGCCGTTGGCCAGAGAGGCTCGCAAGCTGGGGATCGACGGCGTACAACTAGCGGCGATGCTTGCCAGGGAACAGATGCTGGCCAGGGAACCAGAGCTGGCCCCGCATGAACCGGCTCGGGGCAGCACAGCACAGTTAAAGGAAGGCGCATTGTGAGTACAACAGTTGTCAGCATGGAAAACGTGTCCAAGGCCTACAAGGACGTCATGGCCCTTGACGGAGTCAGTCTCAGACTCGAACAGGACAAAATTTACGGCCTGCTGGGACGCAACGGCGCAGGCAAGACCACGCTCATGTCTGTGTTGACGGCACAGGGATTCGCCAGCTCGGGGGAGTTTAGCGTCTTCGGGGAACAACCCCATGAAAACGAAAAGGTGCTGAGCCGGATCTGTTTCATCAGGGAATCGCAGAAGTATCCCGATGACTTCAAGCCCTTCCACGCGTTCAAGGCCGCAGCCATCTTCTACAAGGACTGGGATAACGCTCTGGCCCTGCAATTGGCCAAGGACTTCCAATTGCCCATGAAGCGGCGGATCAAGAAGCTCTCGCGCGGTCAGCTCTCAGCCGTGGGCGTCATTATCGGCTTGGCCTCGCGGGCCGAACTGACTTTTTTTGATGAGCCTTACCTGGGGTTGGACGCCGTGGCCCGCCAGCTCTTCTACGACAGCCTGCTGGCCGACTACTCCGAGTTTCCACGCACCATTGTTTTGTCCTCCCATCTCATTGATGAGGTGGCCAATCTGCTCGAACACGTGATCGTGATCGACAAGGGCAAAATCATCGTGGACGACGATGCCGAGAACCTCCGCGGCTCGGCCTTTAGTGTCGCCGGTCCGGCAGCCCGCGTTGAATCTTTCGCAGCAGCCCGGGCGGTGCTCCACCGCGAAGGGATCGGGGCGCTGCTTTCGCTGACGGTCGAGGGTGTGCTGAGCCAGGCCGAACGCCGGGAAGCGGCAGAACTTGGTTTGGAAGTTGGGCCCGTCTCGCTGCAGCAGCTCGTCATCAAAAAAACGCTCGATGCCGGCATTGCCGGCGTCCCCGATGGGGCAAGGGAAGAAACAGCCAAGGCAGCAAGGAAGAGCAGCCGGATGGGAGCATCACAATGAACCATGCAGTGGGAGTTGCCCGCATGCAGCTCATTAGCAAGTGGACCTTCTTGGGCATTCCAGCGCTCATTATTGGGGTCTCCTTCGCCTTCAGCCTTCTCATCTGGGCCATGATCCCGGATTCGGTGGGGACCAAATACTCAGGTGCCGGCCAGGCAGTCATGTGGTATTTCTTTGGTCTGGGCATCCAGTCATTGACCTACACATTCCCGTTTTCCCAGGGCCTGAGCATCAGCCGGCGCAACTTCTTCTTTGGCACCGTGGGATTGTTCGCCGTTATTGCCGCCAGCATTTCGGTGCTCTACGTGCTTTTGGGGTTCGTGGAGGCAGCCACCAATGGTTGGGGATTGCAGGGGCAGATGTTCAGCCTCGGCTGGGTCTCCGAGCAGCCCTGGGGTGGGCAGCTGTTCTTCTACTTCGTGGTGATGATGTTCCTTTTCCTGGCAGGGTTCTGGGGTGCGACTGTGTATAAGAGGTGGCAGACAACCGGGCTGCTGGTGATGTTCATTTCTCTGGGAATCCTGCTGGTGGGTTCCGTGGCGTTGATCACCTGGCAGGGCTGGTGGGCCGCCGTCGGCAGCTGGATTGTGGCCCTGACCCCCGTCACGTTGGGTCTTCTGGCCCTGGGGCTCGCGGCACTGCTCGGTGTTGGCGCCTACCTGACGTTGCGCCGGGCAACACCCTGAACCTTCAGGGCAAGTACGACGCCGGTGGGCCAGGTTCTGAGCGAATCTGGCCCACCGGCGCTGCACTTTGTGCGAACAAAGGGTGGGCCCGCTCATCTTCTGCTGGCGGTGTCAGTGGGGAAGGGTAGCCTTGAGAGGTGGCTCTGGACTTTACTGCAATTGATTTTGAAACCGCCAACGGATTTAGGGGATCGCCCTGCTCCGTTGGTCTAACAAAGGTCCGTGGCGGGGTGATAGTTGAGGAAGGCTACTGGCTCATGCGCCCACCGGAGGGCCACGACCACTTTGATTCCCGCAACATCACTATTCACGGCATCACCCCTGACGATGTGGCCACGGCCCCGCGTTTTGCCGAGGTGTTTCCGGCGATTGGCGCTTTCATTGGTGCGGATCCGCTGGTGGCGCACAATGCGGCCTTTGACCTGGGCGTGATCCGTTCCGCAGCAGAAGTCTCGAAAATCCCCGCACCTGCGTTCGACTATGCCTGTACCGTGATCCTTTCGCGCAAAAACTATTCACTGCCGTCGTATTCGTTGCCGTTTGTGGCCGAGGCTGCCGGTGTACCACTGCAAAACCACCACGACGCCACCGAGGACGCCCGCGCCTGCGCCGGGATCATGGTGGACATTGCCGGCAAACACGGCGTGGATTCCGTGCGCGGGGTATTTGAATCGATGACGTTGGCCATGCCGCACGTTGACGCCTATAACCCCTCCACAGATGAGCTCTCCAAAGCCACCCGCTCGGCGCTGGAGAGGATGGTGCAGATGCAGGCTGGGATCGCCGCTGGAACGGCTCGTGGCGGGCGCTCCAGCTGGTCCACTGAGGGTCCAAACCCGGAACCGAACACCCACGCTGACATCGCCCACCCGCTCTTTGGACAAACCGTGGTCTTCACGGGCGATCTGAGCCTGGGCCGTCCTGAAGCAAAAATCAGGGCAGCGGCTCACGGAGCCCAGTGCGCCAGCAATGTAACCCTAAAAACCACTGTGCTGGTGGTGGGCAGCGGCTTCACGGCAGTAGATTTACGCAGCGGACGGCTGACCTCCAAAGCCAAACGTGTCCTAGATCTGCAGCGCCGCGGACAAGGCATTGAGGTGCTCTCCGAGGGCGAATTCATGCAAATGGTTGGCTGAACCGCCCGCACTCCATTTTGGTCATGCTGGGCAACAATCTTTCGAAACCTCACAGGCACGGTTCTACTCTGAATTTATGAGCCAACGTGCCGATATCCCTGCAGTTACCGCCGCCGCCGACTTTGAGCGGTGGCCATTATTGCTGCCGGGTCCGCCCAAACGCTTTGCACAGGGCATTGGTGCGGTACTGTCCCTGGGCTGAACGGGTAGTTGAACTACTCTCCGGTGGTGAGCTTGATGAAGTTGGCTCCCAGACGCCGGATCAGGGAGGGTGCCTCGCACAGTTTCAACCACGACGGCGGCAGGGCAACTTCCCCGTAGAACGCACCTAGGATGTTCCCGGTGATGGCCGCAGTGGAGTCACTGTCTCCGCTGTGGTTGGTGGCAAGGCGGATGGCATCCAAGAAATGCCCCGCGGGCGAAAGTGCACCAGGCGCCGTAACCAGCACGGCGTAGACAGCAACAGCAAGTGCCTCCTCAGCTACCCAACCCAACCCCAGCGCGTCGGTGAGGGAATCGCCGCTGAGGGGTTCGCCGTCGTGCGTGGACAAGGTCAGGGCCGCCTCAAGGCGTGCCAACAGCTGGGCATCTGCACCAGGCTCGGCAACAGCCCGCTCCCTGGCGGATTCGGCACCGGCACGCAGCGAGAGCCCGCCCATGACCAACTGGTGGATGAGCCAGCTAAACGCCCCGGAGGACTGGCGCGCCGAGGGATGCCCGTGGGTCAAAGACGCCGCATCGGAGCTGATCTTGTACACCGTTTCCGCCTCGATGTTAGGCAGCAATCCGTAGGGCGCCGAACGCATCACGGTCCCGCAACCCTTGGAATCGGGGTTGACGGGGCGGAAAATGGTGCCCATTTCCCCGCCCGCCAAACCACTCACGCACGCATTGCCGGGGTGGCGTTGGTGGTGGAGCACGCTCTGAGAATCAATCCAGCGGGGGGCCTGCTCCGGGGTGTGGCTGGGCACCTGCATATTCTGGGTCTTGAGCCAGCGCAGATACGCGAGCCATTGGCAGGCGTTGATATCGGCACCCACACCGCTATTGGCCCACTCCAGCACATCCAACAGGCCATCAAGGGTGTAAAGACTCATCTGAGTATCGTCGGAAAAGTGCGGTGTGCCGGACGCCTGGGACAAGTCCACCAGCAGCGCCGGACCATACTTCGCCTCAATGGCGGCGAGGGAATCGAACTCCACAAGGTAGCCGAAGGCATCACCTAAGGCGCCTCCCATGAGCGTGCCCTGGACGCGGCTGGCGAAGTCGGCGGGGGGAGCGGGCTGAACTGGAATGGTCATGAGACCAATTTACCGTTTCCGGCAGCGGATGCGGGCCAAGACAGCGGTGCGGCTGTGAGGAGGCATACGGGGGCCGAAGTAGACTCAAAGGCGGTGCTTCTTGTGCGCCCACCACAAACTGCCCGAACTTTTGAGGAGACCCATGCGCGAGCCCGCCTGGCGACGGACCGGAAAAACACCTGACTACCGCTTTTCACTAGCCAATGAGCGTACCTTTCTGGCGTGGGTGCGGACCGCGCTGGCCCTCTTGGCAGGTGCAATAGCAATTGATCAGCTGGCCCCGGAAATTGCGCCGCCATTGATTCGTATCATCTTGTGCATGGTCCTTGCCGTGATTGGTGCCGTGCTGGCCATTGTCAGTTACCGGCGCTGGGCTCATCAGGAACAGGCCATGCGTAATGATGAGGAACTGCCGCACTCGTGGCTCATGCTGGGGATGACTGTCATTGTCTCGCTCGCCGCCATTGTTTTTGCCATCTTGATCCTGGTCCAGCCCTAACATGGCCTCCTCTGTGGCACCTGTCCGGGACCCCGGCCTGCAGCCTGAACGCACGGCCCTGTCCTGGCGCCGGACCATCATGAGCGCCGTGGTGGCCGATCTTCTCATTTGGCGCGGCTGGTTGCAGACGTTGACTGGCTTCGGTGGGGGCCCGGACACCGGACTTGGGCTTGGCGGAGCGTTGGGCGGATATTCAGCCCATGTGGTGGGAATGGGAGTCTGCGCGGCCGTGGCCGCCCTGACAACTATCGTTTTGGTGGTGTGCGCCGCGGCCCGGATCCGGCTCCTGCACTCCGGTGTTGCACCCTTGGAGTCAGAGGGGCATATTGCCGTTCCGGCTCTTATAGTACGTACAGCTTCGGCCGCTATAGTTACTCTGGCTGCCACCACGGTGTGTGCGCTGGCACTAGGCATGTGAGCTTGGCGAGTGCCCTGTTTGCTCTTATGCCTAGCTTTCCTGTCAACTTTCTTGCCGGGCCCGCTGCTGCATCACCGTGTGAGCGCTAGCCCCCTGTTTTTGTTTCCCATTCGAAGGATTTTGCCCTCATGACTTCATCCGGAACAGCCAATGCCCCGGTGCATGCCTACCCGCTCAGTACCCGCGTAGCACTTGAGGGGCTGGGCAGCTTTTTCATTGTCTTTGCCGGGCTTGGCACCGCCTTGTTCAGCTCCGGCGGGTCCGGTGCCACGGTGGGCTTCGCTTATGGCCTGGCCATGGTGGCCGCCATCATCTCCTTCGGTCACGTCACCAACGGTTACTTCAACCCCGCCTTCTCGTTGGGTATGGCAGTTGCCGGCCGGTTGAAGTTTTCCGCCGCTCTTTTGTACATTGTGGCCCAGACTATTGGCGGCATTTTGGCCGCGGCAGTTTGGCTTGCCATGATGCGGGTGATGCCCGCCGGTGCCACCCCTGCTATGCCCGAGCTCTTCGGCGCATTGGCCAATGGCTTTGACGCCCACTCGCCTTCGCAAGTGCCCATGATCGGTGTCCTTATCATCGAAATGGTGGCGGTTGCCGTCTTGACGGCCATGCTCTTGGGCGCCACCTCGCCCCGGAACAAAACCACCATGGGCCCGGTTGCCATTGGTCTGGCTTTTGCGGTTGCCGTGGCCATCACCATGCCGCTGAGCAATGGTTCACTGAACCCGGCCCGCGCCACTTCAGTGGTATTCCTGGCTGACTCGTGGGCGCTGGGTCAGCTGTGGCTGTTCTGGGTTGCACCTCTGGTTGGTGCGGCCCTGGCTGCAGTCATTTACCGCTACTTTGCCCCGGTCAGGACGGTTGACGTGCCGGTGAGGGACGCCTCCTCCTCCGCACTGCTCTCCTCTGGTGCTGTGCTCACCCAGGCGCACTCCGAGAGTACCGTTGAGGGCGCCACTGAGGGCGTCACGCTGGTAAAGGGCCGCACGATTGCAGGGGTCGAAGAGAGCGACGACGCCCAAGCGTTCTTCGACGCACCCCAGAAGTAACCTCACAGCAGTGCCGAGCTGACCCCGGTATGGGGGCGAGAAACCGCCCCTGCTACCGGGGTCAGCTGTGTTTGCGCCGGAGCCGGGTTAAGGTTAAAGCATGCTGATCTTCTCCCTTGTGTTCCTTGCCCTGTGTTCGGTGGGCCTGGCTGCATTGACTCAAGCGTGCGCCACCGGAAAGATCAAAGTGAATCCGTTCGTGGGGATTCGCACCGCTAAGACCATGGTCAATGCCCAAACGTGGCGGGCCGGACACGGCGCGGCAGTCCAGCCTATGTGGGTCTCCGGGATTGCCGCAGCCGCTATTTCACTGGCCGGGCTGTTGTTTCTAGATGCCTCTGAAACCCAAATGATCATGGTCCTGCTGGCTTGTGCACTGCTGCTCTCTGCTGCGATCTATGGGGCAAAGTTGGCCAATACAGCCGCCGTTGAAGCCCTGACCGTGGAAAAAACCCGCCGCTGAGCCTGCCCGTGCCGGTGCGTGAACTGGTGCTGACCCCGCCGTTGGGTGGGTTGTGCTGGCTTACGCGGGTCATTGAATGTCTGTGCCCTCCGATACCTTTGAAGCATGAAGCTTCTGCACACCTCAGATTGGCATTTGGGCAGGTCGTTCCACGGCGTTGGAACCCTGAACGCACAGCGGCGCTTTGCCGACCAACTCCTTGACACCGTCCTGACGGAAAAAGTGGACGTGGTCCTGGTGGCCGGTGACGTGTACGACCGCGCACTGCCCAGCGTTGACGTGGTGAACCTCTTCGATGACATCTTGGCCAGACTGAACAAGGCAGGGGTGCAGGTGGTTATCACCAGCGGCAACCACGACTCCGCCACCCGTCTGGGATTTGGTGGCAGGCTCCTGGAATCCGCCGGTGTGCACTTGCGCACGCGGATTGCGGACCTTGCAGTGCCCATCCTGTTTCCTCTGGAACCCCAGGGCGAGGGGCTGGTGGCAATTTACGGTATCCCGTTTCTGGAGCCCCGCCTCGTGGCCGAGGAACTGGGTGTAGAGACCGGCACCCACTTCAGTGTGACGGAGGCGGCCGTGCATCGAATTGCCGAAGACCTAGCTACCCGGCCCGCCGGCACCGCGTCCATTGTGCTGGCCCACACCTTTGCCAGCGGCGGCATCACCTCAGCAAGTGAACGTGATCTAGCCATTGGCGGTGTTGGGGCGGTGCCGCTGGACCTCTTTAAGCCGTTCAGCTACACCGCTTTGGGTCACCTGCACGGACGCCAGAAACTGAGCACAACAGTCCGCTACTCGGGCTCCCCCTTACCGTATTCCTTCTCCGAGGCGGCCCATGTCAAGGGCGGCTGGCTGGTGGAGATCACGGCGGACGGGCTGGGTGAGGTGCGCCAGGTTGACTGGGCTCCGGAAAAGTCGTTGAGCCTGGTCAAAGGCAAGCTCGAGGATTTGCTGAACAATCCCGACTGGGAATTTGCGCAGGATAACTACTGCCAGATCACGCTGACGGACAATGACCGTCCGGAACTGGCCATGGACCGGCTGCGCGTCCGTTTCCCGCACACCCTGGTGCTCATGTTCGAGCCGGAGACCGCACGGGAAGGGGACGCCCAAAGCTATGGTGCCCGCATCGCCAAGGCCGCCGACGATCTGGAGCTGTGCTGCGGATTTCTGGACCATGTGCGTCATCGCGCCGCGAACAACGACGAACAGCAGCTTTTGCGTGCAGCCTTGACTGCCGTCCGTGAACAGGAGAGCGCCCAGTGAGAATTCACCGCCTTGAAATTCAGGCTTTCGGCCCCTTCGCGGGCCGAGAAATCATTGACTTTGACCAGTTGGGAGCGCAGGGCCTGTTCCTACTCAATGGCTCCACAGGTGCCGGGAAAACAAGCATTCTGGACTCCATTGCGTACGCCCTGTATGGGACGGTACCCGGGGCCCGGTCCAATTCCGCCAATCAGCTGCGTAGTCACCACGCAGCCGAAGGAGTGGGCCCGGAAGTACTGTGCGAGTTCACGGCCGGTGGGCGCCGCTTGGAGGTTAGGCGCAGCCCTGAATGGATGCGCCCCGTTAAACGCGGAAGCGGCACCACGCGTGAACAGGCAAGCACCCAGCTGCGTGAAAAGAACGCCGACGGCTGGGAAGTGAAATCAACCCGCAACGATGAAGCCGCCGGCGAGATTCAGCAGCTTCTGGGCATGAACATGGCCCAATTCACCAAGGTAGTGCTGCTGGCCCAGGGCGAATTTGCAGCCTTCTTGCGGGCCACCGCCGCGGACCGCCAAGCCTTGCTGCAACGGTTGTTCGGCACCGATGTGTATGAGGGCGTTGAAAACCGTCTGGCCGCAGAATCCCGCACAGCCCAGGGCGCCGTCGCCACCGGTATGGCGGAGCTGCTGGCTAAGGAGGAATTGGCACGCAGCCAAAGCAGGTCGGTGCTGGCCGCCTACGCCGCGCAACTAGCGCAGGCTAAGGAGGGAGGGCAAGCACCGGAGACTGCCGAACCGGTAGAACTTCACGGGATGGAGCTTTTTGCCAGCCTCGGGGAGCAGCTTGAACGCGCGTTGACCCTGGCCCAGGCGCATGCCCAAACGTCACAAGAGGAGTCAGAGGCACTCGTAACGTCCGTTGCGGAGGAGCAGAACCGGCGTACACGCCACCAGCAACTGGTTCAAGCCGTGGCCGAACAAGAGCGGCTAGCAGGCTTAGCCGATGAGGAAGCGCAGTGGCGCCACAGCTTGGAGTTGCACCATCAGGGACAGGTTTTGGCGGCCGTGGTGACTGCTGCGGCCAAGAGTGCTCGGGAAAGCACTCAGGCACAGGAGGCGGCAGCGAGAGCCGCCACAGTATTTGACAGCAACCCGGTGGCGGCGGCGCTCTTAGGCCAGCCGGGTGCAACAGCAAGTATTGAGGATTTACAGACGCTGGATAAAGAACTCATCAGGCAGTTGGCCGCCGTGGACCGGGCCCTACCTGATGAAACTCGGCACGCGGGGAAAAGTGCGGCCCTGGCCAAAAATGAGAAAGCCCTCGCTGATGCTCTGACGCAGCGCCAGCAACAGGATGCCGCGGCCACAGCGGCCAGAGCCCGTCTCACGGAGGTACAGGACCGGGCGGAGACGCTGCGCGCCGGGGCCGTCGATGTTGAGCACGCAGAACAAGCCGCCACGGCAGCTAAAACATTGGTGGGCACCATTGAGGAATACCAGGCACACTGCGTGGAGCTCGTGCAACTAGAAGACGCGGAACGTGAGGCGCGGGATAAGAGCCTGAATTGCCGGCAGAGCTGGCTAGAAGCCATTGAAAGCCGGCTCAGCCAGGCAGCCGGGGAACTGGCGGCCACGCTCGTGGAGGGGGAACCCTGCCAGGTCTGCGGCAGCACGGTGCATCCGGCGCCCTCACCACTTGCCGCTGCCGGGGCGGACCTCCTGAAGGCCGAGAGGGCAGCCAAGAAGCTCTCTGATACTGCCGAGGCGGCAGCTAAAGACGCCGGTACCCGGCTGGCCCAGGCCAGGAGCGCGCTCGCAGTCCTGGCCGAGCGTGGAGGCGAGGGTGAATTGGCCAAAGCACAGGACGCCGTGGTGCAAAGGCGCCAAGCACATCAGGAGGCCAAAGCGGGTGCCGCAGAACGTGATGCCCTCCACCAAGAAGCCGGGGAGTTGCAGGAGCGCCTGGAACAAGCCCGGGAAGGTGTTGTTGCGGCGGCCGGGCAGGCGGCGTCTTTGAGTGCAGCGCAAGCGGCCCTGGCAGAGGAAATTGCTGATCTGGGCCAGCAGCTGGAGCTGGCCCAGGACGGGTACACCTCGCTGGCGCAACGGCGGGTTGCGGTGCTTGCGGCCCAGCAGCCGGGGGAGGAGCTCCTCGTGGCACTGCGTAAAAAGGCCGCTGCCATGACAACGGCGCAGGATGCGGGCGCCGCGTTGGAGAAGGACCTCGAAGGTTCCGTTTTTGCCGATGCCAGCGGCGTGCAGGCAGCCTTGCTGGCACCGGGGACCGCGGCCGCGCTGGATGAAAAAATCAAGGACCACGCCAAGGCCGTGGCGGTAAACACTGACCGCCTCGCGACTGCTCAGATGCTTGCCGCCCGTGCGGAGACGGTGGTGGTGCTGGGGGACAATGAGCTTGCCGCGTTGGCGCAACAGAGCCGGGTGGCTGTACAGCTGGCAAAAACGGCGGAATTGGCTGCGGGTATGGCACGCTCAGCCGCTACCGAAGTGCGCCTCACACAAGCGGACTTCATGGCGTTGGAAGAGGGTGTTGCGCCGCTGCGGGAGAAGGCGAAAATGCTCTTGGGTCTGGCTGAGGCAGTGCGTGGACAAGGCGAGAACAAGTACAAGATGACGCTCAGCAGCTATGTTCTCACGGCCAGGTTGGAACAAGTCGCCCAGGCCGCTTCGGTGCGCCTGGCCACCATGAGCGACGCCCGCTATACGCTGCGGCACAGTGATGCCAAGAAGGGAAACCAAAAGTCCGGGCTGGGCTTGGAAGTAGTGGATGAATGGACAGGGATCAGCCGAGACACCGCCACCTTATCCGGTGGCGAATCCTTCATGGCGTCACTGTCGCTGGCCCTGGGTCTCTCGGATGTGGTGCAGTACGAATCCGGCGGACTGGATATAGAGACCTTATTTGTTGATGAGGGCTTCGGCAGCCTCGATGAGCAGTCCTTGGAGCAGGTCATGGATGCGCTCGAAGGACTGCGAGACGGCGGGCGCATGGTGGGGCTGGTCAGTCACGTTGCTGAAATGAAGCAGCGCATCCCCGTGCACCTGCATGTCCACAAGGGCCGCCATGGCTCCACCGTGGAGCTGAAAATGGCGGGAGCGCAAGCCTCGTGAACGGATAGACTGGAGCAGCCCTTGTGCCAGCAAAGCCCATAGCTGAGACGGCACCGGCCACCACCACAAATGATTTTTCGAAAGTAGCTAACCATCTCTTTGCCATTGCCGACCCCCGCTGCCCCTGCCCAGAAGGGCGGGCGCTATTCGGTGCTGCCCAGACTTGCGGGCACCAGCTACATTCCGCTGGGTCTTTTTGCCCGGGTGCCGTTGGCGATGCTGACCATCGGTGTGCTGACCATGGTCACGCAGGTCAGCGGGTCTTACGCCATCGGCGGTTTTGCTGCAGGCTGTATTGGCATTGGTGCCGCGGTGGGTTCGCCCGTGGTGGGGTATTTGGCGGACCGGCTGGGCCAAAAACGTATACTGCTGGTGGCCGCCGTGGTCAACGCGCTGCTTGTGGCGGCTGTGGTGATCCTGGCCTACACGGTCCTGCCTACCGACGGCGCCCAGATTACCGATGGCGGCACCCTGGCAGTCTTTGCTGCCGCGCTTGTCTCCGGCGCCACCTCACCGCAGGTGGGGCCGCTGTCCCGGGTGCGGTGGATGGCTCTGAGTAAGAAACTACCCGCCAACCAGCGTGGTCTAGCCGTGGATACGGCGCTGTCCCTGGAGGGCACGGCAGATGAGATTACTTTTGTGTTGGGCCCGGCTCTGGTAGGTCTGCTCGCCTCGCTGGTGGCACCTTGGTTGCCGCTGGCATTGGCCGCCATTATGACAGTGGTTCTGGTGACCCTTTTTGCCTTACACCACACCGTGGAATCCGTGGGGGCGCGCACTGCCGCCAGCAGCACCGTGGGCAATGCTGGCTATGTGGCGAAAGAGAAACCCAACTGGCTCCTAGTTGCTGTCCCCGTGGCAGGGATGCTCGCCATGGGAACCTTCTTCGGATCGGCTCAAACTTCTTTGACTGCTTTTACCGGCGTTCACGGCTCGGTGGACCAGGCGGGGCTGATGTACGCCATCATGGGCTCCAGTTCTGCTGTGACGGCGTTGTCGGTGGCCTACTGGTCCACGAAATTCACGTACGCGTGGCGCTGGGTACTGATGGCCACGTTGATGGCGGGCGGGGCTTTCCTTTTCCTAGTTCCCCAATCTCTGGGCCAGATGGTGTGGGTGCTGCTGCTCATGGGCCTCCCCGTGGGCCCTGTCATGGTGTCCATCTTCAGCGTGGGCAGCATGGTGGCGCCGCAGCAATGGATGGGCACCGTCATGACGGCGCTCTCTAGCGGCATTGTTGCCGGGACCGCACTGGGATCAGCACTGTCAGGTTCATTGGCCCAGAATCAGGGGTATTCGGCGGCGTTTCTAGTCCCGATCATGGCAGCCACGGCGCTGGTTGTGCTGGGCCTGCTCTCCGTGATGGTGCTGCGCAAACGCCAGCAGGCACAGCACTCAAACACCTAGCACCTAGCTCAAGAAGCTCAAGGCGGCATCCTTGAACTCGCGTGAGGTCACCGTGTTGTTATGGGTTCGTCCCTGGATCACCAACTGGTTGCTTCCGGGGCTCAGCTCCGCCAACCGGGTCATGCTGCGGGCACGTTCATCGAGACTGCCGGCCACCAAAAGGATGGGCATGGAAGGTACGGCGTCGGTGGGATCAAACGGCTCCATTTTCACCGCCTGAATCAGGGACAGGAGCGCAAAAATATCGTTGGAGGGAATCACCTGCGCCATGTTCAGCAGCCAGGCCGTTGAAGCATCGGCAATGGGCGTGCCGTCATTGAGGAAGTCTTGTGCTGCCCGTAAATCAAAATCGGCCAAGGGATCCTCCGGGTTAGGGCCGCCCAACACCATCTTGCGCACCAGTTCGGACTGAGTTGCACCAAACTCCCACGCTAAGCGGGACCCCAGTGAGTACCCAATGAGATCGACCCCGCTGGTGGGGTCTGCATCGACTCGGGGACGCACACCTTGATCAATGAGGACTTGGAGCAGATCGGCGCGGATCTTCCCTGGTGTGTAGGAGTCCAGATCATAGGGTGCGGTGCTGCCGCCATGGCCTGGCAGGTCAACGCTAATCACCCGGCGCCCGGCCTGATTGAGGGCGGTGACCCAGCCTGTCTTGACCCAGTTCAATTCAACGGATGAAGCAAAACCGTGGATCAGCAGCACGGGAGGCAGGGGAACAGGCTCCGTAGCTTCAAAGCTAACAACGTGGAGTCCGGCTTGGACGCCTTCAATGCTGTGCGGAGAAGTTATTGCAGCGTGCTTGCCGGGTGAGGGCATCTTGCCTGGTGAGGACATGGGGTGAGCCTTTCCCGCAGCGGTCCGTGCCGCCGTCGTACGTCAACAATAGCGAAAACGTAGCGTGCCTGCCCTAGGTTCGCCTTTGAGTACAGTGGCGCAGGCGCCGCGTGGACCCGATCTAAGGCTGTGCGGCTGCCCGTGCCTTTTGGCGGCGGTGCGAGAAATGGCTGAGCAAAGCGATAACAACCACCAGACTGAAGGTGCTCAGGAGTTGCTTTGCACTGGTGGGATCGCTGAATCCGACGGCAAAGATGGCCGCCAGCAGCACCAGCCCGGCAATTGAAAGGTACGGGAATCCGGGCATGCGCAGTGGCAAGGGCGTTCCGTCACGGTCTGCCCGGCGGCGCAGGATGAATTGTGAAAGCAGCGCCGAACCCCAAATGATCAGGCAGGTGGATCCCACCAAGTTCAACAATGCCTTCAGGACGGTGTCGGGGTACAGGATTTCCAGGACAACTGTCACGAAGCCGAACGCCACGGACATCGCCACTGCCGGAACGGGGACTCTACGAGTGTTGGTGCGCGCAAAAAGCCGGGGTGCCTCACCGCGCTCGGCGAGTGAGTAAATCATGCGCGATGCCCCGTACAGGTTGGCGTTAAGGGCTGAGAGCAGTGCAGCCACGGCCACCAAAGTGATGACTGTGCCAGCCCATTGAAGTCCGGCAACGTTCAGCACGCCGGCAAAGGGAGAAAGCAATGCTTTGGAGGTCCACGGCAGAACGGCAATGATGACGAACACGGAGCCTACATAAAACACCAAGATACGCCACACAACAGTGCGCACCGCCACTCCAACGCTGCGTTCCGGGTTGGGCGTCTCGGCGGCGGCAACAGCCACAATTTCGGTGCCGCCGAACGCGAAGGCCACAACAAACAGTGCTGTTGCGATGCCCGCCATGCCGTTCGGTGCGAATCCGCCGTTGTTGACGAAGTTGCCCAGGCCAGGGGATGTGGTGCCGGGGATCAGGCCCAGCAGCAAGGCGATGCCAAAGAGCAGGAAAAGCACAATCGCGGAAACCTTGAGCAGGGCAAACCAGAATTCAAACTCGCCGTAGTTTTTGACACTTGTCAGATTGACGGCTGTGAAGACCACCATGAAGATCAGTGTCAAGGCCCAGACCGGCAAAACCGGCCAAATCGTGACGAGTAGCGCGGCTGCCCCGAGCGCTTCGGCGGCAATCACTACCACCAGCTGCAGCCACCACAGCCAGCCGACCGTTGCCCCAGCAATCTTGCCCATAGCCTTTTCCGCGTAGACGGAAAAGGCGCCGGAGTTGGGGTTGGCTGCGGCCATCTCACCCAAGGCCCACATGACCAAAATGATCAAGGTGCCGGCCACCAGATAGGAAATCAGCACGGCCGGTCCAGCCTTCATGATCCCCTCGCCGGAGCCTAGGAAAAGTCCGGCGCCAATTGCACTGCCAAGACCCATCATGGTCAGTTGGCGTTGTTTGAGTGAGTTGCCCAGGCCTGTTGTGACAGGCGCAACCGTGGCAACTTCCGTTTGGGGGTTCATGAAAGGGATGGCCTTCGTTAGTGGAGCTGGCCACATTTGGCCGACGATGAAAGAATTTTGATCCTTGTCAAGGGTAATTCACCTTTGGCTAACGGAATAAATTAGGTGGTGCCGGTCCGGGTGCCGGTCCGGGTGCAGGTCCGGGTGCCGGTCCGGGTGCCGGTCCGGGTGCCGGTCCGGTTGCTGTTTGCGGGGATAGTCCAAGTTTGACGGGTTCCGGAGCCGCTATGGACGGGTCCTCTGGCGTAAAAGATTTGTTTCTAAGACACCTGTGGCCGTAGAATCAGTTGTAGTCAATATGACTCTAACTGGTTTGTTGGGTCGGGAAATGAGGTGAGCGGCATGGAACGAGTGCCCTTAGTGGCTGCAGCTAATGTCAGCGAACGCCTGGCGCAGCCCCCTGCACTGGCCATCTCGACCGTCATTTTTGCTCTCCGCCCCAGTGTTTCTTCAGGACGGCCCACGCTGTGGCTGCCGCTGGTCAAACGCATTCGCGAACCTTTTAAAGGGCTGTGGGCGTTGCCGGGCGGACCCCTGACACAGGCCGAATCGCTGCTGGATGCGGCGGCTCGGAACCTGCAGGACACCACCGGCCTTGCACCTAGCTACCTTGAGCAGCTCTACGCTTTCGGCGGCTTGCACCGTTCGCCCAGTCAGCGCGTGGTCTCGATTGTGTACTGGGCTCTGGTGCAGTCCACCGAGGCCGAACAGGCAGAAGAATCGGAGAACGTTCAGTGGTTCCGGGCCGACGGATTGCAAGAACTGGCCTTTGACCACAATGAGATCGTCAAATACGCACTGTGGCGCTTGCGCAACAAGATGGAATACGGTCCCATTGCGTACCATCTACTCGGCGAAAAGTTCACCTTGGCTCAGGTCCGTGAGGTCTACGAAGCCGTGCTGAACCGCAGCGTTGACCCGGCCAACTTCCGCCGCCAGCTCAAGCAGACAGCAGGCATTGAACCCACCGACGAGTTTTTACAAGGCGGCAAGCACCGCCCGCCCCGGCTCTACCGCTACAGCGGCACCAACAATCACCTGGTGAAAACCCATCTCTTGGAGCAACCCCTCCTGGAAAGAGCAGGCCCGCCAGGGCACCCGCCGCCCACCCTCTAGCCTCAAGGTCAACCCTCCCGCACCACCAGCAGGCACGGCCCAGAATCAAGTACCAGAATCAACCACCAGACTCAGCCCCACGCACGCAATCCTCACTGCCTCAACCCTTTGGAGCACGCCATGTCATCCGTGAACACCACCATCCAGCTCATAACCCGAGAGCAGGCCGAAGCTGCCCAGTCCCACATCCCAGGCCAGCCGGGCCGGGCGCAGGAAAGCTGTGACGAGGATCTGGCCCAGGGCCCTTGGGAGTTCGATCTCGCCGAGGCACTCGCCGGTACACCGGGCTATGGCCCCGGCGCCTCCAATGAGGACACGGCCCCGGCCTCCACTCCCGTGCAGGGGCAGCTGCCGCAGGAGTACAAGGACGCCTCTGACGCCGAGCTTGAGGGGCGAATCCGTGCCGCGAAAGCGGTACTTGGGGAACGCGTGGTGGTGCTGGGGCATTTCTACCAGCGTGATGAAGTGGTGGCGTTTGCGGACTTCGTGGGGGACTCCTTCCAACTCGCCAACGCCGCGAAGAACCGCAGCGAAGCCGAAGCCATTGTATTTTGCGGCGTGCACTTCATGGCCGAGACGGCAGATATGCTCTCCGGCAGCCACCAGAGCGTGATTCTGCCGAACCTGGCAGCTGGCTGTTCCATGGCAGATATGGCGGATCTACCTTCCGTTGAGGCATGCTGGGCGGAATTGGAGGCGCTCTACGGTACAGAGCCCGACGCCGAGGGCCGGGTTCCGGTTATCCCCGTCACCTACATGAACTCCTCGGCAGCGCTCAAAGCGTTCTGCGGGGAGCGCGGCGGGATTGTGTGTACCTCCTCGAACGCCTCCACCGTGCTGGACTGGGCCTTTGAGCGCGGCCAGCGCGTACTGTTCTTCCCCGATCAGCACCTGGGCCGCAACACCGCCAAGGCCATGGGCATCCCGTTGGAGGCGATGCCGTTGTGGAATCCGCGGCTGCCCTTGGGAGGCAACAGCCAGCAGGTCATGGAGGCCGCGAAAGTAGTGCTGTGGCAGGGATTTTGTTCCGTGCACAAGCGCTTCACGGTGGCCCAGATTGAGAAGGCACGCGCGGACTTCCCCGGCCTGCGCGTGATTGTGCACCCCGAATGCCCCATGGAGGTGGTGGATGCCGCCGACGAGGCAGGATCCACAGACTACATTCTCAAAGCCATCCAGGGCGCCCCGGACGGCACCACTTTTGCCATTGGCACCGAGATCAACATGGTCAACCGGCTCGCGGCACAGTACCCGCAGCACACCATCTTCTGCCTGGACCCGGTGATCTGCCCCTGCTCCACCATGTACCGCATCCACCCCGGCTACCTGGCCTGGGTGCTGGAAGGCTTGGTGGCCGGTGAGGTGCGCAACCAAATCACCGTCCCGGAAACCACGGCCGTCAACGCCCGGATTGCGCTTGAGCGGATGCTCGCCGCCAAACCACGCAGCGCAGCACGCGCATGAGCGCCCGCCACCTGGTGGTTGTTGGCAGCGGGGTGGCCGGCCTCTACGCCACCTTGCTCGCGGCCCAGGCCGGGGTTCAGGTCACGCTGCTGACCAAGGGTGCGCTCGCGCAGAGCAACACCCATCAGGCGCAGGGCGGGATCTGCGCCGTATTGCCAGACGGCGCTGCCGCCCCGGGCGACACCGTCGAGGCGCACATTGCCGACACCCTCAAGGCCGGTGCCGGAGAGTGCGACCCCGAGGCCGTACGTATTCTATGCACGGAGGCGGCGGGTGACATTGCCGCGATCGAGCATTTTGGTGTTCGTTTTGACCGTGACGCCAGCGGTCGCAGGGCGCTGGGCCTAGAAGGTGCCCACTCCGCGGCCCGTATCCTGCACGCGGGAGGTGATGCCACGGGCGCCGCCATCGCCAACGGGCTGATCAAGGCCGTCCGGGCTGCCGCAGCACGCGGCGCCGTAACGCTTGTGGAACACGCCTTCGTGCATGATCTGCTGGTTCTGGAGGGCGCCGCCTTGGAGCGCAGTGTCCTGGAGCGCAGTGTCAAGGGTGTGCGTTACCACCGCGAGCTCCCACAGGGTGAGCCCGGCATGATTGATTTGAGATCCGACGCCGTGCTGCTCGCCACCGGGGGAGCCGGGCAGCTTTTCGCAGCGACCACCAATCCCGCCGTGGCCACGGCCGACGGCGTTGCCCTCGCCTGGCGTGCCGGGGCCGTGGTGGCTGATCTGGAATATTTCCAGTTCCATCCCACGGCACTTGCCGTGGGGGAGAATTTCCTGATCTCCGAGGCCGTCAGAGGTGCAGGGGCCGTTCTGCGAGATGCTGCGGGTGAGGCGTTCATGCTTCGATACCACCCCGACGGCGATCTTGCGCCCCGGGATGTGGTGTCCCGCAGCATTGCCGCCCACCTGCGCGACGGCAGGGACGGCCAATCCGTCTACCTCGATGCAACAGGCATTGAGCAGGCGCAGGGGGCGGGTTATCTAAGCCGCCGCTTCCCCACCATTGCTGCCAAGACACAGGCGCTGGGCTTCGACTGGACACGGGAGTGGCTGCCCATCACCCCGGCCGCGCACTACTGGATGGGCGGCATCGCCACCAATCAAGATGGCGAAACTTCCTTGCACGGACTCTATGCGGCCGGAGAAGCAGCCTGCACCGGAGTGCACGGAGCCAACCGGCTTGCCTCAAACTCACTTCTGGAAGGCTTGGTGTTTGGCCGCCGAGCTGTGGATGCCTTCCTGCGTGAAATGGCTGCTGGCACGGGAAATGTTGGCGCCCAAAGCAGTCATGCCCAGAGCAGTCACGCCCAGAGCAGTCACGTCCAGTACAGTCACGCCCAGTACAGTCATGCCCAGATGCAGCTTGGCGGGGCAACGCCATTATCCGTCCACGCGGATGCGCTTACTTTTAGCAAGGACACCTTGCAGGCCCTGATGAGTGCTCATGCCGGGGTGTTTCGGGATGCGCAGGGCCTGCGCCATGCCGCAGAGGTCCTGGCAGGGTGGCGCGCGCAGCGAGAGATGCCCGCCCGGACCGCGGTCCCTAGCCGTGAAGAAGCCGAGGCGTTGAACCTGCTCACCGTGGCGCAGCTCTTGGTTCATGCGGCACTGAGCCGGGAGAACTCCGTGGGTGCCCACTTCCGTGCTGATTTCACGGACCCTCCGATCAGGACCCGCACCGCCTCCTCCCGCACCGCCTCCTCCCGCACCGCCTCCTCCTCCCATGCTGCGGCGAGGGATTTCCAGCACCGGGCTGCCACCGTCTCCCACATGAACCCCGTCAAATTCCAGCGTGAAAGCGAAACAGTATGAACGCCGTCGTACCTGCCGTAGAGGCCACAGACTTGCACACCACTGCGTGGCTTCCCCCGCTGCCAGGTAACGCCGTGGCGGAGATTCTCCTGAGGGCGTTCGCCGAAGACGCCCCGTATGGGGACATTACCTCGGCCACGCTGCTTCCGGCCGAGGCGAGGGCCACGGCCTGGCTGGTGGCGCGCGAACCCGGCATCTTCTCCGGAGGTGAGGTGTTCACGGCCGCCATGCTTCTGCAAGACCCGGGTGCGCACGTGGAACAGCTCACTGCCGACGGCGCACGATTCGCCGCAGGGGAGCGGCTCATGTCCGTGACAGGGCTGGCGCGCGCGGTGCTGACGGCGGAGCGGATTGCGCTGAATTTGACCCAGCGCATGAGCGCCATTGCCACCCAGACCGCGGAGTACGCTGCCCTCATTGAAGGCACCAAGGCGCGTGTCACCGATACTCGAAAGACCACCCCTGGACTGCGCATCCTGGAACGCTACGCGGTGCGCTGCGGCGGCGGGCACAACCACCGGTTCTCGCTCTCAGACGCCGTGCTGGCCAAGGACAACCACCTGGCCGTGCTGACCGGCGGGGACACCACCAAATTGACGGCGGCGCTCGCAGCCGTCCGTGCCCAGCTACCGCACACCGTGCATTTTGAGGTTGAGGTGGATGCGTTGGAGCAAGTTGAGCCCGTGCTGGCTGCTGGCGTGGACACCATCATGCTGGATAACTTCAGCAATGCAGAACTCGTGGAGGGTGTGGCGTTGGTGGCCGGCCGCGCCTTGGTGGAGGCCAGCGGCAACGTGAATCTTTCAACCATCGCCGGCATTGCCCGCACGGGTGTGGACATCATTTCCGTCGGCGCCCTGACCCACAGCGTGCGCGCCCTGGATCTGGGCCTGGATATTGCGGTGGAACTACAGTGATCTTCCTCGACGCGGCTGCCACTACCCCCGTCCGGCGGGAGGTCATCGAAGCCATGTTCCCGTTCCTGACCAACCAGTTCGGCAACCCCTCCAGCCACCACGAGCTGGGGGAGTTGGCAGCCTCCGCGTTGGCTAACGCTAGAGAGCAATGTGCGACGGCGTTGGGTTGCCACCCCGAGGAGCTCACCTTTACCTCCGGGGGAACCGAGGCAGACAATCTTGCCTTGAAGGGCATCGCGTTGGCCCGCCGTGCAGCCAACCCCCAATTGAACCGGGTGCTCATCAGCGCCGTGGAACACCCGGCCATTGTGGAATCGGCCGAGTTCTTGCGCCGCGTGCACGGTTTTGTAGTGGAAGTGGTGCCGGTGGATTCCAGTGCTCTGGTGGATCCTGGCGTGTTTGCCGCACTGCTGGATTCCGGCAGTGCGGGCGGGGTGGCTGTTGCCTCCATCATGTACGCCAACAATGAGGTGGGGACGGTTCAAGACCTTCCGGCGTTGGCCGCTGTGGCCGCCGCCGCAGGGGTGCCACTGCATAGCGACGCCGTCCAGGCGGCGGGCTGGCTGCCGTTACAGGTGGGCGCCTTGGGTGTCACAGCCATGAGCTTATCGGGGCACAAGATCGGTGCGCCCAAGGGGGTAGGTCTGCTCTATATCAAGGGCGGCACCCGCTATGAGCCGCTCATCCATGGCGGCGGTCAGGAACGCGGGGGACGTTCCGGGACAGAGAACGTGGCTTTTGCCGTTGCCCTGGCCACGGCGTTGACACTGGCGGAACAGGGGCGGGAGGCCGCGGCCATACGTGTCACTGCTCTGCGGGAGGAGTTCATCGAGCAAGTTCTGGGCGAGCTGCCCAGTGGGGAACTGACGGGGCATCCAACTAGGCGGCTGCCCCATGTGGCTTCCTTCTGTTTTGCTGGCACCAGTGGGGAATCGGTGCTGCTGGAGTTGGAGAGGCGCGGGATTGTGTGCTCATCGGGCTCGGCCTGTGCGGCAGGCTCCGATGAGCCGTCGGCCGTACTGAGCGCCATGGGGTTCGAGCGGGGTGTGGCCCAGACGGCCCTACGCTTTAGTTTTCCTGCTGACGTGCAGTCTGGTGAATTGGCGACGGCGGCCACCGAACTGGTGGCCGCCGTGGCGCGGGTATTACGGCTGAGCTAACTTCGGTTCGCTAGTTGGCGAAGGCCGGGGCCCTGTCCCAGTCGAAGCGATTGCGCAATATCCGATTCCAGCGGTTGGCCGGAAGATTGGGGTGGAGCAAGGCGATGCCCACACAGTACTTGCTCATGCTCAGGTCCCGGATGCCCATCTCGGCCAGGACCCGATCAGCAACCCCGCGCCCGTCGGCTGACTTTGTTTCAACCACCACCAGGTCAGGCCCGGCCACTTCCTGGTCCTGGTCTTTGCACACCAACTGCACATCGCAGGTGAGCCTTTCGCGGCTGTGCGGGTTGACGAGCGTGCCTCGACGGTAGTCCACGGTCATGACCGGGTTCAGAGCGGGCATGGGGATCCCGTATTCAGTCTCGAGCAGCTCGGCCAAGAATGCCTCGTCGTCGTGGTTCATGGTGGTGCGCTCATCCAACGGGTGGGGGATCCGGTACTTGTCCGTTTCCCCGCGCAGACCCTTCAACTTGGCCTCAAACATGCACAATCCGGAATCCAGGTAGGTGCGGGTGCGGACCTTGAAACGGCGCCGCCGGCCCTGGCGGTGGGCCCGGAACTGGTCCAGATCTGGGGTGTCGAAGTAGGTGGAGCTGTAGCCGAAGATGCGGCGCTGGCCGATTTCCATGATGGCGAAATCGTCGTCCAAGGCCGCCATGAGGGTGGCCAGTTCGTTGCTGGTCAGCAGGAACTTTTTATCTACGCGGCGCTGCAGCGCAGCTTCCTCATTCACCTCCGCGAGGCTGATGGGACGGCGCTGGCCGGCACCGGCCTCGAGGACTTCTGCGCAGGTCATGAATGTGACTGCGCATGGAGCGGCGCTGCTGCTGAGGTGGCATCGCTCGCATCAAAGAGCACAGCCTCAAGGTCCGCCGTGCTCAAGGCCGGCTGTGTGCCCGCCATCGGATTGGATTCGGTGCTCCCGGTGGATGCTGAAGACTTGGCGGCCAGGGCAGCGGGGGTGGGGGTCTTGTAGCGGACGTCGGCCACGGTCATGTCACGCACAACGTCCAAGGAGATCACTTCGATGCGGGTGACGGGCCCGCCCAGCAATGACTCGAGTGCGTCACGCAGTTCCACCTCATTGGCGTAGGCGCGGTCCAAGGTGATGCTCTGGCGGCGGGTGCGCGGTGCGATCCGGGGATGATCGGCGAGGTAGAGCACAGCCACCAGTGCCGCGGAGAGAACGGGGGAGAGCCAAGCCGGGTCCGGGTGCAGGCCGTTCATCAAACCCAGGACCAGTGCGGCGAAGTAGTAGCCGATCTCGCCCTGGGTCAGGGTATCCGAGCGGAGCCGGATGATGGAGAGTACGCCAAACAATCCCAAGCCCAGGCCCATGCCGGCCCCACTGCCGGACAAGAGCATGGTCACCAGCATGATGCCCACGTTCAGGCATACGTAGGCGATGGCCAGGTCGCGGCGCTGGTAGCGGGGGAAGTAGACGGCGTAGACCAGAACGGTGATACAGACAAGGTTTGCTGCCAGTGCAATCCACAGATTGAACATGAGGGCTCCTAAACGAGTGATTGATTTCCTAATCACTACTGTTCAGTACGCGTATGAGAGAAAAAGGAGACGGAAATGAGAGACCTCTCATGAACTCCGCATCAGTCCAGTTTGAGCCTGTACCCCATGCCGCGGACCGTCTCAATGCGCTCGGCGCCGAACTTTTTACGCAGGTACCTGATGTAGACATCCACAATGTTGGAGCCGGGGTCAAAGTCAAAGCCCCACACCTGGGAGAGCAGCTGTTCGCGGGAAAGCACCTGGTCCCGGTGCCGGAACAAGGTCTCGGCCAGGGCGAATTCGCGGGCGCTGAGATCCTTGGCAACACCGTCAACTAGGGCGCGGCGGGTACGCAGGTCCAGGATCATGGTCCCTGCCGTCAAGACGGTTGCCTCTTCCATGACATGCCCGCGCAGGCGCAACCGGACCCGGGCCAGCAATTCCTCAAAAGCAAACGGCTTGGGCAGGTAGTCATCCGCCCCGCCGCCCAGACCGGCCACCTTGTCCTCCACGCTACTGCGGGCTGAGAGAATCAGCACGGGGATGTCCACCAGGTCTTGACGCAGCCTGTGCAGCACCGATAGCCCGTCCATGACCGGCAGGCCAATATCTAAGATCAGCAGGTCATAGGCGTAGGAGCGGGCCTCTTCATAGGCTGACTGTCCGTCAGTAACAACATGTGTGACATAGCCCTCGGCGTTCAACCCCTTTTGTACAAAGGTTGCGATGCGGGCTTCATCTTCTGCGATCAGGATGCGTTTCATTTAGTGCTCTCCGGTTTCATTAAAAATGTGTGCAAGTTCTCCAACGCGTGCTGTGCCCGGTTTCAGTGGCTCATCGCTTTCTTCCTGCGGAAGCTGGATGGGCAGTGTGAGGGTGAAGGTGGCTCCCGCGCCCGGTGCGCTAAGGACGGAAACCGTACCGCCATGGGCATCGGCAATGGATTTGACGATGGCCAGGCCCAGCCCCGCACCAGCGCTTTGACGGCGGCCAGAACCACGGTGGAAACGGTCAAAGATGCCCTCTTGTTCCTCCACGGCTATCCCCGATCCGGTATCCCGCACCCACAACAACAGGGTGCCGTTGCGGTGGACGGAATCAAGTTCTAGCTGGTGGGCAGGGTCCAGTCTGGAGCCAAAAGCAATGGTGCCGGTGTGCGGGGTGTGGGCCACGGCGTTGGCTGCCAACTGCATGAGGGCCTGGGTTAGACGCTGGCCGTCGGCGACCACTTGGCCCTCAGCGAGTTCATCGATGGCCCAGTGCTGTGGGCCGAGTATGCGGGCCTTGCTCAGCGCATCCACTACCAAGTCCATGAGCTCAACGTTTTGCGGCATGAGGAAATCGGGCTGTTGGGACTTCGCTAACAACAACAGGTCATTGACAATCCGGCTCATACGGTCAAGCTCATCGGTGACCAGGGCTACGGTGTCGGCGCGCTCAGCCGGGTCCTCACTCATCATCTCAAGGTGACCCCTGATCACGGTGATGGGCGTGCGCAACTCGTGTCCGGCGTCGTCCACGAATTGACGCTGTGTGGCAAAGGCCATCTCGAGACGGTCCAGCATGCGGTTGAACGTGCTGGCGAGGGCGGCAACATCATCACGGCCGTTCACCTCAATCCGGCCCTGCAGGTCAGTCTCACTGATGGTCTCGGCGGTCTCACGAACTTGCCGCAGGGGTGCCAACACGCGCCCGGCAATGAGCCAGCTGGTAATGCCGGCGCCAATGACAGCCAGAACGCCGGAGAGGGCGAAAATTCTCAGTGAACTAAAAAGCGGCGCGGCAAGTTCATTGCGGAATTGCACACTGATCACGGCCCCAAGCTGCGGATCGCCCTCCACCTGCACCGGTAGCACAGCGTAGGCTACTTCTCCGGCAGCTGACTTGTACCGCCCGTAAACAGGTTCATCATGGCCTCCCACGAGAGCTAAGAACACCGGGTCCCTGTCCAGACGCACGGGAGGGTCCCCGGCCATGCGCCGGTGCGGTGCATTCCCCAGCAGGCTAAAGGCAGTCTCGGCGTTATTGGGCACGGTGTCTTGTAAGTACCGGGTCAGCAGATCATCGGAGGTGAACTCGGAGTCGGCTGCCGAAGACGCTGCAAAGGTGCGCAAACTCGTGGCCGCATGAGTGAGCCGGCCATCCAGCAGCGCATCTATACGGGCATTGAGGATCTGTGCCGAGAGCACAATGGACGCCGCGAACGCGAGGGTCAGCAGCAGCACCATGGCGCCAATAATCCGCGCCCTGGCGCTCGGAGTACGAGGTTCACGAGCCGTTGGGTGCTGGCGGGGAGCTCGCCCGCCTCGATTAGTCATCATAATAGTCATCCCAGTAGTCTTCCCAATCGTCATCGCAATCCTCGTCCCCTGCCAGCGGTGCGCAGACGGGAACTTCGATGGCCCCATTCGATGGTGGGAGGGGCCTTGCGGGCACCGGGTTCGGCGGTGGAACGATTATGGGTAAGGGTGCGGCCGGGAGCTCCGGTGGAAGATTGCCCTCTGTCGGGGTGCTGGAAGGGGACGTGCTCGCGGGCGGATTGCTGGCAGAGGGCTCACTCGTGATCTTCCCTGTGGGCGGGGTCCACGCGGGGGTGACCACGATGCTTTCGCCCAGCTCGGGTTCGGAACTTGAAACTAGCAGTGTGGTGGCCAGCGTGGTTCCACCCACCAGCACGGCCAGGAAGGTGATGAGGATGAACCGTGGAATCTGCATGCCCCAATCCTTTCGCATGACGGTGCCAGCCACATGAGGCGGGGATGAGAGTTCTCTCATCCAAACATGTTCCCTGCCCGTGGGGCGAATTAGAGCAAACTGTTAGCGGGCGTTAGAGGGGTTTTTGGGTTCACCGTGGAGTGGACCAGGCTGCAAAGTCACCAACCCGGTTCCCGCGGCGGCCTTTCCAAGGTTCTAATGGACCTTACGCAGGGTTGCCGTGGCGGACCCTGCGGAAAATCCAGTAGCGCAGCAGCAGAAACCGGCTGACGGCTGAGGCCACATTGCCCAGAACAATTACGGCAAGTACCACCACGAGGGAGGCCTGTGGGGCTATCTCATGGAGCGCCCACAGGCTGCCACTGGTCATGGTCAAGGCCAGCAGCATGACCCAGATTCCTCGGCGCTGGTCCCGCCACCACAAGTGGCGCCCGCTCACGCCAAAGCTCATGTGCCGGTTAAGTTCCGTGTTCAGGAATGAGCACAACACCAAGGAAATGACGTTGGCCCACTGGTTTCCCATGGTGGGGCGCAGGATGGCAAAAATCGTCATGGAGATGACGGTGCAAATGAGGGCAACAACAGCAAAGCCACGCAGTTGCTGGGATAGGGCAGGATGGTGCTGCCACCAGCTTTTGAGCACACCAGAAACCCCGCGGCCTGTGATGACAGGCTCGGCGGGGAGTGGCTCCGGAGTTGTTGTAGTTGCCATAACTAACTAAATTCTGCCAGCTGACTGTGTGAACTCCCAATCAGCACCAAGAACGTTGCCTGTGAGTTTCAGCCGTGAGTTTCACTGGTGGGCCAGAGGCCGGTCAGGGCCCAGCCACCACGGGGTTGCGCAGCTCGCCAATCCCACCCACACAGCAAACAACCTCGTCACCTGGGCTGATCTGCCGGCACTCGGCCGGGAATCCGGTGAGGATCACATCACCGGGCTGCAAGGTCATGAAGCTACTTAGATACACCAGGATCTCATCCACACCCCAGCCCAGATCGTCACTCGAGGCGGGGGCCAGCTGGGTTCCGTTGTGCACAATGCTGATGGGCACGCCGTCGTCCGCCAGGCCCACCACAATCCAGGGGCCAAGCGGGGTGAAGGTGTCCGGGCTCTTGGCGCTGATCCACAGTTCATCGGATTTTTGTGCGTCACGAGCGGAGACATCATTGCCAATGGTGAAGCCAAGGATGGCGCTGCGGGCACTCTCCAGCGACAGGTTCTTGGCGGGCCGGCCAATGACAATTGTCAGCTCGGCCTCAGGATCAACGTAACCTACCGTAGGGCTCAGCTTGATTGCCTCGCCTGGGCCAATCACGGAGCTGGCCGCCTTGTGGAACGCCTGCGGATCAAGGGCACGGCCGGGGGCGCCGGTGTTGTGCGCCATGCCAAAAACATTCACCGGGGCGCAAGGAGCCAGGAACGTGAATTCGTCCTCAGTGAGCGTTGCGCCCAGGGTCCAGCCCTCACGGGCGGCACTGTTCTGGTTGGCGGCGGAGGTGGGGAACGGGGTCTCCACGACGTGCCAGATCTGCCCTTCCGGGCTGGTGAAATCAGCCGCATCATTGCGGATAAAAAATTGCTCGGGCAGTGGGGGCGGTGCGGCACTGCGCCGCCCTGGGTTCTGCGCTGCGGCCTCAAGGGGGCGGACACGGGCAAGGCGGTAGGGCACTAAAGTCATGAGGACATCCTACCTCCGGCGGGCGGGTGTGCTCACAGTCACGTGGCATAGACTCCCTGACATGGCTAAGGGAAACACAAAAATGCTGAACCGTGCTTTGACTGCCGCATTCACGGTTGGGGCTGCCGGTGCAGCAGCCGTCATCGGTGCCCGCGCACTCCGGGCAGGGCCGGGAACGCCGCCGGGTGACTTTGGCGCAGCAGAGCCAACCGGAGATATTGGTGCGCACTACGCCCAAGGTGCCGCAGATCAGCTCAGCGAATTGATCCGCTTCCGCACCGTCTTCTCCACTGCCCGCGATCAGATTGAGTTGGACCAGTTCACTGGTTTCATCGCGGCGTTGGAACGGCTATTTCCCAGAGTGCACTCATCCTTGACCCGGGAGTTTGTGAACGGCCAAGGACTCCTGTTCCGCTGGGCAGGACGCGGGGGGGATGCGCCGGCGCGTCCCACAGTCTTGATGGCCCACTATGACGTGGTTCCCGTGGATTCCCGTGATGCCTGGACGCACCCTGGATTCTCAGGACTTCAGACGGACGGCTATGTGTGGGGTCGCGGGGCCCTGGATGACAAGGGGGCGCTGGTGGTGATCATGAACGCCGTCGAATCCTTGTTGGAGGAGGGGTTTGTGCCCACTGACGATCTCTACCTCTCCTTTGGCAACAACGAGGAAACCGCTGGCGACAGTGCCCAGGCGGCAGTGGCGCTGCTTTCCGCCCGGGGTGTTGCGCCGTGGCTGGTCCTTGATGAAGGCGGCGCGGTAGCTCTCGATGCGTTCCCTGGCTTGAAGGTCCCTGCGGCTGTCATTGGTGTGGCTGAGAAGGGCATTTTGGATCTGGAACTGCTCACCAGGGGCGCTGGCGGGCATGCCTCGACACCGCCGAAAATGGGCGCCACAGTTCGTTTAGCCCAAGCCATTGTGGCCTTGGAAGAGTCCCCCTTTCCTTGCTCCATGCCGGCGCCCATCGTTGAAATGATGCGGCGCATAGGACTTGAGAGCAGCTTTGCAATGCGGCTTGTGACAGAGAATATGTGGATGTTCAAGTCCCTGCTGACCCAGGTATTTGGGGTAGTGGGTGATGAGACCCGGGCGTTGACCCGCACCACTGTGGCCGTGACCATGCTGGAGGGCAGCAAGGCTGCCAACGTGTTGGCCTCAACTGCGCGCGCCAACGCCAACATTCGCATTGCCGTGGGGGAGAGTGTTGAGTCAGTTGTGGCACATATCCGCGCCATCATCGACGATCCACAGGTGGAGCTCAGAGTGATTTCCGGGCATGACCCCTCACCCATCTCTTCCTTCACCAACGAACAATTCGCCCTGCTCAGTGCTGCGGTAACACGTTCCTATCCGGAGGCTGTGGTGACACCGTACATTCAGACCGGTGCCACCGATTCACGCCACTTCACCACCATTTCGCCAGCCGTCTACAGGTTTTCACCGCTCCTGATGGACGCTGGCGACCGTGCCTCCCTCCACGCCGTCAATGAACGGGTCCGCATCAGTTCGTTGGGCGCGGGAGTTATCTTCTACCGGGAGCTGTTGCAGGGCCGCGAGCTAGCTCTGCGAGAACGCGAACGCAGCTAGCGGCTGGCCACCGACTCCCTGATTTTGTTCGTCAGCTCAAGCAGCGTGCGCATTTCATCGTCGGAGAGCGCCACTTCCATCAGCTCCATGATGTTCTTGACATGCGCTCGCCCTACCTCTTTTTGAAGCGCGGCGCCTTCCTCGGTGAGCCCAATCAGCACCCCGCGCCTATCGCCCTCCGCCGTCTTGCGGTGGATCAGCCCGCGCGCCTCGAGCCGGTCCACCATGCGGGAAATGCTCGGCTGGGTCAGCAAGACATGCTCGTTGAGCTCGTTGAGCCGCAGCCAGCCGCTGGGGCAGCGCGTTAAGTTATACAAAATGTCGTATTCCCGGCTGCCCAGTTCTTTGAAACTGGGCTCCTTGTGTAATTCGCGCATAACGGCCACTTGCGTTCGCAGCAGTGACTCCCAGGATTCCGTAGCGAGGCGGCGGTGTGCGGCGGCTGACATCTTTAGTTCACTCCGCCAGGATTGATCGATGTTGTTGAAGGCGCGACGCCGGAACTTACCGCCGCGCCCTGGCGCCGGGCTTCGAAGGTGGGTGCGTCGGGGACGGACGCGGGCCGGTTGGTTGCAAATTCTTCACGGAGGGTGGGGAGTACCTCAGCACCGAAGAGATCTAGCTGCTCCAAGACGGTCTTCAATGGCAGCCCGGCGTGATCCACCAAGAACAGCTGGCGCTGGTAGTGCCCAAAGTAGTCACGGAACGTCAACGTCTTGTCAATTAACTCCTGTGGGCTGCCCACCGTCAACGGGGTCTGGGAGGTGAAGTCTTCCAGGGACGGGCCATGGCCATAGACCGGGGCGTTATCAAAGTACGGGCGGAATTCATTCACGGCGTCTTGCGAATTTTTGCGGATAAAGAACTGCCCACCCAAGCCAACAATTGCTTGTTCAGGTGTGCCGTGGCCGTAGTGAGCGTAGCGTTCGCGGTACAGGCCAATTAGCTGCTGGTAGTGCTCCTTGGGCCAGAAGATGTTGTTGGCGAAAAAGCCATCACCGTAGTACGCAGCAATTTCGGCAACCTGGGGTGTGCGGATGGCGCCGTGCCACACAAAGGGGGCAACGCCGTCGAGCGGGCGGGGGGTGGAGGTGAAGCCGCGCAGGGGTGTGCGGAACTTGCCCTCCCAGTTCACCACTTCCTCATCCCAGAGGCGGCGCAGCAGCGAATAGTTTTCCACCGTCAGTTCCACTGAATCCTGATTGTTCTTGCCAAACCACGGGTACACAGCGCCCATGTTGCCCCGTCCCAACACCAGATCCACGCGGCCGTCGGCCAGATGCTGCAAGGTGGCGAAATCCTCGGCAATCTTCACGGGATCGTTGGTAGTGATCAACGTGGTGCTGGTGGAGAGGATGATCTTCTTCGTCTGGGCGGCAATATAGCCCAAGATGGTGGTGGGGGAGCTGGGGTAGAACGGCGGATTGTGGTGCTCGCCGGTGGCAAAGACGTCCATGCCGATGTCCTCAGCGTGTTTGGCGATGGTGGTAATGGCTTTGAGGCGCTCGTGCTCGGTGGGGGTTCGCCCGGTGGTGGGATCCATGGTGATGTCGCCAACACTGAAAATTCCGAACTGCATGGTGTGCTCCTTGACTCCCGGGCGCAGGGGGCTCCGGGAGATATATGCGTTTGTATCTAATATAGGGCTAACCCGCTAGCAGTCCAAAATGTTCCCTGTGCCTCCGCACGCCAGCGCACGCCACGCGCGGCTGACATAAAGGATGTTTCTGGGCACGGGGTTACTCGCGGGTACTAGTATGCCCACAAGACGTACAGTGCCATTCACCGGAAAAATTTGGAGGCAAGCCATGGCTGTATTCCAGCGCGGCACGCCCGGGCGGGGCCTGCGCCTGGCACCCACCGCCACAGCAGTTGTGGGATTCTTGGTGCTGGTTGAACTCACCAGTGGCATCCTTCAGGGGTACTACACGCCGCTGCTGACAGACATTGCCCGCCACCTTGGCATCCACGACGCCGACGTCAACTGGTTCGAAGCCGCACAGCTCATGGTCGCCGCCCTGGTGGTTCCGGTCTTGGCCAAGCTGGGGGACATGATGGGCCACCGCAAAGTGCTGTTGATTTCCACGGCATTGACGGCGGCCGCGTCCTGGGGTGTGGCCTTCGCCCCCAGCTTTTGGTTCTTTCTGGCGGCATGGGCATTGCAGGGATTCTACGTTGTCTGGCTGCCGCTGGAAATTGCGCTCATCTACAGCCGCTCCCACCACCAGCTAGACGGTGCCGCGCTGACACGAAAAGCGGCGGGGATCCTCGTGGCGGGTCTGGAATTGGGCGTGATTGTTGGCGCCTTGGCCGGTGGATTTATTGGTGGCGCCCTGCCGGATATGCTCTGGCTGACCCTTATGATTCCTGCCATCGCGGTCACCTTGTGCTTCTTTGTGATCCTGTTCGGTGTTCCCGAATCCGAGAGCCGCACGGGTGGCAGGCTGGACCTCATGGGCTTGACCCTGCTCTCCACCGGCCTGCTGCTGATCACCGCCGGCCTGACCTTCATGCGCATCAACGGCCCCGGCACCTGGTGGGCGTGGGCCGCCGTGGTGCTTGGAATTGCCGCCATGATTCCGTTCACACGCTACGAACTTGGCCACAAGGACCCGCTGATCGACATCCGCCTCCTGAGGAAGCCCAGTATGTGGCCGGTCCAATTGACCGCGTTCCTGTTCGGCGTCTCGGTATTGGGTGCGCAAGCGCCTCTGTCCACCTTCGCCCGCACCGCCCCAGCCGAGGTTGGCTACGGTCTCGGTGCCAGCGCTTCCGTGGTGTCGGTTCTGATCGGCGTGTACGTGCTGGGCATGCTGGCCGGTGCCCTCCTTTACCCCGTTGTCACTAGATGGACCACTCCACGAATCACCTTGATGGGCGCAGCATTCATGGTTGCCCTGGGATACCTGATGTTCCTGCCTTTTCACGATTCCACGGTGCAGGTGCTCACCAACATGGCGATCGCCGGCATTGGCAGCGGGGCTCTGGTGGCTGCCCTGCCTTCCGCCGCCGCGGCTGCTGCTCCGCTGACACAAACCGGAATGGCGACAGGGCTGACCAACGCCACAAAGACCTTGGGCGGAGCTTTCGCATCCTGTGTCTTTGGCATTGCACTTGCCGGACAGGCACTGGGTTCGCTGACTGCCGGTGCTGGCTCCACAGCTGCCCCGTTGGAGGGCTACTTGTTGGTGTGGACCATTTGCGGGGTAACGGCACTTGTTGCCGCGATCGCCTTGTACTTTGTGCCGAAGCTGGCTTTTGGCCCCACCCTCCCGGTGGACTAAGCTCCACAGCTTTCGCGAGGTTCCGCGTGGGTTATGTTACCGAGATTCAGTCCCGACACGCGGGCGGGCAGCGGCCGTCCGGTACCCTTTCTAAGGCGCACAAGAAATCTGGAAAGGCACATACATGAGCAACTACAACGGGGCGCCTCCGCCTCCTGCAAACGCACCGATTCCGGGTGGGCCAATGCCCCAGCAAGGGCCAGGGAACCGCAAGACTCTCTTTATAGTTGTGGGCGCAGCGGTTGTGGCGGTGGTGCTTGTGGTTGTGGTGGTGTTGGTCTGGGTCCTCCCTTCTTTCACTCAGTCCGGTAATGAGGGGGAATCAGCACCCACCGTGGCCGCGAGCCAGAGCGCATCGGCTAACGCCGGAAGCGGGGATGCTCCCTCCGAAGCCGCGACGCCCACCGGTCCCGGGGCAGGGAATGAGCCCAGTGATGGCGCCGTCACCATGCCAGAGGGTGCCGTTGCGTTGCCACAAGGCTGGGATGCGCTGGAGGGACCCACCGAGATTCCGGCGGAGGGAGATCCGCTGTTCTCCAAGTTCGTGACGGGAGAATCTTCCTTCCAGTACCTCAAGGCCTGGGATTATGACACCACGTTTGGCAAGACCACCGATCCCGAATCAGGCACAGAGATGCAGCAGGTGGCCCAGGGCACCAAGGACTTGGACGCTGACGGCATTTCCACTGCCTTTGCCTTCTTCGCGGAAAGTGATGAGGGCAAGCACGGAAGCGATCCGGCCACGGTGAAGGCTGCTATCAAGGCCACACAGAGCAAATTGGCTGGTGCTTCAACAACCGAGCTGACCCAGCAATTGGTGGGACACAAGTGCGCCTCTGACTTCACCTCCAGCACTCCGGCGATCCAAGATTTTCGCCGCGGCCAGGCCGTTGTCATCTCGTTCAGCTGCAAGAGCGCCAACGGTGAGGACATTCAAGCGATCAACCTTTTTTCTGTTACGCCGTGGGGAACGCCGCAGCGAGTGGGCGTCAGCGGCCACAAGAGTTACTGGGACGCCAACCCGGGCGTGTTTGAAAAGCTGGGCAATTCCTACCGCATCAACAGGTGGAAGCTCTAACAAACGAAAAAAATAACATCTCACGCCAAGGCGTAGGGAATAGTTGAGGGACGTTGAATTTTCAACGTCCCTCAACCATTTGGCGTTAACCCAGGTGCTGATGCCCTTGGAGCTGGACGGTTAGTCTGCGGCGCGGCGGCCGCGGACCTTCGGGATGGCCCCGGTAGTCCAGTCCTGGAAGCCAGCTCCCGCGTGAGCACCAGTATCGGTACTGCCCTGAGCGCCCGCGTGAGCACCCGCATGGCTGGCCGGTACGTGCACCACCTTGAGCGCCTTGATGAGATCGTGGCGTTCTTTGCGTCCTTCAACGAGTCGGTACAGCACCGGCACCAGGATCAGGGTCAGGACCGTGGAGGAGATCAACCCACCCACCACCACAACGGCCAGAGGCTGTGAGATGAAGCCCCCGCTTCCGGTCAGGCCCAACGCCATGGGGGTCAGCGCAAAGATGGTGGCCAGCGCGGTCATCAAAATGGGCCGCAAACGCTGCCGTGCACCATGTTCAATGGCGTCGGCCACGTTCATGGCGGGTCTGTCTCCGGCAGGTTGGCGGTACTGGTTGATGAGGTCAATCAGCACAATGGCGTTTGTCACCACAATCCCCACCAGCATCAACATGCCGATCAGTGACGGCAGGCCCAGCGGGATGCCCGTGATGAGCAGCAGACCAATGGCTCCGGTTGCCGCAAACGGGATGGACACCAACAGGATCAGCGGCTGAATCAACGATTTGAACGTGGCCACCATGATCACATAGACAATGGCGATGGCGGCCAGCATGGCCAGCCCCAATTGCTGGAAGGATTCGGTCTGCTGCGTGGCCGCGCCGCCAATGGTAGCGATGGTGCCAGCGGGCAGCTGCATCGAGTCGAGCTTCTTTTGTACCTCGGCGCTGAGCGAGCCCAGAGCGTTGCCCTCAGGCGTCACTGAAACTGTGGCGGTGCGCTGGCCGTTGGAGGATGTCACCGTGAGCGGGGCCTGGACCTCTTCAACAGTGGCCACCTGCGAGAGGGGTACGGGCCCTGTTTTGGTGGGGATTTGCGCGGCTGCTAGGGCCTTCACGGAATCAAATTGGGTGCCCAGACCAATCTGGACCTTGTAATCGGTGGTGTCAATGCGCACCGTGCCGCCGGGGATGGGGCTGACGGTGGCGGCCAACAAGCCCGTGATTTGTTGCTCATCCAGGCCGGCCGCAACGGCCTTCGCCCGGTTCACGCTGACCTGGACAACCGGTTGGGTGCCGCTGAGGTTGCTTTCCACCGACTGCGCGCCCGCCAACCCGGTCATGGCCTTGACCAGAGTTTCACTGGCCTGTTGAAGTTCCTCGCCCGTGGTGGCCTTGACAGTGATATCAACGGAGGAAGACATGCCAAAGCCGCCGCCCTGGGACCCCAAGCTGATGACGCCTGCATCCTTGATATCTTCGACGGCGGTACGTACGGTGTCCTGGAGCTTCACCTGGTCCGCATCGGGATCCGTGATGACCTGGAATGAGGCGCTGGAAGCACCGGAGGAGAGAAGCGCCGAGAAGCCGCCGGAGGCGTTGCCCACCGTGACCTGAACATCGGTGACGCCGTCAATGCCGCTCACCACGCTTTCAACTTTCTTGGCAGCTTCGTTGCTGGCTTGCAGGCTTGTACCCGGGGGCAGATCCTGCTGGATGGTGATGCTGTTCTGTCCGGTATCACCTAACAAGTTGGTAGGGAGCAGCGGTGTCATAGCCAGGGTTGCGGCCAGCACAATGCCACCGGCAATGAGCGTCACAACAGGATGTTTTTGGGTCTTGGCCAGGATGGGCAGGTAGCCGCGCTGCAACCAGGACGAACGTTCCTTCTCTTCCACAGCGCTCAGCAGCGCTTTCCCACGCAAGGGGGTGCCGGCGTCGTGCTCCGAGGCCGTGCCTGAACTGGTGTGCTCCACCGCGGGCGTGGACTTCAAGAACCAGTACGCCAGAACGGGAACAATGGTCAGCGAGACCAGCAGGGAGGCCAGCAGCGCAAAGGTGACAGTCAGTGCGAAGGGGCGGAAGAGCTCCCCGGCCAGCGAGCCCACAAACGCGATGGGCAAGAACACGGCCACGGTGGTCAGGGTGGAGGCCGTAATGGCTGCCGCAACCTCCTTGATGGCGGCCAGGATGGCGGTCTTCTTGTCCTCGCCGTAGCTTAGATGCCGCTTGATGTTCTCGATGACCACAATGGAGTCATCCACCACCCGGCCAATCGCGATGGTGAGCGCGCCCAGGGTCAGGATGTTCAGCGAGTAGCCGGTGGCCCAGAGGCCAATGAACGTCACCAGCAGGGACAGCGGAATGGAGATCGCGGTGACCAGGGTGGAGCGCACTGACATGAGGAAGATCAGGATCACGATGACGGCGAAGCCAAGACCCAACAGGCCTTCCGTGGCGAGATCGTCAATGGACTTCACAATGAACGGGGCCTGGTCCAGGACGGTGGTGAACTTGGTGTTGTTGCCCATTGATGCCGCCAGTTGTGGCAACATGGTTGCCACCTCTTCGGACACCGAAACCGTGTCTGCCTCAGGCTTTTTCGTAATGGATAGGGCCAGTGTGGCTTTGCCGTTGGTGCGGGTGATGGAGGTGGTGGGGTCATCCGCCAGCGTCACAGTAGCCACGGAGGCGATGGTGGGGATTCCCTCCGCTGCACCGGCCAGGGGCAAGGCCTTGACCGCGTCGAGTGAATCCACGGGGCTGCCGGCCTGGATGGACAAGGTGGTGCCACCGGTGTCCAGGGAGCCGACAGGGACCAAAGTGCCGTTGTTGCTCAGAGCTTGGGAGATGTCACCGGGGTTTACGCCCGCGGCAGCCATTTTGGCGGGATCGGGCAGGATTTGGATGTGCTGGGAATTGGCGCCGCTGACATCGGCGCTGCGGACGCCGTCGATCTTCATGAGCTGCGGCACGGCAATGCGTGCCAGATCCGTGTTCAGTGCAGCGAGGTCTTGATCCGAAGATACTGCCAGGAAGACGATCGGAAAATCGGAGATGCTCCCGGCGATCGGCTGCGGTTGCACACCGTCAGGCAGGCGCTGGCTGACATTGGAGATGGCACGGTCAATTTGGTTCCGGGCCCGGTCCAGGTTGGTGCCATAAGCGAAGGAGAGGCTAATGGTAGAGACGCCGCTGCGGGAGGTGGAGGTGCTGGATTCCAGCCCCTCCACCGCATTCAGCGCAGCTTCAAGAGGAGCGCTGACTTGTTTGTCCACCACGGCTGGAGAGGCGCCGGGCATGGCCGAGACCACAGTGATTTGCGGGAACTCGATACTTGGGATGAGCTCTTGTTTCAGCGATCCCAAGGTGATGACCCCGAACACCATGGCAAAAATTGTGATCAGCGCGATCAGGGCCCGGTTGCCCAACGACATTGTGGCCAATTTGAACATTAACAATCTCCCACTGCTTCTTGCCGGCTGATCCGGGCCCCAATCAAAAGAGCTGAAGGCCCCCTCGTTACTTCAACTGCAAAGAAGCTGCCGTGGCAGCCAGGCTCTTTTCAAAGAGTTCGGCATTTTCATTGAGCTTTGTGCCATAGGTGGGCATCATGGTGCGCAATGAATCCTGCCAGTGAAATTTGTACTGGCGTGGGAAGCAGCGCTGCAACAGTTCCAGCATAATCGGCACGGCCGTGGATGCTCCGGGCGATGCACCGAGCAGGGCTGACAAGGTGCCGTCGGCTGCCGTGATGACTTCAGTGCCGAACTGGAGCACTCCGCCCTTCTTGGCATCCTTCTTGATGATCTGAACCCGCTGGCCTGCCGTGATCAGCTCCCAGTCCTTCCCGTCCGCTTCGGGGAAGTACTCGTGGAGTGCATCCACCTTGCCGGAATGGGTTTTTGTGACCTCGGTGACCAAGTACTTGACCAAGTCCAGATTGTCCTTGCCCACGGCGAGCATGGGGATGATGTTATTGGGGCGGATGGAGCCGGGCAGGTCCATGTAGCTGCCGGTCTTGAGGTACTTGGTGGAGAATCCGCCGTAGGGGCCGAACAGCAAGGAACGCTGGCCGTCAACGTAGCGGGTGTCCAGGTGCGGCACGGACATGGGCGGGGCGCCCACGGATGCTTGGCCGTAGACCTTGGCGCTGTGCTTGGCAGCGAGTTTTTGATCCGTGCAGCGGAAGAACTGGCCGGAGACGGGGAACCCGCCGAAGCCCTTACCCTCGGGAATGCCTGATTTCTGCAGCAGGTGCAGGGCGCCGCCACCGGAGCCGATGAAGACGAACTTGGCCTTCACCTTGCCGTGTTCGCCTGAGGTGGGGTGCTTGAGCCCAACATCCCAGCCGCCGTCAGTGGTGCGGGCCAAATCGGTCACGGTGGTGCCGTAGTTAATCTCCACACCGTTCTTGTCCATGTAGCCCATGAGCTCGCGGGTCAGAGCGCCAAAGTCCACATCCGTGCCTTCCGCGGCTCGGGTGGCGCTGACAACCTGTTGGGGATCACGGCCCTTCATGACCAGAGGCGCCCACTGGGCGATCTTCGCGGGGTCCTCGGAGTACTCCATGGAGGCAAACACGGGGTTTGCCGACAGCGACTCATGGCGGGCCTTGAGGAACTTGCGGTGCGCCTCACCAATCACAAAGCTCATATGCGGCACGGTGTTGATGAAGCCCTTGGGAGAGCCGATCAATGATTCGTCCACCAGGTGCGCCCAAAACTGGCGTGAGAGTTGAAATTGTTCGTTAATGCTGATGGCCTTGGCCGGGTTTACTGAACCGTCTGCGGCCGCCGGTGAGTAGTTAAGCTCACACAGTGCCGAGTGTCCGGTGCCCGCGTTGTTCCAGGGGCTGGAGGACTCCAAACCGGGAGTATCGAGCTGTTCAAAGAGCACAATCTTCCAGTTAGGTTCCAGCTGCTTGAGCATAGTGCCCAGCGTTGCGCTCATGATGCCGCCTCCAATGAGGACAACGTCAGCGTCTTTGGTGTTCGAAATGAAGGTCACAGTCAACTCCAGTAGAGGCTCTTCCTAGCGCTAGAAGCGTATCGCGGCAAGGACTCTAAGCATAAATCAGCACCGTGTTCCCCGCAGGGCGTGCCTTCGTTCCCGCCTGAAGTGCCGCGGCAGACTGGTTCAGAATGCCTGCGTGCCGCACCGGGCTGGTTCAGCCTGGCGCAGGGGGAGCCAGCTGCACGGCATTGAAGACCTCATTGAGCACCGGGCTCAACGGATAGGACAGCACCCGGTCAGAGAGGGCAATGGCGGAGATGGGGAAGACGATGGGCACAGCCGGGACGGTGGCTGCAATTTGTTTGCTGATGGACTCATAAGCGGCAACACGGTCCGCTCCGTTGGGCATGCTGCGTGCCCGGGTGATTTTGGACACCAGCTGCGGATCCACCAGTCCCAGTTCGGCGCCCGGGGAGCCGAAGATGGGGCCCACAAAGTTGTCCGGGTCCGCATAGCTGCCGTTCCATCCCATGAGGCTGAGGGCATGATTGCCGTCTCCCGTGACGGCGGCCAGATAGCCTTCGTTCCACGGGATCGGGACGGGTTTGATGTTGAAGCCAACTTTTGTCAGTTCAACAGCAATTTGGGCGTAGACCTTTTCAGGGGTGGGCAAATAAGTGCGTGCGGCGTTGGTGGGATAGTAAAACCTGAGCTCTTCACCCTTGTAACTGGAGCCTGCCAGGAGCGTTTTTGCCTTCTGTGGATCGTAGCCAATGCCTTCCACGGCATTATTGAAGCCGCTGAGCTTGGGGGGGATGAACTGCGCGGTAGTGGCCGTTCCGCCAATGAAGAAGTTATTGGCAAGCGTTGCCTTGTCAATGGCTGATGCGATGGCCTCGCGCACCTTCAGATCCGCCAGTACAGGGACTCTCTGGTTGATACCCAGATACATGACAGAGAAGGGATCCCGTTGCAGGACCTGCTTTCCGCTCTTGATGAGCTTGTCAAAATTACTGGGCGTGACCGGGTCAAAGCCATCGATGGAGCCCTCGTCCAAGGCCGCCAGCCTGGTTTCGGGCTGTTCGAAGGTTTTGAAGTTCAAGACGGTGATCTGACCCTTTTCACCCCAATAGTTTTTGTTGGCGTTCATGGTCACAGACCCTGCGGAGGCCTGCCCAAAGGTGAACGGTCCGGTGCCCACAGGATGCAATCCATAGCGGGATACCTTGTTCCCGGCGAAGGAGCGGTCCAGCACATTGGCGGTAAAGGACTTCAACGCCGTGGGGGAGGAGATGGCAAAGGCTGGCACGGTCAGTGCCTGCAGGAATCCGGTGAGCCGCGTCTTCAACCCCAGGGTGAGCGTCAGCGGGTCATCAACCGTACAGCCTTCATAGAGGGAGTTTTCCGGATCGTCGCTGAAGGCACGGAACACTTGTTTGAAGGTGGACGTGGAGCCGTCTGCGCGGATTGCCGGAGGCAGGGAGTACCAGCGCTCAAAGTTGGCGCACACGGCCGCTGCGTTAAACGGGGTCCCGTCATGGAAAGAAACACCCTTGCGCAGGGTGAAGGTGTAGTGCAGCCCGTCCGCATCCTCCACCCATTTCGTGGCGAGGCTTGGTGCCGGTGCCCCTGTGACCGGATTGATGGTCACCAGCCCCTCCATGATCTGGCGTGTTACCCGGTACGACTCCGTGTCCGCAACCAGCGCCGGATCAAAACCCAGCGGGTCAGATCCCGTACCGAAATTGAACACGGTGGGCGTCACGGCGTGGGTGGGTGCCGCCGTGGTACTGGGGGATTGGGGCGCAGGAGCAGTGCAGGAAGTTGCGCCCAGAAGAACGATGGCGGCCAGGGCTGTTGCTCGCAGGATACTCAGGGGCACTGGGTCACCTTGCGCACTGGGTTGGCAGGGCATGGCACGTTCGGGTTCTCCTTGCAGCACGGACTCTCCATCAGCCACTTATCATAGTGGCTGATTCTGGTGGCTTCCTCAGGGTTTGGACCGCTGTGGTTAAAACTACCCGGAGGAGACGGTAGTATTGTTCATGCTTCAATGCACATGCGCGAGTGGTGGAATTGGTAGACACGCAGGTTTTAGGTACCTGTGCCTTCGGGCGTAGGGGTTCAAGTCCCCTCTTGCGCACTAGAAAAAGGCCCCTTATTCGAGGATTCCTCGGTAAGGGGCCTTTCTCATGCTTGGGTCAGGCGGCTAGCCGGCAGCTGTTAGGCGGCGTCGATTTTCAAGTCACGGCGCAACTTGGCCACGTGGCCGGTGGCGCGCACGTTGTACTGGGCCACCTCAACGCTGCCGCTCTCATCGAGAACAATGGTGGAACGGATCAAACCTTCGTAGGTCTTCCCATAATTCTTCTTCTCACCCCAGGCCGCGTAGGCGAGAGCAACGCTATGGTCCGAGTCGCTAAGGAGCGGGTAATTCAATTCATCCCGAGCCTTGAATTTTTCCAGCTTGGAGACGGGGTCGGGGGAGATGCCCAACACCTTATAGCCACCGCCCTGCAAGGAAGCAAGGCTGTCACGGAAATCGCAAGCCTGTTTGGTGCAACCTGGAGTCATGGCTGCCGGGTAGAAGAATAAAACCACTTTCTGGCCGGCGAAGTCTGCCAGCGAGGTAGTGCCGCCGTCCGCGTTGGGCAAGTTGAATGCGGGGGCCGGATCGCCGGGGACAAGACGTTCAGTCATGGGTGCTCCTGAAAGGTGGAAGGTGAAAATCTTGTTTTCAGCCTAGGTGAGGTGTGCTGCGGGGCACGAATCCGGCCCTGTCAGCACTTTGGCCGCCGGTGCACCAGATGGGTTAGCGGGCCTCATGGGTCAGCCGGCCTGATGTGGTAGCGGGTTAGGGGCCAAATTGGCGCCGTGCGCTGCTGACAACTTCAAAAAGGGCAACAAAAAACCGCTCCAACCCCGGCGCTTGCCAGTGTTGGAGCGGTTTTACCCTGTGCACCCCTCCGGACTTGAACCGGAAACCCATTGATTAAGAGTCAATTGCTCTGCCAATTGAGCTAGGGGTGCGTATTTTTTTACTGCAGTAAAAAACCGTTCCAGCACTAGTTGTTACCAATGCCGGAACGGCCTTACTCTGTGCACCCCTCCGGACTTGAACCGGAAACCCATTGATTAAGAGTCAATTGCTCTGCCAATTGAGCTAGGGGTGCATCTTCGCTGCAGTGGCACTCAGCAGATTGTGTCTGCTGTGTTCTTTGCAACGACATGAAACTATACGGCTTTTTTGTGCGGGTGTGAAATCGATTAGTCGGATTTTGCCTCTTTTGCGGCAGGGATCACATTCTGAGGTCCTGAGATCCTTGTTATTCCGGGGAATTTGCTCAAATAAATTCTCTGCAAAATGCCGCTGGGTACATGCAAGCCCGGCTAGCCCCCACCAGCACGAGCCCCCAAGTCGCCTCCAGTACCGCCGCCTCCAGTACCGCCACCCGCCGGCAAACCACCGCCGGCAAACCACCTAAAGTGGCGCACTTCACGCTTGCGCCATAGACTGGCGCCCATGAGCGTAGAGACGAATTCTGTTGAGCCGGAAGACACAGTTGTACGCACCGCCGATGGGCGCCCGGACATTAAACCCCGAAGCCGGGTAGTCACCGATGGCATCCATGCGGCCCCCGCCCGTGGCATGTTCCGGGCAGTGGGTATGGGAGATGATGACTTCCGCAAGCCCCAGATCGGTGTAGCGAGTTCGTGGAATGAAATCACCCCGTGCAACCTTTCTTTAAACCGTCTGGCCCAAGGCGCCAAGGAAGGAGTCTTCGCTGCAGACGGTTTTCCCATGCAATTCGGCACTATTTCCGTCTCCGACGGCATTTCCATGGGGCACGAGGGTATGCACTTCTCCCTCGTGTCACGCGAAGTCATTGCGGACTCCGTGGAAACAGTCATGATGGCCGAGAGGTTGGACGGCTCCGTTCTCCTTGCCGGCTGTGACAAGTCCTTGCCCGGAATGCTCATGGCTGCCGCACGGCTCAACCTTGCCAGCGTGTTCCTTTACGCCGGCTCCATCATGCCCGGCTTCGCCAAATTAGAGGATGGCACGGAGAAGGAAGTCACCTTGATTGACGCCTTCGAGGCGGTGGGGGCCTGCGCCGCCGGCAAGATGAGCATGAAAGATCTGGATTCCATTGAGCGCGCCATTTGTCCCGGTGAAGGTGCCTGCGGCGGCATGTACACGGCCAATACCATGGCCTGTATTGGCGAGGCCCTGGGTATGTCTCTTCCCGGTTCGGCTGCACCGCCCAGCGCTGACCGGCGCCGTGACATGTACGCGCGCAAGTCCGGCGAAGCCGTGGTGCATCTGCTGGAAAAGGGCATCCGTGCCCGCGACATTATGACGAAGAAGGCTTTTGAGAATGCCATTGCCGTCACCATGGCCTTTGGAGGTTCCACTAATGCCGTTCTGCACCTGCTGGCCATTGCCCGTGAAGCTAACGTGGATCTGAGCCTTGCTGACTTCAATCGCATTGGCGATAAGGTCCCGCACCTAGGCGATCTGAAACCCTTTGGCCGCTACGTGATGTTCGACGTCGACAAGATCGGTGGAGTGCCTGTCATTATGAAGGCATTGCTCGACGCCGGGCTCCTCCATGGCGATTGCCTCACCGTCACAGGCAAAACAGTGGCCGAGAACTTGGCCGAGATTAACCCGCCGGACCCCGATGGCAAGGTTCTGCGTGCCATCTCGAATCCCATCCATAAAACGGGTGGCATCACTGTGCTCCACGGATCGCTGGCTCCGGACGGGGCAGTGGTCAAGAGTGCAGGCTTTGATCTGGACGTCTTTGAAGGTAGCGCCCGTGTTTTTGAGCGTGAGCAGGGCGCCCTGGAGGCGCTTGGCCGTGGTGAGATTCAAGCCGGTGATGTTGTGGTGATCCGTTATGAGGGTCCCAAGGGTGGTCCCGGCATGCGCGAGATGCTCGCCATCACCGGTGCCATTAAGGGCGCTGGGCTCGGCAAGGATGTGCTGCTATTGACCGATGGCCGCTTTTCCGGTGGCACCACCGGGCTGTGTATTGGTCATGTGGCTCCCGAAGCCGTGGACGGCGGGCCCATCGCCTTTGTCAGGAATGGGGACGCCATTCGCGTTGACATAGCGGCGCGCACCTTTGACCTCTTGGTGGAGCCAGCGGAGTTGGAGGCACGCAAGGTGGGGTGGGAGCCGCTTCCGGGCAAGTTCACAACAGGTGTTTTGGCCAAGTATGCCAAGTTAGTCAACAGTGCCTCCACAGGGGCCTATTGCAGCTAGCCGCCCTCTGGCGGTTTGTGGGAAGCGGGGTAGATGGCACCACCATGCCCACAGGGTGGACACTGGGTCCACATAGTGAGATGCTAGAGTTGGCCGTTTGACACTCAAGAGCGTAAAACGGGAGACTAAACACATGCAACGAAAGCTCCTAGCCGTCATTAGCTAGCACGTGATGTGAAGCGACCACACCCTTGGTCGCTGACTTGTGGCTTTTACGAATGAGAAAACGTCACAACACGTGCAAACCCCTCGATGAGAGCCTTATGGGCAAGAGGGGTTTTTTTGTTTCCACCACCAGCGGCAACTTGTAACACTGCGTACACCATCCAGAAGTGGACGCAACTGCAGATGAAATACCCGAGAGCCAAGAGTTTCCCCGAAGGAAAGAACCGATGAGCAAAGGAACGCCCGCCAGCCCAGCGCTGATGGCAGCAAAGTCCCCCGGGCACGGTGCGCAAACAAGCAGCCACTCAGGCGTGGTCAGCACCGCAAACCAAGCCTCCGCCGTCCTGGGTCCCAACAATGTTGTGGCGCCTGTCCAGATGAGCGGCTCCGAGGCACTTGTCCGTTCACTTGAAGAATTGGGTGTCAAGGACATTTTTGGTCTGCCTGGCGGCGCCATTCTTCCCACCTATGATCCGCTGATGGCATCAGATCTGAATCACATTCTGGTCCGTCACGAACAGGGTGCCGGGCACGCTGCCCAGGGCTACGCCATGGTGACCGGTGAGGTGGGCGTTTGCATCGCTACCTCCGGTCCGGGCGCTACCAACCTCGTCACCGCCATTATGGATTCCCACATGGACTCGGTTCCCCTGGTGGCCATCACCGGTCAGGTCTCCAGTTCTGTCATCGGCACCGACGCTTTCCAAGAAGCCGACATTGTTGGCATCACCATGCCGATCACCAAGCACTCGTACTTGGTGACCGACCCCAATGACATTCCCCGCGTGCTGGCCGAGGCTTTCCACCTTGCCTCAACCGGGCGCCCCGGTCCCGTCCTCGTGGACGTTGCCAAGGACGCCCAGGTTGGCCAAATGACCTTCTCCTGGCCCCCCGTCATTGACCTGCCCGGCTACCGCCCTGTTTTCCGCGGCCATTCCAAGCAGCTGCGAGAGGCTGCCCGCCTGATCCGCGAAGCCAAGAAGCCTGTCCTCTACGTAGGCGGTGGCGTGGTCAAGGCCAACGCTTCCGCGGAACTGCTGGTTTTGGCCGAACTCACGGGCGCCCCCGTGGTCACCACCTTGATGGCACGCGGCGCGTTCCCCGATTCACATGATCTGCACGTAGGCATGCCCGGCATGCACGGCACGGTCTCCGCCGTGACAGCCTTGCAGCAATCCGATCTGCTCATCACGTTGGGTGCCCGGTTCGATGACCGAGTCACAGGGGTACTGAGCAGTTTCGCTCCCCATGCCAAGGTCATCCACGCTGATATTGACCCCGCGGAAATTTCCAAGAACCGCACCGCCGATGTCCCTATTGTGGGCTCCTTGAAGGAGATCATCCCGGACCTCGTGACGGCCGTCAAAGCCGAGTTTGAGAGCGGCGGAACCCCGAACCTCAGCGACTGGTGGGCGTTCCTGGGCAATTTGCGGGACACCTACCCGTTGGGTTGGACTGAACCCGAAGACGGGCTCATGTCCCCACAGCGAGTCATCTCACGCATTGGTGCACTGACGGGCCCTGAAGGCGTCTACGCTGCAGGCGTTGGTCAGCACCAAATGTGGGCTGCGCAGTTCATCAAGTACGAGCGCCCCCGCGCCTGGCTGAACTCCGGCGGCGCCGGGACCATGGGCTACTCGGTGCCTGCGGCCATGGGGGCCAAGGTGGGCAACCCGGACCGTGTGGTCTGGGCCATTGACGGTGACGGCTGTTTCCAGATGACCAACCAGGAACTGGCCACCTGCCGGATCAACAACATTCCCATCAAGGTTGCCATCATTAACAACTCGTCCTTGGGCATGGTGCGCCAGTGGCAGACGCTGTTTTACAACAGCCGCTACTCCAACACCGACCTCAACACGGGCCATGACAGTATCCGTGTGCCGGACTTTGTGAAGATGGCCGATGCCTATGATTGTGTTGGCCTGCGCTGTGAACGCGTTGAGGACATTGACGCCACCATTGAGGCAGCCTTGGCCATCAATGACCGCCCGGTCATCATTGATTTCGTGGTGAGCCCGGACGCCATGGTGTGGCCGATGGTGCCCTCAGGGGTCAGCAACGACCAGATTCAAGTTGCCCGCAACATGACCCCCGTGTGGGACGAGGAGGACTAAGGCATGACTAGACATACTCTTTCCGTACTGGTTGAAGATAAGCCCGGTGTATTGACCCGGGTGGCCAGCATGTTTGCCCGCCGCGCCTTCAATATCAACTCACTTGCTGTTGGCCCCACCGAGATTGTGGGTATTTCCCGCATGACGGTAGTGGTTGATGCAGACGGGGACTTGATTGAACAAGTCACCAAACAACTGAACAAGCTGGTCAACGTCATCAAGATCGTTGAACTCGTTCCAGAGAATTCCGTGCAGCGGGACCACATCCTGGTCAAGGTGCGTGCGGACGCCGCGACGAGACTGCAAGTAACCCAAGCTGCAGATCTCTTCCGTGCCTCAGTGGTTGATGTGTCTACAGACTCGCTGACCATTGAAGCCACTGGCTACGCTGACAAGCTGGCCGCCTTGCTCGCAGTCTTGGAACCCTTCGGGATCCGGGAAATCGTGCAATCAGGCACCTTGGCCGTTGGGCGGGGAAGCCGTTCCATGAGCGATCGGGCGCTGCGCGCTTCCTAGCGCACGGCCCACCAGGACCTGCAGGGCAGGTCCTGGATGAAATACTTTTGATAAAGCACCACACACCATTTATTCAAGGAGTTACACAGTGACCGAAATGTTTTACGACGACGACGCAGACCTGTCAATCATCCAGGGTCGCAAGGTCGCCGTTATCGGCTACGGCAGCCAAGGGCACGCACACGCACTGAGCCTGCGCGACTCCGGCGTTGACGTTCGCGTCGGCCTGAAGGCGGGCTCGAAGTCCATCGCCAAGGCAGAGGCAGAGGGCCTGCGCGTCCTCAGCGTTGCTGAGGCAACGGCTGAAGCTGACCTGATCATGATCCTGACCCCGGACCAGGTCCAGCGCTTCGTTTACGCAGAGGACATTGCCCCGAACCTGAAGGCTGGCGACGCCCTGTTCTTCGGCCACGGCTTCAACATCCGCTTTGGCTACATCACGCCCCCGGCTGACGTTGACGTTGCTCTGGTTGCTCCGAAGGCACCGGGTCACACCGTACGCCGCGAATTCGAAGCGGGCCGCGGCATCCCCGACCTGATCGCTGTTGAGCAGGACTTCACCGGCGGCGCCCGCGCCCTGGCTCTCTCCTACGCCAAGGGCATCGGCGGAACCCGAGCAGGGGTCATCGAGACCACCTTCACCGAAGAGACCGAAACGGACCTGTTCGGTGAACAGGCCGTTCTCTGCGGCGGCGCCTCACAGCTGGTTCAGTACGGCTTTGAAGTTCTGACCGAAGCTGGCTACAAGCCCGAAATCGCCTACTTCGAGGTCCTGCACGAGCTCAAGCTCATTGTTGACCTCATGTGGGAAGGTGGCATTGCCAAGCAGCGCTGGAGCGTTTCCGACACCGCAGAATACGGCGACTACGTCTCCGGCCCGCGCGTCATCACCCCCGAGGTGAAGGAAAACATGAAGGCTGTTCTGGCCGATATCCAGAGCGGTGCGTTCGCCACTCGCTTCATCGAGGACCAGGATGCCGGCGCTCCCGAGTTCCTGGCACTGCGCAAGAAGGGCGAAGAGCACCCCATCGAGTCCACAGGCCGCGAACTGCGCAAGCTGTTCTCCTGGATCTCCACCAACAGCGACGACTACACCGACGGTTCAGTCTCCCGCTAGTCCCCATTCCCTCCCAACTGTTGGTTCGCTAGCGAACCAACAGTTGGGTCCCTCGGGAATGTGGGCCCAAGCGTGTGGGCCCAGGGCTTTACGTCCGGCTGCTGGACAAATGCGACTTAGATCATGTGATTTATATCGCTTACGTCGAACTTCCCGCCATATATTACGGCACCGAAGCCGGTCTCCCATAAACTGGAGACCGGCTTTTGTCGTTGCTAGGGCACCACAAAAACCATTCACCAAAATCCCCACAAGAACACTAAACGACAAGCTAAAGAGGTCACAGGTGAGCGCCACCAAACCAGTAGTACTCCTCGCGGAGGAACTTTCGCCCGCAACGATCGAGGCGTTGGGCCCCGATTTTGAGATCCGCCAGACGGACGGAGCTGACCGTGCCGCTCTGCTGTCCGCCATTGTTGACGTCGATGCGATCCTGGTCCGCTCCGCAACGCAGGTGGATGCCGAAGCCATTGCTGCTGCCAAGAACTTGAAGGTCATTGCCCGTGCCGGCGTGGGGCTGGACAACGTTGACATCAAGGCCGCAACGCAGGCCGGTGTCATGGTGGTCAACGCCCCGACGTCGAACATTGTTTCTGCCGCCGAGCTGACCATTGGCCACATCCTCTCCCTGGCCCGCCACATCCCGGCCGCCAGCACCGCATTGAAAAACGGTGAATGGAAGCGCTCCAAGTACACCGGCACGGAACTGCTGGAAAAGAAGCTGGGCATCATCGGGCTGGGTCGGATTGGCGCCCTGATCACCGAACGAGCCAAGGCCTTCGGCATGGAAATCATTGCCTACGACCCCTACGTCACCTCTGCCCGTGCCGCGAGCTTGGGCGTGCAACTTGTCTCTCTCGATGAGCTGCTGGAACAGGGCGACTTCATCACGATCCACATGCCGCGCACCCCGGAAACCCTGGGCATGATCGGTACCGAGGCCTTCGCGAAAATGAAGAAGACCGCTTACGTCATCAACGTGGCCCGTGGCGGTCTCATCGATGAGGCGGCGCTGAACATTGCCTTGCGTGAGGGTGAAATTGCCGGTGCCGGCATTGATGTGTTCGTGAAGGAACCAGCCACCGACGTTGACTTCCTGGGCCTGGATAACGTTATCGCCACCCCGCACCTGGGTGCTTCCACCGATGAAGCGCAGGAGAAGGCCGGAGTTTCCGTAGCCAAGTCCGTGCGCCTGGCCCTGGCCGGCGAATTGGTGCCCGACGCCGTAAACGTGGCCGGTGGCGTCATTGCCGCCGAGGTCCGCCCCGGCATCCCGCTGATCGAGAAGCTGGGCCGCATCTTCACCGCGCTGACCCACGCCTCGGTGACCCAGATCGACGTTGAAGTGGCCGGCGAAATTGCCGCCCTGGACGTGAAGGCACTGGAACTTTCAGCGCTGAAGGGCGTCTTCAAGGACGTTGTTTCCGAGCAGGTCTCCTACGTCAACGCACCGGTGCTGGCGCAGCAGCGGGGCATCAAGACTAACTTGATCACCACGCTGGAATCAGCCGATTACCGCAACGTGCTGACCATCCGCGGCGCCTTGTCAGACGATTCTCAGATCTCCGTCTCAGGTACTTTGACCGGCCCGAAGCAGATCCAGAAGATTGTGGCCGTCAATGGCTACGAGCTGGAAATCCCCATGAGCGATCACCTCTTGGTGATCTCTTACGCTGACCGTCCCGGTGTAGTCGGTACCCTCGGCCGTATCCTTGGCGAGAATAATGTCAACATCGCCGGCATGCAGGTTGCCCGCCACACCGAAGGCGGCCAAGCCCTGGCCCTCATCACGGTGGACAGCACTGTGCCGCAGGCGCTGCTGGATTTGATCAAGACCGAAATTGGCGCCACCATGGCCCGTGAGGTCGATCTGGAAGACTAATCCCCACGCCCTCCCAAGGGACCCCAGTGCCGAAAGTTGAAGTCGCGATTCCCGGAGCAGGGATGGATTTCCAAGGTCGCCCTGCGACCGCAGAAATCTTACTGCCGCGAGGGGATCGCGACTTCGGCGTTTAACCGCAGCGTAGGTGCCGCCGTCGTGCGTCAACGGCAGAGGGGACACGAATCAACAATTCCCAGATTTCACGGTAAATTTATGGGGTGAGCACTACTGACTCGGCCAAGACGCCTTACTACCTGACCACCGCCATTACGTACCCCAACGGCGATCCGCACATTGGGCACGCCTACGAGTACATCGCAGCTGACGCCATGGCACGCTTCAAGCGCCTTGACGGGTATGACGTGAAGTTCGTGACGGGTACGGATGAGCATGGCATGAAGATCGCGCAGACGGCCGAGAAGGAAGGCCTGAGTCCCAAGGAACTCGTGGACCGCAATGTCACCATCTTCAAGGACACGCACCAGGCGCTGGGCATCAGCTATGACCGTTTCATCCGCACCACGGACGCCGATCACTACGCTGCATCACAGGCCATCTGGAAGAAAATGGAAGATGCCGGGGATATCTACCTGGGCAAATATGAGGGCTGGTATTCGGTCCGTGACGAGGCCTACTACGGCGAAGACGAGACGGAACTGCGCGAGGACGGCAAGCGTTACTCCAAGGTCACCGATACGGAACTGACCTGGACCGAAGAGGAAAGCTACTTCTTCCGCCTCTCCAACTACCAGGACAAGCTGCTGGCCCTCTACGCCGACCAGCCGGAATTTGGTGCCCCACGCACCCGTTTCAACGAAGTGATCAGCTTCGTCAAGGGCGGGTTGGAAGATCTCTCCGTCAGCCGCACCACCTTCGACTGGGGCGTTCCCGTTCCGGGCAATAACAAGCACGTCATGTACGTGTGGGTTGACGCGCTGACCAACTACATCACGGCCGTTGGTTACCCGGATGTGGACTCCGAAGCCTTCAAGAAGTACTGGCCCGCCGATGTCCACATCATTGGCAAGGACATCTCCCGCTTCCACGCCGTGTACTGGCCGGCGTTCCTCATGTCTGCCGGGCTGGAACTGCCCAAGCGCGTCATGATCCACGGTTTCCTGCATAACAACGGCGTGAAGATGTCCAAGTCCTTGGGCAACGTGGTGGCTCCGGCCGATTGGGTTGCCCAATACGGTCTGGACCAGGTGCGTTTCTTCTTGCTGCGCGAGGTGCCCTTTGGCGCGGACGGCTCCTACAACCATGACGCCGTGGTGGGCCGGATGAACTCCGACCTCGCCAACAACTTAGGCAATCTGGCCCAGCGTTCTCTGTCCATGGTGGCGAAGAACTGCGCCGGTGTGGTGCCGGCTCATGGCGAGTTCACCGAAGCCGATGAGAGCATTCTGGCCGCGGCCCGTGCCCTTTTAGAACATTCCCGCGCCACCTACCAGGTCCAGGATTTCCACGGCTCGCTGGAAAAGATCTGGCACGTTCTGGGAGACACCAACGCCTACTTCGCCGACCAGGCCCCCTGGGTGCTGCGCAAGACTGACGTCCCCCGTATGGAAACCGTGCTGTATGTGACCCTCGAGGTGCTGCGCATGGTCTCGATCCTCATCCAGCCCGTCATGCCGGATGCCTCGGCGAAGCTGCTGACCGTTTTGGGCCAGGGAGGCTCGGCGGACGACGCCGTTCGCCAGTTCGCTGCCATTGCCACACCTCTGGTTCCCGGTACGGTCCTGCCCGCTCCGGCGCCGATCTTTCCCAAGTACGAGGAACCCGCGCCCGTCGAGGCATAGGGTGCACGCATCTGGAGAATGGGACGGCGTTCGCGGATAAAGATGGTGTTAGCCCGCCGTCCTTATCCGCGAAAGCCGTCCCTTTTCGCCGATCGGGCTACTGCCGCCGAAGTCCCGCCTCGTGTAGCACGCGAATGAACCGCTCCTGGTTCATGATGTCCTTCCAATCCCACCGGACAAACCTGACACCTTGTGCTCGAATTTGATCCTCGCGCCACTTTTCCTTTATGACCCGCTGCTGGGTAGTCAGTCCGCCACCCCAGTCAGCGCGCAGGTATTTACCCATGCCATCGAACTCGCCGGCAAGATTGAGTTCCTTGAACCAGAAGTCCGTGTACGCGTTGCTGCCGTCTCGCAGTATGAAGTGTTTTTGTAGCTCGGGTTCGGGGAATCCGAGCAGGTGCATCTTGGCGCGGCTGATCGATTCGCCCGCCGACTCCGACAAGGGAGACGCGAAATTGATGACAGCTAGAGCCCGCTTCTGCGCTGCCTTCGTTGGTAGTTCACCGGCGGCGGCAATGAGGTCTTCGCGCCGCAGCGCTGGCCCCTGCGGGTAAGTGCTCTGCCAGAGCGGCGTGCGTAGTGTCGGCTCCGCATCACGAGCGGTGAAGTGGTTGTAGGCTCGTTGGCGGTTGGAGGTGCGCAGGCTGGAGTCACAGATTGCAACCGCATAGGGAAAATCAATGCTGAGGATCAACTGCAAGACGGTGTCCACTTTCCCGGTCAGCAGGAACGAGCCGCACCGTTGTACCCGTTCCGTCATGGAACCGCGGTGGCGGTCCACCCCGTTTTCGTTCCGTCCGCCTCGCATTGCCTCAGTCATGACATGCAGACGTTCCGGTACGCCGACCATCCACAATCCCCAGAGGAGTGCTGCCGTTGCGTGGCAGAAAACGGGTTGCTGTGGGGTTGCTACCTGAAAAGCTGAGGCAGTCAGGCCGTACCGCTGCATTGGGCTGAGCTCGCGGAATTCGGTGCTGTTCACGTAAACGCCACGGTGCACCCGCGTCAGCTGGCCCTTGTTACACAGGTCCACCAGCTCCCGGCGGTCTCGGCCTGACTTTTCAAAGTCGGCGGGAATTATCAGTCGTGGCGTGCTCATGAATCAAGCGTCTCATCACGCAGTGTGCCGAAGCAGAGGCAGCCGGCCCGCCTGTGGATAACTCGTTGCGTTGCCCATGTACCTCAAATCGTGAAAAGGACGGCGCTTGCGGATAAGGACGGTCGTCTACGACCGTCCTTATCCGCAAGCGCCGTCCTTTATTCAAAGGTGGCCGCAACATACGCCGATTACCCGCCTCAGTCCATCGCTAAACCCTCAACGGGGGAGAGCTTCGCGGCCCGTCGGGCAGGGACCACGGAGGCCAAGAGCCCGGCAACTACCGCCACCAGCACCACTGCCAGGATTTGGTCCCACGGAATGACCGCCGTGACATCGGCAAAGGATCCCAGCGCTGCCTGCGCACCGGCCCAGCCGTACACGGCACCGAGGACAGAGCCAATGATCGCGGCAACGCCTGCAATGAGCACCGCTTCTAGAGCCAGCATGCCGCGCAACTGCCCACGTGTCAGGCCAAGCGCCCGCAGCAGGGAGTTCTCCCGGGTCCGTTCCAGCACGGACAAGGACAGGGTGTTGGCTACACCGATCAGGGCAATGAAAACGGCCACGGCCAGCAGTGCCGTGACCACAAGGAGCATCATGTCGATGACCTGGTTGAACGTGGCCTTTTCCAGCACGTCCCCACTGACCTGATATTCGTTGACGCCCAGCGCCGTAGCCAGCGAGGTCCGCAAATCCATCAGGGCGTTGGCCTCCAACGATTCATCCACGGAGATCCACAACGGTGCTGCCGCCTTCCGTTGCAGCGGGTCATCCGCTGCAACGGGCGGGAACGCGTCGAGGGAGACCACCGCCATGAGCTCGTACGTTGTGGACGGGGTGGCGGCGATGTTGGTGGTCTGGGTTCCGGAATTCAACGTGGCAGTGGTGGCCTTGACATCTTTGGGCAGCACCACCGAGGTCCGTGTGGGACGGTTAGCGGAATTTGCCAGCAGAGCCGCCGCATCGGCGTCGTGAATCCCGTAAGCCGGAATCTGCAGGTCCCCGGCAGTCACCGTGCCCACCAATTCCAGCCGGGCGATCTGTTTGACGCCGGGCAGGGCTGCGGCGGCGGAGAGCTGATCCGCGGTGATGGCCGGCTCGCCGGGGTAGGCCTGCACCGACAGGTCCACGGGGTAACGGCTGTCCAGCTGGGAGTCGAAGGCCTGCCGGGCCGTGGCTGCTCCTGTCATCATCATGGTCACGAGCGTGACGCCAATGAGCAGGGCGGACGCCGTGGCCGTGGTCCGGCGCGGGTTGCGCACGGCGTTGGCAGCAGCCATCTTGCCTGGCACCCCGGCAGGCACGGCGAGGGTGCCAGCCAGCGCAACGAGCTTGGGCACGAACAGCGTGGCCGCCATGATGACACCCACAAAGGATGCCGCTCCGGCAGGCAAAGCTATCAGCAGGTTGGTGGAAATGCCGCCGTACACAAGGCCCGCGCCACCGGCCAGCAGGAGCACCACACCAATAACCAGGCGCACGCGGCCGCCGGTGTTGTGCACGCTCGCATCGTCAACGGGACGCAGTGCGGCCAGCGGGGCCACGGCAGTTGCGGCCCGGGCCGGGACCAGGGCGGCGAGCACCGTCAACAATGTGCCCACAACCAGTCCGGCAACAATGGCCGACGGCGGCACCGCCAAAGTGGCGAAGGCAAAGTCGGGATTTTGGCCCAGTAGGGTCAAAACGAGCGCCATGGTGCCGGTGGCGACGAGCACGCCTAGGACCGAGGCAATAAACCCAACAGCTATGGCTTCGACCATGACGGAGTTACGCACCTGGGCACGGCTGGCGCCAATACAACGCAGCAAGGCCAGTTCGCGGGTCCGCTGGGCCACCAGTACGGAGAAAGTGTTTGAAACAACCAGTGCTGCCACCAGCAGGGCAACGGCGGCGAACGCGAGCAGCACGATGGTCAACTGGTCCTGGCCGCCGGTCAACAGAGAGACCTGCTGCGTAGTCTGCTCATCCGGCGTCAGGATTGTGTCCGCCGGCTGATCCAACGTGGTGGCCAGGGCTGCCTTGGCATCTGCAACAGACACGCCCGGTTTGAGCAGCACCGAGATGCCGGTAAAGCCGGAATCGGGGTAACTGAGTTTCTCCACAGCGGCTGTTGTGCCCACGAACTGTGCGGTGCCAGATGACATTGGGTCGAACGAGGCAGCCATGATGCCGGAGACTGTGGCGTGCAGTGAGGCAGGCTCCTTGCCGCCAGCATCCGCTGACATGGTGACCTTGCTGCCCAGGGAAAGTGAGTTGCGCTCGGCCGTGACGCGGTCAACCACCACGTCAGCATCCTTGGTAGGCCACGCACCCGAGAGCAGTTTCACTGGTTCCAGGGCCGGATCCATGGGCACATCACGTAGTTGTGCGCCGACGGAGGCCTTGCCCAGATTCGTCTGCAGGAACAATGGACGCTGACCATAGGAGGCGCCAACAACAGGTGAGCTCGTCACGGCGGCCAGTTCCGCCGTCGTCAATGGGGTTTGGGTGGGAGGGGAGATGACAAGGTCCGCCGAGGCGTAGGACTGGCCCAGGGATGCCTTCAGTGAGGCTTTCGTGGAGGCGTTGACCATGAGGGTGGCGGAGAGGAAGGCGACTGCCAGCAGCACGGCCAGGGTGATGGCGATGAAGCGGCGCGAATGGGATTTGAGTTGGCTCAGGGAAACTTGCAGCATGAGTTAGGCCCCCAGTGATGCCAGCGAGGCCAGCACCGAATCAGCGGTGGGGTTTTCCAGTTCGCCCACCAGCTCGCCGTCGTTCATCAAGACAACACGGTCGGCGTAGGAGGCGGCCACGGGGTCGTGCGTGACCATGATGATGGACTGGCCCATCTCACGAGAGGAGCGGCGCAGCATGCCCAAGACCTCGGCGCCAGAGCGCGAATCGAGGTTGCCGGTGGGTTCGTCGCCGAAGATGACTTCGGGGCGGGTGAGTAGGGCACGAGCCACGGCCACGCGCTGCTGCTGGCCGCCGGAGAGCTCGTGCGGCTTGTGCTTGAGGCGGTCAGTGAGGCCCAACGTGGAGGTGATGAACGTGAACCATTCATTATCTACGGTGCCGCCGGCCAGCGCCACGGGAAGGGTGATATTGGCTTCGGCACTCAACGTCGGGACCAAGTTGAAAGCCTGGAACACGAAGCCGATCCGGTCACGGCGCAGTTGTGTCAACGCCTTGTCGTTGAGGGCGGTCAGTTCCGTCTCGCCCAGGTGGATGGTGCCGGAGGTGACTGAATCCAGCCCGGCAAGGCAATGCATCAGTGTAGATTTACCGGAGCCGGAGGGGCCCATGATGGCGGTGAATTGGCCGGCCGGGAACTTCAGGTCAACACCCTTCAGGGCCGTCACCTCGGTCTCGCCCTTGCCGTAGGTCTTGTGCAAGCCGCGGGCCTGAACCGCCAGCGTGCGCTGTGAATTCTCAGGAGTGATGGTCATGGAACCAGCCTATTTTGCTTGGCGGGCGCAGGGATCGGAGCCGGGGTGGATATCGCCGTGATGTTCGACGCCGGCCCCTCCTACCGTGGGTGGAGGTGCCTTGCGCTGTGGCGGGGCAGAGTCAGTGGACACTCGGGGCAGGGCGGAACTGTAGGCTCCATTACCATGGGGCCTGAACGTCAAAAAGTTCTACTACGGTGAGGACCGATTCGAGGTTAAGAGGCATACGCAGAAAGGTTGGCGCAGACATGAGGGAATGGCTCTGGCAGCACAAAATGATTGCCATTCCGCTGATGATCGTACTGATGGCTATGGTGTCAGTGCTCGTTTACGCGGCCAGCGGGAACGCCTGGACCTATGGGATCTTTTCTACCCTGTTCAATCTTTTATGGTGGGGCGGACTGTCTTACCTGTTCGCCCGGGAATCACGGAAACGCAAAGCCGCCTTGGAGGAGCGAGGAATCTTCCTCTACCTAAGATATCCGGGGTCCCGTCCAGGATCATTGCATGACATCTGGGCCGGTGGAACGGTGTCCTGCGAGCCACACCGAATCCTATTTCAAGAAGTCATGTCCGGCACAGAGGTCTCCTTGGGTCAGCCGGCAGTATTGGAAGTCATTAAAGTTTCTGACTCTCCGAAGCCTCTGGCAGGCAGCAATGCACGTCACTTGCCCCCTGGCTTGAAGGTGCTGACATTGATCTTGCCACACGGCAGTGTGGAGGTCGCCGCTGACCAGGCGGCCCTAGAAAAACTGCAACAACAGGTGTTGCATGATGGCTAGGCAGACATTGTGCTGCCACATTCTGGATGAGCGGGGACTCACTTCACGCACCGTGGCAACTTCTTCACTGTCGAAAATGTTGAATGTCTGCCCCGGGAGCGGAACAAGTTGATGAGACCTGTCAGCGTGGAGTTGCCGCCGGCGGCGGCATGTGACTCCAAGGCGTTGCGGATCTCGAACAGTTCAAGGACATTGTCGAACAGGAAAAGATCCACGAGCAACGCGAAGCTCTTCAGGATTTCGGCCGGCTCCAGCGAGGAGACGGAGGTTCCCGAGCCAGCCCGCCACACCTACCCGACGGGCCGCAGCCGTTGTGCTCGGCGGGATAGCGTTCGGCAAGACCGCGCCAAAGGTGGGAGAGGGCTGGTGGTGGGGGAGCGGGGCTACCTTGGGGAGACGATGCCCGTCTCGTACGCGATGAGTACCACCTGGACACGGTCGCGCGCGTTCAACTTCGCCAGGATGTGCCCCACGTGCGTCTTCACGGTGGCCTCGGACACGAACAGTTGAGCGGCAATTTCCGGGTTGGAGAGGCCGTTGGCGATCAGCACAAACACCTCGTGCTCACGCGCCGTTAGGGAGGAAACGGCCATGGTGTTGGCGTCGTTGGCTGGGCTGGGGGCAGAAAGCATGGGCGCCACATGGTCCAGCAGGCGGCGCGTGGTGGAGGGAGCAATGACGGCGTCGCCGGCAAAAACGGTACGAATAGCCCCGAGTAGTTCCTCCGGCGGGGCATCCTTGAGCAGGAATCCGCTGGCTCCGGCCTGGATGGCGGCAAGGGCGTACTCGTCCAAATCAAAGGTTGTCAGCACCACGATTTTCAGCTCCGAGAGCCAGGAACCGGCGGGCGCCGTCTTGGTCCGTTCCATGAGCCGGCGCGTGGTTTCCAGCCCGTCCATGCCGGGCATGCGCACGTCCATGAGCACCACGTCGGCCGCCGTGGCCGCGAGCCCCTGCAGTGCCTCGATGCCGTTGCCGGCCTGCAGCACCACCTCAAGGTCGGGCTGGGAATTGATCAGCATGCCAAAGCCGGAGCGGACCAATTGCTGGTCGTCAACAAGGGCCACGCGAATGGGGGAGGGGGTCATGAAAGTCAGTTCTCCGTGTAGGGGATGGATGCTGTGATGCCAAAGCCGCCGCCCGGCAGTGGGCCGGTGTGCAGGGTGCCGTCATACAGCTTGACCCGCTCGGCCATGCCGCGCAAGCCGTTGCCGCCGTCGGGCCCGGACAGTGCGCCGGATCCCTTCTCCGAGTATGACGCCGATGCGTCCCTCCCGTTGTCCCGCACCGACACGTCCAGACCGCGCGCGGTCCAGTCAAGGGTGACGCTGGCCTCCGCGTTGGGACCGGCGTGCTTCATGGTGTTGGTCAGGCCTTCCTGCACTACGCGGTAGGCGGTGAGTTCTGCGCCCGGGGGCAGAAGCCGGCGGGCGCCGCCCTTCACCTCAACCGTGACTGGCAGGCCAGCGGCACGGATGCCCAGCAGTAGTTCGTCCAAGTCCATGAGGCCGGGCAGCGGTCGGGTCGATGCCTCGGCGTCGCCGCGCAGCACCCCCAGTAGGCGGCGCATTTCTTGCAGCGAGCTACGTCCGGTCTGGGCAATCGTGGCCAGGGTTTCGGGTGCGATCTCCGGGTTGGCCACGGCGGCGTAGCGGGCGCCGTCGGCCTGGGTGATGATGACGGAGAGGGAGTGCGCCACAATGTCATGCATTTCTCGGGCAATGTGGGCCCGCTCGTCACTGGCCGCGAGCTCGCGTTCGTGCTGTGCCTCAATCTCCAGCCGGTGTGCGCGGTCTGAGAGGGCCTGTTGCCGCAGCCGCTTGGTGCGGGTCAAATCCCCGGCTGTCCAACTGAACAGCACCAGCACCCAGACGGCTATCACAGTCACCACGCCGTACGGCAGGTCAGCCACGGAGCGGGAGGTGAGGTCATAGAAAAAGCGGCTGACGAGCATGATCGAGCCAATCATGGCCAGACCCAGCCCGCCCAGGCTGGCCCAGCGCGGGCCAAACGCCGCCAGCGCGTACACGATCACCGGCACGGCAATGTCTGCCGGCATGGGCTGGACGAACAGCGCCCACTGCAGGATCGCCACTGCCGCGATGATGCACCCGGCCATGACGGTTCGGGTGCGCCGCCACGCGAGCGGAAAGACAAGTGCCGTGGCGAAGAGGACGGTCAACCATGAGGAGGCGTAGTTGCCGTCGTACACGGAGGTCACCATGCTGAAGGGGGCCAGTGCCAGCCACAGTACGGCCATGAGGATAAAGTCCACGGCAAAGCGGTGACGTAGGAACCAGTCGTAGATGGAATGCATGAACACATCCATAATTCTAGAGCGCAGCCCACACGAGGACATCCTGCCGTGGGTGGAGATCTGCTGGCTCATCCAAATGCTGAGACACTTTGCCCATCATGTGGATACTTTGACTAGGCTGAATTCATGAGCGCATCGACTGAGACTGCTGTTATTGACATTGCTGTAATTGCTGGCGACGGCATTGGCCCCGAGGTGACGGCAGAGGCTGTGAAGGTCCTGAAAAAGGTCACCTCCGCCGAGGGCCTTGAGCTGGCACTGACAGATTACAAGCTCGGCGCCGAGCACTGGCTGGCCACCGGCGAGACCCTGCCCGAGAAAACCATCCAGGCCCTGCGCGGCCATGATGCCATCCTCTTCGGCGCTGTTGGCGCTGCCCCCGGGGACACGTCCATCCCCTCAGGGCTGATCGAGCGCGAGATGCTGCTGAAGCTGCGCTTCGCCCTGGATCATTACGTGAACTTGCGTCCCTCATTCCTGTACGACGGCGTGGCCTCACCGCTGGCGAACCCCGGTGCCATCGACTTCGTGGTGGTCCGTGAAGGCACCGAAGGTCCCTACGTGGGCAACGGCGGCGTGCTGCGCAAGGGAACACCTCACGAGGTTGCCACCGAGGTCTCCGTCAACACCGCCTTCGGTGTGGAGCGTCTGGTCCGGGACGGTTTCCGCCGCGCCAACGAACGCCCCCGTAAGAAGCTCACCTACGTGCACAAGCACAACGTGTTGGTCTATGCCGGGCACCTGTGGAAGCGCACCGTTGAAGCTGTTGCTGCCGAATTCCCGTTGGTCAGTGTGGACTACCTGCACGTGGATGCGGCCATGATCTTTTTGGTCACCGATCCGGCCCGCTTCGATGTCATCGTCACTGATAACCTCTTTGGAGACATCGTCACGGACCTGGCAGCCGCGGTCACCGGCGGAATCGGCCTTGCCGCCTCCGGGAACATCAACATGGACCGCACCGCGCCGTCCATGTTTGAACCGGTCCATGGTTCGGCCCCGGACATTGCCGGCCAGCAGAAAGCGGATCCCACCGCGGCTATCCTCTCAGCTGCCCTGCTGCTGCACCATCTGGGACACAACGGTGCTGCGGCCAAGATCGAAGCGGCCGTGAAAGCCGATGTGTCAACCCGCAACCCGGCCTCACCCAGGTCCACCAGCACCATCGGTGACGCCATTGCGGCGGCACTGTAACGCCGTCGTACGTGGTGGGGTGAGAGTATCTAGTTCGGCGCGAGAACGCAGCTGTGCAGGGGTACGCTTAACCAATAGAGTGAGTGCATATTAACCGAAGGGTTCTGCGCACCGCTGACGGTGCGCAGAACGGCACTAAACTCCTGTCTGACACCGGAATCGGCGAGGGCGGGCACAACCTTGTGGAGGAAGCATGACCGAGACAGCCAGTGAGCTGACCTTTTCCCAGCAGCTCAACGAGAACCCGAAGAGCGCAGCCGTGCGTGAGACGATTTTGGCGAACCCCGGATTCGGCGACTACTTCACGGATCACACAGCTGTGGTGGATTACAAGGTTGATGCACAGGGTGCGGGCGGCTGGTCCAACGCACGCATTGAGCCGTATGGTCCCATCGCCATGGACCCGGCCGCCGCTGTGCTGCACTATGGCCAGGAAATCTTCGAAGGCATGAAGGCTTACCGTCACGCCGACGGGTCCATCTGGACGTTCCGTGCTGAGGCCAACGCAGCCCGGTTGAACGCCTCAGCCCGCCGGTTGGCGCTACCTGAGCTACCACCGGAAACGTTTCTGGAGTCCTTGCGCCAGCTGGTCTCGGTGGACCAGGACTGGGTACCCTCCGGCGACGGCGACGCGCTGTACTTGCGCCCGTTCATGATCGCCACCGAGGCGTTCTTGGGTGTGCGCCCGTCCCGTGAGGTCTCCTACCGCGTCATCGCTTCACCGGCTGGGAACTACTTTGGCGGAGAGTTGAAGCCTGTCTCCATCTGGCTCACCACCACCTTTGCCCGCGCCGGCGAAGGCGGCACCGGTGAGGCCAAGTGCGGTGGCAATTATGCTGCCTCGCTGGCCGCACAGATGGAAGCCGAAGCCAACGGCTGCAAGCAGGTGCTGTTCCTGGACCCGCACAATGACAATGCTGTTGAGGAATTGGGCGGCATGAACATCTTCTTCGTGTTCAAGGACGGCACCCTGGTCACCCCCGAGCTCAACGGGCATATCCTGCACGGGATCACCCGCTCCTCCGTCATGCAGCTGGCTGCGGACCGCGGCTTGAAGGTCCAAGAACGCAAGATCACCATCGATGAATGGCGTGCCGGCGTTGCCGCCGGGGACATCACTGAGGTGTTCGCCTGCGGCACAGCAGCTGTCATCACCCCCATCGGTGAGCTCAAGACGGCCGAAGGCACCATCGCCTCACCAGCCCACGGCATTGGTGAGGTCACAGCAGCCATCCGCGAGCAACTGCTGGGCATCCAGACCGGCACGGTCGAGGACCTTCACGGTTGGCTGACGCGCCTGGCTTAGGAGTTTTTGCAAGACTTTCGGTTTTCGCGCCCGCCTCCCAGATCCGCGCCCGTTCTAACGGGCGCGGATCTGGGAGGCGGGCGCGGTTTTGTTTGAGCTGTTCTGCTTATAACTAAGCGTGTGAGGAGCTCAACTCAAGAGTGGGCGCGGGAGCCTCGTCAGCTCCATTTCCGTCTGCTGTGCCCTTCTCCCACCGCTGACGCGGGATTGAGGCAGCATGCAGGTCCTGGATATGGGTCAGCAGGGATTCACGGACCAGGCAGCGCAGATCCCAGAGATCGCCGCTATCCCTGGCACTGACCACGATGCGCAGACGCACCAGTGCGTTGACGGCGTCGGTCACTTCCAGCTTGCCGGTGCGCCCGTCCCACAGGGGCGTGGCCGCCAGTGTCTGGATCAGGTGCTGGCGGAGCTGGTCTACGGGAGCCAGCCAGTCGACGTCGAACTCTACACTGCCCATGATTTTGGGACTATTCCGGGTCCAATTTTCAAAAGGTGTGCTGGTGAAATGGGTGGAAGGCAGAATCAACATCCGCTCATCCCACACGCGCACCACCACATAGGTCAAGGTGATTTCCTCCACCCGTCCCCACAGTCCTTCCACCACCACCACATCGTCAATGCGTATTGCATCGGTAAACGCCAGCTGGACACCGGCAAAAACGTTGGAGAGGGAACTCTGCACGGCCAGGCCGGCAACAATGGAGATCAGCCCGGCGGAGGCTAGGAGACCGGTGCCCAGCGTGCGTACCTCGGGAATGGTCAGCAGCAGTCCCGCCACGGCCAGCGTGATCAGCAAGGCCGTAATAATGCGCCTGCCCAAGGTGACTTGCGTGGTGAGCCGGCGCAGCTTGCGGTTATCCACGCTCTGGGCCGTGAAGTTACGCAGCAGCAGCCGTTCGCCGATGCCCAGGGTGACAATCGCCAGCCAGCACAAAGCGACGATAAACGCGGCCATCGTGACAAAATCCACGGCGGGGAACCAGCCCCTGCCTGATGCGGTGAGCGAGAGTGCAACGCGGACCCCAACAAGGGTAAGGACGCCAAAAACGGGAAGCCTGGCTTTTGCCGAGCGCCGAGGAAAACCAGGAACTTTTCGAAAGGCGTAGTTGGCGCAGAGCCTGATGACCAAGGTCAGCAGTGCTGCCACTGCCACGGCAGCCAAGACCGCCAGAAGGGGCAAAATGTACTTATCGAATGAATCCATCTTCTGATGGTGTCAGAGCCTACCGGGGGTTTGTCCACCTGAGGCCGTGCACATTCACGTCATTTTCACGCCTTTGCGCGTCCCGGGAAGTGAAAGTTTCTGCCGATTCTTGGGGTCAAACGTGCCAGCGCTGGCCTACTATTCTCACAGGGAGTTGCCAGTGCGGGGCGGCAGGCGCGTGGGCAAACACGTGGGCCGGCCAGTAAATAGGGGAGATAAAAGATGGACGAGGATTCATGACGGACGAGGCACGCAGGCGGGAGCTGGGCGAGAACGACGCGGCGGTGGAGGAGGAGATTGAAACCGCCTTCGACGCCATCGTGGATGAGGGTGCGCAGCGGTTGCACCGTACATGGCCCAATGTCTTAGTTACTGGTTTCTTTGGCGGCATCGAGGTGGGCCTCGGTGTCATGGGCTACCTAGCCGTGGAGCACGCCACAGGCAGCAAGCTACTGGGTGGGCTGGCTTTTGGCATTGGATTTGTCGCCCTACTCTTGGCCAAGAGTGAACTGTTCACCGAAGGTTTTCTGGTCCCCATTGCCGCGGTCGTGGCCAAGGAGGCCAGGCTGGGGCAGCTGTTCAAATTGTGGGGCGGGACGCTGGTCGGCAACTTAGCGGGCGGGTGGCTGTTCATGTGGATCGTGGTGCAGGCGTTCCCGCAATGGCGGGAGATGTTGATTGAATCTGGAGCTCAGTTTGCGCTGGCACCCTTCTCGGTGCAGACGGCCGCTTTGGCAGTCTTAGGTGGCAGTACCATCACGCTCATGACGCGTATGCAGCATGGGACCGAATCGGTACCGGGGAAGATTGTTGCCGCCATGGGAGGCGGCTTTTTGCTGGCTGGGTTGCCCCTGTTCCACTCGGTGCTGGATTCGCTGCTGATTTTTGGGGCCATCCATGCGGGAGCAAGTTATGGCTACCTCGAATGGCTGAGCTGGTTCTGGTATGCGGTGGTGTTCAACGTTTTGGGTGGGGTGGTGCTTGTAACAGCTCTTCGCTTAGTGCGTTCACTGGAGCTCATCAAGGAAAGACGCAATGACGGCGGTGGACGCAAGAGACAGGCAAGTTAGCGCGGGAACCACGTTAGCCAGCATTTCCCGATAGACTTTTACACATGCGTATAGCCCGTTTTGTAGTAGACAATGACCCCATGTACGGCATCGTGGAAGGGGCCGCAGGCAGTGAAGTCGTCACCGTCATCAAGGGCGACCCCTTCTTCAATGGTGTGGAAAAAACTACCATCCACTACCCGCTGGATGACGTGCGCCTGGTGGCCCCGATCATTCCGCGCTCCAAAATCATTGGTGTGGGCCGCAACTTCGCCGAGCACGCCCGCGAACTTGGCAACGAGGTCCCCGAAAGCCCGCTGCTGTTCCTGAAGCCCAACACTTCCGTAATAGGGCCCAACGAGCCGATTGTGCTGCCGGAATTCTCCGAAGAGGTCTCCTACGAGGCTGAACTGTGTGTGGTCATTGGCCGCATCTGCAAGGACGTCCCGGAGGAGCGCGTAGACGAGGTCATCTTCGGCTACACCTGCGGCAACGATCTCACGGCACGCGATGTCCAGGCAGGAGACGGCCAGTGGGCACGCGCCAAGGGCTTTGACACCTCCGCCCCCTTGGGTCCGTGGATCGAAACCGAGCTGGACCCTGAGGACATCTCCATCAAGGGCTGGCTCAACGGCGAACTCCGCCAGGACGGCAGCAGCAACCAAATGGTGCGCAGTGTCCGCGAAATCGTCTCGATCGTCTCCCACGCATTCACCCTGCTCCCGGGTGACGTCATCATGACAGGTACCCCGGCCGGCGTCGATCTCTTGCAGGCCGGCGACCGCTACGACGTTGAAATTGAAGGCATCGGGCGCCTCTCCAACCCGGTGGTGCGCCGCTAGTTTCATGCCTTTTTTGGCGAACGTACGACGACGGGACTTGGCGTGAGCGGCCAGCGCGCCTTTGGGCGCGGGGTTGCCCAAACGATGAACGCGGCTGCGCGGGAGCGATTGAAGAACCCGCCACCCAAGCCGGTGGCGGGTTGGCTCTTTGCCGTAGTGCTCGCGGCCGCCAGCTTCGTGCTGAAGTTGCGCCGGTTGCTGAAGCAGCGCCGGAAGTAGCGGACTGTCCGGCTTTGCCGCCAGGTGACAACTTTAGTTGGATGTGCCGCCTGCCCAGTGAATCTTAGGCTCAAAGCATGAAGATAAAATTGCTTGCCCCCGAAAGCCCGTGGCGCACGGTGGCCCTTGTCGTGGCGGTCGTCGTGGCCGATGTGCTGATGTCCGTTCTCTCGATCGGACTGGGAATTGACGACGGGACAGTGCCCGACCCTGAAAATGCCGGACTTGAGTGGGCACGCTTTGGATTTGCCCCTCTGCTGGCCCCGTTGGGTGCCGTGGCCCTGATTTGGCGGCACCGCTTTCCGCGATCGGTGGCCGCAACGGCGGCTGTGTTGGGCGTGCTCTCGTTCAGTGGCGTGGCATTTTTCGTTGCCCTGTTTCTGTTGGCCCAACGGCGCCTTGACTGGTGGGTGGCAGCAGTCATTGCCCTGGCGATCGGCACTGAGGCACTGCTGGGGATAGACACGGCTCACTGGCACTATATTCTCCTGTTGTTGGTGTTTGTCTACGGCGCCATTGCCGTGTGGGGCGCCTATCGCGGCCAGCGGCGCCGGCTCCGTGAATCCCAGCTGACTGAGTTGACGAACCAGGCCGCACGGGCCCAAGCCGAACGTGTCACCGATGCCGAACGTACCCGGCTCGCCGAACGCCACAGGATCGCCCGCGAAATGCACGACACTCTGGCCCACCGGATGTCATTGGTAGCGGTCCAGGCAGCGGCCATGCAGGTTGACGCCCCGGATCCAGAAACCGCCAGTTCGGCTAGGCTTATCCGCGAAACCGCCCACGCCGCGTTGGGTGAGCTGCGGGACGTTCTGGGTGTGCTGCGCGAAGACGGCACCAACGCAGATGAACGAAGCTATGCTGCTAACGCACCTTCAGGTGTTGGCGCACCTTCTGACGTCACCGCCCCTTCAGGTGTTGCAGCCCCTTCTGGGATTGCCCAAATTGCCGGCTTGGTGGCGCAGTGGCGCCTGGCCGGGATTCTGGTTGACTATTCGCAGTTGCCGGAAGATCCCGTAGTGATTCCCGACGCCGTGAGCCGTGCGGCATTCCGGGTGGTTCAGGAAGGCCTCACGAATGTGGCTCGCCATGCCCCCGGTTCCCGTGCACATGTGAATCTTGAATTACCCGCGGCCACAACCGGCCCGGCTGAACTCCATGTCACGGTGGCCAATGGTGCTGGTGGACCCGGCGAGCCGGGTCCCGGTGCCGGCCTAGGACTCGTAGGTCTGTCAGAACGTGTGCAGATTTTGGGCGGCACCGTGGAACACGGGCACAACGCCCAGGGCTTTGAACTGGTTGCCTGCATCCCCTTCACCCCGGTGCTGCACAACCACAGCGCAGACTGCGAAGGGGCGAGCGCGTGAGCGAAATCATTCGCGTGATAGTAGCCGACGACGAGGCCCTTGTCAGGGCGGCACTGGTGAAGATGGTCAACTCTCGCCCTGACATGGAGGTGGTGGGGGAGGCTGCCAGCGGCCCGCAAGCGGTGAGATGTGCACAGACGCAACGGTGCGAGGTGGTCCTGATGGACGTGCGCATGCCCGGCGGCGACGGCATCGCGGCGACGGGACAATTGCGCGCCCTGGCTGAGCCGCCGCAGGTGTTGGTGCTGACCACCTTTGATCTGGATGACTACGTGTTCGCGGCACTCGAGGCGGGTTCGGCTGGATTCCTGCTCAAGGACACAGACCCGGAGAGGTTATTTCACGCCATCCGTGCCGTGGCTGCGGGGGAGGGGATGCTGGCACCCACCGTAACGAGGCGGCTCATTGAGCGGACGCGGGAACGGGCGGAGGCTGCGAGGTCGAACGTGGCCGTGGCGCGGCTGGAACTGCTGACGGCCCGAGAAGTAGAGGTCCTTGATGTGCTGGCGCAGGGGATGAGTAATGACGGAATTGCTAAGGCGCTTTTCCTCAGTGAGGGCACTGTCAAAACGCATGTCTCGCGGATTTTAGCCAAGTTGGGGCTGGAGAACAGGGTGCAGGCGGCGCTGGTTTTTAGGGATTCACGCCACTGATGGCGTGATGGGGGAGCTCAACGCGCAGTGATCGCTGAGCGCAGTGATCGGTGAGCTCACCGCAGGGCACTGCCGACCCAAGGCCCCAAGGTTGGCGTAGTAGAATCGTCAAGTCTTTCGCGCCCCAGTTTGTGCGGCCCCGCAGAAACACGGGCATTACAGGGGTGGCGAGTCAGGACGTTAACCGACCCAAGGATTTTTTGCGTGTCACACAACGTCACAGACACAGTCTCACCTTCGCCCGAAAACGACGCAGCGCCAGCCCCTGACCGCGTTTCAGCTGAGGGCTACCAACAGACGTTGTCCCGGCGGCACGTGACCATGATCGCCATGGGTGGGGCTATCGGCGTCGGACTTTTCATGGGAGCGGGCGGGCGGCTGGCCAGTACCGGACCGGCCCTGATCTTCTCCTACGTCATTGCCGGGGCCATCGCCTACCTGCTCATGCGGGCACTGGGTGAACTGATCATGTACCGCCAAACCTCCGGCTCCTTTGTGTCCTATGCGGGCGAGCTGTTTGGCAAAAAGGGTGCCTACCTTTCCGGCTGGATGTATTTCATCAACTGGGCCATGACGGGGATCGCCGAACTCATTGCCATAGGCCTGTACTTCACTTACTTCTTCCCCGGCGTGCCCGTGGAGATCAGTGCGGTGTGTGCGTTGGTGTTGCTGGTTGCTGTGAACCTGCTCAGTGTGAAGGCGTTTGGCGAGTTTGAATTTTGGGCGGCCTGCCTGAAGGTGGGCGCCATTGTGATCTTCCTGGTGGTGGGTACCATCATGGTGGTCATGAACGCGCAGGTGGGTCAATCACACGCCGCTGTGAGCAACTTATTCCATGGTGGAAGCATGTTCCCCAAGGGCGGGCTGGTCATGATCCTGGCCCTGAACGCCGTGATCTTCGCCTACAACGCAATTGAATTAGTGGGCATTACCGCCGGTGAGATGAAGAATCCAGAACGCGAGGTACCCAAGGCGATTCGCGCCGTGGTGCTGCGTATTGTGGTGTTTTACGTTGGCTCGGTTTCGCTGTTGGCCATGCTCATGCCTTCTAATCAGTACAAGTCCGGGGAGAGTCCGTTCGTCACGGTATTCGCCACGATGGGTCTGGATTGGGTGGGCTCCGTCATGAACTTTGTCGTGATCACGGCGGCGCTTTCCTCCTGCAATTCGGGGCTGTATTCCATTGGCCGGATCTTCCGAACCATGGCCAACAATGGGCACGCACCCGCCTGGCTGACCAAGATGTCCTCGCGGCACGTGCCGTATGCAGCCATTTTGAGCATTGCCGGCGTGTACCTGGTGGGCGTACTGGCAAACATTTGGCTGGGCGGATCCCACGCCTTTGATCTGGCCCTGAACACCGCCTCCATTGGTGTGATCTTCACTTGGGGCTCCATCTTCGCCTGCCAGATCATGCTGCGCCGAAAGAAGGGCAAGGTGTCCTCGCTGCCCATGCCCGGCGCACCGTGGACAAGCTGGATCGGCCTGGTGGCACTGATGGTCATCACGGTGCTCATCGGCTTCGACACCATGAGCAATCCCGACGGAAGCCAGTATCTGCTGGGCCTGTGGACCCTTTGCACTGTGCCCGTGCTGGCGCTGGTGCTCTGGTTCGGGTGGCAGTTTGTGAAGAAGAACGAGCCTAAGAACGCCCTCTTCACCTAGGGGACGGGATCATTTTGCGTTTGGGGTGCGGAGGCTAGCCGGCGAGGATGGCGTCGATTTGGCCCATCGCTTGGCTTATGCCCTCCTCCATACCCATGGCCAGCATCTTTTCCATCTGCTCGGCGCTTTCGAACGTTGTGGTGACGCTCATACGGGTCCCGCCGCCGGTGTTGTCGATGGCGACTGCCATGTGGGCCGAACCCATCTCGATCACGGGGGAGCCGTGCTCGTCGGCGAATCCGTCGTCGAGTTCAAGGCTGCTCGGCCCGGCCACTGCCGTGAACTTCCACCAGCCCCGGGCCTTGGTGCCGTCAGGGCCTGTCATGAAGTAGTCGGCCTTGCCGCCGGGATGGAATTCGTACCGCTCAAAAGTTGCCGGCCAGGTGGGCGGCCCCCACCAGCGCTCCAGCTGGCGCGGGTCCTCCCAGATCTGCCAGACGCGTTCGACGGCGGCACTAAACTCAGCCGTGATGCGCAGCGAAAGGTTCTCGGTGCTCTTAGTGGTATTGGTGACGGTCATGGGACTGCCTTTCCGTAGCTGTCATCGTGGGGGTCTTCGGCCAAGATTGTGGCGATTCGGTCTACTCGCGCTCGCCAGATCGCCTCGTAGTTCTCCAACAAACGTTGAGCCTTCTGCAGCCCGTTGCGATCGGCGCGCACTATCTGCTCCCGGCCGCGTTTCTCTTTGGTTACCAGGGAAGCGCGTTCCAACACGGCCACATGTTTCTGGACCGCTGCGAAACTCATGTCATAGTGCTGCCCAAGCCCGGAGACGGACAGCCCGTCCAAGCTGACCCGTCTGAGCATGTCGCGGCGGGTGGAATCGGCAAATGCCTGGAACAGGCGGTCCAGTTCAAGTTCTCTTAGCTCATCTACAACCATTTGGTTGTAGATTAGACCGGAACGGAATGCCGCGTCAAGGGGTGGGTCGTACGGGGGCGGCGCCCGCGTGCCGCCGTGGTGCGTGAAATTGGGGTTCAGTTCGACACCGGCCACAGGGCGTCTAAACTAGAAACCATCATGACTAACGCCTCCGCAATCCCCACTGTCACCGCCGAAACTCCTGTCCGGGTACGCTTTTGCCCCTCGCCCACCGGAACGCCCCACGTGGGGCTGATCCGTACGGCCCTGTTCAACTGGGCCTACGCCCGTCATACCGGCGGGAAGATGATTTTCCGCATCGAAGATACCGACGCCAAGCGTGACAGTGAGGAAAGCTACCTCCAGCTCCTCGACGCGCTGAAATGGCTGGGTATCACCTGGGATGAGGGTGTAGAGGTGGGTGGGCCGCACGCGCCGTACCGCCAGTCGCAGCGTGGGGACATCTACAAGGATGTCATTGCCAAGCTGGTTGCAGGCGGGCACGCCTATGAGTCTTATTCCACACCCGAGGAAGTCGAGGATCGTCACAAAGCTGCCGGCCGAGACGTTAAGCTTGGATACGACAACTTTGACCGTGACCTCACAGCTGAGCAGATTGCTGCTTTTAAGCAAGAGGGTCGCCAGCCGGCGCTGCGCCTGCGCATGCCGGATGCTGACATCACGTTCACCGATTTGGTCCGGGGCGAGATCACCTTTAAGGCAGGATCAGTCCCGGACTACGCCATTGTCCGCCCCAATGGGGCACCGTTGTACACGCTGGTGAATCCTGTTGATGATGCCCTCATGGGCGTCACCCACGTGCTGCGCGGCGAGGATCTACTCTCCTCCACACCCCGCCAGGTTGCCCTCTATGAGGCGCTGTACGCGATTGGTGTTGCCGAGTACATGCCGTTGTTCGGCCACCTGCCCTACGTCATGGGCGCCGGCAATAAGAAGCTTTCCAAGCGCGACCCCGAGTCGAGCCTGTTCCTGCACCGCGACCGCGGCTTCATCCCCGAGGGCCTGCTGAACTACCTCTCGCTGCTGGGCTGGTCGCTCTCTGCTGACGAGGACATCTTCACCGTGGCCCAGCTTGTGGAAAACTTCGATGTCCACGACGTCCTGGCCAACCCGGCCCGCTTCGACATCAAGAAGGCCGAGGCCATCAACGGCACGCACGTCCGCCTGCTTGAGGCCGGCGACTTCCGCAACCGGCTGGTCCCGTACCTGCAGGCCGCCGGGCTGGTGGGCGAGACGCTGACGCCGCGCGAGAACATCATCCTTTCCGAAGCTGCTCCGCTAGTTCAGGAGCGCATCACCTTGTTGGGCGAGGCGCCGGAGATGATGGCGTTCCTTTTCAAGAAGGACGACGCCGTTGACGTCGCCGAGGATGCCCTCAAGGGGATGCCGGAGAACCTGGGTGAGGTTTTGGATGCTGCCCTGGCGGCACTGGAACCCTTGGAATCTTGGGACGCCGAGTCCATTCAGTCCGCTTTGAAGTCGGCGCTGGTGGAGGGCTTGGGCATCAAGCCGCGGTTCGCCTTTGGGCCCGTACGGACCGCGATGTCCGGGCGTAAGGTTTCCCCGCCGCTCTTTGAATCCATGGTGATCCTGGGCAAGGAATCCTCATTGACCCGCCTGCGCGCGTTCAGGGGATAAGTTCCTTGACGCACAGCGCACCACAAAACACCCTTGACTCCGTAGCTTTTGCAGCGCGGGTCAAGGGTGTTTTGTTTGACATTGACGAGACCCTTGTTGACCTCGTGGCAGCCATGTCAGAGGCCATGATCGCCGCGTCCGAGCATTTGCTGCCGCACTTTGGGCCGGAGGAATGGTCCCGTTTTGCCGCCTCATATATGGCAGACGCGCACAACTACTATGATCGCTACGTTGCGGGCGAGTTCACCTTCGCTGAACAGCGCGGACTGCGGGCACAGGCTGTCTTTGAGGAACTGGGTTTCACAGGGTTTGACGCCGCCGTCCAGGCTCAGTGGATTGCCGATTTCGAAGAAGCCCAGCCACGCTCCATCCGCGCCTTTGCCGACGTCGTACCGTTGCTGGACGCGCTGGATGCCGCGGGGATCCCGTACGGTGCCGTCAGCAATAATGTCCATGATTACCAGCGAGCCAAGCTGGACCAAGCCGGGCTGGCGCGTATAGGGGTGCTGGTGGGTATTGACACCGTTTCGGTTGCAAAACCCGATCCCGCCATTTTTCGAGAAGGCTGCCGGCTCCTAGGGACCGCTCCTGAGCAGACACTTTATGTGGGGGACAACTTCATGGTGGACGGCGTGGGTTCCGTCAACGCGGGCCTGCACGGCATGTGGTTGAACAGGGAGGGCGCCGCCGTGCCCGGTCCTGCGAGCATTGGTGTTGATCCGGCGGTGCTGGCGCTGGTTCACAGCGTGGAAACACTGACTCAGATGGGCAGCCTTTTGGGGCTTTTTGAACCCGTATCAACGCTGTGATGCACGACTCAGCGAAAAGCTTCCTTTTTGTTTTGGTGTTCAGCAAACTCTCGGGTATAGTTTTATCCCGGCGCGAGGGCCGCTGAAGGAACGGGGAAACCCGGACATTCAAGGCAATCACCCAGCCATTGGGATATGGTGTAATTGGCAACACATCGGTTTCTGGTACCGACATTCTAGGTTCGAGTCCTGGTATCCCAGCGCTTGCAAAAGTCGCCTTAGATTTGGCGGGCAAGACGATCTTGAGGCAGTAGCTGAAAGGGTCGTTGAGCTAAAAAATGGATGTATTAGGGCCCCATCGTATAGCGGCCTAGTACGCTGCCCTCTCACGGCGGTAACGCGGGTTCGAATCCCGCTGGGGTCACAAGCAAGGCCGGGTATCCACTAGATACCCGGCCTTTTTGCTGTGCTCCGGGCCTCCAAACTGCCCGGCAGCTCAGTTATCAGTGGTGGCAAAAGTGCCTGGCATCTGAGTTATCAGTGGTGGCGAGCTCACGCCGTAACTGGCGTATCTCGTCCCTCAGCACTTTGATGTCCTCCACGCTCGCGGTCTGTGCACGGGTGTCATTGGTTGAGACCTTTTCAACTAGCCATGAGGCAAGTGTGGCTGTGATGGTGCCCAACAAGGCAATGCCACCAATCATCAATCCGACGGCGATGAACCGACCCGTTGCACTTACAGGGGAAAGATCGCCATAGCCCACCGTGGTGATGGTGACAATGGCCCACCAGGCACCATCACCAAAAGAATTGATGGACGCCTGCGGTGCGCTCTTCTCGGCGTCGTACATGGCAAGTGCGCCAATATAGACGAGTAGTCCAGAGGCGGCAATGACATATGTGACAACGCGACCCCGAAGGGCGTTGCCCGCCACTCTCTGCAACACACTGATCAAGGTGACAAGGCGTAGCAGGCGAAGGGGCCGGAGCATTGGCAGCAGCACAATTGCCAGTTCAAGAAGATGCCGGAAAAACCAGCTCAAGCGTTGAGGTGCCAGCCACAGCGAAACTACATAGTCGATGACGAATAAGCCCCACGTGATGTAAATGAACCAGCCGGCAACAGTTGTTGCCGGACCGGCAGCAAGGACCTGCACGGAATAGGCAGTCAAGAAAAGGATGGAAATAATGATGAGTGGCCATTCAGCGGCCCGCTGCCAACGCTCCAAAGTCATTCCGCGAGCTTATAGTCTGAAGCCGCCACTCATTGTCAGGTGGGAGTGGCGCAGTTGGTAGCCGCTACAACACCCACCACAACAATTTCGAACCGGAACCCCTCCAATGGGCCCAATGGATGTACCGAACTGGCATGATGAAGCTTGTGAACCCCACTGATTCGAGTGACCCCCGTGGCATCAGCGGCGCCCCCGCCCCGGCCCACACCCCCACCGCGGGAACGAGCGGCAACCAGGACGCCCCAGCACAACAGGTGGCTGCCATCGGCCTTCTCGAAGAGGTCCGCACCGAGCTGGCCGGTCTGGAATTGCCTCTGGCCCTACCCAACTCCGATGAGGCGCGTGCCACGGCTGTCAACGCTCTCGGTCAGCTCGAGGACTACATCCTGCCGCGATGGCGCAGCCTCGACGCTCCGCTGTTGGCCGTGGTTGGCGGCTCCACCGGCGCCGGCAAATCAACGCTTGTGAACGCATTGGTGGGCCACCCTGTCACCCGTTCCGGGGCCATCCGTCCCACCACTCGACAGCCCATCCTGCTCCACCATCCTCACGATGCGGACTGGTTCACCTCCACCCGGGTGCTGCCTTCGCTGAGCCGCGTTCAGGGCGAGCTCATCAAGGAGAACACGCCTGCCTCGCGCGCCGGAGTGGCCCCGGATGCGCGCGCCATGACGTCTCTGGTGCTGGTGGCGGATCCTGCAATACCGCAGGGCGTGGCCCTCTTGGACGCCCCGGATGTGGACTCCATTTCCGATGACAACCGCCAGCTCGCCGGGCAGCTCCTGGCCGCTGCGGATCTCTGGCTTTTTGTCACCACGGCCAATCGCTATGCCGATGCTGTGCCGTGGAAACTCCTCCTGGACGCTGCCTCACGCGATATCACCGTGGCCGTCATCTTGGACCGGGTCCCGGCCGGTGCCGAGCAGGAAGTTGCCGCAGACCTGCACGCCATGCTGAACCGTGAGGGGTTGGCCGGCGCACAGTTATTTGTGGTCCCAGAGACAGAACTCAATGAGCTTGGCATGCTCCCGCCACCAGCTGTTGCGCCCATCAACGCCTGGCTGGCCAACATCAGCGAAGATGCTGCTGGCCGCGCAGAGATTGTCCGCCGCACCCTCAACGGCACCGTCCGCTCCCTCTCCGGGCGGCTTACCGCGCTTTCCCAGGCTGTTCAAGACCAGCACGACGCCGGTGCGCAGCTTCGCGACGACGTCCAGGCTGCTTTTGCGGACGCCGGGACCAGGATCAGCCAGTCCACCTCAGATGGCACCCTTCTCCGGGGCGAGGTGCTGGCCCGCTGGCAGGACTTTGTTGGCACCGGCGAGTTCTTTAGGGCTCTTGAAAGTAACATTGGCCGTCTCCGTGACCGGATTGGCGCCTTCTTTAAGGGCCAGCCGCCACCTGCTATCAAAGTTGAGTCCGCCATTGAAACGGGGCTGCAGGCAGTCATCCTCGATCAGGCTGCCCGTGCTGCGGAGGACGCGGATCAGCGCTGGCGGGCGGATCCTGCAGGACGCCAGCTCCTTGGACTTGAGGATCTCTCAGGCGTTACCGCGGAATTCCCAGCAGAAGTGGCCGCTGAAATCAGGGCCTGGCAGGGCGAGGTACTAGAACTCATTCGCTCCGAGGGCGCCGCCAAGCGTTCGCAGGCCCGCTGGCTCTCCTTCGGGGTCAACGGATTGGGAGTGGTCCTGATGATCGTTGTCTTTTCCTTCACCGGGGGACTCACGGGAGCCGAGGTGGGGATCGCAGGAGGCACCGCCGTCGTGGGTCAGAAACTGCTCGAAGCGATTTTTGGCGAGGATGCTGTGCGCCGTCTGGCCAAGGACGCCAAAACCGCCCTCGACACCCGGTGCGCCCGCCTCTTGGACGGCCAGCAACAGCGATTTTTCGAGCGTCTGGCACCCACGCAAGCGGATGCCAGACGTCTTGGGGACCTCGCGGGGCAACTGGCAGAACTCGGTACGCAGGGAGGTGCTGCATGAGCCGCCACCGCGAAAGTCGCGCTGAATCCACACTGGACCGCCAGCTGATTGCCCTCAATCAAGCCCGCGAATTGGGTGAGGGCCGCCTTGACGACGCTACGCTGGATGCCGTTTACGGGGTCCTGGAACGGGCCTCCTCGCGGCGATCTTTGAGCGCCGATCACACGGTGGTGGGTTTCTTTGGGGCAACCGGAAGCGGGAAGTCCTCGCTGTTCAACGCCGTCTCTGGCGCGGATGCCGCCCGGGTTGCCGTGCGCCGCCCCACCACCAGTGAGCCGCTCGCCATGGTGTGGGGTCTGGACGGCAGTGCTCCGCTGCTCGATTGGCTGGAGGTGACTGACCGCCGTGAAGGCACCCCGGTCCCGGACCTGGTGGACAACTCCGGCGGGCTGGTCTTGTTGGACCTGCCGGATTTTGACTCGGTCCAGCTGGGCAATAGGGCCATTGTGGAACGGTTGGCTGGGCAGGTGGATGTTCTGGTGTGGGTATTGGACCCGCAAAAGTACGCCGATGCGGCCATCCACAACGATTTCATCCGAGCTTTCTCAACCCATGCAGACGTCACGCTGGTGGTGCTGAATCAAGTAGACAAACTGGGTTCAACGGAAGTTAAACCCGTGCTGGAATCCTTGGCCGCTATTTTGGACCGTGACGGGCTCCCCAATGTGAAAATCTTGGGTGTCTCCGCGACCACGGGACTAGGTGTGCCGCAGCTGCGTGGGCGGATTGCCTCCGTGGTCAAGGCTAAGGCAGCCAAATCTGCCCGGCTGGCAGCTGACGTGGCTGTGGCGGCGCAGCATCTGGCTGATGCGGGCGGAGTTGGTGATGCCGCGGGTGTGCACCAGCAGGATCGCAAAATGTTGGCTGCGGGGTTGGCCGGTGCGGTGCACGTGGAAACAGTAGTCGATGCCGTGAAGACGTCTTACCGTTTGGAGGCCACCAAGCGGACGGGCTGGCCTGTGACGCGGTGGGTAGCGCGCTTCCGTAAGGATCCACTGCGCCGCCTGAGCCTGCGGCGGGAAGGTTCTTCAGAGGTGAACCGTACCTCGCTGCCTCCGGCCGGGGCCGCCGAACAGGCCCGGCTTGACACCTCCGTGCGGGACTTTTCCGATGCGGTCAGTGCCGGGGCGCCCGGTCCGTGGCGGGCTTCTATCCGGGCCGCCGCACGTAGCAACCGCAAACAGCTTCCCGATGCACTGGATCAGGCAGTGGCCGGCACCGATTTGAAGGCGAACACCCGGGCGTGGTGGTGGCCGGTAGTCTCACTCATCCAATGGCTGGCATTGCTGGTGGCGGTGGGCGGATTGGGGTGGCTGGGCGCGCTGGCCGTGCTCGGCTACCTACAGTTGCCCGTCCCGGAAACCCCGCAGGTGCAGGGTTGGCCACTGCCTACCTTGATGCTGCTCGGGGGAGCGGTGCTGGGGATATTCCTGGCGGTCAGCAGCAAATTCATAGCACTGGCTGGGGCTAACGCTCGCGCAAACCAAGCCCGACGGCGGTTACGCGAGAGCGTTGCTGCCACAGGTGAGCTCCTGGTGGTAGCCCCGGCCGAGGCTGAAATTGCACTCTCACGGCAGTTCCAGGAAGCACTCGCGGAAGCCCGCTAAGTTGATTTCTGATCCCCGCGGCTAGATCTGTTGGGCCTCACGCAGGCTCAGCCGGCCAGGAAGTCCTGCGCCTTGAGCAATGTGCGCAAGTTGCGAGTGGTTGTTGTGCTCTTATAGCGAGCTTTCGCGGACAGTTTACTAAACGGGCTGTCCAGGGTACTTCCGGCAGTTGCCGGCCACGCGATGGCCTCGGGGCTGAGGCGCACAAATTCAGCCCCGGGGATTTCACTGGCGTGCCGGGCCAGTTCATCAAGTGCCGCGGGGTCTGAGCTGAGCGTGACATAGCTTGTGGTCTGCGCGTCATCGGCCGGGTAGGGGCAGGCATCGATGATGGATTCCAGGGTGGGCGCTTCGATGACCACAACCCAGGCGTCGTAACGGAACCGCTCGCGCAAGAGGGTCTCAACCATGGATTTCAGTTCATCTGCGGTGACTTCGGCGGAGCAAACAACGTTTCCCGAGGCCAGCAGAGTCCGCACCTTTGACAGGGGGAGGGTGGCCAGTGCTGCTCGGAGCTCGGCCATCTTCAAGTTGATGCCGCCCACATTGATCCCGCGCAGGAAGAGCGCATATTTGCTCATGCGCAAACTCTACCCGACGGCCAGGGATCCACTGAGGCGGCGCTGCGTTAACGTATAAACGGTGTGCCACTCCAAGAGTGGCACACCGTTTGAGCGTAATGGAACGCAGGCATCGAGGGAGGCCCGGCGCGGTTGGGGTGATGCTGCTAGAAGTTCTTAGGACGTGCTCTTGCGCAGGGCTTCGGTCAGGATCCGGGAAGCGTTGCACACAATTTCCGCGTGCAGGCGCCCTGGCTGACGGGTCAGGCGCTCAATGGGCCCTGAGATGGAGACGGCAGCGATCACCCGGCCGGACGGGCCACGCACCGGGGCCGAGACCGAGGCAACCCCAGGCTCACGTTCGCCAAGGGACTGACCCCACCCACGCCGTCGTACTCCAGCCAAAACGGTGGGTGTGAAGCGGGCGTTATGCAAGCCCTCCAGCAAACGCTCGTGGTCCTCCCACGCCAGCAAAACCTGCGCGGCGGAACCGGCCTTCATGGTCAGCTGCGTACCCACAGGAATGGTGTCGCGCAGGCCGATGGGCCGCTCGGCCGAAGCCACGCAGACACGGGAATCGCCCTGGCGGCGGAATATTTGTGCGCTCTCACCGGTGGAATCACGCAATTGCAGCAGCACCGGACCGGCGGCGGCAATCAGCCTGTCCTCGCCAGCGGCCGAGGCAAGCTCAACGAGCCTGCTGCCCAGCACAAACCTGCCCTGCATGTCACGGCTGACGAGCCTGTGATGTACCAAGGCTAGTGCCAACCTGTGCACGGTGGGCCGGGCTAGTCCGGTGGCCGCGACGAGCTGAGCCAAGGTGGTGGGGCCGGCTTCTAATGCATCAAGCACAAGAGCCGCTTTGTCGATGACGCCAACGCCACTAGAATTGTCCATGTACTGATATTACCGTCTCATTATGTGAGATGCCAATCGAAGGATTGGCATCCTCCCAGATGGGGCTGGAACAGTGGTCATATACAAACCAGCGAACACGCCTGACGTTCCCGTCACATTCTACGCGACGGGGTTTTGCGGCAGGGGTTCAACAAGTGAAGGGAGCTGCTGTGAGCGAGTCAATCACTCCCCGCACAGTGGACAATGCAGCAGTGGATAAGGCTATGAGCGCCCCGCGCAAGGAAGCGAAGACGCTGGCCGAAAAAGTGTGGCGCGATCATGTTGTCCGCCAGGGTGAAGGCGTGGGCGATGCTGCCCAGCCCGACCTTCTTTACATTGACCTTCACCTGATCCACGAGGTCACCTCCCCGCAGGCCTTTGAGGGTTTGCGGTTGGCTGGGCGTCCGCTGCGCCGCCCCGACCTGACGATCGCCACGGAGGATCACAACACTCCCACGTTGGCCATTGACCGTCCTATTGCTGATCTAACGAGCCGTACGCAGATCCAGACTTTGCGTAATAACTGCGCCGAGTTCGGGGTCCGTTTGCATTCGCTGGGTGATGCGGAGCAGGGCATTGTTCATGTGGTGGGCCCGCAGCTGGGTTTGACCCAGCCCGGTATGACAGTTGTCTGCGGAGATTCCCACACCTCTACTCATGGTGCTGTGGGTGCGTTGGCGTTCGGTATTGGGACTTCCGAGGTGGAGCACGTCATGGCTACCCAGACCTTGCCACTGAAGCCGTTCAAGACCATGGCCATCAATGTTGAAGGCACCCTGCGGCCAGGGGTCACTTCCAAGGACATCATCTTGGCCATCATCGCCAAGATTGGCACTGGCGGCGGTCAAGGTTATGTTCTGGAATACCGCGGCTCGGCCATTCGCGCCCTGTCAATGGATGCCCGTATGACGGTGTGTAACATGTCGATCGAGGCTGGCGCCCGTGCTGGCATGATCGCCCCGGATGAGGTCACTTTTGAGTATCTCAAGGGACGCGCTCACGCTCCCGAGGGTGCGGACTGGGATGCTGCGGTGGAGTACTGGTCATCTCTGAGGACAGAGGACGACGCCGAATTCGACGCCGAGGTTTTCCTGGACGCTGATACCTTGGAGCCGTTCGTGACGTGGGGAACCAACCCGGGCCAGGGCGTATCCCTGTCGCAGACTATCCCGTTCCCGTCTGTTTTTGGTGATGAGAATGCCAAGGCCGCTGCTGAGCGTGCACTGGCCTACATGGACTTGGAGCCCGGTACGCCCATGAAGGACATCCGTGTTGACACGGTGTTCTTGGGTTCCTGTACTAATTCCCGCATTGAGGACCTGCGCTCCGCGGCGGATATTATCCGCGGCCGCGAAAAGGACCCGAACATCCGCATGTTGGTGGTTCCCGGTTCTGCCCGGGTCCGTTTGGAAGCAGAAGCCGAGGGTCTGGATAAGGTGTTCATGGACTTTGGTGCAGAGTGGCGATTTGCTGGTTGCTCCATGTGCCTGGGCATGAACCCGGACCAGCTGGAACCGGGCGAGCGCTGCGCATCCACGTCCAACCGCAACTTTGAAGGCCGCCAAGGCAAGGGCGGGCGTACTCACCTGGTCTCTCCCGTGGTGGCAGCTGCTACCGCTATCCGCGGAACCCTCAGTTCGCCCTCGGACCTTGAACCAGCCACCCTCGAACCCGCCAACTCAGTAGCGTAAGGAGCTCACCATGGAAAAGTTTTCTACCCACACCGGCGTTGGTGTTCCGCTGCGCCAGAGCAACGTTGACACGGACCAGATCATCCCTGCCGTGTATTTGAAGCGGATTACCCGCACCGGTTTCGAGGACGCACTGTTCTCCAGCTGGCGCAAGGATCCGGAATTCATCCTGAACCAGGAACCATACACGGCCGGGTCTGTGCTGGTTGCCGGCGCTGATTTTGGCACGGGTTCCTCGCGTGAACACGCGGTGTGGGCGTTGAAGGACTACGGGTTCAAGGCCGTGCTGTCTTCTCGTTTTGCCGATATTTTCCGTGGCAACTCGGGCAAGCAGGGCCTGGTTGCTGCTGAGCTGGCCCAGGATGATATTGAGTTGATCTGGAAGGTGTTGGAGAACGCTCCGGGCACCGCGGTCACAGTGGACTTGGTGGCCAAGATGGTTACGGCAGGCACCGTGGTGGCCCCGTTCCAGATTGATGACTACACCCGCTGGCGCCTGCTCGAAGGCCTCGATGACATTGGCCTGACGCTGCGCAACGAACCCGACATCACCGCGTTCGAGGCCACGCGCCCCTCGATCAAACCCACAACCCTGCCGGTGAAGGTCTAACTTCAGCCACACGCTAGTGATAGCCGGCCCGTCCCTTCAGGGGTGGGCCGGCTTTTTGGTTTACGAACAATGCCGGCCTCGAACCGCTAAGGAATGGGGGGCAACTTCACTTGTTTGAAGGCAACCCCGCAGCGTGCAGCAGTGCCACCAGCCGGCGTGCATCACGCAAGTCATCCCAAACCCAACGCACCACTTTATAACCTCGCGCACGGAGCCGGTCCTCGCGTATCTTCTCCGCCACAACCACCTCCGACGGTGTTTTTCCCTTGAGGTATTTTTGCGCGGAGTACTTCTCATACCCATCAAATTCGCCCAGTACCTTGAATTCCTCCCAGTCAAAATCCGGCAGTCCAATGAAACCTCGGTCATCCCAAAATGCTTGTTGTAGGAAGGGGCTCGGGAAGCCGTTGAGGATCATGATGGCGCGGCTCCACGATTCGCCGGCAGACTCTGAGCTACCGTTGGCGAGCCTGACCACCCGTTCCACCCGTGTTCGTTGTACCGCGCTTTTCAGCAGGGCAGCGCTGGCAATGACATGGTTTTCAGTGAAGTTGAGCTGCGTGTGTGGTGGGGAGCCTGGCAATATGTGGTGGCTCAACACCTTGTCCATGACGGGTAATGCGTGGGTGAGTGGCAAGCGGATAGCAAGGTCTCTAGCTACCTGAGGTGGTGGTGTTACAAGCAGCCCAAACATCCTCCAAGGCGGAGAGTCTCCTTCTACAGCAAGAACACGGCGAACTCCGTGACTGCTCTGACCTCCCTTGGCGGTGGGAGGCAGAACACTCTGTACCTCTTGAGGGATGCGTAGAAGAGGGAGCCCCATGAACTGGGCAGCCGATTCTCTGGCAAATACCGGAGGATTTTGTGCCAGTTCGTGTACGGCTTGAATAGTGACCCGATACTTCTCCCACGGTTTGTAGCTGTTCCATAGATCAGCAGGCAGGTAGAGGCCACGCCGAACACGCACGAGTGCTCCGGACTTTGCCTGTACTGACAGCCTCTGGGCAGAATACTCGTCAATGTATTTGTTGTCCGGCCTAAGGAACTGTGGCACCTGAAACGTATCCATCAACCCAGCTTGCCTGCCATTCGCCAGCCCAGAGCTCGTGGTGCTGCAAAGTGTGAGCCACAAAGTGGTTAACCCTGGCTGTGCAGGAATATCCGCACAAGATTGTGGGCAAAGTGGCTCAGTTCAGCGGGCTAGAAGGGCAAAAATAGACAGGAACGGAACCAGCGGAGTCCGTTGTTAAGATTCGAGGCCTGTTGACGGGCCTCAAATCCTAACAACGGACTCCCCGCCTTTTCGGGGCGAGCTTAGAGGCCCGAGCCGCCACGTTTTACGCATCCTGCGCCGGAGAAACTATGCTTGACGCAGGCCCCGGACTATACCGGGGACCCCGGTGTGAACCGGGCAGCCCGGTGGGCCGGGACAACCCCGGTGGGAAACCGGGAGCAAAGTGTGGAACAAAGGAACTAGGTGACCATGAGCAGAATTCTGACAGTCCGTGGCGGTGTCCCGCTCAAGGGACGTGTACAGGTGCGCGGCGCCAAAAACCTGGTCCCCAAGGCGATGGTTGCCGCATTATTAGGCAATACGCCCTCGATTTTGCGTAACGTCCCTGAGATCAAGGATGTTGAAGTGGTGACATCACTGCTGCAACTGCACGGTGTCACAGTGGTCAAGGACCCCTTAACAGGCGATCTCACCCTGGACCCCGCCAATGCCAAGAAGGCCAATACGGCTGAGATCAACACCCATGCCGGTGACTCCCGCATCCCGATCCTGCTGTGCGGACCCTTGATTCATTCGATCGGGCACGCCTTCATTCCAGATCTTGGCGGGTGCAAGATTGGTGACCGCCCCATCGACTACCATCTGGAAGTGCTGCGCAAGTTCGGTGCCGTGGTGGAAAAGACCAGCGGCGGCATCTCCATTACCGCGCCGCTGGGCCTAAAGGGCACCAAGATTTCCCTGCCGTACCCCAGCGTTGGGGCCACCGAGCAGGTACTGCTCTCGGCAACACGCGCCGAGGGCATCACCGAATTGACCGGTGCCGCCACCGAGCCGGAGATCATTGACCTGATCGCCATCTTGCAGAAGATGGGTGCCATCATCTCCGTGCAGACTGACCGCACCATCCGCATCGAGGGTGTGCAGGAACTGACAGGTTATGATCACACCGCCCTGCCCGACCGCAACGAGTCCGCGTCCTGGGCCTCAGCGGCCTTGGTGACCGGAGGCGATATTTATGTTGAAGGCGCCAGCCAACGCGACATGATGACGTTCGTGAACACCTTCCGCAAGATTGGCGGCGGCATGGACATTCACGACGACGGCATCCGGTTCTACCATCCCGGCGGCGCCTTGAAGCCACTCATCTTGGAAACGGACGTGCACCCCGGCTTCATGACGGACTGGCAGCAGCCCCTGGTGGTTGCCCTGACCCAAGCCGAAGGCGTCTCTATTGTCCACGAGACTGTCTATGAAAACCGCTTCGGTTTCACAGAGGCACTGACCCGCATGGGCGCCAACATCCAGCTCCATCGCGAGTGCCTTGGCAGCATCCCGTGCCGCTTCGGCCAGCGCAACTTCATCCACTCGGCCGTCATCTCAGGTGCCACACCACTGGTGGGCGCTACCATCAACGTCCCCGATTTACGTGGCGGCTTCAGCCACATGATCGCAGCCCTGGCCGCCCAAGGCACCTCCACGGTGACGGGCATTGACGTGATCAGCCGCGGCTACGAGCACTTCACTGAAAAACTTGACGGCCTCGGTGCCGACTTCGACATCCGCGATTCAAATAAGGCGCTGATTTAGAAGTGGCCAAGCGCACCATGTCCCGGCGCACCCGGGCGTTCTTTGCCCTTTTGGCAGGGATTGCCCGGCCCCTCATGAACGTTCTCACGGCCAAGGAATGGCACGGCACAAAGAAGCTGCCCCACGGCGAGGGTTTCATTGTCGTGCCCAATCACTGCACGGAAATTGATCCGATTGTTGTGGGCCACATGCTCTACAACCAAAAGATCATGCCGCACTTTTTGGCCAAGGACGGGCTGTTCAAGACTCCCGTGCTTGGCGCGGTGCTGCGCGGTGCCCACCAGATCCCGGTGGAACGTAGCGGAGCAGGTGCCGGAAAGTCACTGGATGTGGCCAAGGAAGTCCTCGGGCAAGACGGTGCCGTGGTTGTCTATCCCGAAGGGACGCTCACGCGGGATCCCGATCTTTGGCCCATGAAGGGGCGCACCGGTGCCGCCCGGCTCGCGCTGAATACCGGTGCCAAGGTCATCCCGGTTGCCCATTGGGGTGCTCAGGAAGTTTTCCCGCGCTACGCCAAGGGTTTCAAAATTTTCCCCCGCAAAACTACCCATGTGCTGGTGGGGGATCCCGTTGACCTGAGTGAATTCATGGGTAGCAGCGGGGACAAGGCCACTCTTGACGCCATGACTGAGAAGATCATGGGGGCCATTACCGAGCTGCTGGAAACCCTCCGCGGCGAGAAGGCGCCCGCCGAACGCTGGGATCCTGTGGCCCACCAGCAAAAGTCTCACGGCAGGTTCGTGGAACGCGGTGCCGAGTCCCAGAAGAAGAGCAACACTGACGACGCCGGAACAACACAAGCAGGGGATCTTCAGTGAGCTACGTGGATGGTATTGCGCCTGTCAAGATAGCAGTGTTGGGTGCCGGTAGCTGGGGCACCACCTTTGCCAAGATCCTAGGCGACGCCTCTGCCGGCACAGATCGCAAGATCGTGGTGTGGGGACGCCGGCAGGAGGTAGTGGATCAGATCAATGATCTGCACCGCAATCCACGCTATCTCTCCACCACGGAGCTGCCCGCGAATATCTCCGCCTCCACTGATGTGAAAGAAGTGCTCAAGGACGCCGAACTCGTGGTCCTGGCAGTTCCTGCCCAGACGTTGCGCGAGCAATTGCGCGGGTGGGCCGGGCACCTGGCCCAGGACGCCGTCGTCGTGAGTTTAATGAAGGGGCTGGAACTGGGCACGGACCAGCGCATGTCCCAGGTGATCGAGCAGGAATTTTCCATCTCCGCGGACCGCGTGGTGGTTATTTCAGGCCCCAACCTGGCCATGGAAATTGCGCGCCAGGAACCCACCGCCTCCGTGGTTGCCTGCACGGATGAGGACACGGCCAAGTGGGTGGCCAACGTGTGCAAGCCGAGCTATTTCCGCCCGTACACCGTCAATGACGTGGTGGGTGTGGAGATTGGCGGGATCGTGAAGAACGTGATTGCGCTGTGTGTTGGCATCTGTGAAGGGCAGAAGGTGGGCGATAACACGAAGGCCTCGGTCATCACCCGCGGGCTCGCCGAGACCACCCGGCTGGCGCTGGCATTGGGAGGGCGGGCCGAAACCATGGCCGGGCTGGCCGGGCTGGGCGATCTTGTGGCCACCTGTTCGTCCTCACTGAGCCGCAACCACACCGCTGGGCGCATGCTCGGCGAGGGGCTGACGCTCGATGAGGTCAACAACCGCATGACGCAAACTGCCGAGGGCATCAAGTCCGGGCGTGCGGTCTCCGATCTTGCCGCCAAGATGGGGGTCGATATGCCCATTACCAACGCCGTTGTGGGTGTCCTTGAAGGTAAACTGACTGTCGATGATCTGGGGCCGCTGTTGTTGGCCCGCCAATTGAAATCCGAAGGCGACTAACGCGTGACTACTGATTCCCCCGCTACAACTGCGCCCACACGCGTCGCCATTCTCTTTGGCGGGCGCTCCAGCGAGCATGCCGTGAGCTGTGTGACGGCCGCTGGTGTGCTGGGTGCCATTGACCGGACCAAGTACGACGCCGTCCCCATCGGTATTGCGAAAAACGGCCAGTGGGTTTTGGCTGGCGAGGAGATCGCAGGCTGGTCCCTTGCCTCGGCTGTGCTGCCGGAAGTTGTGGCGGGCAAGCAGAGCGTTTCCCTGGCTCACCTAGATGGCGGGCACCAGCTGGTGGTCTCGGAAGCGGGGACTGTTCCGCAGGAGCTGGGTGCCGTGGATGTGGTGTTCCCGCTGCTGCACGGGCCGTGGGGCGAGGATGGCACCATTCAGGGTTTACTTGAGCTCTCTGACACCCGCTATGTGGGTGCTGGTGTGTTGGCGTCAGCTATTGGCATGGACAAGCACTTCATGAAGGTGGTTTTTGAGGCCGCCGGACTGGCTGTGGGCCCGTATGTGGCCGTGAGTGACCGCGAGTGGACTGTGGACCCCGCCGCCGTCAAGGACCGCGTGGCAGCTTTGGGATTCCCCGTGTTTGTGAAGCCGGCACGGGCGGGCTCCTCCATGGGTATTTCCAAGGTGGATTCACTGGAGGGACTGGACGCTGCCATTGCCGAGGCTCGCAAGCACGATCTTAAACTCGTGATTGAGGCCGGAATTGTTGGCCGCGAAATTGAGATTGCCGTCCTTGAAGGACGCGGCAGTGAGCCCCCTCGCGTCTCCCTTCCGGGCGAGATCGCCATGCTTGACGGGGCGCACCACGCCTTTTATGACTTCGAGGCTAAATACGTTCAAGGCGGGGCGGTGAACCTCAGCTGCCCGGCAAAGATGCCGGAGGCCGATATTGCCCGGGTGCAAGAACAAGCTGCCCTGGCGTTTGACGCCGTAGGCGCTGAGGGACTGTCCCGTGTTGACTTCTTCTACACCGAAGCCGGGGAATTGATCATTAATGAGATCAACACGATGCCCGGCTTCACTCCGAGTTCAATGTACCCGCAAATGTGGGCGGCCTCGGGCCTGAGCTATCCGGACCTGATTGATGAACTGATTCAGTTGGCCCTGAACCGGAAAGTTGGCCTGCGCTAACACCCGCTGGGCCGCACCTTATAAAGAACCCGGATTAGTGTTCGGTCCAGCACGCCAAGATGGTGGTGGCCATTTGGAAGGCAAAGTCCGTCCGGGAGATTTTGTTCTGGCCCACGGTTGCTGACATGGCGGTTCCGTCCACGTGGAGGACCATGTTGTCCTTGGCAAAGACCACATCACCGCCGGCGGACTGATAACCGGACAAGCCCAGGTTGGAGAGGCCTACAACGGGTGGGGCGGCTAAGGATGTGGCTAGTTTTTTGGCCTCTGCAAGTGCCTGCGCGTCCCCGGTCATAACCTTCACGGTCATGCTAAACGGGCCAGCCGCCAGGGAGTAGTTGCAGGTGTACGTCTGCCCGTCCCACGAGATAGTGGTTGCAGGGGTGGAGGAAAGCCCCAGGATCTTGGTGACGCTATCCTTGGCTTCGGCGGAGCAGACCATAGAGGTGGCCGCCGACGGCGCTTCTACTGTGCCTGCCATAGCCGACGGCGAAGAAGGGGCACCGCCCTGTGAGGCACCATTGACTGGGTTCATCGGAGCGGTAACTTCTGCCGCACAGCCGCCGAGAAGAATTGAAGCCATGAGCAGTCCCATCACCGCGGGATATGCCTTGTTCATTGCTATTTCCTTACTAGTGGTGGAGGAACTGTTGATGGCGGATATGTTGGTGGCGTCAGGCATCGGTACGTTCTAGCGAACGGTCAGGACACCGTGCATGGAAGTGTTGGATTCGCTGTGGAACGGGTAACTCCCGGGCTTGCTCGGTGCCTTGAAGGTGGCCATTGCCCCGGCTGCCACGGCCACGCTAAAGCTGCTGCCGTCCTCGGAGGTAAGAGTGTAATTGGCAGTATCCATATTCATCACGGTCACGGTGGATCCGGCCGCAACGGGGGTTGCATCACGGTACGCGCCTGCTTCGATGTGGATCATCGAGGCCATGCCGTTGCCAGCTTCGCTCATGCCGTCCATGGGCATCTCGGTTGACATGGGCGCCATAGCCGCCGGTGAATTTTCCGGAGCCGCAGCCATGCCACACCCTGACAGGCCAAGCAGCACTATCAGTGCGGCGGCCCCTTTGAGAGCTAGTTGCGTGTTCATAAGCGTCCAATCCAATGAAATGCTATTCCGTGGTGCCGGGCCCTGCCCGGCACCTGGGAGTGGCTAGGAGTTGTGGCTGGAGACGAGGTGTCCAAAAACAACAGTGTTTTCGGTGTATTCACCGGAGGAGGTATCAAGGCCACCGCAGGTGATGAGGCGGATCTCGGCCCTGTTCGTATTGCCGTAAACGGCAAGGGTCGGGAAGGTGGCCTTCTTAACCACCTCGAGCTTGTCGACTTCAAAAACGGCCACGGTTCCATCGGCGCGTGTCACCGAGAACTGCTCACCGGGCTTCATTTCATGCAGCCGGAAGAACAGGCCCTGTGGTGATGCCAGGTTGTTGACATGGCCAAGAATGACCGCGGGGCCCAGCTCCCCAGGCGTTGGGGAGTACTTGTACCATCCGCCGGGATCGCCGGGCTGACCGCCTGGAATCTCCATGGTGCCATCAGCTGCCTGGCCTAAAGGTACAAGCGAGGTGTTGATGCCCACTTGCGGTACTTGCAAGCTGACGGGTGCCGATTCTGCCAGAACTGGACCCTTCGAAGCGGGCTTGACAGGTTTTGCTGCCGGGGCGGAAGTGCTCGCCTCGGCCGAGGGGGCCGGCGTCGGGCTGGTTGTTGCGGGTATTTGCGGTGCAGCTGTTTGCGCGGAGGTTGCCACCGGATCCGGGGCAGTGGCCGGCAAAGACTCCGGGGCGCACGCCGTGGTTCCTAGGACAAGTGATGTGAGGAGGACGCCGGCCGCCGCGGAAGCGGTGAGGCGCCCGCGGCGACTGGAGTTCTTATTCATGGGGTATCAGTCCGCGATCTGCTTCGAAGCGGTCTTCTTTGTGCGCAGGGCCAGGAAAGCACCCGCGGCCATCACGAGAGCTCCACCACCGGCATAGAGCGCAACATCGGAAGTGGCGCTGGTGGACTGTGTTACCGGCTGGGTCAGGCCCGTATCAGGAGCACCGCCCGGCATGGCAGCCATCTGGGAGACGGCAAGGGTGCCACACAGTGCCGGGGAGGTGGCAGCCAGCGGAAGGCTGGGAACCAAATCGCTCTTTGCATCCTGGGCAGCGGCCGGAAGTGTTGCCGGATCCAAACCATGGACCACCACAACGCCGGTGCCAGCCTTCATAGCTGCAATGGTTGCGGCATTCATGGTGAAGGTGCGCTCGTAGGTGTAGGAAGCGCCCATGCCTCCCACCTTCAAGTCCAAGGCGGCCTTGTCACTGGTGTCACCACTGGTGGATAAGGTGGTGCCAATCTTTCCGTACGAGGGACCACCCTCGGTTGTGCTGATCACTCCGTCCTTGTTGGTATCGGCATCCGGGCCAGGACACGTACCCATGGCATCAATGTGGATGTGCTGGACATGCGGGTAGGGGGCGCCATCGAATGTTGCCGCGAGCCCGCTGACGTTTTCGGTGACTGTTGCCTGATCTCCGGTCAAGGTGATCATGACACTGCCAGTGGCATTGCTGCCGTTGAGAGCTCCAAGGTTTGCCTGGTAACTCGTGGTGCCGTTGTCATCAGCCATGGCTCCTGCCCCAGAGAATGACAGTGCAGCCAACGCCAAGGCGGGGACAATGAGGAAAGCAGATTTCTTATACATAAGAGATTTCTCCTTATTTTTCTGAGACTTCAGCTTTGAGGCCTCACAGTACGTTCGGAGCCAGGCCGCCAGCGGATTGGAACAATTCCCAGGTTCAGAGAAATTGTCTTCCCGCTGATCTGCCGGGCCGCCATCGCAGGCTCGTGAATTCCGCCCAAACACGGGCCCATACCCCCTACACGCCGCGAGTTGGAGCGCCACATGATGAATGGAAAATGCGACGGGGCTTAGAGCCAGACAAAGCGGATAAAAAACCAAATGGCGTAACTTAACCCCGCTGTCTTGGCCAATAACGACTAAACTCACACCCCGCCCCTATGCTGTCCCTATAGCCGTCTGGTAGGAGGAGTGCTTTGCGATGGTCGGTCCAATAATTCGGGTGGGTATTGTTGATGACAGTGAAGTGGTGCGGATTGGCTTTTCGGCGGCTGCCGCCATGGATGCCAAATTTGCGCTCCAGGGCATCAAGGTAGTTCTCGCTGCTGAAACTGTTCCGCAACTGCTGCAATCGCCAGTAAGCATGTTAGATGTTGTGGTCCTTGATTTGTCCCTTGCGGACGCGTCGGAGCCAGGAGAAAATGTGCGCCTCTTGGTGGATGCGGGCTATCCGGTTCTGGTTTTTAGCGTGGCCGAGAACACCGACGCCATCAAATCTGCTTTGGCGGCCGGGGCCGCCGGGATCGCGCGCAAGGGTGATGACGTCAAGGACGCTCTGGACATGGTTCGCAGGGTTGCAGCAGGAGAGACCATTGCGAGCCAGGAACTGGCCATCGCCATTTCCTCGGATTCACTTTTTATGGCGGCCGAGCTCAGTGATCGCGAACGGGAAACTCTTAAGTTTTATGCCACCGGGTTTACCGGGGTCCAGATTGCTCGGCGCATGAATGTCTCGGTGAATACCGTGGGCACCAACATCAAGCGTATTCGAGAAAAATATGCGGCGGCCGGCCGGTATGCGCCCACCAAATTGGAGCTCTATCACCGCGCTTTGGAAGACGGAATCATTCCCACGGGATTGAGCTAGTACACAACTAAGCGTTTATTGACCCTAAGGGGAGCTCTTGCCTGTACCGCAACCAAACAGCGCTCTGCTACCCAACACAGTGCAGATGACGGAATTAGTGTTGGCCCGCTCCATTGGGGTGTTTTCACTACTGTTAGTGGCGTTGGCGCTGCCTGATCTGCTGCAGGATACGGGCGGTCCTGCCCACGTTTGGTACACAGTTATTGTTGTCCTGATCCCGGTGCTGGTGGTTGCCGTCATGGTGCCTACCCAACGGCAAGGGTTGCGCCGAATCTTCGCAGGTACTGTGGCCTGGTTGCTCCTGGTGGGGTTCTTGTTGTGGCATCTGGGCCTGATTGGTAATTCGCTTGGCCCGGATGCACGGCCTTGGTCGTGGGGCATTGCCGGTGCCGGGGTGGGACTGGCTGCTGTGGCCAAAAACACCCGTATGGCCAGCTTGTACGGATTTTGTTTTACGCTCCTGGTGTTGCTCATTCCCGCCATGCCGGCCGGTTCTTCCCGGGCCTGGGCAGATTCGTGGCAGGATGCTTTGCTGACAGCAGCCATGACTGCAGTCATTGTCGCCCCCATTTGGGCACTGCGTCAGGCCGTTCAAGAATCAGAATCAGCGGCAGTCACGGCATTGGAGAAGTTCGCTGCTGCGGCCCGTTCCGAAGCTATCACTGTAGAACGCATGCGCCTGGATGCCCTCACCCATGACATTGTGCTGAGCACGTTGATTGTGGCCTCCCAAGCCGTGACCCCAGAGGTTGTGGCGGCGTCGCGGAAGACCGCCCGGCTGGCTCTAGCCCAGATGGATGCAGTGGGGGAGGCGACCTCTGTGGCTGCCGAACTCACCATTGCGGAGTGGCTGGGCCGGATGAGGGTGGCTGTATCCCTGCACGGAGGCTCCTTTGACGTCCCGCCCCCTGGTTCGCAGGCACCGGCAAGTCTTTCCCTGGTTGCTGGCCGGGCCATAGTTGAAGCCACCACAGAGGCGGTTAAGAACAGCATTGCGCACGCTCCCGGTTCATTGCCTGCTGTGACGGTATTTTTTCCAGCGTCACAGGTCATTGGAAAGCCCCAGGTAGCCGTTGAGATCGCGGATAATGGGCCAGGTTTCGATGTAGCGGATATTGCCATGGAGCGCATGGGCATCAAGGTTTCCATCGTGGAACGAATGCTGGGTGTCCAGGGCAAGGCCGCAGTGACTTCAAGTCCTAGTACAGGGACGCTGGTGCGGCTGGAATGGAGCACGGACGGAGGGCATCATGGATCAGCTCAGAACTAAGTGGCTGGTTCTGGTCTTCGCCACGTGCATGCCCATCGCTCATGTGATTATGGGGCTAGCCAACACGGCTAAGGTCAGTTCTTTATGGCAGTACCTTTTGGCCATGGTGATCTGTCTGGGTCTGGTGGTGCTTTTGTGCGTGGATATGGACAGTGGGGCCATACCGTTGAAATCAGCGTGGCTTGTTGTTGCCGGGGTTGTGGTCATGGAATTGCTGGTGACAAGTGTTCTGCCGCTTGGGATTCATCCAGGCTATGCGGCATGGCAAAACGGCGCTATTCAGATGCTCCTGGTGGCCTTAGCATTCCGAGGACGAACGTCCTTGGCATGGCTTGGCATGGGAGCCTTCGCCGCTCTTGACATGAGAGCTTCTCTGGGCCATGGGTTATCTCTTGTTGACGGGTTGGCGTTAGTGTTGACCCCCATTATGTGGATGGTGATTGCCACGGCCGTCCTGATGGTCTTGGGACGCAGTAGGAACAACATTGCGGTCTACTCGGAGCAGAGTCAGAAGGCTGCCCTCAGGCTGGCATGGGAAGAGGCCCACAATATTTACCGGGCGCAACGGCTGGTGGAATTGCAGGAGGCTACGCGTCCGGCACTGGAAGCGATTGCCTGCTCGAAGCTGACGGATGAACAGCGCAGGGAATTGACGTTTCTGGAAGCCGGGTTGCGCGATCAGATGCGCGGCAGGACGCTGGTGACCGGGGGAGTCCCGGATGCTGCCCTTGCTGCCCGCAAACGCGGCGTCAAAGTTGATCTGCTTGATGACAGGAAAGCGCCTCTGCCTGGCGCCATCGCTGCTGACGTGTCCCGGAAGCTATTGGAAGTTTTGGCCCAAGCGCAGGCGGGAACGGTGCGAGTGCGCGCCTTGCCTGTAGGGGAAGTCCCCACTGTCACGTTCCTCGCTTTCGACGAATCAGCAGACCAGTTTGAAACTTATGCTGAAATCAGCGTCCTCCACTCTGAACCGGACAGGTAGAACCTTTGATAAAGACCCCGGAATTCGTTCCTGCCCGCGTACCTTCAAGAGCCATGGGCCGTGCGCTGGTTTTGCTACTGGCCCTGGTACTCACGGGCTGCACACTGGCGCCACCGGCCGGTGAACGGCTTGCAGCGGAGGGAACCGCCACCGCGGATGGAGTGCTGCTGGAAGTGGACCGCGCTACGGTGAGCCTGCCCGGTGGAGCCGTAGCACCAGGAACCACTGTGAGTGCCTCCATCAAAGCGGCGGTGCCACCGCCTCCAACACAACCGCCTCCAACACAACCGCCTGCAAAAGCCAGCACCGCTGGCGTGGAACTGCTTCCTGCGGCCAGTGACCAGCTGACCGTCACAGTGGGTGAAGAGCTGGCAGCAGGCACGTCAATGACTATCACCATAGCCCTGTCCCGCGTTCCGGAAAGGTCGGGGCTTGATCCCGCACCAGCTTCTTTGGCATTGGCCCACCTGCGCAGCGGAGAAGAAGTGCCGGACTTACTCAGGGTGTCGCTGATAGGAGAGACAAACACTGGCCGAATCTCCGCCCAGGTTCCGGCCGGTGGAACCTTTTGGGCTGTCTACGCGGACGTTTCCTCGCTGCTGGGCGAGGTGTCACGCACTTTAGCGGCCACGGAAACCGCCAACAAACCACCGTGCGCGGATAAACCTGCCTCGGTAGCTGGCATGAGGTTCACTGCAGCCTCAGCCACAGCCTCAGCCACAACAGGCTCGTGGGCCTGTTTGCGGGAGCACAACGGCATGCTGGTGGTCGCGGTGGCGGCGAAATCAGCTGTGCCGCTGCGCGTTGCCTCCCATGAAAAGCTTCTGGGAGCCCCGGTCCTCGATGAAAAGCTGCTCCAACCTTATTTCCGCCAAGTTCTCCAGCCGTTGCTGGAACGGCACAAAGATCTGGTCGGCGCTCTGCCAGGGGTGGTGATGGAGTACGAAACCGCGGCAGCCGGCGTCGAACATCAGGAATGGGAACTGCGCCCCTACCCGGCCATGTTCCTCCTGAAATACGTGGCCACGGTGGTGCAGACCACCCTGGATGACGCTATTGAGCCGGCCACCATTGATGCCAGCCGCACGGCCGCTTGCGTGGCGCCCTTACTCGAGGCAAACAAGGAGGAGCTGGCTCTTAAGGAATCTTGGGCTGCGCCCTTCGTGAAGGATTTCATGAATTGCGTGGCAACGTCCCTGGAGATTAGCCAGCGCATGGATGTTTTGCTCGGTGCAGTCAATGCCGTGCCAGATGTGGTGGCGGGAGCCGCAATCCTAGAATGGGATGAGCTCCAACCTGGCCAGGGCACCAGCGTAGCCATTGCCGGCGCCATGGAATGGAGCACATATTCGGGCACACTCAATGATGCAAGAATCAGTTTTGAGCACCCCGTCGGGTGGACCGTCATGGATGGCTCGGTCAACCCGCAATTTGGTGCCAGCAACGCCTTGGTGGTGTACGACCATCAGGGCAACCGCAAGGCCGCCATGAACGTGGAGGACGGCGCCCATGTCAGTGGCCCCGTTGACCTCCGTCCCGTGAGCCATCTAGGGGGCGGATCTGACGCCGCACCCACGCGCATCCCAGGGGCTGAGGTGCGGGCGGTGGCGATGGATCTTTCGTCTCAGCCGCAACTGCGCACCCGGGACTTGGCGGATCACAAGGTGCAATTCTCCATGTCCTTGTCCACGCGCAGCACGGATGGTGCGGCATTGAAGGAGCTGGCTGTTGGCCGGCTGGAGGGTCAAGTGGTGGTTGAAACCGGTGTGAGATCACGCGCACAAAACCAGACACAGCGGTATGTCATGTTTGCCCACAGCGACGGCTTTGAGACCATTGCGGCCGCCCAGGAGTATGCCAAGGGTGGTGAATTTAGGGCTATCCAAAAAATGTTAGCGTCCTTCAAGGGATAAACTGGACGCTGGTCGCATCCTGCCTCAGCACACCACGCACATCATGGCGCAGGCAACATTCTAGGAGCCTTCCCCATGAGTACTGAGCCCGTACAGCAGCCGAACATTATTCGGTGGACCCACAACGGCGCCGAACAGAGCGCCCTGTGGGTGAGCGCCAGTGGGGCAGCCATGCCCAAAAAAGTGCTGGCTGTGGATGATTCTCTCACCGCGGATGAGGCCTACCGGCTCGCTGCACAGGGGACAGCTTTGCTTTGGCTAGGCGATTACCACAATGCCCGCCAGCTTCTTTCGGCCATGGCCCGCCGGCTGCCTGTTTTTTCAAGGCTCGACGGCGAATCAGTGGCCCAAGCGTTCTACCGCTACCGCCAGGGACGGACACAAAGGGCCAAGATGCTTGGGCGCGTGCTGGTGCCGCTGGCTTCCGGCCCCGCCGTGGCATTGCGCCGCGCCCCGGATGTCAGCCAGGCGTGGCTCTTGGCAGCAGGTCCCGTGGAGGAGACCACTGTGGCTCCGTTGCAGGATGTGCTGGGTTCCATCGGTGCTTTGGAATGGCGGCGCAACGGATTGTTTGTGCAGGAACTCGATGCTGTGATCCGTCCTCATTACGGCACTTTTGCCCCCATCCGAAGTGAGTATTTAGCTCTTGTAAACTCTGCTGCCCTGCCCTCAAAGGAACTGGCCTTCGACATTGGCACAGGCACCGGCGTGTTGGCTGCCATCCTCGCCAAACGCGGGGTGAAAAAAGTAGTGGGTACTGACACTGAAGCTCCAGCAATCGCCTGCGCGCAAGAGAACGTGGCTGATCTTGGCTTCTCAGATTCCTTCGAGGCCGTCCAAATGAGCATGTTCCCGGAAGGGAAAGCACCCTTGGTGGTGTGCAACCCGCCTTGGCTCCCCGGCACAGCCAACTCCGTGCTGGACCACGCTGTCTACGATCCCAAGAGTCGTATGCTCAAGGCATTCTTGGCCGGCTTGGCCAAGCATCTGGAGCCCGAAGGCGAAGGGTGGCTCATCATCTCGGACCTGGCCGAACACCTGGGTCTGCGTTCCCGGGAGGAGCTGCTGGGATGGATTGATGCTGGCGGCCTGCAAGTGCTGGAGAAGCTTGACACGCCGGCACGGCACCCGCGATCCATGGATACCGCTGACCCCTTCTTTGCCGCCCGGTCACAGGAAGTCACGTCCTTGTGGAAACTAGCTGCCAAAGCCTTGGCTTCCTGAGACGTTGACCATTTGCGGGGTCCGGAAAGACTCGCTGTGTGCGGATCCGGTCCGGTGTTTGTGTGTGGGCGTGGCAAAATTGCGTCCATGAATGATGACGCTGAGATTCCCCTGCCTACCGGTAAAAGCTGGAAAGCTCGACGCAATGTATCCCTGCTTTTTTCTTGAGGCTGTTCCTCGTGAGAGCCATTCTTAGCGGAGCATTCGTGGTGAATCTAGCTAACAGCTCCAACAGCCAGTCAAAGTAGATCAGCGATGCCTTCTCATATGAGGCCACCCGCCTGTCAAGGCCCAGGAGGGTTCAGCGTCGAAGGCGTGCTCAACTGTCTGCACCGACGAGGGATTGGGCGCCAAGACCTTGGCCGCCATGACGCTGGGGCTCAGAAAGTCTCGAGGTGCCAACGTGCTTTCCTTTACGCTTGCCACTGTGGGGACCGCACCAAGCGTTGATGGCCAGTCCATTGCCCTCAAGGACGGACGGCGCCATTTTGACTATCGCTGATGCCCTCGCCTCGGACGCTTTGGTCCTACACCTGGATAACTCCGGGTTGCGCTAAGGACTCAAGCCAAATTTCCGCCCTTATCCGGCTAGCACCGGAGTGCTGTTACTCTCCGGTTACTTCTGGGTGGCTGCGTCGCCAAGGCCCACACATCCGCCGGTAGCCGGAATCTTTGCTGCTGCCGCCGAGATCTGGGTCAGCACGGTGTCCGAGGGGACCTTGTTATCTCCCAGGATCACTTCTGTCGCGGGGTTTCGGCCATAGGTGGTGAACGTCCACGTGTCCTCACCCTCCTTGATGACCCAGTCCACACCATTGACGGTGACACACCTGTCAGTGGTGGGGCCGGGTACCTGTACGCCGCACCGCAGAAGCACCGCAGCAGGTTCACCCCACGCCGCTGTCGCTTGGCTGGAGGTGGTGCGGCGCTTCGCGTCGGCAAGTGAATCAGGCAGAGCCACCATCATGGGGGCACAGGCCGGATTGTTGGCATCGGGCGCTACATCGATGGTCACCGCTGGGGTGCACGCCGTGAGTACGAGCAGGGCAGAAGCGGCAATGGTGGCGGTACGCAGGGCAGAAGACGCAAAAAAACGCATGATCCAAGCCTAACGGCTTGGCGCAGCGCCACGAACCCGGAGGCCGTGGCGCCGCGCTGCGGGCCTTATAGCTTTTCTAGAGCTTGTAGCTTCCCTAGAGGCCAGTGCGCTCGGGTCCTTCGATCCAGTTGCCGAGCAAACCGTTGTGCTGGCCAAGCGTCGGGGCGGGGGAGGGCGCAACTGAACCGGTCAGCCGCAGCGGTGAGGCCAGTGTCTTGAAACCGTCCGACTCTATGGCCACATTGCCGCGGTGTGCAGCATGTTCGCTGCTGAGGGCCTCATTGACGGTGTGCACCTTGGAGACCGGAACATGGTGGGCCGCGAGCAGTTCCAGTGCCTCGTCGTCTGTGAAGGGCTGCAGTGCTTCTTCCAGTGCCGCCCGGAATTCAACAGGGAATTCGTTGCGGCGGGTTTGTTCGTTGAAACGTTCATCCTCGAGCCACTCGGAACGATTCAGCGCCTCTGTCAGCCGGGGGAACAGACGATCTCCCGCGATGGCGATGGCGATGGAGCCGCGGCCGGTTTGGTAGGTGCTAAACGGGGTGGACATGGCGTGGTCGTTGCCGCAGGCCACCGGTTCTTCGCCGTGTAAGGCCCGCATGCCCACCGATTCCAGGACGGAAACCAGGCTGTCCAGCATGGCCACGTCGATGTGCTGGCCCCGGCCGGTGTTGTGCCGTTCATTGATGGCAGCAAGGGCCGCAATAGCCCCGTAGAGGCCCGGAACTATGTCACCAATGCTGATACCAACTCGGGTTGGATCCCCGCCGCGCAGGCCGGTGATGGACATGAGCCCGCTCATGGCTTGGGCGATCAGGTCATAGGCCGGCGCATTTTTGAGTGGCCCATCTTGCCCAAAACCGGAGATGCTGACAATGACGAGTCTGGGGTTTTCCACCATCAGACTTGCCGCGGAGAGCCCCAACCTGTCCATGACGCCGGGCCGGAAGTTTTCAATGACGATGTCGGAGCGCCTCACCAAGGCGAGCAGGCGCTCACGTTCCTGTGCAACCTTCAGGTCCATGGTGATGCCGTACTTGCTGCGGTTGAACAGGCGGTAGTAAGCCGATTCTCCGTTGTACCAGGGACCAAAATGGCGGGAGTCGTCGCCGTCCGGGCTCTCCACCTTGATGACTTCAGCGCCCAGATCGGCCAAGATCATGGCGCAGAACGGTCCCGCCAGGACCCGGGAAAGATCCAGCACTCGCAGGCCTTGAAGGGATCCGGGACGGTTCAGTGCGGCGGGGAGGGGCTCGGGGCTGGCGGAAGTGATCATCGCAGATATGGTCCTTAGAAGGTTGCTGGGCCCGGGTCTAGGGCGCAAGTTACTTCCATCACAGCATTGAAAGGGGACGCAAAACAATTAACTGGCTCGCTGTACGTCTGTAATCACAGACTTACGCGGAATACAATGGCCGTATGAGTTCTGTGAATTTACCCCAAGTGCCCGCAGCCAGGAACGTGTTGGCTATGTTGCGCTATATCGCATCGCAAGCCGGACCCGTGGGGGCCGCGTCAATTGCCCGGGACGTGGAGCTGCCCCGCTCAACCACCTACCATCTGCTGTCAGCGCTGATAGATGACGGCTTTGTGGTGCACCTGCCCGAAGAGCGCAAGTATGCGCTGGGTGTGACCGCGCATGAATTAGGTACGGGCTACTCCCGCCAAGTTCCGCTGCAGCGCCTGGCCCGCTTCCCCATGGCCCAACTGGTTGAGCGCAGTAGACGCACGGCGCACCTTGCAGTGATGCATGGGCGTGAAGTTATCTACGTCATTGAGGAGCGGGCAAAGCGACAAGCCACGCTGGTGACCAATCCGGGTGTCAGGCTTCCCGCCCACCTGACCGCAAGTGGGCGCGCCATGTTGGCCACCATGCCAGCGGAGCAGTTGGACGCCCTCTATCCGGGGCCTGAAGCATTCCCCCAACGCTATGAAAACGGTGTGCATTCGGTTCAGGCGCTCAAGGAGCTATTGGCCTTGGTTCGGGAAAGAGGATTTTCCTGGGAAGAGGACGAGGTAACGAACGGTTTCTCCAGCTTGGCTGTTCCTGTTCTTGACCGCAGCGGCCATGCCCTAGCCAGCGTGACTTTGACCGTGTCCAACCGTCCCGCGTTGAGCCCGGCAGCGGCGGCCAAAAATGCCCTTGAGGGAGTGATTCAGGAGCGCGCGGTCCAGCTAGAAGATCTAAAAACGCAGTGGCTGCCAGAGGTGAACCGGTGTGCAAGGGAAATCTCCCGGCGGCTACGCCCCAATATTTAATGCGCTCGGCGCGCAGCTAGCGGACCACGCAACTATAAACTCTCCTTCGAAGCCATTGTTTTCGACAGTCTTGCGGGTATATCGTTAACTATCGTTCGTGTATCGTTCAAAATTTATTTGAGGAGAGCAAAATGCATAACTCATTCCCAGTCGGTGGGTTCGGCGGCGCCAATATTGATGGTGTCTGGCAAGCAGTTGAAGAATTGCGTTCACGGTTTGAAAAGCGCCCCGGAACCCGAGCCGGCCGCGGTGAGGTACGGGCGGCCGTACTGGCACTGCTCGCCGAGGAACCCATGCACGGCTACCAGATCATCCGGGAAATTGAGGAACGCAGCGGTGGTAACTGGAAGCCCAGCGCTGGCTCCGTTTACCCCACCTTGCAGCTCTTGGCTGATGAGGGCACCATCGCGGCCGAGGAATCCAATGGGCGCAAGATCTACTCGCTCACTGAGGCTGGGCGGGAAGAGGTCCAAGGCAGTGATGCAGCAGCGCCGTGGGACTCAACGGCCCCGGGGTCTGGCGGATTTGCTGCGCTACCCAAGGCTGGTATGGAGCTTGCCCAGGCTGCCGCTCAGGTAGGGCGGACAGGGAACAAAAAGCAAGTTCAAGAGGCTGTCGAAGTCCTCGATGAGGCGCGGCGGCGGCTCTACACTATCCTCGCCCAAGGCTGAGAAGGGTGGCGTCGGAGCATCGAGACCCGGCAGAAACGGTAGTGAGTGCGGGGGCTGCCCGCGCTCGCTACCGGCGCATCCTGCGCTTTGCCGCCTGGCACCTGTTGGTGACGTGGTGGTTTGAACTGTTCCTGCCCCGCATTGGGCTGGGAAGCATCTCTTCGCGCACGCGCCCGGCGCGCATGAAGCGCTTTGCCCAGCGCTTCCGCACGCTCGCGCTGAACCTGGGTGGCTTGATGATCAAGGTAGGTCAGTTTATGTCCTCCAGACTAGATGTGCTGCCTCCCGAGCTCACTGCCGAGCTAGAAGGGCTCCAAGACGAAGTCCCGGCTGTTGCGTTTGCGCAGATCCGCAGGCTGGCCGAGGCTGAGTTGGGTGCGCCGCTGGAGAACATCTTTGTCTACGTTGACGAAGTACCGGTAGCCGCGGCATCCCTGGGACAGGCGCACCGTGCCCAGCTCCGTTCCGACGATGCCCAGCGCACCGGACTCCAGAACGTGGTGCTGAAAGTTCAGCGCCCCGGCATTGGTGAGATTGTTGCAGTGGACCTTGCGGCACTGCGCCGGGTAGGGCGCTGGCTCAGTAGGATCCGGATTGTCTCCAGCCGCGTGGACATGCCAGCACTGATGGAGGAATTTGCGCAGGCCAGCCTTGAGGAGATCGATTATCTGCACGAGGCGGCTAGTGCAGAACGCTTCGCTGCCGACTTTGCCCAGGATCCTCGCGTGGGAGTACCCGCCGTGGTGTGGGAACGCTGTACACGCCGAGTGCTCACACTCGAGGACGTAACGGCGATCAAAATAACGGATGCGTTGGCTCTGCGTGCGGCGGGTATAGATCCGGCGCAGGTGGCCTCGGTATTTGCCAGTGTCATGTTCGAGCAGTTGTTCACGAGCGGGTTCTTCCATGCTGACCCGCACCCCGGCAATATCTTTATCACCCCCGCCGTTGATTCCGGAGCGGGCGCAGGCACGGTCTCTGAAACGGAGCCACGCTGGGAGTTGACGTTCATTGATTTTGGCATGATGGGGGAGGTCACGCCTAAGACCCGCAGCGGTCTGCGCAAGTTGTTGATTGCGGCCGCTGCTCGTGACGGCAAGGGCCTCGTTGCGGCTATCAATGACGTGGGTGTGCTGGTGCCTTCGGCGGACACTGGTGAGCTGGAACGGGCGCTGACGCAGCTGTTCGCACGGTTTGGCGGGATGGGATTTGCCGAACTTCGGGAAGTTGACCCCCGGGATTTTGTTGATTTCGCAGAGGAGTTCGGTGATGTGGTGCGCTCACTGCCATTCCAGCTGCCGGAGAATTTCCTGCTCATCATCCGGGCCATGTCACTGACCTCAGGGGTGTGTAGCTCCTTGGATGCTAAGTACAATCTATGGGATTCCGTGGAACCCTTTGCCGCTCAACTGTTGCGGGAGGAGGGCGGGAATTTCATCAAGGACGCCGCGACTCAAGCCGTTGAGGCGGTGAGCCTGACGCTGCGCTTGCCCCGGCGCGTGGACGGGTTTCTCTCACGAATTGAAGAAGGCTCGCTGCCGGTGACGAACCCCCGGTTGGAACGCCAGAATGCCAGATTGCTTGGTTTAACGCGTCGGCTGGGTTCGTTAGTGGTTTTTGGAGCACTGCTCATAGCCGGTGCGCTGGTGCGGTCTGAGGACATAGTGCTGGGCAGTGTACTGATGGGAGCGTCAGTGCTGGCATTGCTGCACGGCATGTGGGTTGGCCGCCGGCGATAAATGCCTACGCTCAACGAGCGGCGGGGTATGTACCGCCAGAGCGTACTGCCAGTGACTAAACTCAACTAGCTTCGCTGCCACCTGTCAACGCCGCTCAGTACCGCGGCTTCGGCTTGGCGGGAGCCAACGCTGACGCGCACACCCTCGCCAGGAAAACAGCGCACACTGACGCTTTCGGCCAGGCACGCCCCTTCTAGTGCGGCCGATGCATCGCCCACTGGCAGCCAAAGGAAGTTCCCGCCACTGGCAGGAACATCGATGCCGCGAGCGGCCAGCTGCGCCTGAAGGTTGCTGCGGCCCGCACGAACCGTTGCGATATTGGCCGCTAGGGCTTCCGTATCAGCCAGTGCGGCAACGGAGGCTGACTCGGCGACGGCATTCAAGCCAAAGGGCGGTGAAACGGCACGGACGTGACGGGAAATGTCCGGATGAGCAACCAAGAAGCCGGCACGCAGTCCGGCCAGACCGTACGCCTTCGAAAAGGTGCGCAACAGGACAAGATTTGGGTACTTGACTCTCAAAGTGAGGATGTGCTGGAAGGAGGTTTCGGCGTCGTCCGTGAATTCCAGATAGGCCTGGTCAAGGACGACCAGCACATGGGCGGGGATGCTCGCCAAGAACTCTTCCAGTTCCTGGCTGCCCAGCACTGTTCCGGTGGGATTGTTGGGGCTGCACAAGATTATGGCGGCGGTGGAATCGGTGACTGCATGGGCCATGGCAGGTAGATCGTGCCGATGGTTGGCGGTCAGCGGGACCTGAACATCTAGGGCTCCGGTGAGGCGAACCAAAATGGGGTATGCCTCGTAGCTCCGCCAGGCAAAAACAACGTCTTTGCCCGGCCCGGCAAAAGCGGTCAGCAATTGCTGAAGCACGGCGAGCGAACCGCCGCCGGTCACCAAGAGGTCTTGGGCAATGCCGAGTTGCTGGCTCAGTGCCTTGATCAGGGGATCACCGTCAATGGTGGGGTACTGCTGGCAGTGCTGGGCCGCGGAACCAATCGCGGCCAGCACCGCCGGGGAGGGAGTCAAGAACGATTCATTAGAGGAGGCGCGCCACAAGGGAGCGAGCGCGCCGCCAGCCTTGGAATAGACCGGCAGCGAGGCCACTACATCCCGTGGAACAGGCAGAGATGGAAGGGATGTTGCATGTGACACTGAACGCTCCTTGCGGTGTGGCCCGGGTGGTGCCAGATGGCGCTGGTTTAGACGCTGGCTGTGACGTCGGAGTCGTCGGCGGGGTAGATCATCTCTGCCGGCGGGTGGTTGAAGCGCTTGGCCACTGGGTAGTAGACCGCTGCCGTGACAATCAAGCCCACAATCCAGGAAATGTCCGCGCCGCCCAGTAGCGGCGTGATGGGACCGGTATACAGGGTCTGGGCCAGGAACGGGATCTGCACCAGGACGCCCAGCAGGTAGGTCAGCAGTGCGGGGACGTTCCACGCGCCGTAGCGGCCCTTGGGGTCGTAGAGGGCAGGGACATCAACCTTTTCCTTCGAGGAGAAGTAGAAGTCAACGAGGTTGATGGAACTCCAGGGGATGAACACCATCAGCAACAGCAGCACGAAGTTTTTGAAGTTAGAGATGAAGTCATCCGATGCCACCAGGGCAATGATCACGGAGACGGAGATGAAGCCGATGACGTAGGCAAAGCGGACCCAAGGAGCGAAGCGCAGTTGACGGGTGAAGGCGCTGACCGAGGTCAGGATGGTCATATAGCCGCCGTAAGCGTTGAGCGTGTTGACCGTTAGCTTGCCCACCACAATCACGATGTACATCAGGACAGCGATGGCTCCGCCACCTGCAAGGTCACCAACGAAGGCCACTTGGTTATCAAGGAAGCCCTTGCCTGCAGGCATGGCGATTGCTGCGAACATGGCCCCAAGAGTCATGGACCACTGGGCGCCCAAGACGGCACCGGACATGCAGGCAAAGAACGTCTTGCCGGCGGGGGTGTTAGAGGGCAAGTAGCGGGAGTAGTCCGCAACGTAGGGCCCGTAGGTCAGCTGCCAGCCGGCACTGAGGGAAATTGAGAGCAGGAACGTGGTGACGGTGAAGCCACTCACGCCCATGACGGAGCCGACGTCGTGCTTCAAGAAAAGCTGGATGGCCAGGTAGCTAAAGCCAATGATGCCCACGATCGTGGAGATGCGGCCCAGCATGTGGATGTACTTGTAGCCCAGCGTGGCTACCAGAACCGTCAAGGCACCAAAGATGATGACGCCCACTGCGGGGTTGCCGGTGGGAATGATCTGATTCACTGCCTGGCCGGCCAGGACCGCGCCGGTGGCCGCGAAGCCTAGGTACATGACGATGACCAGGATCAGCGGAATGACGGCGCCGAAGACACCGAACTGGGCGCGGCTGGAAATCATCTGTGGCATGCCCAACTTGGGGCCCTGAGCGGCGTGCAATGCCATGACGGTGCCACCGAGCACGTTTCCGATCAGCAAGCCGATGATGCCCCAAAATGCGGTAGACCCGAAGATGACGGCGAGGGCGCCGGTGACGATCGCCGTGATCTGCATGTTCGCCCCAAACCAGAGGGTGAACTGGCCAAAGGGTTTGCCGTGGCGCTCCCGGGCTGGTACGAAGTCAATGGATCGGCGTTCGATGGCCGGCCCACTCTTTCGTACGGTTTGAATCCTTGACATGTCATTCCTCCGTTGGAATAGGTTTGGGTCCCCCGAATTTTCTTTAATCCATCTGAGCACGAAAGACCACGGGTCAGTGACGTGCTTCACTGAAGCCGTCTGTGTTCCGAGACTAAGGACCTATTTCTGTGATCTGGGGCATTTTTGGGGTACTTCTCGGGCTATGTTCAAGTTACGCCGCGATGTGCCGGCGGCGCGGAGGTGCGCTCTATCAGCCCCGCAAGGCTGACCGGCCAATAACCAACCATTGAAGGAGAATTCCCTTGACTGCAACATCCAATGCTGCTTCAACAGCTGCTGCAACTTCCGCTTCTCCTGCGTCTACCGCTGCCGCAGACGCCGGAGTGGAGGCTGCCATCCTTCCCTATCCTGACGGCGACTTCTTCGGCTTCGAAAGCCTGCTGCCTGCCGATGAACTGGCCCGCCTAAATGAAATCCGGGACTGGATGGAAGCCAACGTTCGCCCCATCGCCCGTGACCAGTGGAGCCGCAGCGAATTCCCCGTTCACTTGATCCCCAAGGTCGCCGAGCTGGACATGATCAGCCCCGTGCGCCGCCAAGGTTATTCACACCTTCTGGCCGGCATGATTACGGCCGCGATTCACCGCGTGGATGCTTCCTTCGGTACCTTCTTCAGCGGACATGACGGACTCTTCACCGGTTCCATTGAACTGCTCGCCTCCGAGGAGCAGAAGGCCGCTTGGCTGCCAGATATTTATGCACTGAGGAAGACCGGAGTCTTTGCCATCACCGAGCCCAACGCCGGCTCCGACGTTGCCGGGGGCACCACCACAACTGCCGTGCGGGAGGGGGACTCCTGGGTACTGAATGGTGAAAAGCGCTGGATTGGCAACTCCACCTTCTCCGACTACGTCATTATTTGGGCCAAGGACGTTGCTGACGAGCAGGTCAAGGGCTTCCTTGTTGAGACCTCTCGGGAAGGTTTCAGCGCAACCCTGATAGAGAATCGCATTGCCCTGCGTGCGGTCCAGAATGCCGATATTGTCCTGAAGGACGTGGTGGTGCCTGACTTTAATAAGCTGGCCGGCGCCAACAGCTTCCGTGACACGAACAAGGTACTCAAGACCACGCGGGCAACCGTGGGTTGGCAGGCCGTGGGCATCCAGATGGCAGCGTTTGATGTGGCGCGCCGGTACGCGGTGGAGCGCACGCAGTTTGGCAAGCCGATTGCCAGCTTCCAGCTCATCCAGGAGCAACTAGTTACCATGCTCTCCAATGCGCAGGCTTCCATGGGCATGATGGTCCGGTTGGCGCAAATGGAGGATGAGGGCACCACCCGCAACGAGCATTCAGCCATGGCGAAGGCGTTCGTGACCAAGTGCATGCGCGAAACCGTGGCCTTGGGCCGCGGAGTTCTGGGCGGCAACGGTGTGTCCGTGGACTATGAGATGGCCAAGATCTTCTGCGACGCCGAGGCCATCTACACGTATGAGGGCACCTACGAGATCAACACCTTGGTTGCCGGCCGCGCGATCACCGGCATTGCTGCGTTCGTCTAGTGAGTGCGTCTGCGCCGCAAGGGCCAGAGGTACGTTAAACCGATGCGTGTAGCTCGCGTAAAAATACGCGCAGCTCTCCGGTGGCGCTACGTCAGAGGCTGCCCGTGTAACTAGCGGAAGCCTCTTTGCAGTTATGCCACTTCCAAGGGGTAGTTGTGGCCATCAGACACACGTTCTGGTGGTCCCAGCTACCCCTTTGCTCTCCCCGCGCAGCGGCGAGGCGGACGCGGCGGGTGAGCTGCCGGCGTCGTGCTTCCCAGAAGTCTCGTTGTCTTGGATCACAGACGCCTAGCGCGACTGGGACCTATGAATGTGGGGCGAGCAGAGGTTGTATAGAAACATAGAAACTTTCGCCGGAGCTTCCCGGCCACCAATGTACTAATAGCTAAGGAATCTCTCATGGCAACGATGCATGACCCCTCCCGCACCATCCGCGCTGACCGCGGCACCGAGCTGAGCGCCAAATCATGGCAGACCGAGGCGCCCCTTCGCATGCTCATGAACAACCTGGATCCGGAGGTTGCTGAGCGGCCTGAGGACCTGGTTGTGTACGGCGGCACAGGCCGAGCGGCCCGTTCTTGGGAAGCCTATGACGCGATTGTTGCCACGCTGAAGACCCTCGACGACGACGAGACCCTTCTGGTGCAGTCGGGCAAGCCGGTTGGGGTGTTCCGCACCAACGTCTGGGCGCCGCGCGTATTGCTGGCCAACTCGAACCTGGTGGGGGACTGGGCCACATGGCCCGAATTCCGCAAGCTCGAGGCCGAAGGCCTGATGATGTACGGCCAGATGACCGCCGGCTCATGGATCTACATTGGTACCCAGGGGATTCTGCAGGGCACCTTTGAAACCTTCGCCGCCATTGGCGAGAAGCGCTTCGGCGGCACCCTCGCCGGCACGCTGACCCTGACCGGCGGCTGCGGAGGCATGGGCGGCGCCCAGCCACTGGCAGTCACCTTGAACGGTGGCGCCTGCCTGATCGTTGACGTTTCTGAAGAGCGACTACGCCGCCGTGCCGGCAAGCGCTACTTGGATGAGGTTGAAACAGATCTCGACGTGGCCCTCGAGAAGGTTCTGGCCGCCAAGGCCGAGAAGCGCGCCCTGAGCGTGGGCATTGTTGGCAACGCGGCAGAAATCTTCCCGGAAATTCTGCGCCGCCACCAGGCTGGCGAATTCACGGTTGACATTGTCACGGACCAGACCAGCGCCCATGATCCGCTCTCCTACCTGCCCACCGAATACACGGTGGAAGAATGGCACACCGAGGCAGCCAATGACGAAGAGGGCTTCACCAAGAAGTCCCAGAACGCCATGGCCCGCCACGTCCAGGCCATGGTGGAATTCCAGGATGCCGGAGCTGAAGTTTTTGATTACGGCAACTCCATCCGTGACGAGGCTCGCAAGGGTGGCTACAACCGGGCGTTCGAGTTCCCCGGCTTTGTCCCGGCCTACATCCGCCCGCTGTTCTGCGAAGGTATGGGCCCGTTCCGCTGGGTGGCGCTCTCCGGAGATCCCGAAGATATTCGTGTGACCGATGAGGCGCTGAAGGAACTGTTCCCGGAGAATGCGCACCTGCACCGCTGGCTCAACGCCGCTGCGGAACACGTTGAATTTGAGGGCCTGCCGGCACGTATTTGCTGGCTGGGCTATGGCGAACGTGCCAAGGCTGGTGTGCTGTTCAACGAACTCGTTGCCTCCGGTAAGGTGTCAGCACCGATTGTTATTGGCCGCGACCACTTGGATTCCGGTTCCGTTGCTTCTCCGTACCGCGAGACTGAGTCCATGAAGGACGGGTCCGACGCTATTGCCGACTGGCCGTTGTTGAACGCCATGCTCAACACCGCCTCCGGTGCCACTTGGGTTTCCATCCATCACGGCGGTGGCGTAGGCATTGGCCGTTCCATCCACGCCGGCCAGGTCTCCGTGGCTGACGGGACCGCGCTTGCGGGGGAGAAGCTTGCCCGGCTGCTGACCAATGATCCCGGTATGGGCGTTATCCGCCACGCCGACGCCGGCTACGAGCGTGCCGTAGAGGTGGCCGCTGAGCGTGGGGTGCGTATCCCAATGCAGGAGCAGTAAGACAAAAGGGTGGTGGCCGGCCGGGGCTGCTGGATCAGGATGAGTAAGTATCCAGATTCAGCGGCACCGGTGGGCCATTTTGCGTTGGAGACTTAGACGTTCCATATGGCGGCGTCAAGATCGCCCGGCCGCCAGCCCCGGGTGCGCGCAGCCTCATGGATAGCGTTTGAAATATGTGAGTAAGACAAATCAAGAATTCCAGCATCAATCACCCAACGCTTGATGCGGATGTCGACGGAAAACACCAGTAGACAGCCCTGTCAAGATGTCGAAATAATCCAGCGTTTTCGGCCCTACGTGCTTGACCTTCCGCAATACCCTCCGCAAGGAGTCGCCGCTGCAGGACTGCATCGACAATTATGGCCCCGATGTGTTGCCAGCCACGGGAGAGCTGCACTGCCCCACTGATGCCCACTTCATCGAGGTGGCAAAGAATGAACAGTTGCATCAGTCGTTACAGTCATGTGGGCAGGATCTCACAATGTGTCCGTACATTCGTGGGGCGCTGTCTAGGCTTCATTTACGCCATGGGTACGTCCGCCCCCGTGAAAATTGCAGCTTCAGGTATCCAGGGAGAATTTTCTCAGCCCACATCCCAGATGGGGGGCGGGTTCGTGTTGCGCATGGCGCGGCAGGCTTTTGTGGCCGGCCGGGGCTGCTGGGTCCCGACGGCCGTAACATGAGGCATGAGCCTTTTGGAACTGACAGGTGATGGCATGGGTTGGCCGGGGTGGTGGGAATGGCTGGCGGCAGTGGCGCCCGTGATCGCCTCGACTATGGTGGCCGTGGGAATTGTGCCAGCGGGGATAACCATCCGCAGCGGCTACACGACGGCCCGGCTTTCGCGCTGGTGGGGGCAGGCCCAGTGGGCACTGGATGCCTCCTTCAGCCCGATTCCGGAAAAACAAAAGGCCGGTCTGCGCCTGCTAAGAGTCTTGGCTGCCCAGAAATGGCTCGGGGCCGGGGAGCTGAGGGTCCTTGAAGCTGCCGTGGAGCGGCCCCTGGCCGACGCTGCACGGGCTACAGCTGCACCGACCGCGGCAGCCCCGTCCATCGTGGAACCACCTCACGAGGTTGCCGTGGAAGCCGCCTGGCTGAAAGTTAGCCTGGGCCTTCGGCTAAACCAGGTGACGCCGGCATGGATCAAGGAAATGGCCGGCGAGGAACCGTGACGGGAAGGGTGCGGATCAGCGCTTCCATCTGTACGGAGTGGTGGTGGAGACTTTGAGCAGCCCGGAGCGTTCCAGGATGGGGCGCGAATCCTCCGTGGAATCGCTATGCGCCAGCAACTTCCCTGCGGCCAAGGCCGAGTGGGCGCGGGCTGCGGTCAGGGCCCGGTAAATCCCGCGGCCTCTGAATTCTTTGAGCGTTGCCCCGCCCCAGATCCCGGCAAAATCTGAGTTGGGCACAGGTTCCAGCCGGCCAGCGCTGACCATTTGGCCTTGGCTTTCTGCCACCCACAGCTCCATGCCGTCATTGCGGGCCAGCCGGGCCATCAGGGAGTCGGCCTGACGCGGGCTGGCAGGGTCCCCAAAGGCTTCATCGGCCATAGCGGACATGGCACGCACGCCGTCGTCAGAGAACACTTTCCGCAGGCTCACGCCGTCGGGCAGGGGCACAGCACGGGCCAACCCCTCCAGCGGGCCAACCATGATGGATTCAGCCTCATCAGGGGTGAAGCCATTGGCTAGCAGCGCTTCCTGCAAGCCGGGGGCGTGGTCATGGCCGCGAGTTTTCCACTCAACCTCAGTGATGCGCGGGTCCGCTTGGAAGTGGGATATCGCGGTGGCGACGAGGACTGCGATTTCTCCTGCGTCCGCCCCACCCAAGTCCTGATAAGTGATGAAGCCACGGCCGCCGTCGAACGTGACAAGCCGCAGCGGGCCCTCAAGGGTGACGTCGATGGCGCTGGGGGTTTCCGCATCGGTGCGCAGCTGCTGATCATAGGCCCGAAGGTACTGCTCTGTGATTGTCATTGGCTTCAGCTTCTCACGGAAGCGGCGTGGGGGAGGGTGTCCTGAGCATGTGAGTGAGACGATCGCAAAGTGGTGAGCGTGTGGCCGAGCCCGGGGATTAGCAGCGGTGAAGTAGTCATGAAATAAAAGGTTGTTGAACAACTTGTTGCTGAGATTGTTCAACAACCTGTAGTGTACTTCTCATCGCCCCTTATTGTGACGGCAGTCACCCGCTACCCGACGGATGGAATCATGGCTACTCCCACTGTAAAACCGAAGCTCAGCACTTCTGCACGACGCACGGCAATGCTCGGTGCCATGTTCCTCATGGCCACCAGCGCAATCGGTCCTGGATTCATTACTCAGACCACTGAATTCACGGTCCAGATCGGCGCCTCCTTCGCCTTCGCCATTGTGGTGTCCATCCTGGTGGACATCGCCGTTCAGCTAAACGTCTGGCGTATCATTGGCGTCTCGGGACTGCGCGCCCAAGAAATTGGCAATAAGGTCCTGCCGGGTGCCGGCTGGGTGCTTGCAGCCCTCGTCTTCATCGGTGGGATGGTTTTCAACATCGGTAATATCGCCGGAACCGGGCTGGGCATGAACGCCATGCTGGGGCTGGATCCCAAGATTGGTGGGATCATTTCCGCAGCCGTCGCCATCCTCATTTTCCTCTCCAAGCGTGCGGGTATGGCTTTGGACAAGATCGTGGTGATGCTCGGTGCCATCATGATTTTGCTAATGCTTTATGTGGCCATAGTTGCGGCGCCTCCCGTAGGTGAAGCGCTGAAGAACGCTGTGGCTCCGGAGAATATTAACTTCCTAATCATCACCACGTTGATCGGTGGCACCGTGGGTGGTTACATCACCTACGCCGGTGCGCACCGCATGGTGGACTCAGGCGCCGCCGGTGTGGAGAACGTCAAGGACATCACCCGGACCTCAATCTTGAGCATCATTGTCACGGGCATCATGCGCGTGCTGCTTTTCATGGCCATCCTTGGCGTAGTTGCCGGTGGCGCGGTGCTGACCAGCGACAACAAGGCGGCAGAGGCCTTTGGCCACGCGGCTGGCGATATTGGTATCCGCTCCTTCGGTGTGATTCTCTGGGCCGCCGCCCTGACCTCGGTGATTGGTGCCGCCTACACCTCGGTTTCGTTCATCACCAAGTCCAGCACACCTGAGCGCACCCGTAACCTCATCACTGTCGCCTTCATTGCCGTCTGCGCGGTCATCTACCTCTTCTTGGGCCAGGCCCCGCAGACGCTGCTGATCTTCGCCGGCGCCTTCAACGGCCTGATTCTGCCGTTCGGCTTCGCAATCCTGCTCTGGGCCGGTTGGCGCCGTAGGGACCTCCTGCAGGGTTACGCGTATCCGAAGTGGTTGCTGATCATTGGTGTGGCTACCTGGTTACTCACCTTGTTCTTGGGTTGGAACTCGCTGGCCGGCCTGGCCAAGCTCTGGGTCTAAGCATTAGGGTCCCATCCGGGCAGCCCTCTTTGGGAACTTTTGAAAGGAACCGTCACGCCATGACCGCAATTGACCGCAACGCTTCGCTACCGGAAAATCGGGCCGAGTTGTCACCTGCGCAGGCACGGGAACTCTTCCGCAACGGCCTGGTTGGACCCACGGCAGGGTTCTCGCGGGGCTACGCGCAGGCAAATCTGATCATTGTGCCCAAGGACCAGGCCTTCGACGTGCTGCTTTTTGCCCAACGCAACCCCAAATCCTGCCCTATCCTGGGCGTGTTGGACGCGGGGGAGACCAGCGGGGAGCTGCTGGCAGGTGGAGACATCCGTACGGACGTCTCGCAGTACTGCGTTTATGAGAACGGCGTCAAGATTGCCGAACCCACTGATCTGAGCGAGTACTGGCGCGATGATTTGGTGACGTTCATAGTGGGCTGCTCGTTCACGTTTGAGACAGCCTTGATGGAGGCCGGAATCTCCATCGCCCACATCGATGCGGGCGTGAACGTGCCCATGTTCAAGTCCAACATCCGCAGCGCCTGTGCTGGTTCCATGTCCGGGCCCATGGTGGTCTCCATGCGCCCCATCCCCGCCTCCCAAGTGTCCGACGCCGTACGCATCACCTCGCGCTACCCGGCCGTGCACGGGGCGCCGGTGCACATTGGCAATCCCGAAGAGTTGGGCATTATGGATCTTTCCAAGCCCGATTTTGGCGATGCGGTCCACGTCCCGGCCGGGCATATCCCGGTGTTCTGGGCCTGCGGAGTCACGCCTCAGGCCGCGGTCATGGAATCACGTCCGGCATTGGCCATCGGGCACGCCCCAGGGCACATGCTCATCACCGATGCCAGGGACAGCCGCTACCTGGTGCCCTAGCCGTTCCTAGGCACCGAACGAAGCCCTACAAAGCCAGAAATCACGCAATCACAGATTGTTGAACAATCTGGATTCATGGTGCATCCTTAGAACTAACCAATTCGCGAGACCGGGGTCACAAATGCCATACATCGACTTGAACGCTGACGTCGGAGAATCCTTCGGCAATTGGACCATGGGGAATGACGCGGCAATATTCGTACCTGTTTCCTCAGCAAATGTTGCTTGCGGATTCCATGCGGGAGATCCCAGCGTCATTGCTCAGACCTGCCGCGACGCGGTTGCCGCGGGTGTCACCATTGGAGCGCACGTGGGATACCGGGACCTGGCCGGCTTCGGCCGCCGCTTCCTTGATTGTTCCCCCACCGAGCTCGCCGACGACGTGCTCTATCAGCTCGGTGCCCTCGAGGCGCTGGCGCGGGCCGCCGGAGCGGGCATTAAATATGTCAAGCCCCACGGCGCGCTTTACAACACCATCGTCCATCACGAAGCCCACGCCCAGGCCGTGGTTGATGCTATCCGCGCCTTCGGTTCAGACCTGCCTGTGCTCTTGCTGCCCGGCTCGGTTGCTCTCACCAAGGCTGCGGCGGCTGGACTGCGGCCTGTCGCCGAGGCATTCGCCGACAGGAACTACAACCCCGACGGCACCCTGGTCTCACGCCGGGAAGCAAATGCGGTACTGCACGACGCCGGACAGGTCACCGAAAACATGGTCCGTCTGGTCACCGAGGCGAAAATCGTGGCCATCGATGGTTCGGTGATTCCGATGAACGTTGAGAGCATCTGCATGCATGGGGACACCGCAGGGGCCGTGGACATGGCCACGGCGGTGCGCGCAGGCCTAGAAAACGCGGGCGTCAGCATCAAGAGCTTCGTATGAGCATCCTGGCCACGCGTTTCGCAGGTTCCAAGGCGGTGCTCGTTGAGCTTTCGGACCTCGATTCGGTGCTGGCTCTGGCGGCATTGCTGAGCGCTAACCCGCTGCCGGGTCAGATCGACGTCTTAGCCGCGGCAAGCACTCTCTTTATCAAGGCAGATTCCACGGCGAGCGCAGAAAAAATCGCTACCGCGGTGTTGGCCTTGGAACTTGGCGCCGCGGGATCCAACACCGGTTCGCTCGTTGAAATACCCGTGCACTACGACGGCGAAGATCTTGCCGAGGTCGCCGGGCTGACCGGACTGAGCATCGAAGCCGTCATCAACGCGCATACGCAGCAGATATGGCGGGCGGCCTTCGGCGGGTTCGCGCCGGGCTTCGCCTATCTCATGGGTGAAAATCAGCTGCTCAACGTGCCACGCCGTTCCACTCCGCGCAAGGTGGTCCCCTCCGGGGCCGTGGCACTGGCCGGAAATTCCTCGGCCGTTTACCCACGCCAATCACCCGGCGGCTGGCAACTGATCGGCCACACCGACGCAGTGCTGTGGGATCTTGATCGTGAAAAACCAGCATTGATCCGCCCTCAGGACCGGGTGCGTTTTGTCCCGAGCCGTGAGGTTCTGCAGGTGTCTGCGGTGCCAGCCAAGACCCACGCACCGGCATTACCGGCCGGAACTAACCTGCTTGAAATCTTGGACCCGGGTCCGCAATCCCTTATCCAGGATCTGGGCCGTCCCGGGCTGGGGGATCTGGGCGTCTCCGCTGCGGGATCAGCCGATACTCGCTCAGCAGCCCAGGCCAACCGACTGGTGGGCAACGCGCCCCAGTGCGCCATCATCGAAAATCTCATGGGTTCGCTGAGCCTGCGTGCTCAGGGCGATGTGGTCCTGGCTGTTTCTGGTGCTAGCGCAACCATCACGGTGGATCCGGTGGATGGAGATGACTTCCACGGTGCACGCGAACTTTCCATGGATACTCCTTTTGCTTTGCTGGATGGTGAAACCCTCAGGCTCACCCCCGCAGGCAACGGTTTACGCAGCTATCTTGCCGTTCGCGGTGGCATCGATGTGCCTCGGGTGCTTGGCTCACGCTCCACCGACTCCATGTCTGGCATTGGCCCGGATCCGCTGGCTCGCGGCACCAAGCTGCCCGTTGGAGCCATCCGCGGTGCCCACATTGTTGGCAACCCGGAATCCTCAACGCTCCCCGTGCCCAACGCCGAGGGTATCTACACCTTAAGGATCAGTCCTGGCCCCCGCGATGACTGGTTTGATGCTTCGGGGCTTGCCCGGCTGACAGGACAAATCTGGAGCGTCTCGGCCGAATCCAACCGCGTCGGCATTCGTCTGGCACTTGGGGCTAACGCCACAGCACTGGAGCGCACCCGCACCGGCGAACTGGCCTCGGAGGGCGTCGCGGCTGGTGCTCTGCAGGTCCCGCCCTCGGGCCTGCCGGTTCTCTTCCTGGCAGATCATCCGGTGACCGGTGGGTATCCGGTCATTGCCGGAGTCATTGCCGAGGACCTGCCCGCGGCCGCCCAATTGCCCCCGGGTGCCTCTATCCGTTTTGTTTTGACCGATCTGCACGCCCCCAGTCAGGCCCTCCCCGATGAAGGAATCCACGCATGAAAAAAGTATTGATCGCCAACCGCGGGGAAATCGCCGTCCGCATTGCCCGGGCCTGTGCCGACGCTTCAATGGTTTCTGTGGCCGTATATGCGGATCCCGACGCCGATGCGCTCCACGTACGCCGGGCCGATGAAGCCTACGCACTCAACGGTTCCACGGGTGCACAGACCTACCTGAACATCCCCAAGATCCTTGACATCGCTGCACGCTGCGGTGCCGATGCGGTGCACCCGGGATACGGGTTCCTCTCCGAAAATGCTGACTTTGCGCAGGCCGTCATCGACGCCGGGTTGAGCTGGATTGGGCCCACCCCGGAGGCCATTCGGTTGCTGGGTAACAAGGTCACGGCCCGTGAAATCGCGGTACGCGCCGGAGCCCCGCTGGTCCCGGGCACCGATGGCCCCGTAGCATCGGGTGCCGAGGTCCGCGCCTTCGCAGAAGAATTCGGTATGCCGGTGGCCATCAAGGCAGCCTTCGGCGGCGGTGGCCGCGGCATCAAGGTGGTGCGTAGCTTCGAGGAGATTGACAACGCCTTTGAATCGGCGGTCCGTGAGGCCACCTTGGCCTTTGGCCGTGGGGAATGCTTTGTGGAACGCTTCCTCGAAAAGCCGCGCCACGTCGAAGCCCAGATACTGGCTGACACGCACGGCAACGTGGTGGTGGTGGGCACCCGCGACTGCTCACTGCAGCGACGCAACCAGAAGCTCGTCGAGGAGGCGCCGGCCCCGTTCCTGAGCGAGGAACAGCGCGCCTCCATCCATTCCTCGGCCAAGGCCATCTGCCGTGAGGCCGGATATCATGGCGCCGGCACCGTGGAATATTTGGTGGCACCGGATGGACTGATTTCCTTCTTGGAGGTCAACACCAGGCTGCAGGTTGAGCACCCGGTCACCGAGGAAACCACCGGAGTGGACCTCGTAGCCGAGCAATTTCGTGTTGCCGCGGGACTGCCGCTCTCCTTCACCGAAGACCCTGCACCGGTGGGCCACGCATTCGAATTTCGCATCAACGCCGAAGATCCTGCCCGGGGCTTCCTGCCCGGCCCGGGCCGCATCACCGCTTTTGAGGCACCCACCGGTTCGGGTATCCGAGTGGACTCCGGGGTGCGGACCGGATCTGTGGTCCCCTCACACTATGACTCGCTGATGGCCAAGCTGATCGTCACCGGTGACACCCGCGCCCAGGCGCTGCGCCGGGCTAAGGTGGCGCTGGATGAAATGGTCATCACCGGTGTCCCCAGCGTGTTGCCGTTTCACCGTGCCGTGGTGCGCCATGGCGACTTCGCCAACGACGAGCGCTACGGGGTCTACACCACGTGGATCGAATCCGAGTTTGCGCAAGAGCTGGCCTCCAGCCCGGAAATCGCCGCCGCCCAACCGGGCTCCGAACGCGAAAGCCTCACCATCGAGATCGACGGCAAGGCCATGAACATTGGCCTGCCAGCTTCACTAGTTGAGTCCATCCGTCATGGCGCAAGTGGCACAGCACGGGATGCTGCGGTTGAAAATATTGCTGCGGCCACCGATGAAGCCGCGCTGAGCGCACCGATGAACGGGAATTTGATCAAATGGGTCCTCGAGGACGGTGCGGTGGTGGCTGAGGGTGACATCGTGGCGGTACTGGAGGCGATGAAGATGGAATCGAACATCGTGGCGCACAAGGCAGGGGCATTTACCCGTGGCGACCAGCAACCTGGTGTTGCCATTTCCCGTGGCGATATTCTCGGAACCATCGCTTAACACTTGGTGGTGCGTGGTTGGGGACGGGGTTGGATTAGATTGGGACGATGCCAATGAACGCGTTATTTTCAGCCCAGCCCCTCGCAGAGGGGTCTACCCACGCGCACACCGGCGCCTGGGTAACTTCCGTGATCCGCGCCCGCATCGCGGAAGGCCAGTTACTTCCGGGGGCCAAGCTTTCTGAACTAGCGCTCTCCGAAGCATTGGGCGTATCCCGCAATACCTTGCGTGAGGCCTTTACAGTGCTTGATCATGAGCTGATCATCACCCGCATCCCTAACCGCGGCGTCTTTGTGGCGTCCCCCGGCGTCGCGGGCGTGAAGGAAATCTACGGTGTGCGGCGCATGATCGAACCGGCAGCTGTCCTCTGGGGAAAACAATTAAACGTTGCGGCGTTGGCGGACGTGGTGGTTGATGCCCGGGCTGCGCTCGCAGACGGTGACATTGCGGCCATGGCCGATGCCAACCAGCGCTTTCATGAGGAGTTGGTGCGGGCCACCGGTAGCGAACGCCTGCAGGAATTAATGACCCGCGTGTTGGCACAAATGCGCTTGGTGTTCCATGCCATGAGCGATGCTCCGGACTTCCATTCACACTACGTGGAACTCAATGGCTCACTCGTGACGCTATTGCAGGACAACAAGCGCGAGGAGGCTGCTCACGCGCTGCGAATTTACCTAGACCGGGCAGAAGCTGAACTGCTCGAGCATTTGGAGCAGGAAAACTAAGCTGCTGGGTGCGGTCGCCGCGCACAGGCATAGCCTTTCCGGCGAGGCTGGACGCAACCTCGCCGGAACCATGGCCGGTATTCTCCCGGCTACAGCGGCGCTGGCTCTCACTGCGGTGGCTCTTAAGATGTGGACCTCACGGACCAGAAATCGCTGGCCAGCGAATGGTTGAGCAGGTACGCGTAGGGCATGGTGGCGTACCCGGCCATGCCCCATCCGGTACCCCATGAATTGCGGATGGTGAAGCGCTGGCTGGCGTCGTCGTAGCCCACCGCCACCACGCAGTGCCCGCCCAGGACGCTCTCGCTGCTTGCAGGCATGGGCACCACTCCCGTACTGGCTACCTCGGCACTTTCGAAACTGTCGTAGACGGTGAAGCCGAACACGATGGGGAACCCGGCCGCTAGGCATCCCTTCATATTGCTCAATGACTGGCTGACGCGAGAGTAGCTGATGGCACGGTCGTCTTTGGCAGCGGCGTAGCACTTGGCCGAAGGCTTCTTAGCGAACTTTGTGATGTCGTAGGGCCAGAGAGTTTCATCGCACGCCCCGGTGCTGGCCACGGTCTTGATGCCATCACGGATCTGGGCGCCCGAATCTGAATCCACGGTGCCCTCAATGACCCTTTCGTTGTAGTAAATGAACAACCGTGACGGGGTGGAGGTGTCAGCTTGGCCCTCCTTCATGGCGTCAAACTGCAGCACCCCTGCGACGCCGTTTCCGGTGCAGGATCCGAGCTGGCCCTGATCGTAGACGGGAGGGCAGTTGGGACGCAGATCCACAGCCGGCGGCAGGCTGGCCTGAACAGCCGGCGGCGCCGCAAAGTGGTAGTCACGCTGGTCCGGGAGATCCGGGATCCAGCCGTATCGGGCATTGGTTCTGGGCATGATGACAGGCCTCCTCCGCCCCGCTGTGGTCGAGACAGGCCTGGAACAGCGTGGCTAACTTCGACGTTCCTCCTCCGTGCGTGGCGCGTCAAGGTTGGTCTTGCTCGGAGGCATGCTCGCGGCAATGCCAACTGAACTCATCGAGTTGAACCTCAGCAGGCATTGGTCCCGGCTTCGGCGGCTATCGGGCTTTGCTGGCTGGGATGTCCACATCGAAGACGGTCTGGTCGATGTCGATAAGTGCTAGCTTGACGGCTCCGTGGAGAACGCCACGGTCTCCCAGCTCAGAAGTTCGCAGAATGGGGTCGGAGACCAACTTCCCTGCCAGATTTTCAGTGAGGCGGCGAATGATTGCTGGGCCGCCCTGCCCAATGCCGCCGCCAATGACAATGATCCTGGGATCGAGAGTCAGCGCAATCGCCCGGATACCGAGCGCCAGGTCACTGCAATATTTATCAAGGTCGGTTTGCTCCTGGATGTCACCCTCGGTGTCCAGCATGGTCTTGATATCTGGATAGCTATCCAGCCGCGACCAGCCAAGCTCCGGCATCTCGCCGATGAGACCTGCGGCTCCCCGGTATCCTCGCACTAGACGTCCGTCCATGACTATGCCAAGGCCGACGCGATAGCCGGCGAGGATGAAGACGAGATCCTCATCGACCGGGCTGTTTGACTGCCAGACCTCACCGAGGGCGCCCAAAGCGCTGTCGCCCTCGACCTGGACCGCGGTGTCATACTTTTGTTCAAAGGCGGCGGCGAGGTCGGTGCCAACCCAGCCAGGCATGTCTGGACCACCGTAGAATGTGACGGTTCCTTCACGCAGGACCCCGGGGCTGGCGACCCCGATTGACCAAATCGCTGCCGGTGGAATATCCATTCCTTGCAGTAGCGTGTCGATTTCACGAAAGGTCGTCTCGAGCCTTTCTTCCCTGCTCTGAGTCGGGGCAAGTGAGGCTTCATGTTCGGCCAGTGGCTGCCCGTTGAGATTGCAAATTTGGATCCGCAAGGTGTGTGCGCCAACGTCCACGCCCATGATGAATCCCTGATTGGTATTGAACTGGTAAGTCTTGGCTGGACGCCCCATCAGCGAGGGGCTGTCCGGGGTCGACTCCACTGCCCAGCCGTCCTCAACCAGTTCTGCGACGATGTCGCCCGCCGCGGGGCGTGAGATATGCAGTTCGCTGATGATGTCACTGATGGTGACCGCATCATGGCGCATACGGTTTAGTGCAGATTTGGCGTTGATTTGGCGTTGCAAGGTCCGTCCCGCGACGACCGGTCGCCGTTTCTCTTCCATTCAGATTCCATCCTTGACATTGATGTAATGCAACCTTACTGTAAATGCAGATCATTAAGTAACTTACTTAACTAGCACCTGAGGATGTTCATTGACGAACACAACCATGCACCTTGCCAGATCATCACCACGTGGTGCTGGCGAAATTTCGCCATCCAAACGGCGGAAACGAACGGGCCAAGGTCGTGCTGCTGCGCTTTTCCTCCTGCCAGCCGGCCTAGGATTCGCGATCTTCTACTTCTACCCCACTGTGCGTGGACTCATACTGAGCTTCACGAACACCACCACGCTTCAGAGCGGATCCTTTATTGGAATCGACAACTACACCAAGGCGTTCAGCGATCCGCTGTTCTTGAATGCACTTGGGGTGACGTTTCTCTACGTTGTGATCAACATTGTGACCCAAACGCTTTTTGCGCTCGCCTTGGCCTTCATGTTGCATCGCGTGGCCAAGGCCGCGTTTTGGCGATCCTTTGTGCTGCTGCCCTGGCTCGTCCCCGGTGTTACAGCTGCTTTGTTGTGGATGTGGTTGCTTGACCCATCCCTGGGTCTGGTCAACGGGATTTTCGATTCTCTGGGCTGGACTCAGCTTCCCTTCTTTGCTGCCCCTGAAAGCGCAATCACTACGGTGGCCATGGTCAATACCTGGCGGTACACCGGCTATGTAGCCATTCTGCTTCTTGCCGGAATGGAAAGTATCCCAGGAGGCCTGTACGAGGCCGCCGCACTGGACGGGGCCGGAGAATGGCGAATGTTCCGTTCCATCACAGTTCCATTGCTTCGGCCCATCCTGACACTGGTACTCATCATTTGCATGGTTGGTTCGGTGCAGATCTTTGACACCATCGCGGTGGCAACTGAAGGAGGGCCACTGAACAGCACCAACGTCCTTTATTACTATATTTTCCAAAAGGCGTTTACCAACTTCGACCTGGGGTACGCAAGTGCGATGGCTGTGGTGGTGTTGGCGATTCTCGCTGTCCTCACCCTTTTGCAGTTCAAACTCTCCCGCGGCAACGAATCGGACCTCAGCTAATGACTACCAATCTGAACATCAAGCACGTGGCCAAAGCTGAGCCCGGGAAACTGAACCTTCTCAAACTCATTGGCTGGATATTCCTTATCATTTGGGCAGTCCTGGTGATCGCCCCACTGCTCTGGACCCTCAAGAGTTCCCTGAGCGTGAATGACCAGCTGTTCCAAGGTCCGCTTTCGGGGATCACAGCACCGGTGACAATTGATAACTTCCTGAGAATTCTTGGCTTCGGATCATCCGCTGCCGCCGAGGGCGGCAGCGGGGCAACATTGCCATTTGCGCAATTTTTCGTCAACTCCGTGGTTTACACGGCACTAACGACTCTAGGCCAGGTGGTGTGCTGCACCATGGCTGCCTATGCCTTCGCCAGGCTCCGTTTCCCGTTGCGGAACTTCATCTTTGGGATCTTCCTGACAGCGTTGATGATCCCGCCGATTTTCACCATGCTCCCCAACTTCCTCCTGATGAAGAACCTAGGCCTTGTCAGCACCATGGCAGGGCTGGTGCTCCCAACTTTGCTGATGACACCCTTCGCTGTGTTCTTCATGCGCCAGTTCTTTCTGTCCGTACCTAGGGAAATTGAGGAAGCAGCAATCATTGACGGGGCAAACCACTGGACGCTATTCAGCAGGATCGTGGCGCCCATGGTCAAAGGACCGATTTTGACTTTAGGGATCATCACCGCCGTCCAGCAGTGGAACGACTACCTCTGGCCGTTGCTGATCGGAAGGAGCGACTCCAGCACGGTACTCACCGTGGGTTTGAGCAGGTTCCTCGCACAATCACCCAACGGCGCAATCGACTGGTCCGGTCTCATGGCTGGAAGCGTCCTGACTGTTTTACCTGTGCTGGCACTCTTGCTGATTTTTGGAAAAAAACTTGTGGGCGCAATTCAATTCAACGGAATCAAGTAAGGAAATACAATGAAAAAGAAGCAACTGAGCAGTCTGCTCGTTTTGACGGCCATGGGCGCCACCACTGCCTTCATGGCAGTTGGCTGCAGCTCCGGAGACAGCGGATCAGCAGACGGAACCGTCAACTTGAACTACGCACTATGGGACGACAAACAACTGCCCGCCTACCAAAGCTGTGTGGATGCCTTTGTCAAGGAAAACCCTGGCATCTCGGTGAAAGTCACTCAGACAGCCTGGGACCAGTACTGGACGAACCTCACCACGGAACTGTCCTCAGGAACAGCCCCCGACGTGTTCACCAACCACGTGTCTCGGTACCCCGAACTTGCTGCCAACAACCAGCTTCTGGACCTCCAGCCGGCCGTCGATGCGGCCAAGGTGGATATGGGTCAATACCGTGCGGGCCTCGCCGAGAATTGGGTCAAGGACGGCAAACGTTATGCATTGCCGAAGGATTTTGACACCATCGCCTTGGCTTACGACAGCCAGAAGCTGAAGGACGCCAACATAGACCCGGCCAGCCTGAATGATCTCAGCTGGAATCCCAAGGACGGTGGAACGTTTGAGCAAGTAATCGCTGAGTTGACCTTGGACAAGAATGGCAACAACGGGCTCAGTGCTGATTTCGATAAGAAGAACATTAAGACCTACGGTCTGTTGGCCTATGAACCAGGAGACGGGTTCGGCCAGACTTGGTGGGGGAACTTTGCGGCGAGCAACGGGTTCACCTATACCGAAAAAAACCCGTTTGGCACGCAGTACCACTACGACTCACCTGAATTGGCTGACACGTTGACATGGTTCCGTTCAGTGGTTGAAAAGGGTTACATGCTGCCGCCGGAGAAGCTCGGAAAGCTCGGCCCGGTGCAGCTTCTCTCTTCCGGTCAGGTAGCCATGAACACCAACGGGTCTTGGCAGATGAATGCTTTTACGGAAGCAAACAAGGACATCAAGTTTGCCAAGCTGCCCGTGGGGCCTGAGGGACGCAAGTCACTGCTGAACGGCCTGGGTGACTCTGTCTACGCCGGCACCAAGCATCCTGAGCAGGCCGAGAAGCTGGCGCTGTACTTGGTGTCACCAGAATGCCAGAACGCCGTGGCGAGCAAGGCCGTCGTGTTCCCCGCCATCACCGAAGCTGATGCCACGGCGGTGGAAGCATTCAAAAATAAGAGCACCACTCCCATCGATCCGTCGGCCTTCATTGAAACCGCCGATGAAAAGAATGGCACAGTCCTCTACCCCATCACGGAACATGCTACTGAAGTCAATAAGATCGCCGGTGACGCAATCGATGCCATTATCCGCGGAACAAAGCAGGCGCAGCCTGCTTTGGCGGAAGCACAGCAGCAGATCAACTCCCTGTTCGGAAAATAGCCAAGGACATCACCATCAATACCATTGACTTCGCAATGACGGATCTCCAATACTCCGGTAAGCCCTTGATTGCCCCGGTGCCGCCCATGGGCTGGAACAGCTGGAATTGTTTCCGCTGCCATGACATCAGCGAACAAAAGCTAATTGAGGTTGCCGATGCGCTGGTTGCCAGTGGCATGCAGGCGGCAGGCTTTGACACCTTCGTCATCGACGATTGCTGGCAGGCCCACACCCGTGGCGCCGACGGACGTCTGCGTTCTCACCCGACCCGGTTCCCATCCGGCATGGCTGCCCTGGGGCAGGAATTGAAGGCCCGCGGATTCAAGTTCGGCCTCTACGCCTCACCTGGACGCAAGACCTGTGCCATGATCTACGACCGCTACCCGGGCCGGGACCTAGGCTCCTTCAACCGGGAAGAGCTGGACGCCCAGACTTTCGCGGGCTGGGGCGTGGACTTTCTCAAGTATGACTGGTGCGAAGCCGATGAGGACGGCACCGGACTGCGCTACCCTGACGCGTTTGAACGGATGGCTCTGGCATTGGAAGGCACGGGCCGGAAGATTATCTATTCGATCTCTGAATACGGTCGCACCGAACCGTGGACCTGGGCCGGGGATTATGGGCACATGTGGCGCACCACGGTAGACATCGAGCGGAACTGGGCCTCCATCATGTCAATCGCAGACACCCAGGCACTGATCACCGAGTTCGCCGGCCCCCACCACTGGAATGACCCGGACATGCTTCAGGCTGGTAACCCTGGCCTGAACAAGGTAGAGGAGGAAACCCACTTTGCTCTGTGGTGCTACCTCGCCGCGCCCCTGATGGCCGGTCATGACCCCCGCACCATGAGCGATGGGGTCCGGGAGCTACTCACGAACCCGCACCTGCTGGGAATCGACCAGGATCCCCTTGGCAAGGCCGCAAGCCGGACCCAGCCAGTGCAGGACGTAGACGTGTGGGCTCGCCCGCTCAGCGACGGCGAGGCCTGGCTGGTGGTGAACAAGACCGAGAACACCATCCACCTCACCCATCAGGACGGAGAACTGCGCTTGGGCCAGGTCACCATCAGCCCCATCGCAGCCGGTGCACAAGTGCTGCCGCTGCGCAGCGGCAGCCCTGCACCTCTCACAGAAGGAACTCTGTGGGATATTCCCCCTCACGGATGCCTGGCAGTCAGCCACCGGGACTAAGCCAAACGCGGCCAAGAAAAATGCACGACCGGAAATGCCGCTTTGTCTGCGGGGCCCAGGCTCCCGGGCCAGGCGGCATTTTCGCGCATAAGTAATGTTGCTCCCATCTAACTGATCCGCCAGACGGTGGAGACGAACTTACCCTTCGTTCGGCACCCGCCGGCGTTGCCCGTGCCGCAGGCTAGATCTTGTCTACCGGAACAAACGCGCTGAACGATCCAGAAGTTGCAGATCGCCTCGGCCTGGCCGCCGCGAGCCAACACGAGCGACTTGCTTTCTGTCAGTTTTGTTCAGTGGTCTTGGGCACCGTTGACGATCGGGAGTTGTGGCGGGATGCGGCCGCTAACATTCACCTCTGCCCGGCCTGGGTCGAGTCGTTCCCAAGGGCCGTTGCCGTTCCACACAGGGTGGGATACCTCTGGCGTGTTTTCCCAATCGTTCCAGTCGTTGACTCGGTGACTACCCGGTGAGGACTGCCAAAAGGTGGTCCCTGCCGGTAACGAGGCAATCGCAATCCATGACATCAGTGATTCTGGGACGCCATAGGGAGTGTCCATGAGGTTGTTCCCATGGAGAGTTGCCTTACCTGTCCGGAGCGTAACGGGGGTGAGCAGAGTTGAAATATCGGACTACCCCACCAACAAGGATGGTTCGGCGAGAGCGAGCGCATCGAAATCAAGATGGGGAATGACGTCGATGGCGCTCTCCCTCCCCATGGCGGAACAACGGCTTTGACCATGGGGTCCAAAAATAACCGCATCAGCTCTTGGGCCTGTTGCTCCACCGGGGCACGGATGTGAGTGGCGCCGTCCAGGCAATCAGCGACTTGGACTACGAACCCACGATCACGCAGTTGTTGGACCGCAAAGTCGAGGCGTCCCTGAAGTTTTTTACTGATTCCAATCGACCCCGCCGTCACTCCAACGATGTCTGCTGGCCTAAGTAACCGAAGGCATCGAATCTCCAACAACTCTACTCGCACGCGCTAAGAGCAGCCTGGGACGACTGGCTTGAGGAAGGTGAGACGACACCGGGAGCGACAGAGAACTTGCACGGGCTCGAGTCGGCAGACACGATGAGAGGTCAAGGCTCAGCTGTCGCCAAGGAACGGCGTCGGCAGGTGCTGTTTGGGACCGAGCCTGCCAGCGGCAGCCCCCTGTGGGCTGCGCGCCATGTCACGGGCCAGAACCTGAGAAATCTGCTGCAAAGTGCCGGGCAGCAGCCCACCCAACGCCCGTGCTGCATATCTCTGCACACGGGACGCCCGGAGCGCCCTGATGAAATCCATGTTCCCCGTGATTAGTGGAGGCGTTTGGGCACCCGCAATACCGAGCAGGTAGTCGGGGCTGACAGCGAAGTGTTCCGACAGCGCCGTCAGCAGCCGAGGGTTTGTAACGACGCGCCCGGTTGCGTCCTTCATATAAAACCATCGGGCCCTGGAAAGGTGCACCCCACGGGCAGTGCACGCCGCCGCAATCTCGTTGAAGGTTACGAGGCTGCCTTTCCGCACGATGCTGGCATCGAGCAGCAGCTGAAGTTTGCGGGACAGCACCAGCTGTTGCGAGGGCTGCTCGGTGCCGAAGAGTTCGCTTGAGCCGGGGTTCATGGGTTCTTCCTGCCCTTTTATTGAGTGGGAGCCTCAGTGCGGCTTGGACCACCAGAGTTCGAGCTGGATGTTATCCGGGTCGCGGAAGACCAGTGCGGCACCGTTGGCCGTGTCCTCGGCGGGGGAGTGAACCACGTCCAGAGCAGCCAGCTGCTTCTGCCAGGCATCCAAGTCGGAGCGTTCGGTGACGCTGAAACCCACATGATCCAGGCCCACGCTCCTGTCGTCGAAACGGCCCACGGGGACCTCACTGTGCTGGTTCAGCCCGATGATCAGCCCCGTGGCCTGGTGCACCAGCACAATCATGATCCGGTTGCCCAAGTCCACCCGCCGCAGCCGTTTCAAACCGAGAACCTTGACGTACCAGTCCGCGCTGGCTTCTGCATCGCTGACGGAAAAATCAATGTGCGACGGCTTGCCAAACGTTGGCATGGCGGCCTCCTCATAGGATCGGACGATCTTGCTCCGAGCCTATCCCTGAGGTTGCCCGGCTGCGATGGGCGGTCTAGAATTGAATCACAGCGGTGCATCTTGATTCAGGATGAGCTTCCATCGATTCCATTCACCAACACCAGAGGGAATAAGGTGCAAGGCAATGCGCACGAGTGACCGAATCCGGCACTATCGTGAGAAGGCCGGATTGACGCAGCGGGGACTTGAAAGTCTGACTGAAATATCGCAGTCCACAATCAACCGGATTGAATCCGGGCGGCGTCCGGTGAAGCCCTACGAGCTGACGGCTATTGCAGAGGCTCTTGGCTGCCCCGAATCAAGCCTGGTTGAACATCATGAAGTTCGCGACCGCATCCAGTGGGCGGCCCGGACAAACTCCACCGCAGTGCCTGATCCCAGCACCGCGAAGGACTTCCTTTTCTATTTGCTTGAAATGGACACCTATCTGAGGGGCGTCCTGCAACCGATTGAGTCCTCTTGAGGGGCCACGACCATGGACAATGAAGCGGTTGCTGCCCATGCGGCAGACAGATTTCGCGAGAAGTATGAACTGGGTGACGCGCCAATTAGCGATCTCAACGACCTGCTTGAGAGCTATGTGGGCATCGATGTGGCCATCGTTCCCATGGAACCGGGGATGGACGGAATGGTTGTGCACGATCCCCACACAGGCCAGCGCATCATTTCAGCGGCCTGCAGCCAATCTCCTGAACGGCAGCGGGCCACGCTGGCGCACGAACTGGGGCACATTGAACTCGGAGACTACGCAGACGGCGGATTGATTCAGTGCCAGGTAAGAACTCCTCAAGAAACTCGCGCCGACGCCTTTGCCCGACACTTGCTGGTCCCCGCCAAAGGCCTCGAGGCCTACCTTGAAGGTCAGGCATTAGCCAAGGGCCAGCTGACAGAAGCTGACATATCCAAAGCCGTAAGATACTTCGCTGTCTCACCTGCACTGCTGCTCATCCAATTGGAAAGGGGTGGATGGCTTGCCAGCGGACAAAAGGAAGCTTGGCGCAGCCTGAGCGTGCCCGGACTGGCCGCCCGCTTTGGGTGGTCCGACGAGCACCGGGCATCCCGGGTGAAATCGGCAACGCAGCAACCACCCATGCGCATAGTTGCCGAAGCCGTCAGAGCCTACGAGAACAACCTTGTGGGCCTTGAAGCCATCGCAACCATTCGAAACATGGACGTGGCAACGTTGCGGGACGAGTTCGAATCCAACGGCATCCGGCCCAAACAAGTGAATCCGCGGCCAAGGAGATTCGGGAGAAACAAGTGATGCTCCCTGGCGCGGCGGGTACGGAACATCATCAGAGCGAGTTGATCGTCCTTGACGCCGGGCCGGTCTTAAACTTCATGGGCAGGAAGGACACCACCAACCTCTACCTGAACTGTCTGAAGAACATGACCGGGAAAATTCTCATGTGGGCACCGTCAGTGACTTCACAACTCACTGGGACTGGCTGAAACGCAATGCGCCACCCGGCATGAGCCTGACCGGTAAGCATCGTGGTGAGATGGTGCTGGTTGCCCATGCTCGACTGCTTCTTGCCCAGGGCAGAGATGTTGTAGCCATGATCGACGACCAGGACGCCATCAAGCTTGCCGAAAAAGCAGGCATCGACACATTTACCACCGTCGAGTTCTTTCAGGAATGCGTCCAACGGAACTTCATCACGACCAAAGCTAGAGTTGAAGCAACTTTATGGGTTCGTATGCACCCAGGACGACGGACTGCTGCCGTTTGCCCGAACAGAGCTGGTACACGAATTCACTTCACCATCTGGTTAGCCCTGGGCCCTCCCAGCTCGCACCGGGTCCGCCAATGTCACACCCTTCCGATACGGTTAATCCATGAACCTCACCGTGGCGCAACTCTCCGAATCCGAGCTTCTGGCCCGCATCTTCCCGCGCCTGCACGCCGGCACCACCACCTTGCTGGGCCCTGGGGATGACGCCGCCATCATCGCCGCCCCGGACGGACGCACCGTCATCTCCATCGACACCCAGGTCCAGGACAAGGACTTCCGCCTCCTCTGGCCCAACGGCAGCACCTCCTCCGGGTTCGACGTCGGCTGGAAGGCCGCCGCCCAAAACCTCTCCGACATCAACGCCATGGGCGCCATTGCCACCGCCATGGTGGTCAGCCTCACCCTGCCAAGTACGACGCCGGTGGGCTGGGTTGAGGACTTCGCCAACGGCCTCAGCGCCGCCATAGTTGCGCTCGGGGCACCCCAGTGTTCGGTAGCTGGTGGGGACTTATCCGGAGGCAGCGAACTGGTGATCACCGTGGCTGTGACGGGCTCCCTTAATGGGCTGGATCCGGTCCTGCGCAGTGGCGCCCAGGTAGGTGACCAGGTGGCCGTGTGTGGAAACATGGGCTTCGCAGCCGCCGGCTGGGCCCTGTGCGAGAGTTCAATTCCCCCGTCCGCGTACACACCCGCCATGGCACAAGCCGCTGCGCTCTTCGCGCGTCCGGTCCCGCCCCTGGCTGCAGGGCCCGTGGCCGCCAAAGCCGGGGCCACCGCCATGATGGACATCTCTGACGGACTGCTGCGTGACGCCGGACGGATCGCGGCCGCGAGCAAGGTCCGCCTCGACTTTGATTCCTCCATGCTGGCGGCCCAGGCAGAAAAACTGATGGAAACCGCCGTCGAACTTAAGGAAAATCCGCTGCAGTGGGTGCTGACCGGCGGGGAAGACCACAGCCTTTTATCCACATTCCCGGCCCGTCAGATCCTCCCGGAAGGCTTCGTTAGGATAGGCTCAGTAGTGTCTGTGGACGCCGCAAAAAGTGCTGTGACCGTGGACGGACAGAATTTTGAAGGCGCCGAAGCAGGCGCCCTGGGATGGGATCATTTTGCAGTCTAAGATCACCGCAACTGCACCCGTAGTCCGCCGCTGGCTGGCCATGGCCGAGCAAACATTGGCCAATCACAGTGACAGGCTCAACGCCATCAACATCTACCCGGTGGCGGATGCGGACACGGGCACCAACTTGTACCTGACGGTCCGTGCAGCCGTTCAGGGACTGGCGGAGCTGGAACCATCTGACGTGGGCACCACCATGGCTGCCGCCGGACGGGCCGCCATGGAACAAGCCAGGGGCAATTCTGGAACGCTCTTCGCCGTCTCGCTGGCAGCCATGGCGGAACCTCTTTTTGATGCGCAGCGCCTCAACGGTCCGCTTCTGGCCTCCGCCTTGCACCGCGCTCAATTGAGGGCTTGGAGCGCGTTGAGTGAGCCCATGCCGGGTACCATTCTTTCGGTGTTGGAAGCGGCTGCCCGGGGTGCGGCCTCCGTGGGATCCGCCATGAACGGCGATGAATCCAACCTAACGTTGGCGCACACCATTGAGAGTGCTGTTAGTGCTGCCCGCGAAGCCGTGGTGCTCACTGAATCCCAGCTGCTTGTGCTCAGCGAGGCTCGCGTAGTGGATGCCGGCGGTGTGGGGTTGCTGTTGATCCTTGACTGCCTGCGATCGGTGATCGTGGGGGAACCCTTGCAAGAAGATTTATTGGACGGGCTTTCCGGCTACAAAGTACAGGATCCCAACATTGCTCTTTCCATGCCGGCGCAGGAGGGTGTTGAAGTCATGTGCACCATCTCCTTGACACCGCTGGCCGCGGCCGGGTTGCGCTTGGAACTTGATGGCATGGGTGATTCCGTCATCATGAGTGCTGTTTCTGAACAGGCTGATCCCACGGGAGCCTACCCGTGGCGGTTGCATGTCCACGTGCCCTCGGCGCCCATGGCGCTGGAAGCCATCCGAGCTGTGGGTGATCCAAGCAATGTGAGTATTTCAGCGTTATCCGCCACGGCTGCCGAGGACTCCCATGAGCTTCTCTGACCTCAGCTCAGCTTTCCCCAACCCGGCTCAAGGCTATACGGATTTAGGCCTTGAACTCTCCAGACTGATCGGCACGCCCTCGGCTAAGTCGGTAGCTAAGAATCTGGAGATTCTCACAGTCGGGCAGATGCTGCACCAATTCCCGCGCCGGTACCTTGCCCGCGGGGACTTGACCGATCTGGACCTCTTGCAGATCGGCGAAGAGGTCACAATCTTGGCCCGCGTGGTAGCCCTCACCACGCGGTATATGCAGACGCGCAAGGGCACCATCAGCGATGTTGTCATCACGGATAACTCCGGACGCCCGGCCTCCTTGGTCATTAGCTTTTTCAACGGTTTCAAAGCCAAAAAAGAACTGCAACCCGGTGTGCTGGCCATGCTCTCCGGAAAAGTGGGGTTCTATGGCGGAAAACAGGTCCTGACCAACCCCGGTTATGTTCTTTTACCGGATGATGAATTGGCAGAGCATGAGGCGGAGCTGCACTCCGCCAAACCCGTGCCCGTCTACCCCGCCACGGCAAAGTTTCCCAGTTGGAAAACCGAAGACATCATCAAAGCGATCCTGCCGGCCCTTGACCTTGAGAAAGTTCCGGACCCCGTACCCAAGCACATTGCCGCCCGCGAGCAGCTTTTGCCCTTGGCGGAGGCCTACGAGCAAATACACCGGCCTGCCGATATGGATATGTGGCCTCTGGCTCGCCATCGTTTTCGCTTTCAGGAGGCCTTGGCCTTGCAAACGGCACTGGCTCAGCGGCGTCTTGAAGCCATGCGTCAGGACGCCACCGGACGCGCTGCCGTCCAGGGCGGCTTGCTGGATGCCTTCGACGCGCAACTTCCGTACACCCTGACCGGCGGTCAGGTGGAGATCGGGGCATTGATCTCCCAGGAAATTGCGGCCGGACACCCCATGCACCGGTTGTTACAAGGAGAAGTGGGCTCTGGCAAGACACTGATTGCGTTGCGTGCCATGCTGCAGGTGGTGGACGCAGGTGGGCAGGCGGCGTTTTTGGCTCCCACCGAAGTGCTGGCCGCCCAACATATGAACTCCATTACGGCGCTCTTGGGGCCCTTCGGTGCGGGGACCCTGCTGGGAGGGCCGAACGCCACACAAGTAACCTTGCTGACGGGATCCATGCCTGCCGCCGCCAAGAAGAAGGCCTTGCTGGCGGCTGCAACCGGTGAAGCAGGCATTGTTATTGGCACGCATGCGCTTTTATCTGATACGGTGCAATTTGCTGATCTGGGCCTGATTGTGGTTGATGAGCAGCACCGTTTCGGTGTGGAGCAGCGTGACGCGCTGCGGGCCAAGGCGCTCAAACCTCCGCACCTGCTGGTCATGACGGCCACGCCCATTCCGCGCACCGTTGCCATGACAGTGTTTGGGGATCTTGAAGTCTCCGAATTGACCGAGTTGCCGGCCGGGCGAACACCCATTCTCACGCATGTGGCACCCTTGGCCGAGCACCCGGGCTGGGAGGCCCGGGTGTGGCAGCGTGCCCGTGAAGAGATCGACGCCGGCCGGCAAGTCTATGTGGTGTGCCCCAAGATCGGGGATGAAGACTCGGCTGGGACGTTGCTGGAGTCAGTGGAGAACAACGCATCCGACACCCGCCCCATGGCTGGGGTACTGGGCGTCTTACAATATTTGCGGACAGTTCCCGCGTTGGCCGGCCAGCGCATTGAAATGTTGCATGGGCGCCTGGACAGTGGCGAGAAACAAGACACCATGGCGGCTTTCACCTCCGGGGAGATCAACGTTTTGGTGGCCACCACGGTCATTGAGGTGGGAGTTGATGTGCGCAATGCAACGCTCATGGTCATCTTGGATGCGGACCGCTTTGGCATGTCTCAACTGCACCAGCTCAGGGGGAGGGTGGGGCGCGGTGAGCACGCCGGCACGGCCCTGTTAGTGACGGGGCTTGAGCATGATCATCCAAGTCGCAAACGGCTGGAGGCAGTGGCCGCCACGATTGATGGTTTTGTGCTGGCCCAGCAAGATTTGCAGATGCGCCGCGAAGGCGACATTCTGGGAGCCAGACAATCCGGGGGAGTCAGCGGGCTGCGGATACTGAGCGTGGTGCGGGACGAGGACTTGATTGGGCGGGCTAGAGAAGATGCCACTGCCATTGTCACCGCGGACCCGGAGCTGGAATTCCACCCCGCACTGAAACTGGAAATTGAAATGTATTTGACGCAAAAAAGTGAGGCTTTCCTTGAACGTGGTTAGAAATACTGGCGCAGTGCGGGCCCTGGCATGAGCCGGATCGTTGCCGGAGCCGCCGGTGGCAGCCCACTGGTCTCAGTACCAGGAGAAGGAACACGGCCCACCACGGACCGGGTCAAGGAAGCCTTGTTTTCGCGGCTGGAATCCATGAACATGCTCGCCGGCACCCGGGTCTTGGATCTGTACGCCGGGTCTGGATCGCTCGGGGTGGAAAGTGCCAGCCGTGGGGCGGCATCTGTTGAACTCATCGAGTTCAATGACAAGGCCGCAGCCGTGTGCCAGCGCAATGCTGAACTGGTTAATAAGGTCATAGGCTCCAAGATTGTCAAAGTTCAACGCGCCAAGGTGGAATTGTTCCTTGACCGGGGCGTTGAAGCCGGTGCGGATCCGTGGGGCCTTGTCTTCATGGACCCGCCCTATCCGCTGACCGAGACGGAGCTGTCCCTGGTACTGGAGTTGCTGGCACCACGTCTGAGTCCTTTCGCCGTGGTGGTGGTGGAGCGTTCGGCGAGGACACCTGAACCTGCCTGGCCAGCTGGCCTGGAGCGCTTCGCTGAGAAAAAGTATGGCGAAACACGGCTTTGGTTCGCCGAACCCGCCGCTGCTGGAGACTGAAAGCCTGCTGCCGGCTGGAAGTGAACATTAGAAATGTGTGAGCTTTGACATGCGGCTCTTTTGTGCTGAAAAATGTCTTCCGGCCCGGACGCTCGGGGCGGCCTGCTGACGGCGTGTTGCCCGTGTTCAAGCGGAAGTGCCCTCCCGGCGGTGGCAGGCAGCAGCCAGATTCGCTGCTCGCGCTAGGGCGTGGGAGGAACCGGCAAATGCGCTCAATTATGAGAGAAACCGCCCAATTTGGTGTTCTGGTGAATTTGTTAGCCGATGCAGGTGGGCAATCATGAAGACATGACCACTACGCACAACACAGCAAAAAAATACTCCATGAGCACACTTGCTGGAGCTTCCCTTCTCCTGCTGGGGCTCTCTCTTGCCGGCTGCTCCACGAGCACCCCGGAAGCAACCACAGAGACCTCAAACAGCACTTCCTCCACCCAAGGTGGCGCTGAGGCGGCCGTTGACGTTCAAACTCCCGCCTCCACCGCGGCCACCCCGTCCGCCACGCCCAGCGAGAAGGCCAGCGAGAAGGCTGGAGCACAAGGACGCACAGTAACCATGCATGTTGAGGGCGCCAAGAGCGATGCCCTGGTCAAGGCTCTTGTAGTCACCGACGATGGGAAGGAAAGCGGTGGTGAGATGACCAGCCAAAAGCTGCCGTTCGATCAGGAAGTAACCCTGCCTGCCGGTGCCGCTTTCACCAAGGTTCTAGTCCTTGGCAAGTATGCTTCCGGTGCCACCGGCGAAATTTCGTGCTCCATCAGCATCGATGGTGTCAACGTCTCCAGCCAGAGCTCCACCAACCACAAGCCGGCCGAGTGCTTGTTTGTTGAGAAGAACACCAAGTAACACTGATGTGGCCGCAGCGCGTTAAGCCAGAGTTGTAATGCAACACTGAGATAATGGAGCACTGAGACAATGGAGCGCAGAAGGGCTCCCGCCCGGAACAGCTAAGAGATATGAGGTGAGCATGACAGATCCCCTTGCAGCTGATGTTGAGCCGGAAATTGTTAGGTACGGGGACGCTGGCCCGCAATTCGTGGAACTTTGGGCGCCACCGGTTGAAACGCCCAAGGGATACGCCATCCTTATTCACGGCGGTTATTGGCGCTCATTATGGGACACCACGCTCATGCTTCCCCTGGCCTACGATCTACTGGCTCGCGGCTGGGCTGTGGCGAACCTCGAATATCGAAGTGTTGGCAATGGCGGTGGCTGGCCAGTAACACTCCAGGACGTCCACGCTGGCATCCAGTGCGCCAAGGATGAACGCCCTCAGTGGTGCGCCGCGGGTGCGGTGGTCAGCATAGGCCATTCGGCGGGCGGTCAACTGGCGCTTCTTGCCGCTCACCTTGTAGATGCCGTGGTGGCGCTGGCGCCAGTGACTGACGTGCGGCGCGTCGACGCCGAAGAGTTGGATGACAATGCCGCGCTCGGCTTCATGGGCGCTCACTATGCTGACATGCCGGACGCGTACGGCTTGGCCTCACCGATCAGCCAGCTGCCTCTTGAACGGCCCATCCTCGTGGTACACGGGGATGTTGATGTGTGGGTCCCGGAAGGTCACTCGGAAGACTTTGTCCAAGCGGCTGTGGCCGCTGGCGATGATATAGATTTCCAGAAGATTCCAGGTCTGGATCATAGGGCTGCCATAGACCCGGCTGCGGCGCATTGGGATGGCACTGTGCGGTGGATGGAACAGACGAAGGACTTGCTGGCCAACGCATGAGAATTGCTGATCTGTTGGAATAGTCCAATGCCCTGCCCGCCCGGCCAATCGGAGGGGAGGCACTCTTCTGGCAATCCCGGGTCGAGATAAGGGATCTTGCGCCACAGGTCAATCATGGTGACATAGGTGGCAAACGCCTCAGCATCGGCGCCCACCTCCTCTGTAGCGACGTGTTCGTGGAACTTGATAAAGTCTCGGTGCAGGGTTGCAACCGCGTCCAAGTCCCACCATGTGGCAACTACCTCGCGTAGATTTCCGGTTACCTGCGGGCGCGAGGTGGTGAATAGCACCGCCCGCTCGCCCAGATCCAAAGATTCGAGGATCTCTTGGATTTCCTGACTAAGATACTCCGGAGCTATCCACAGGCCTGGGGAGACCATCCCGCACCCAATCCAATGCAATTGCCGGCGCAATTGATGCCGGCGTTCGCGTTCGGACTCTGGGAGGGAAAAGGAGAGCAGGCACCACGGGTCCTGCGCATCCATGGAGCGGGGGTTATGGATGCGCCTGTCGCCTCGCTCCAGCATGCGTGCCGCGCGTGAATCCACCTCATACCCAGCCACCCCGCTCCGTTCGGCGGCAACTACCACGCCCTTTTTTCGCAGGCGTGTTAAGGCAGTCCGGGTCAGGGTTGCTGGAATCTGCAGCGCGTTCATCAACTCAAGGATGGACGTGGTTGACATCCATCCCCCTGCGTCCCTGAGGTACAAGCCGATGACTGTGCGCAAGAGGGAAGCGGTGCTTCCCGGCCTTGAATCCATGTCATCGAGGACCGCCGTCACGTCAGTGATACCAAGACTTCCCTGATTGCTTGGATCCCGGCCTGAACCTCGGCAAAACTGGTACTGAGCGGGGAGAGGCCAATGCGTAATCCGTGCGGTGGGCGGAAGTCTGGAATCACTCCCTGCTCCCACAGGCGGGCTGTGACTTCGCCGAAGAGCGGATGGTTCACGCTCACATGAGATCCGCGGCGGTCAGGGTCTCGAGGACTGGCAACTTCGGCACCGAGTGGCACCAACAGTTCCTCGGCCAAGGCCAGTGCATGCTCGGTCAGTGCTATTGATTTCTCGCGTATGGCATCCATGCCGACCTCGGCAATGAGCTCGGTCATGTCCTTGAGCGGCTGCATGGCCAGGATGGGGGGAGTGCCGGTAATGAACCGTCGCACAGTGGCAGCAGGCTCAAAGTTGGCTGACATCCCGAAGGGATCTGCCGCACCCATCCAGCCCCAGATAGGCTGCCGCAGCGAGGAGAGCAGCGAGCTGTTGACGTAGGCCAGCGCGGGTGCGCCGGGGCCGCCGTTGAGGTACTTGTAGGTGCAACCCACGGCAAGGTCCACTCCCCATGCGTCAAGTTCCAAGGGGACAGCGCCAATGGAATGGCTAATATCCCACATCATCAACCCGCCAGCGGCTTTGACCATGCTGGTGATAGTTGGAGCATCGGCCAGGAAACCCGAACGGTAGGCAACATGGCTGAGCAGCACCACGGCAGTGCGCGGCCCAATGACGGTGCCAACATCCTCGGCAGTGACACCGGTCAGGGGATCTGGATCGATCCAAACAATCTCCGCGTCACGTTCGGCGGCGATCCCTTCAACTATGAATCGGTCGGTAGGGAAGTTATCGCGATCAATGACGATCTGATTCCGGCCCGGCTGCCCATCCAGCCCTGCGCGCAACAGCTTATAGAGCAATACGGATGTTGAATCCCCTATAAAACTCTGTCCGGGTGCTGCGCCCAGAACAACCTCGCCCAGCCGGTCGCCCACAGCGGTGGGCTCATCCATCCACTTCTCATCCCAGGATCTAATGAGAGAAGTGCCCCACTCTCCCTGGACAAAAGCAGCAAGATTACCGGCCGTGACACGCAGCGGCCGGCCCAGTGAATTTCCGTCCAGGTAGGCAATGACAGAGCCACCTTCGGGCTCAACAAAGTAATCGCGGTAGGGTGCCAGCCTGTCCTTGGCATCTAGCTGTGCGCTGGTGGGAGGGGAAAGTTCCGGGCTCTTGATCATCGGGTGTCCTAGGGGAGGAGGGGAATCAGTGCAAAGAGGAATGGAAGTCAGAAGTGGAGAAAGTGTGATGAGGAAACTGTGACGCTATTTGCCGATTTCTGTGCGGACCGCGAAGAGTTCGGGGAAAAACGTCAGGTCCAGGGCGCGCTTGAGGAAATCCACTCCGGAGGACCCGCCGGTGCCGGGCTTGAAGCCAATGGTCCGTTTGACCACGCTCATGTGGCGGAATCGCCAGGCTTGGAAGTTGTCCTCAAGGTCCACTAAGTCCTCACAAGCTTGGTAGAAACTCCACTGCGTAGTGTCCGACTCATAGATTTGTTTGAATACGGGCACCAGCGCTTCCTGAAATACCCATGCTTCGCTGACGTCTCGTTGAAGAATGCGCTCCGGGATGGCGTAGCCGCTACGAGCCAGTGCGTGCAGGAAGGCGTCGTAGACGGTGGGTTCCGCCAGGACGGTGGAGAGGAGTTTGTGGGCCTCCGGATCAGACTCAAAGACCTTGAGCATGCCGCGGTGTTTATTGCCCAAGATGAACTCCACTGCCCGGTACTGGAAGGACTGGAAGCCGGAGGATGAGCCCAGCGAACCGCGGAATTGTGCGTACTCACGGGGAGTGAGGGTGGCCAGAACCGACCACTGCTCGGTGAGTGTCTTCTGGATATGTTTGACCCGGGCCAGACACTTCAGGGCTTTGCCGATCTCGTTATTGTCCATCAAACGCCGGCACTCAATGAGTTCGTGCAGGACAAGCTTGAGCCACAGTTCGCTGGTCTGGTGCTGGATGATGAACAGCAACTCATCGTGGTGTTCCGGGGAGCTCACAGGGTGCTGGGCCGAGAGCAGGGCATCCAGATCAAGGTAGCTACCGTAAGACATGGTGGCGTTGAAGTCCGTGCGGATAGTGCCTTCGATCTCGCGGACGCCTTCGGGGGTCTGTGCGTGGGGGCAGCTCATCTAAAGACTGTATCACTATGATGACGAGCGTCAAGAAGCTGAAATAGTGAATCGGAATGTGGGTGGTGAGGTGTTTTGAGAAGAATGGTGAGGCCCCGGCCAGCACTGGCATAAATACGATGGGCGGCACACTGCCAGCGCCAAGGAATGGCGAGTATTTTTGAGAGTGGGAAACTTTCTTGGCACCAGATGTTGCCCGCCACTGTTTGACCACAACTTCATCTTGAGGCCGTGAGATCCTCCCTAGTGGGACAAGGGGTACCGCTGCGACCGTTCCTTCTCTTGAAAGGATGCAGCTCATGCAATATCTGATCCCATTCATCCCGGTCCTGGCTGTGATTGTTGCGCTGGTTGTGCTGGGACTGTTGGTCCGTGGGGCCGTAAAGCTGATATGGCAGGTGGCCGAACCCAACGAGGCTCTGATCATTTCCGGTTTCACCCGCGGCAATGTAGGCACCGCAGAGGGCATGGATTTCAAGATTGTCACCGGCACGGGTGCGTTTGTCATCCCGGGGCTGCAAACCGTCCGGGCGCTTTCGCTGACACTGAATGAGACTGAACTCCAGGTCAATTGCGTCACCTCGCAAGGGATCCAGGTGGTGGTCCAGGGCGTTGTCATCTTCAAGATCGGAGATTCCACGCCGTTCATCGCCAATGCGGCCCGGCGCTTCCTCGGCCAGCAGGCCAAAATGGAGAGCCAGGTCTACAACGTATTTGAGGGCCACCTGCGTTCGATCATCGGCTCCATGACCATGGAGGAAATCATCCGGGAGCGCGACAAGCTCGCATCTCAGGTGCGCAGCGCCAGCGGCATTGAAATGGAAAAGCTGGGCCTGGTGGTTGACTCCCTACAGATCAAGGACCTAGAAGACCCTACCGGCTACATCCAAAACCTGGCGAAGCCGCACATTGCCCAGGTCCAGATGGAGGCCAGGATCGCGGAGGCCACCCGCAACAGGGAGGCTGCAGAAAAGGAGGCCGAGGCCGCATCCCTGATCGCGGATGCCCAAAGCATCTCCGCCATCCGGCAGTCGGCAGCAGCAGCCAACGCTCAAACTGCTCAGGCCAACGCCGCTCAGGCGGGCCCTCTGGCGGACGCCACGGCACGCCAGCAAGTAGTGGTCCAGGAAACTGAAGTTGCCAAGCTCGAGGCTGACAGGGAGGAGCAAAAGCTACAAACCTCCGTCCGCAAACCCGCTGACGCCAAGGCTTACGCCCAGCGGACCGAGGCCGAGGCGCAGAAGGCTGCCGATATCAGCGCCGCCGAAGCCCGGGCCAAGAAGACGGAACTAGAGGCACAGGCAAACGCCACGGCGGCCGCGGCCATGGCCGGGGCCACCCGCGTCACGGGGGAAGCCGAGGCCGCGGCGACGAAGGCACGCGGGGAGGCAGCGGCGTCGGCCATCAAGGCCAAAGCACTGGCTGAAGCGGACGGGATCAAGGCCCGGGCCGAAGCCTTGGGCACCAATCAGGAAGCCGTCATCAGCCAGCAGCTGGCCGAAAACATGCCAGCAATTGTGGCCGCGGCGGCAGAACCATTCGCCCACGTGGGCCAGCTGACAGTCCTCAACGGCGGCGAAGGCGTCAACAACATGGTGGGTGGCATCCTGGCCCAGGTAGGGAACTACCTTCCGGCGTTGACGGATGCCTTGCGGGAATCGAACGGGCCCAGGACAGCGAAATCATCCCCACAGCAGGTGCCGCAGCGCCCGGAGGGGGAGGCACATGCGCAGTGAGCTTGATAGGTCCCTGACGGGAAAGATCGGCAGGGTCAGCGGTGGGGTGGGGCCGGACACGCTGGGGGAAGTCATGCTGGAGGTGCGCGGGGGCACGGCAGCGTATTTGGCCCGGCCCTACGACGGTTCCAGCATGTACGCCGTGGGGGAGCGGGTGCTGGTCATGTATTTGGAGCCGCCGCAGACGGTTTACGTTGAGGAGTTGCCCGAGTTTCTGCAGCGTCCCACGTAGGGTGGGAGGAAAATTGCAGGACTACTTTCGTGAAGGACTTTTTCGTGGAGCAACTTCGGGTCGGTTTGATCGGTGCCGGCGGCATTGCTGGTGTCCATATTGCCGGATGGCAGCAACTGGGTGCCCAGGTGAGCGTGTATTCGCGCTCCGGTGCGGCCGGGCTGGTGGCACGGTATGCCATCAAGGAAGTTCACAGTCTTGAGGATCTGTTCCAGGCCTCCGATCTCATCAGTATCCTCACGCCCACGCCCTCGCATCACGGCTATGCCATGGCCGCGATCGCCGCCGGCAAGGATGTTATTTGTGAGAAGCCGCTAGCGGAAAATGCTGCCCGAGCGGCAGAGATTCTCCGCGCCGCCCGGGCTGCCGGGACACGGCTATTCCCAGCCCACGTGGTGCGCTTTTTCCCGGAGTATGCCGCTGCCAAGGCCGCCGTGGAGGCCGCGAGGCGTGCAGGGGGTGCTGAGGCTGCCAGCGAACCCGCTGTCCTGGCACTGAGCCGCTCCAGTGCGGGCCCAGCCGAAGGCTCATGGTTCTACAACGAGGACTTAGGTGGCGGGATTATCAGAGACCAGATGATTCATGACATTGACCAGGCCTGCTGGCTAGCCGGTGAAGTGATCAGCGTCGAGGCCTATCAGAATCCGCCCAGTGTTGAGTCAATGGTGCCCCGGCCTGTGCGAGCTCAGGTGATTTTGAAGCACCGCAATGGTGCGCTTAGTACATTGCACGGCGAATGGGGCATGGACGGCCTCCCCTTTAGCACCAGCGTCAGCATCGAGGCGGCCAACGGTGGCACCATCTTCGCCTGGCCGGAGGGGGATATGGTGCCCGCGTCGGTGAATGAACCCGGGGACTACCTGCCAGTTCAGGATGTGGTGAACAGCCCGTACACCCTGCAAAATGCGGAGTTTGCCGCGGCCCGCGCCTCTGGGGAGCCGGCTCGTGTCTCCCCGTACGACGGCGTCATGGCGGTTGCGCTGACGGATGCCGCTTATGCGTCAATTGCGCTGGGCAGGGCTGTGGAGTTCTCGGCGGCAGCGGTGCAGGCGTTGGTGGAGCAGCCCTAGCCACCCCGCCTTGCGTCTCCTTCTGGACGCTCCCCGCTTTCGGGGCGGTAGGAGATTGACCGTTGACATGAACTAAGTATTCGGCATAAGTTCGGGGCATTGCACCCTTGCCGAGTTAAGGCTGGAATCATGCGTCTGCGGTCCTTTTCAGTTCTCCTTGTCCTCAGTTTTTTGACCGGATACTCACTGACTGGATGCAGCGGCACGCCCTCTGGTGAGATGGCCGGGGATCCGACTGGAGATAGTCAGCTGAGCAACGGCGGCAACGGTACCGGTGGTGGTGGCGTAAGTGCCACGGACATTGTTGTCCTAGAACCCGTCCCCGACGTAGACATCCGAACGGTCGACTTGAACAACGTTATGTGGCTGTTCTCTAACGAAGGTTTGAGCGTTCCGTACGAAGTAAAGATTGTGAATGGCGCCGCCGTGGTTGATGAAAACGGGTTCCCCGCCAACTACGCCGTCAAGGATGTGAGCTACGGAGATATTGACGGTGACGGTGACGAGGATGCAGTGGCATCGATCGTCCGCACACAAGACAATGGCTACAAAGTGCTCTGGTATGTGTGGCTGGCCCAAGGTGCTGAGGCGGTACAGCTCCAATACCCTGTAGCTCAAACCAGCAGATGCGGCACATTGGTGGAATCCTTGGTTTTCGGGGACGGTGCGCTCAACATCACCGAGTATCTCCGGATTCAGGGAAAAGATGACAGCGTCCCGTGCTCCGACCATGGCACGGGTCTGAATAAGCGCTCTATCACTGTTTATACCGAGGGCGCGGAGTCGTGGCCGGTTCAGAGCGCTCCTGTTGCCGCATGGGGCGGGCTTTGTCCGCAGACACGGTGGGACGAGACCTCACCTGGTGTACAAGATCTGTGGGCTGCGCCTTCTAAAGATTCCCCGGTTACCGCGACTGCAGGGCCTGACGGCGGAGCAATGTTTGAACTGCGGCAGGCACCGCTCGTGCAGCGTGATGGGTGGGTCCTGATTGGCGTTAAGCTCGCCGGGATGGCCGATGATCGCGGCGCCACACAGTTGCAGTGTGCTTGGGGCGCGAGCTGACCTTGCCTGGGTGCTTTAGTTGCTGGATTGAATCTCAGGATTGACCCGGTGCTGAACAAGATGAGCGACATCGCGATGGGCGGACGTTGCACAAGAATAAAAATCCGATGGAATACAGTCCAGTAACTGTGGTGCTGGACAGGCCCCCCAACAGTGTTCCATTCCAGGGGAGCCTGCCCATGGAGTGGTAAGACAGGCCGTGTAACGGTACTCTCTCGCTAGGCGCAGCCGCGGGAGGGCTTGCTGGGTGCGGCGTGGGGGATTGAAAACCTGACGTTGACAGGCCCACGGGGCTGTCATAAGTTCAGGACACTGCACACTTGCCGAGCCAAAGGCTTCAATTATGCGTACCCGGACTGCAATCATTGCGCTCACTCTTGGAGCTATGGCATTTTCCTCACTGACGGCCTGCACTAGCGGGACTGCAGAAAAATCAGGGGGTGGGGGAGAAACGGGCGGAGCTACCATCGGCACTACCCCAACGAGCCTGGCTGGCACTGAACCTTCAGCCTTTTCAACGCCCCCCGCTGCAACGGCCTCCAGCGCAGTGGATATTAGGAGCGTTGATCTGGCCAACACCACGTGGCTGTATTCTTTCCGCGGATTTCAGTTGCCATACCAGGTGAAGTTGGTCAACGGAGAGGCAACGAGGAATCCAGGGGAGTTTTCCAGCTCTTTCAAGCTTGGCCAGGTGGTCTACGGAGATGTTGACGGGGATGGTGATGAGGATGCTGTGGCTCAGCTCAATGGTGTGACGCCTGAGGGTGGTAGAGGCCTTTGGTACATCTGGATCGCTGATGTGTCCGGGGCTGTGCAGCTGAAATATCCCATAGCTGAAACCAGCTGTTACGCGTTAGTCCTGCCGCCGGAGATCACCGATGGGGCCATCAATCTGACCGAGTACCTGCACATTCCTGGAGTTGATAACAAAATTCCATGCTCTGAGCCGGGTACGGACTTGAAGAAACGAACCATTACTGTCATCACAGATAGCACAGGATCAACAGATGGCTCCGGACCAGAGATGTGGCCGGTACAGACGGCCCCGGTTGTCGCTTGGGGTGGCATGTGCCCTGGACCAGCAAATCCTGACGCTACACCAGGTCTAGTCGATCTGTGGGCGAGTCCGTCCAAGACTGCCCAGGTGGCTGCCACTACCGAACAGGACGGCGAAATTTTTGAGCAACTCGGCTCTCCCTCAGACTCTCCCTTAGTAGAACGTGAGGGATGGAGCCTAGTGGGCTTCAGAATATTCGGTGTCAAATCGGATCTTGGCGGCAAGGATATGGCCTGCGCGTGGGCGCCCCAGTGACGTGAGGCTTGGCAGGGGAGACGGCTAGGTGGTCAGCTCATCCACGTCAGTTCCAGCTAAAACCGTTGCCGGGTGCGGGCCCGCCGCCACAAGAGCCTGAGACCACGCTTCGGGCCACGGCTGGTTCCGTCCCAGCAAGATGATATTGCCCGGATAGCGGCGGCTAAATAGCATGCTCGTACCATAAGCTGCCACGTTGCTCATGGCCCCCTGCATGGCCTTCGTTTGGCTCGTGACCAGTGTGAAACCGGGCTCGTCACCCACATTGACCGCGAGCACCCCTCCCGGTGCCAGACGTGCTGCGGCTTCTCGGTAGAAATCTGCGCAGGCGAGGTGGGCAGGTGCCTCGGGGCCGCTGAAAATGTCCAAGATGATGACATCGAACCTCAGCTCCAGAGGCAGGGCCGCCATCTCCTCCCGAGCGTCACCTACGTGGGTGTTTAAGACAGTGCCCGCGGGCAGCGGCAAGGCTTCCATAACAAAGTCCAGCAGTCCCCGTTCCAGTTCAACGGCGTGCTGCACAGATCCGGGCCGGGTGGCTTGGATGTAGCGTGCCAACGTGAGGGCACCGGCGCCCAGGTGCAGCGCCGTGATGTGCTCACCGGCGGGTTTGACCAGATCAATGGCATTGGCAATGCGTCGCAGGTATTCGTAGAACACTTCATGCGGTGCAACAAGGTTTACGTGCGACTGCTCCGCGCCATCAATACTCAGAACGAAAGCATGATCGTGCCAAGGATCGGGTTCGATGGTGGCATGGACGCCGCTGGTGCGCAGGAAACGGCTAGGTATCGCCATTAGAGCTTGTCTTTCAAGGTGGCGAGGCGTTCGGCAGCCTGCTCCAGCAAAGGCTCCTGCTTGCAGAATGCGAAGCGCAAAAGGGAACGGGTGCGGTGGGCGCCCTCGGGGTGGCAGAACACCGGGACGGGAATGGCGGCCACGCCAATGAGCTTCGGAAGCCGGCGTGCCAGTGCGGTGGCGTCGGTGATGCCCAGCTTTTGAGTATCGGCGTTGATGAAGTACGTGCCCTGTGGCAGGTAGACATCTAAGCCCGCTGCACGGAGTCCTTCGGCGAGGATGTCACGTTTGCGGGCAAGCGTTGCCGCCGCGTCCGTGAAGAAAGTATCCTCCATCCGCAGGCCGGCGGCAATGGCACCCTGGAAGGGCGTACCGGAGGAATAGCTCAGGAACTGCTTGACGGTGCGGGCCGCAGCCACCAGCTCCGCCGGGCCAGAGAGCCACCCAATCTTCCAGCCTGTAAAGGAGAAGGTCTTCCCGGCAGAGGAAATGGTGAGCGTACGGGCGGCGGCGCCGGGGAGCGTGGCTACGGGTATGTGACGGGTACCGAACGTGAGGTGCTCATAGACCTCATCGGTGAGGATGACGGCGTCGTACTTGATGGCGAGGCGGACCACTTCGGCCAGCACCTCCACGGGGAACATGGCACCGGTGGGGTTGTGCGGGTTGTTGAGGATAACCAACTTGGTACGAGGGCTGAAAGAATTTTCCAGCGTTGCCAAATCCGGCATGAAGTCTGGTGCCAGCAGCGCCGCGGTGGTGTGGGTGGCGCCGGAGAGCCCGATCATGGCGCCGTAGGAATCATAGAAGGGCTCAAAAGTGAGAACCTCATCGCCCGGGCCCGTCAACGCCAAAACTGCGGCGGCGATGGCCTCGGTGGCGCCGGTGGTGATTATGACCTCGTGCTCCGGGTCTAGGGAAATGCCGTAGAAGCGGTCCTGGTGCTCGGCAACTGCCCGGCGCAAATCGAGGATGCCCTTGCCCGGTGCGTACTGGTTATTGCCTGTGGCGATGGCTTCCTGGGCGAGCTTGCTCAACTCGGCAGGGCCGTCCTCATCGGGGAAGCCCTGACCCAAATTGATGGCTTGGTGATGGTTGGCGAGGGTGGTGATTTCCTCGAAGATGGTCACGCCAAGGGAACCGTCAGGGCCCAGCAGGTTGGCGCCTTGCGCGGTTCGGTGCCAGGGCGTGCTCATGGGTGCTCCTAAAGTAGTGCGGGTTACGTGGCTACGTTACCGGCACGGGCGCGCTAAGCCCTAGTAGGCGGCCGGGAACTATCCGGTGCCGCCCGGCCCTGGTGGATTGCTGCCGGAGCATTACTGGTCAGTACTGTTTGGAACATGACGGTCCCACAACAAAACATTGGTCAGAGGTATGCCGCGTCGGCTAGATTCGTGGGTATGCGACGCGCCGTATGCCCCGGATCCTTTGACCCTATCCACAAGGGACACATTGAGGTGATTGCCCGCGCGTCTGGCTTGTTTGATGAGGTCATTGTGGCCGTGTCCACAAACTATGCCAAGAAGTACCGGTTTACTCTCAATGAGCGTTTGGAGATGGCCCGGAATACCTTCTCCGCACTGTCCGGAATTGTGGTGGAGCCCATGGGCGAGGGGCTGCTCTCTGACTACTGTCACGCCCGTGGTGTCTCCGCCATTGTGAAGGGACTGCGTTCATCCTCGGATTTTGACTACGAGTTGCCTATGGCCACCATGAACCGTCAGCTCTCCGGCGTGGAGACAGTGTTCCTTCCCGGCGACAGCCGCTACCTGCACCTTTCCTCCACACTGATTAAAGAAGTGCACACGCTGGGCGGAGATGTGGCGGACTTTGTCCCGCGTGCCGTGTTGCGCCGTTTGCAGGGAGACGTGGGGCCAGACACCACCCCTGTCGCAGTGGTCCAGCCCAAGCGGTAACCGCCTGTGCCCGTTGCGCTTGCACCGGCGGACGTGTGCAGATGGTTGAGGGCATTATTGTTCGGGTGGGCGAGGGGGTTCAGCCGGACCGCCAGCGGTGCCGGGATCCACCCCCGGAGGGAACGTGGTTTCCGACAGCGGCGAATAAGCGAACCAGCCGGTGCCCGGGAGTGCTGAGAAGGCCTCCAGCCGGGCCTTTTCCGCCGCGGCGGCCGCAACGAGGGCCAAGAGGGCGCTGGCGGCGGCTGGATTCGCAGCAGGAACCCCTGAGGTGAACATCCGCCGCTGTGCCCCATGCTCGTAGGAGTGGAATTCGACGGAGAACATCTCACCGAGCTCCTCGGCCAGTTTCTGCGCGAGTGAGTTTCCAGTGAAGGTGAAAGTGGCAGCCGCCTCAGGGGACACCCACTCATCATCGGCCGTCAGGGACGAGTAATAGCTCGCCTCCCACTCCTGCAAGGCCGCAACCAGTGACGGGGAGAGCGCCGAATCGTGGTACGACAGAGGGTCATGGAGCCATAGGGCGGTGCCTGCATAGTCGGGGAACAGGCGCACCTTGATGAGGCCATCGAACCGGGCACGGGCGGCAACAGCTGGCTCATCAGTCACTGATGTGTCCACGTCAACCACACAGCCGGTCACCTTCTTGTGCGGCGATGGGCCGGAGCTGGCAGGTGCGGCAGGCGGCGGGTAGCTGCCCAACGGCCTGAGTATCTGGGGTTCTCCGGGAGCGGGCACCCATGATGTTCCCTCCGGATTCTCGGTGGCATAGATCAGTGAGGACTCGGTGAGGGCAACAATGGTTCCCTGAACCCGGGGGAAACCCTCCGGGGCGGCGCCGTAGTCGGTGGCGCTGAGGATACCCGTGACGGTCAGGTGCCCGGCCACCCGCCGCGGTGCGGCCCAGAAAACGGAGAATCCTTCACATTCCAGCTCCGTGGGAAAGGTGCCCAGCTCCCCGCCGGGATGATCCGGACGGGGTACCGCAACGCAGGTCAAGGTGATCTCCGTGCCGAAGCAGCCGTAGAAACCGTGAGGATTGACGTCAGGGGTTTCCAGCACCAGCACATGATCCAGCAACTGGCCAATGGCAGGAGGGGCAATATCGCCATCGCCAATCTGCCAGTCGGGAATGTACACAGGAATGATCATGGCAATTACTATGCCTTGAAGTCGCTGTCAACGGTAGGTGGGCCGATCTGCCGAGCCAGCTATCCGGCGTCGTGCGTTCCAAGGCCCCTCAACGTCGCCGCCCTGGGGGAAAACGGGTGCTGGCGCAGGGATTTGTGCACCACCATCTGGCTGAGAGTTACATCACGCAGAGCAGTTCGCCGAGTGGGCCCTTTTTGTCGTAGACTGAATAAGGCCAATTTGGTCTGGTACCACTCATTTTGATGCCCGGGAGCTTTCGGGCTACGATAGTGCGTCGGTCATATGTTCTTACAGGAGTTCTCATTAGCGAAACCACGTTGGGCACCAAGCCCAGCCATGGCACGCCCCTCACCGTTAGTGTAAGGGAGCTTGGGCGCAGCCCAGGCAGTATGTGGAAGTTCGAAGAGCGTATACCTGTGCCGGAAGATTTTGGCACCCCGCTCATTGGCGCGGTTCCGCGATCCGAATTGGATCTGGAACTCCGTTTTGAGGCCGTTCATGAAGGTATTCTTGTTTCGGGTAACGTACTTGTTGAAGTGACAGGTGAGTGCTCCCGCTGCTTGGAGACGTTCGAGGATGACTTCGAAGTCGATGTGCAAGAACTTTTCTTCTACGAGGAGCCGTCCGCGGAATTCCTTGAACAAGAAGAAGATCAGCAACGTTGGGTCGAGCACGATTCTGTCGATCTTGAACCGGTGTTGCGGGACGCAGTGGTAACCGCCCTGCCGTTCCAGCCGGTGTGCCGGGAAGACTGCGAGGGTCTGTGTTCCGAATGCGGAATACACCTTGCGGATGAGCCGGGGCACCATCACGAGATCCTAGATTCTCGGTGGGCTGCCCTACAGGGCTTAACCGGCGAAGAAAACTAGCAAATAAGTTTTACTCATGGGCAGATGCCTGTGAGTTATCGAGAGAAAAGAGTTTGCCGTGGCTGTTCCCAAGCGGAAGATGTCCCGTGCCAATACGCGCGCACGCCGTTCCCAGTGGAAGGCCACCGCGCCTGCTCTGGTCAAGACCGTTGAAAACGGCGAGGTTGTTTACAGCCTGCCGCACCAGGCCAAGGTCGTCACCGACTCAGCTGGTACCGCACTGTTCTTGGAATACAAGGGCCGTAAGGTTGCTGACGTCTAAAACGTCCGTGCGGGCATTCGCCCGTTCGATTGGTTAATATTTAGCAGGAGTGTCATGTCCGCAGAACTTCCATCACCGGAACTCACGGACGGACACAAGCTGCTGTTGAAGCGTCTCGGTGTCAGTATTGATGCCGGGACGCTTCGTCTTGCCCTGACGCACCGTTCCTACGCTTATGAAAACGGTGGCATCCCCACCAACGAGCGCCTTGAGTTCCTGGGAGATTCCATCCTGGGTTTCTCCGTCACGGACGCGCTCTACCGCGATAACCCCACACTTCCCGAGGGGGACCTGGCCAAGCGCCGTTCCTCCGTGGTCTCCACCCGCGCCCTGGCCTCTATTGCCCGCGAGCTCGGTGTGGGTGAATTCATCTATTTGGGCCAGGGCGAACGCCTCACCAAGGGCCGGAATAAATCTTCCATCCTGGCTGACACCATGGAAGCGCTCATCGGCGCCACCTACCTCACGCACGGCATTGAAATCGCCCGCCAGCTGGTCATGCGCTTAGTTGGCCCGCTGCTGGCCGACTCTGCTGTCCTGGGCGCCGGGACCGACTGGAAAACCAACATTCAAGAAATTTCCGCCGCCCGCCACCTCGGCAGCGTTGTTTACGAGATCACCGGCACCGGCCCAGACCATGACCGCAGCTTCTCCGCGGAGCTGGTCATCGGCGGCCAGCACTACGGTTCCGGCGTTGGTCCGTCCAAGAAAGAAGCCGAGCGCGCCGCCGCAGCTGCCGGTTGGATAGTGTTGGGAGAGAAGTTTTCCCCCACTGCCAAGTACGACGCCGACCCCTCCTCCGAAGCCGGCTCACCCACCGCGTCGCCCTCCGGGCAGTAATGCCTGAGTTGCCCGAGGTTGAGGTAGTCCGCCGGGGTCTAGAACGCTGGATTGCCGGGCGCACCATCACCTCCGTTGCTGTGCCGGACCCGCGCTCCATCCGCCGTCACGCATTGGGTGTTGAGGACTTCCGCGGCAACCTGCTCGGTACCACGGTGTTGGACGTTGTCCGGCGAGGCAAATTCCTGTGGTTTCCTCTCAGTGACGATCCCTCCTCTACTGCCGTGCCACACACTGCCCTGGTGGCGCATCTGGGCATGAGCGGACAACTATTGGTGGAATCACGGGAGCAGCCGCACGAAAAACACCTCAAGGTCCGGCTTTCCTTCTCTTTGCGGCCCGATGCGCCCGAGGAACTGCGGTTTGTTGATCAACGAATCTTCGGCGGACTCTTTGTCACCTCTCTCATTCCAACCTCCGATGGACTCCCCGGAGGTAGCGGAGAATCGGGTTTGGCCTTAATCCCGGCTGAGGCCGCTCACATTGGCAGGGACCCGTTGGATCCGGACTTCGATCTGGAGGCGCTGCATCAGAAGTTCCGCGCACGGAAGACCGGGCTGAAACGTGCCCTGCTGGACCAATCATTGGTGTCCGGGATTGGCAATATTTACGCCGACGAGGCGCTCTGGGCGGCCAAGATGCACTACGCCCGCCCCACCGAGACCATGCGCCGTCCCGATACGGAGAGAATCATTCATGCCGCCCGCGAGGTCATGACCAGAGCTTTGGATGCCGGCGGGACCAGCTTCGATTCCCTCTACGTCAACGTCAATGGCGCTTCCGGCTACTTTGCGCGGTCCTTGAATGCCTACGGCCGGGAAGGCAAATCCTGCTACCGCTGCGCGGAACTTGGCCTAACCAGCATCATTGGGCGTGAAACCTTCATGAACCGCTCTTCCTACAGATGCCCCTTCTGCCAGCCGAAGCCGCGCAACGCCCGTCTCTGAGGGCATTGATTGGCACGTTTTGTAGCCGCCCCAAGTAAGTAGTTGGGGTAATAATCCAGCACAATAACAAGAGCCCTTGTGCGCCACATCACGTTATCGATAACATGTGGTTGATTCTTATCCCAGATATCTACTTTGCCTGAAGAGATTGCGAGTTCTGCAACGTGCGTAAATCAAAGTTCAAACCCAAGGCGCCGTTTGGCTGGAAGTCCGCCACGGCCGCGCTGATGGGGTTAGCCCTGGTGGGCGGCCTTGCCGCGGGTGGAGTGCAGCCGGCCCAAGCATTGGACAACGGCCTTGCTCTGACACCGCCCATGGGGTGGAATAGCTGGAACCAAGTCCGTTGCTACGGTTTGAACGAGACCATGGTCAAGGCCACCGCAGATGCCATGGCGGCAAATGGCATGGCTGCGGCAGGCTACGAGTACGTAGTGGTTGATGACTGCTGGCAAGGCGGCCGGGGGACTGACGGTGTTTTGTTCAGCCATCCAGACCGTTTCCCCAGCGGCATGAAGGCACTGGGAGACTACATTCATTCAAAAGGCTTGAAGTTTGGAATCTACGGCGTTCCGGGAACAGAGACCTGCGCCAATTTCTGGGATAGCTATCCCATCTATGGGCTGGGCAGCTTGAACCATGAACAACAGGATGCCGATACCTTTGCAACCTGGGGTGTTGACTACCTCAAATACGACTGGTGCAGGGCTGACGAAACAGACCAGCTCAAACGCCCCGCCGCCTTTGGCAAGATGCGTGATGCTCTGAAAGCAACCGGGCGGAACATAGCGTATGGAATCTCCGAATACGGTGTCACCGAACCCTGGACTTGGGGTGCTGATGTGGCCAACCTTTGGCGCACCACCCATGACATAGCCCCCAACTGGGGATCCATCACGGGCATCATCAACTCACAGGCCGAGCTTTCGCCCTATGCGCGCCCCGGCGCATGGAATGATCCTGACATGCTGCAGGTGGGCAACGGAAGCCTGACCGCAGATGAGAACCGCAGCCACTTCGGCATGTGGGCCATGTTGGCTGCACCGCTCTTTGCAGGCACCGATCTGACAAAGCTGCCGGCAGAGACTGTAAAAACCATCACCAACCGCGAGGTTATTGGCGTAAATCAGGACCCCTTGGGCAAACAAGCTGTTCGGGTGAGCAATGCCAACGGTCTGCAGGTGTGGGCCAAACCGCTCTCCAACGGTGACATCGGGGTGGCACTGTTCAACACCACTGGCGCAACGGCCACCGTTGGCTCTACTGTGACGCAGGTAAATGGCCAAGGATCCTACAGTGTCCGGTCGCTGTGGGACCGGGTGGACGTGGCCAACACGTCCAGTTCGTTCTCTGCCACGGTGCCCAGCCACGGCACAGCAATTCTGCGACTGACACCGGGCGAAAAGCCTGGCCTGCCGACAACTCCGTCAGTTTCGGGTCAACTCTCACTTGCGGCCGGTGAGTCTGGCACCCTCGAGGTCAGTGTCCGCAACGGTGGCACGGCACCTCTGACGGGCGCAAGCCTGCAGTTCGGCACTGCAAGCGGTCTGACATTGCCCACAGCAGCAGTGCCTGTAGCTACAGTAGCGCCGGGCAGTACTGCCAAAGTATCTGTCCCTGTCACGGCCGCAGCGACCGCCGGCGGCAGCATTGCCGTACCGGTGACACTGACCTCAGGCACGTCCAGCTATGCCTTCCAACTCGGAGTTGAAGTCCGCCTCCCCGACACAGCCTACGTTTCTGACCTTGCATGGATCAGCTCATCAAACGGCTGGGGCCCGCTGGAACGAGACAAGGCAGTAGGCGATAAGGCAGCCAACGACGGCCCGGCACTGAAGCTGGCCGGCATCACCTATCCCAAGGGACTGGGCGCCAACAGCCCGGCCAGTGTGAAAGTCAATGTCGGCGCCCAGTGCACCACATTCCAGGCCGTTATTGGCATCGATGATGACGTCAAGGCACGAGCGGCTACCGACAAAGTTGTTCCGCGCAGCACCTTCGAGGTGTACGCAGACGGCAAACTCGTCAGCAACACAACCATCGCCATGGACACCAACTCACCCACAACCATCAGTGTGGACGTCAGCGGTGCCCAGATTATTGAGCTGCGAAACGCTCTTGTGGGCACTGCCAACACTGCGTCATGGCATGCATGGGCGGACTGGGCAGATGCCAAGCTAATCTGCGGTGTGGTTCCAGTGGAGCCCACGGCTCCTGCGACTGATCCGGCGACGACTGCTCCTGCGACGACTGCTCCTGCGACGACTGCTCCGGCGACGACTGCTCCGGCGACGACTGCTCCTGCGACGACCGCTCCTGCAACCACGGCTCCGGCTACGACTGCTCCGGTAACCACTGTGCCCGCGACAACCGAGGCAGGCACGGGGAGCACCACTACGGCCGCACCCGGCGCCCTCGTTGCTAAGGACGTCTACCAGGGCAATGCGATCACGTTCAAGGGCGCGGGATTCCGCCCGGGCGAAATGGTCCAGGGCACAGTCTTCAGCCAGCCCATAAGCCTCGGATCAGTACAGGCCGACGCGCAAGGCACCGTGTCCATTGGATGGATTGTTCCGGTCAATTTTGCAACGGGTGAGCACAAGATTGTGCTGACAGGCGCGGACTCGGGACAGACGCTGGTGGGCTTCTTCAACGTGCTGAGCCCGGGCCAGTCCGCTGACGAAGACTTGGCCAGCACTGGCGCCAACACCAACGCTTTGTGGGCTGCGGCCAGCATCATGGCGCTCCTGGGTGCCGGTATTGTGATTGGCAACCGTCGACGCGCAGGACTGCACAGCTAGCAACACCTAGGCCGGCTCTACCGTGTCAGGGGATTCCTGAGCCAGCCAGCAATTGATAGACAAAGGTGGGGCCCGGTGAAGCATTCGCCGGGCCCCGCCGTTGTTGTCAGCAAGATAGTTCCCATGACCCGAACGGTGTGAGCCGAACCAAATACAGCAAGAAAGCCCTGCAGCAGGACAGTGACACAGCAGAGCTGGCTGCCGTTGCCATTTCGTTGCAAACAGACACTGGGACAGCGGCGCTCCCCGCTATATGCTGACAATGAAAGAGGATGACGTCCGTCTATGAGGCGGACGATTTGTTTGTGGCGGGGACTTCTCCCTCGGGGTGGCCCGAAAGGCTTGGTGAGACCATGAAAGCACGAAAACTGCTCTTTCTTGGGCTGGGACTAGCAGTAATCATCTTTGCTGGAGCTATTACCTTGAACCTTCTGCCTGGAAAGCAATCCGGGGTTCAGGGAGACGGATCCGCCGCCGCACCACCGGTTTCCCAGAGTGCGTCTCCTGCGAGTCCGCCAGCCGCAAATCAGTCAAGCAAGGCATCGCCCACTGCCCAGAGTACTGCGCCAGCCACAACTGCCAGCCTCAAACCCAAGATCACCCTGCCCGTTGAAGGGGGAGGGCCAGCTCTGAGCCCAGATCCGGGCCGTCCATTGGAAGTCAATAGTCCAGCCCCCTCAGCAACTCAAGTACTTCTTCCCAGTTCGAAACCGCAGCTACCTCTCGTGGTGGCACCGTTGCCACAGTCTGCGGATGCGGCAGGGAAATTGGCGCCGGGGTATCCAGAACAGGCACTCCCGGCACTTGAGGGATCAAAAATCATTAGCAGCTCTGTCAGCCCCCAGAACGCCATCTTGCAAACCAGCCTGGTTGCAAACACCGCCCGCGAGCCGCTGGCAGTGAAGGCTTTCTATCAGGCTCACTTTGCGCCGCTGGGTTTTGGTAGTACAGACGCACCGGCCTCGGCCGGTTCAACGGCAACGTGGTTTACCCGTGGAACTGACAAAGTCACCGTAACAGTCACACCCATCAAAGGTGGAGCTTCCTATATTGTCTACGGCGTGCTGCACGCCGGAAAATAGGATCACTACACATGTATCTGTCCTTTTCTGACCGTAAAGGCGGCAAAGCCGCACAAGCGTGGCCTTCCAGTACGCCCTTCAAGATTTCCCCAGTGATCATTTCGCTGGGGATCGTGAGCATGTTTACCGATATTTCCTCGGAATCTGTAGCAGCTGTGCTCCCGCTGTACATCACTGGTGTTCTGGGGCTGTCCATGGTGGCTTATGGCTTCCTGGACGGCATCCACCAAGGTATCTCAGCCATTGTCCGCATTGGTGCCGGATGGACGGCAGACCGCGGCGACCGGCACAAGGCGATCGCCGTTCTCGGCTACGGCCTATCAACTTTCGCCCGGGTGTGGCTGCTCTTTGCAACAGGTTTTGGTGCCATTACAGCAGTCATTGGCCTGGACCGAATTGGCAAAGGTATTCGCACGGCACCCCGGGACGCCATGATCACCGAAGCGGCCCAGCCTGAACACCTGGCCCGGAGCTTTGGTGTGCACCGAATGCTGGACACGGTAGGTGCCACTATTGGCCCCCTGCTGGCGTTTATAGTGCTGCTACTGATCCCCAACGGCTACCACACCGTCTTTGTCGTGTCCTTGGCCTGTGGTGTTCTTGGTCTAGCAGTGCTGGGACTCCTTGTTCCAGGCCGGCGGCAAAGGGTGCTGGAGAAGCAAGCAGCTATAGCGGACACTGCTTCGCAGGCTGTTTCTCGCGCGCCCTTCGCATGGCGTGAACTGAACAATCCCCAGATGCGCCGGCTACTCCTGCTGGCAGGGATATTGGGGCTGGTCACTATAGGTGATGGCTTCATCTACTTGGTCTTGCAAAGCAAGGCCTCGTTTGCAGCAACATGGTTTCCCTTGCTCTATGTTGGGACCAACCTCGCTTATTTGGTGCTCGCAGTGCCGCTGGGCAGATTGGCGGATCGGTGGGGGCGCTTGAGGGTTTTTATCGCAGGACACGGAGCCCTGCTCGCAGCCTATCTGTGTGCGGTACTGCCCGCCACAGGAGCAGCATTCACTATTGGCGCCCTTCTGCTACTTGGCGTCTTCTACGCTGCCACTGATGGTGTTCTGGCAGCTTTGGCCGGTCAATTCTCGCCGGAAGCCAGCAAAGCCAGCGGCATTGCGGCTGCGCAGACGGTGGTTGCGGCCTCACGCTTCTTCGCCTCCGTTGGATTCGGCACCTTGTGGTTCATGCTTGGTCGTGAACATGCCATGGTGGTTGCCGCCGTGGCGCTGGCAGCCGCATTGGTTGCGGCCGTGATCCTTGTCCGCAGACTTTTACCTGGGGCTAAAAGCGGAGACTCCGCCTTGGATGCCGTATGAGTGCGCGGACCCGTATGGCATGGCTGGCTGCCATCACCATAGTGGTGCTGGGGGCTGCTGTCATCTACGCCTTGTGGTCCTACAACCAGTATCAGCTGCGTGCGCAGAGTGCCTCAGGAGTGGCGCTTTCAACGGATGAGACCTGGCACACCGGCCCGCGCATCATTTTTAGAAACACCGCGCCGGGTAGCGGATATGGGCACGTAGCCATGGTCCCACTGGAAGAGCCTGCGGGGCCCCGGACCGTCACCGAGGCGGTCTGTGACAGGGTATATGCGGCCGCAGGAACCCAAATGTGCCTGCGGACCAACGCCGGTATTGTGACAACCTTCCAGGCGGTGCGGTACGACTCGCAGTGGCGCGAACAACAGGACTATCCGTTGCCGGGAAATCCCAGCCGGGTGCGGGTCTCATCTGATGGGCAACTTTTCGCTACAACTGTTTTTGTCACGGGCCATGCCTATGCGCCGGCAAGTTTTTCCACTGCCACAGTCATTACCAAAACGGCTGGGGGAGATCATGGCAACCTGGAGGACTTCACCTTGCTGGTTGATGGGGCGCCCATAGCCCCCGTAGACAGAAATGTGTGGGGTGTCACCTTTACTCAGGACCAGAACACCTTTTATGCCACTGCCGCCTCGGGCCAGAAGACATGGCTGGTACGGGGCGATCTTGCACAACGGACCCTGACGTCATTGCGAGAAAATGCTGAGTGCCCCTCACTTTCCCCCGATGGGACAAAGATCGCGTTCAAAAAGAACCTCAAGCCTGGGCCCACACCTTTTTGGAACCTGGCGGTGCTGGAGTTGGACAGCAATACGGAAACCCTTCTGGCGCAGCCGCGCAGCATAGATGACCAAGCGGAATGGCTCAATGATTCAACACTCCTGTACGGGCTGCCTCGTGAAGGAGCCGTAGGGGATGAAGATGTTTGGTCGGTGGGGATCGAATCAGGTGCAGTGCCGGAACTTTTGATTGAGCATGCCTGGTCGCCGTCGGTACTTCGATAATCGGTGCGGGAGCTAATCAGTGCGGGACGCTGAACACCACGTCAACGAAGTAGTTTGTAGCGTTCCAGGAATTCACGGGCATCGCGCCTCCGGAGCCGTACATGTACAGGCCGTTACTGCCAGCGCTCACGCTCAACGGGCCCTGCGTAAAAGCAGTGGCGAAGAATGCGCCAGTTGAGGAATAGGCGCCGTTGGGGGCGTAGTAGGAAACCGTGTAGCTGCCTCCTGCCGTCAGGGACACCGGGGTAGCAAGAACAGCCGTTTGCCATCCCGAAGTTGTTTCATTGGTGAAGTTAGCCGTGGCCAGCCGGTTTCCAGCCGAATCCCACAGGGACCCCGTGTGGGCCCCATTATTGCCAATTCCCTTGAAGAAGCGGATGGCAGTAACGGAACCTGCCGTTGCGGGCGTAAAGCTAACGCCCAGTTCAATGGCCGAGCTGTCATCAGTATTGGACAAAACATCCGGCGTCAAGGATCCAAAAAGGCTGCTGCTGGTGCTGTTCGCGGCCACTGTCCTAAACGTCCAGCTCGTTGCGGCTAGCGCAGCGCCCTGAGCCGAAACAAGGTTATCCAAGGAAACCGTGATGGCGGAGTCCGGAGGCAAAGCGGCAGCAGGGGTGAAGTTGAGAGTCTTACCGGAATTACTGGCCGTCACAGTGCCCGCTACGGGACTTGTCCCGGCCAGTACAGTCACGGAGTATCCGGCTGCTGGGGGGCTGGAGAACGTGGCGGAGAGGGCCGAGGTGACAGGCTGATCCAGCGCCCCAGAAACAGGCACTGTCGATAGTAGCTGCAGCGGCAAAATTGTGGCTACTGGTTCGAAGCTCACATCAACCAAGTAACTACTGGAGGAAGTCTTACCCGGGAAATCGGAGGTATAGGAGTACCGCCCCTGACCAGCAGAGACGTGGAGCGGGCCCACAGAGACATCGTTGCCGTAGCCGCCTGGACTGGCGGAATAAGTGCCTACCGGGTTCGTGTAGGCGGCAATGTACTCTGCCCCGGCCGAGACAGGCACGGGGCTGGCCAAGGTCAGGGTCTGCCACCCGGCAGAGTTTTCTCCAGAAAAGGTGCCGCTGCCAAGAACTGCACCAGCGAGCGAGTACAGCGTGCCCTGATGAGTTCCGCTGTTGCCCGGTCCTTTGTAAAACTTGATGGCGGTGATTTTGCCATTGGTGGCGGGGCTGAACCTTACGCCCAATGACAGGGGAGTTCCATCGGCAATGGAGAGCACGGCGGGTGTGGCACTGTCCTGATACAGGCTGCACGGGCACGCGCCTACTGCGGTGTCAGCATTGGCCGTGGTGATGGTCCACGAGGCACCCTCCGCAACATTCTCACCCGTGGTAGCCGTGGCGCTGAGCGTTGCTGTGTAGCTTGTGGCATTGGACAGCGCGGCCGACGGCGTGAAGGTGGCCCGGCGGGATCCGGGGTCGTAGCTGGTTGTCCCTGCAACGCTCACCCCCGCGGCAGTTTTGAGCGCGATGGCAACGGTATTCGCAGTGACAGCTTTTGAAAGCACCGTGCTGAGTGTTGTATCAACAGGCACGCTTCCCGCACCCGCAATGGGCTGCTGGTTTCCGGCGCTCAGTGGCGTAAATACAGGGTTGAACACCACATCGACAAGGTAGCTGCTAGAGGAGCTGTTGGTGGGGAAATCAGAGGTGTAGGAGAACCGCCCCTGCCCGGAGGGGACATGGAGAGGGCCACTATTAGAGTCATCGGCGTAGGCTCCCGGAGTTGCAGAGTACGTGCCTTCAGGGTTCGTATAGGCGGCAATATATTCAGTTCCGGCCGTGACCGGAACGGGAGAGGCAAAGGTGGCGCTCTGCCAGCCGGTAGTGCTTTCGGCAGTAAACGTGACGGTGGCCAACACGGCGCCGTTGCTGCCGTATAAGGTGCCGGTGTGCGTGCCGGTGTTACCTGGGCCCTTGTAGAACTTAATCCCATCGATGGTTCCCTTGGCTGTGGGGCTGAACTTCACACCCAGCGCCAAGGGAACACCATCGGCGATGGCGAGCACGGCGGGTGTGCTGCTGTCTTGATACATGCTGCAGGGGCAGTTGCCAGCCGTAGCATCCGGGAGCACCGTTTTGAACTGCCATGTCTTTCCCACTGACACGGGCATGCCATTGCTGCTGGCTGAGATGGTGGCTGTGTAGCTGGCGTTTTGTGCCAGTGCCGTGGCCGGTGTGAACAACGCAATGCGCGTTGCCGGGTTGTAGCCCGTAGTTCCAGTAACGCTGGCACCGGCCGAGGTTTTCAGCGAGATGTTGACGGACGCTGCATTGACATCCTTGGACAGTACAGCACTGACCGCCGTGGTGACGGGCACGCTGGATGCGCCATTGGCGGGTTGCTGTGCGGTGGCTGACAAAGGAGAGTTGTCGGTGCTTTCAAAGACGGCGTCCACAAAGTAGTTGCTGCCTTCGTAGCTGTCGGTGGGGAACTCTCCGGAGGTGTTGTACACCCCCGCAGCCGGTGAGCCGAAGCCACCTGCAATACTGAGCGGGGCTGCCGTGGTGCCTCTGTAGTCCCAGAAACCGCTCTGGTAGGAGTAGCGGCCCTTCGGGGCAAGGTAGGAGACAACGTAGCTTTGCCCGGCGAGTACCTGGACCGGGGATACGAAGGTGGCACGTTGCCAGCCACTGCCACTTTCAGCGGTGAAGGTGGCCGTGGCCAACTGGGCCCCTGAGCTACTCCAAAGATAGCCGGTGTGAGTTCCCGTGTTAGCTTCACTCTTATAAAAGCGCACCCCGGAAATGAAGCCATTCTGGTTGGGTGTGACGCGCATCCCCAACATCAGCGAACCGTTGTCCCCGGAGTCCACTGTGGCGGGAACCGTTTGGCCCAGAGCGCTATAAGGACCGCCCACCTGGAGGTTTATCTGGGTGGGTGTGCCTGGATAGTTGGCGCTGTCATCGATGGCCCGTGCCATCAGTGCCACTGTGCCCACTCCGTGTTGGATGTAGCTGTAGCTCCAGTTGGTGGTCCCCGTTGCCGGATGCCAGCTGATTCCGCCGTCGCTTGAAAGTTCGACGCCGGCCACCACCCCGCCGGTGTCACTGGCGGTTCCGGTGACGGTGACCTTGGCACCGTTGGCGATGGCGGTCCCGTTAGTTGGAGAAGTGATCACGGCTACGGCCGGTGTTGTATCGGTGCTCTTGCTGGCGGCGTTCAAGGCGGGGTCTCTGGTTGCCGGTTGCGCCCCCATATCGGCCAATAAGTTTAGTTGTGCCTGACGCATCCGGACATCGGCAGGTGCCCCGTCGCCGTCGTGCGTTGCATCCAAACCCCACGACCACTGAACGGACCCCGCGGAGAAGATCAATGCCCCAGCAGAGTTCTTGTACAAGGTGATGTTGTGTGTGGTGGTTCCGGGCTGCACCAGATTGCCGTAGTCCATGAGGTATTGGGGTGTTGGCCCCACAGTGGTGGACAGGCGGATCAATCCTTGGGGCCGGAAACCATTATCAATGTCCTCATTGGATTCATAACCTACGGTGTGGGGAGCCAAGGCGGCCTGGGTTCCGGGGGCCAGTTGGGTCAATGAGGTGTTGCGCCACAAGCGGGTCTTGCCTTCCGCTGCGGAGACAGTGACCGGAAGGTCAGTGTAGTTGGACATGTAGATGGTGCCGCTGAGCGCATTTTCTGGGATGCCGCCGCCATTGGCGGGTGAGGCAAAGCGGGGGTCACGCCACGTTCCCGTCCACTGATTGCTCGGATCTATTTTGCTGTTGGACCAGGTCTCCTTATAGGAAGTGATAGTGCGGTAGTTGCTGTTGTCCGTGGTGGACGGCTCGTAGCGCGTGCGCCAGTAGTCATCATTGCCGGAGAGGAATTGGAGGTTGAGACCAGCGTTGGCGGCTGCCTCAATGTTGCTGCGCTGGGCACCTGACCAGTATTCGTCATGGCCTACCGATAAGAACACCTTGTGGTTGCTCAGGAGCGAGCCGTACCTGTCAGTGTCCACACCGGATTGGTAGGCAACGTCATAGCCGTTTTGTTCTAAGTAACGCACCATGGCATATTCGCTGGCGAAGTAGAAGTCACGTCCGTCAACGTCACCTCGTGTCACCACAGGACGGTTGTAGCTGATTTTGAAGGCCCGCCCTATGTCAGCACCTTGGTAAAAATCCGCGCCTCCGTAGGTGTTGTAGGCCTGCCAGGTGGGGTCTGAGGTCTGGAAAACAACGTCGGCATGGCTGGCATCATTGCGCACCACAAAAACTATGTGACTCCTGCCGCCATCATCCTTGCGGGTCAGCAGGGCCACATAGACACCGGAGACTGCCGTGCTGGGGACGTTCCAGGTTGCGGACAAGCCCCACGTGCCACAGTCATAAAGTTGGGTGCTGACATCGCTGAGGCACTGTGGCTGAATCTGCGGAAGCGGAGCAGAGGGGATGATCGAGTCAATCTTTCGGGCACCGAGCCCGCCGTAGAATCCCGTGCGGAAGATGTCGATGGAGTAGGCCTTGGCATCAGTTTTGATTTTGAACCCAATGCTGGAACCAACATTGACGCTGATGTCAGTGGAGAATCCCTGAATGGAGTCATCGCCCGCCCCGTTAATGTCCCAAACTTGCGGATCTGTGCCTGGTTTGGAGTTTTCACAGGAGATCAGGTTGCTGCCGGGCCCGCAGGACTCGGCAGCTGATGCAGCAGCCACAACACCGCTCACCAAACCGCTGAACGCTAGAGCCGTGGCAGCAATTATTGCCAGTACGTGGCGGTGTCTAAGACCGGTGACTGCACGTAGTTTCAAGTTCGGACACCTATCTCCAGCGGCATGCCCGCCACACAGGCAGGCATGAAATAAAGTCCCGCCACCGAAGTGATGGCGAAAACCTCTTTCACCTGTGACGATAGGGTGCACACGTTGGGCTAATCAAGAGATAAGGCCACAAACAAGTGGTGTGGACGCAAAAGCAAGTAGTTGTTAGCGAAAAATATGCGTCATTATTACAGAGTCCGCATCATTACAGAGCTCGGTAGTGCTCTGCCAATCGGCTCAGTCCCTCGTCTAAGGACACCGCCGGAGTCCAGTCCAGCACGGCCTGCGTGTTCCGTTGATCAAACCAGTGGGCTGTGGAGAGTTGTTCGGCCAGGAAGCGGGTCATGGGCGGTTCGTCGTGCACCCATCCACGCGCCCCTGCAACAGTCCAGGCCTTTTCAATGACCGAGCCTGCGCCGCGGGCTAACCAGCCAGGTATGGAATAGCCAGGAGCGGGCACGCCGGCAGCCGCACAGATCCCGGCAATGAGTTCACCTACAGGGCGGGGTTCGCCATTGGTGACCACCAGAGCCTGACCGTGAGCCTGATCCATCCGTTCAAGTCCGCGCACTATGGCCTCGGCGGCGTTGTCCAAATAGGTGGTGTCGATGAGTGCGCGCCCGCCGTCCAAGAGCGGCAAGCGGCCTGTCCGCGCACGTTCCACCACGCGTTCCACCAGCTGAGTGTCACCTGGACCCCAGACAACGTGGGGACGGATGGCCGTGACCCGAAATGCCGGGGAGTTCTGCGCCAGGGCAATTTCCTCAGCCGCAGCTTTGGACCGGGCGTAGTGACCGCGGGCCAAAGCCGGGTTAGCTGCCCCCGCGGTGGCGCCCACAATGGAACTGCCAAAGTGTGCCACTGAGGGGGAGGAGACAAACACAAAATCCCGCACACCCTCATGCTGTGCTGCTCTCAGCAGCTGGCGTGTGCCAACAATGTTGGTGGCGAGAAACTCATTCCACTCTCCGGTAAAGGAGACCTTGGCCGCCAAATGTACTACGGCGTCCATCCCCGCTACGGCGCGTGCCGCAACATCGGGGTCAGCAATGGAGCCCTGAATCGATTCCCACGGGGCTTGGACGGCCCGGCGTTGCAAGCTTCGGACAAGGTATCCACGCTCATGCAGGAGTTGGGCCACAGCCCGCCCCAGCATTCCACTGGTGCCTGTGACGAGCACCTTGCGCTGTGGAGAACTCCCCACATTGTGCGCCGGGGCAGCATCACCGATCACGGCTGGCCGGCTTTTTGCCCTGCCAGCAACCGTGCGGCCCAGCGTGAGAGCTTCGCCCTGTCGATCTTGGAGTTGTGCCGCACATCTGTGGGCATGGCGTCAATGGTGATCACGGCAGCCAACGGAAGTCCCACGGACAACGCCGCAGCACGCACTGCCGCCGCGAGCGGGGCAGCTGCCAACCCTGGACGCTTGATGGCGGGAGCAGTTTCTACGATCGCCACGGCAGCCTGAGTCCCCATGGGTCCAACGCCAACAACGGCAGCACGGGCAACTCCGGGCACTTGTTCCACCGCCTGCTCGCACGCCACAGGTGTTTTGACGCCGGTGGGGGTTGTGAGAATGTGCTCCATCCGGCCCTCAACCCACAGCCGGCCCTGCGCATCCAGATGCCCAATATCGCCTGTGCGGTGCCAGCCAGGAATGGAGGTGCTGTGAGTTTGCGTGATCCACAGGCGGTCATAGCGTTCCTTGACGTGCGGAGCACGCACCAGAATCTCCCCGGTGACTTCGGCGGCGGTGGTGGGCGAAAGGTCAAGCCCTTGCGCCAGCACGGGCGCTATGGCAATGGCGGCGCCGCTGACAGGGGTTCCAACACACACACCATTGCCTGCCCCGGCCGCAAGAATGCCCGGTAAGTCAATATCGGTGACAGGCAGCGCTTCCGTCATACCGTAGGGAGTGTGCAGAGCCGCATTGGTGGTCAGCTCCTGCACCTGGGTGAGTAGCCGTTGACCCAGGGGTGCACCTGCCGAGAGGAGAAGTTCGACGCCGGCCAGCACCTTCCGCAGGGCAGGCGTGAGTTCCGCAGCGGTGGCCACCACGTTCACAAGCGCGGCGGGGGAGGCGAACACCACTGTTGCATCAATGGCAGCGGCAGCTTCGGCCAAGGCCTTGGCGGTCAAGGTGCGCGGGGCGGTGACATCCATGTCGGGAGTGACAGTGGTGGCGCCCAAGGCCGGGCCAAGAAGGGCAAAGGGTGCAAAACCGGCTACCAGTGACGTGCCCGCTTCAAGCCGGTAGGTGGCTTTAAGGGTGTCGCGCATGGCGGCCAGCCGGCGGTGTGTGTACACAACACCCTTGGCCGGTCCGGTGGAACCGGAGGTGAACAGCACTGCTGCATCGGCATCCGGTGCGGGGGTGCTAAAGGTGCTCGCATACCCGGCCAACCGGGTCACGCGACCATTGGCCAGTAACTGCGGAACCGTGCCGGCAACCTTGAAGAGGGCTTTCTTGGCTGTTGCTGTGGCAGGTGGGAAATCTTCCGCGGCAATCCTAATGCCGGGCCAGTTGTACAGACGGGCACCAGCCAAAGCACGTTCAATCCCAATCAGGAAGTCAGGCCCGGCTCCCTTGATGGCGCGGCTGAGCCCCTTGGTGCCCAGCCCCGCGTCGGCCACCACAATGACGGCGCCCAGACGCAGGCAGGCGTAGATCAAGGTAGTTAGATTGATGCCCGGCGGCACCAGCAAACTGACCCTGTCTCCGGCCTTGACACCGAGTTCACGCAGTCCTGCCGCGAGATCGTCCACATCGCAGGAGAGCTGCGCCCAGCTCAGCGAACGTGTTCCGCCGTCGGCCAACATATCCACCACCGCGGTGCTGGTATCGGCAGTGCGGGCATCGAGCTCGGCCAGCATAGGGACATACTGCGTGTTCGTGCTGTCCTGGGTGGGGGCTTGCTCAAGGGATGCGGCTTGATCAGATGTCGGGAAACGCTGCGCCAGCCAGGTGAATGTTGGTGCCGCTATGTCACGATCTTCCTGGACCAGGTGGCTAGCACCTTCAAAACGGTGCACATCGGCGTGGGGCAGGCGCGTGATCAGATCTCGCAGGTATCGATCTGAGAAGACCGGGTCCTTGGGGCCCCACATCATCAGGGCAGGCACGCCAAGGGAACGGATATCAGAGGACACAGCATCCAGTACAGCCCAGGACGGGTGCTCTGGCGTTGCCGGAATATCGGCCACAAAATTACCTACCCCGGCACGCCGGGCCACGGAGCGGTACGGGGCCATGAATGCTGCGCGGACCTCCGCGCTCAGGGTGGGCGCAGCGAGTCCGTGCGTGACACGCAAAAAGGCGGAAGTGGTCCTGGTGCCCCACTGGTGGACGGCGGGGTGTAGGGCAAGTTTTAGAGCTGGCGGAAGGGTGAAACCTGCCGGGTGCACGGCCGTGTTGGTCAGTACCACGGCGGCCAGCTGGTCCTTGTGCCGGGTGGCCCAGCCCAGGGAAATGATGCCGCCCCAGTCGTGTCCCACACTCACCACAGGCCCGGTAAGGCCCAGTGCGGCGGTGAAGTCAGAGAGGTCGTTGATGCGGTCCTCGAGGCGGCGGAAGGTGCCCGTGCGCTCGGAGAATCCCATATCCAGCTGGTCTACGGCGATGACGCGCCACGGGCCGCCAGCGGCAAGAGTTTCGGGGGAGGTAGCCCCGGCCAGGAGGGTGCGCCACAGATAAGACCACGTGGGATTGCCGTGCACGCACAGCAGGGTGCCTCGAGGGGCCTTGCCGGTGGCCAGCACGTCGGACTCATTGTCCAGGTAGTGCCATTGCCTGCTGGTGCCTACAGGATCAACGGCGGACGTGGACGGGACCGTGAGTACCTGCTGCCACGCTGGAGAGACACCGGGCCATGGTTGGGACACGGCCGTGTGCTCGGAAGTCACTGCTACCACGCAATTTCCATCATGGCGGTGTTCAAGCCTGAGCCCACACCCATGCACAGGACCCGATCGCCACGGTTCAGGCTCTGGGATTCCTGCGCCAAGGTCATGGGCAGCGAGGCTGGGCCCACATTGCCCCATTTCGGGAATGTGATGGGCACCCGCCCCTTGACCAGATTCACGGCCTTGATGATGGCGTTGGTGTAAGAGTTGGAGACCTGGTGGGTGACGTAGCGGTCCATGGAGCGCCAGTCCCAGCCGTCGGTGTGGGCCTCATGCCAGGCATCAGTGACCAGTTCCAGACCATTGTCCAGCAGTCCTTTGGTGTCTGTGAACATGCCGTCAGGCCCGCCCACACACAGCTGGTGGTGCTGCGTGCCGGCACGGGAGACGCCGCCCACTATGCGGTGACCTTCGGGATGCAGATCTGCCGGGCCAATAACGGCAGCGGCCGCGCCGGAACCCAGCGTCAAGGTGGCGAATTCTTTGAGATAGTCCTCACGGGTGGAGGTTTCCGCGTTCAGACGGTTGAAGGTGTTTTCCTGCGTGGCCTGGGCGTCCTCGCCCGCCACCACCAAGGCGTACTTGATCTGGCCGGAGTCGATCATGTTCGCAGCCAAGGTCATTCCGTTGACGAAGCCCAGGCAGGCGTTGGCCACGTCAAAGTTCATGGCCGAGGAGGGTAGCCCCAAACCGTTGTGCACCTTCACGGCAACGGAGGGTTCAAGATTGCGTCGAGTGACGGAGGTATTGATCAGCAGGCCCACCTGGCCCGGTTCAATCCCGGCCTCGGCCAGCGCCTTGGCACCAGCCTCAATGGCGGCGTCGTCAAAGTCTGTGCCCGGGGCCCACCAGCGGCGTTCCTCCACACCGGCCACACGCTCCAAGAGCCGTTTGGAGAGGCGCAGACGTTTCAGGCTCGGGGCTAGACGGGCGTCGAAGTCACTGGATTTGACAACAATCGGAGCCTCAATGCTGGAAACAGCAAGCAAGGCGGTGTTGTGGTGACGAAACGTAGCGTTGCCGATCAAGTTCCAGCCTTTTTCTTAGGTATCAAGTGTTCAACGTCACCGGAAAAACCAGTGACTTTGCCTTGATATGTGCTAGAACGCCTGAGGACGGCACCCATACATATCAAGACCCACCCTTAACTATGCACCTTGAGGGGTGTTCACGCACATACGCCACAACGTATACACGGATCTAGGCGCCCGGGTGGGATGGGGAAATTCACGGTAGATTGGCTTGTGAGAAACACACCCGGCGCAGGAGAAGAAAACAGTTTGCATCTAAAAAGTCTTTCCGTGCGCGGATTCAAGTCCTTCGCGTCGGCCACCACTTTTGACTTTGAACCCGGTGTGACAGCTGTTGTGGGCCCCAATGGTTCGGGGAAATCCAATGTGGTTGATGCTCTTGCCTGGGTCATGGGGGAGCAGGGTGCCAAGACGCTGCGCGGTGGAAAAATGGAAGACGTTATTTTTGCCGGTACTTCCGGACGTCCGCCTTTGGGCCGCGCCCAGGTCTCACTCACCATTGACAACAGCGACGGCGCCCTGCCGATCGACTATGCCGAAGTCACCATCTCACGCACCCTGTTCCGTGCAGGCGGCTCCGAATACGCCATCAATGGGACCTCTTGCCGCCTTCTGGACATCCAAGAGCTCCTCTCCGATTCGGGGCTGGGCCGTGAAATGCATGTCATTGTGGGTCAAGGCCAGCTGGATAGGGTGCTGCACGCCACCGCTGAGGATCGCCGCGGCTTCGTTGAAGAAGCCGCCGGAATCCTCAAACACCGCCGCCGCAAAGAAAAAACTCTCCGCAAGCTTGATGCCATGGGCGCCAACCTGGCCAGGCTCAATGATCTGACGGGGGAGATCCGCCGCCAGCTGACACCTTTGGGCAAACAGGCGGCTGTGGCCAGGCGTGCACAAACCGTGCAATTTGATGTCAGGGACGCCAAAGCTCGCCTGCTGGCTGATGATCTTGTGAGCCTGACACAAACCGTGGCACGCGATGAAGCAGCAGAACTATCCCTCAAGAACCGCCGCGAACAGGTGGAGCAGGAACTACAAGCAGCCCGGGAGAAGCAGGCGGCACTGGAACAGGAAGCCGCAGCCGCCACACCCGTCCTGAACGCGGCACGGGATAACTGGTACCAGTTATGTTCCTCCCGCGACCAGCTCAAGGCGCTGGGAATGCTCGCCGCAGAACGCCGGCGTCATCTTGGAGCCACGGAGACGGCGCCGGACCCCAGCCGAGACCCGGACCGCTTGGCTGAACAAGCAGCACGGTTGCGTGAAGAGGAAGCCGAGCTGGATCTTGCCTTGGAGGAGCGCCGCTACGGGTTAGAAACAGCCATGGAAATCAAGGAAGATGCCGAGGCTGCCGTGCGGGGTGAAGAGCAGCGAGTGCGGGATCAACTCCGTGCCACCGCCGACCGCCGCGAAGGCTTGGCCCGGTTAGCCGGTCAGGTTGCCTCCGCCCGTTCACGGGTCGAATCGGCTGAAGCCGAAATTGGCCGGCTGCACCACAGCAAGGCTGCCGGCGCCGAACGGCACACCCAGGCGGCGGCGGAGTTTGCCGCCCTCGAATCCCAGGTAGCCGGAGTAGAAGAGGGGGAGGAACGCCTCGATGCCGATTACGAGGACGCAGCCGCAGCCCTTGAGGAAGTGGACACGGCGCTTGAGGCGCTCACCCGCGAGCAGCTGGCTGCCGAGCGGGCCCGCGAGTCCCTGACCGCCCGCCGCGATGCGCTTGCCGTGGGGCTGCTGCGCAAGGATGCCAGGGCCCAACTACTCGAAGCCCGCCCGGACGGTGTCATGGCCTCCATGGCTGCGCTCATCCGGGTGGTGCCCAGCCATGAAAGCGCCATCTCTGCGGCCTTGAATGCAGCCTCCGAAGGGGTTGCGGTCACGGGACTTTCCGCGGCACTGTCTGCGCTGGAGCTGGTTAAAACGCACGAGGGTGGCCGGGTCACCCTGGTGCTCGCCGGGCCAGCCCGCGCTGATGAGCAGCCGGCGGAGCTGGTCCGATTGCAACAAGTGGCAGCTGCTGCCGCGGCTGCCATTCCCGGCGCGCTGCTGGGACGTGCACAGGCTGATGGCCCCGCGGAGCTGGCACAAATTCTCGACGCCTTGTTGGCAGGGGTTGTGCTGGTCCCCGATGCGGCTGCAGCCCAGGAAGTTCTGGCCCGGGATACTGCGCTGACGGCAGTCACGGCTGACGGTGACGTGTTCACCCAGTGGTGGATTCAGGGCGGCTCAGCCGTGGCTCCGTCGCTGCTGGAATTGCAGGCAGCGGTGGATGAGACCGAAAGTGCACTGGCGCAGGCCACGGCCCGCGGCGAGCAGTCCCGTTTTGCGCTTGCAGGCTTGCAGGGGCGCAGGGCCGCCCTGGCTCAGGCGGCGGAAACCTCCCTGGCCGCACTCAACGAGTCCGACGCGCGGCTGGCAGCCGTGGCTGAACGTCTGGGCCTGCTGGGGGCCACGTTGCGTTCGGCTGCAGGAGAGTCTGAACGTCACGCCCAGGCCGTCCACGGGGCAACCGCCAACCTTGAACGCGAACAACACGCACTGACGGAGATAGCGGCACGGCTGGCCACAGCGCAACAGGCCCCGGCCGGCCTTGAACCGTCCATGGATGAGCGCGATTCCTTGGCTGCGGCAGCCACGGCTGCTCGCGCGGTGGAGCTGGAAACTAGGCTCTCGCTGCGCAGCACCGAAGATGCCCTCACGGCTACGCGCAACCGGGCGGCGGCGCTGGAACGGGCGGCCGCCACGGAGCGGGCAGCTCGGGAGCAGGCGGCGCAGCGCGCCCGGCGTCGGCTGTTCCAAGCGAAGAAGGCCTCCGCCGTGGCGCTGGCAAGCCACCAAGTTCTGGTGCTGGTGGAAGAGTCCATCGCCTTGGCCGAACAGGTCCGCGATGAGGCCGAGGAGCAGCGGGCGGGCCGTGACGTGGAATTGATGAGCGTTCGCAGTGCCACGGTGGAGGCTCAGAAGGAGCTGGCGCGGCTGACCGATTCTGTGCATAAGGACGAGCTGGCACGTGCCGCCCAGAAGCTGCGAATTGAAACGCTGGAAAACAAATCCATTGAGGAACTTGGGCTCAGCGTGGACCACCTCCTTGCGGAATATGGCCCCCACACGCTGGTTCCGCTGGGCCCCGGTGAGGTTACGGACAAATGGGCGGCACTGCGCATGGCCGTGGATGAGGACGGCAACCAAGTCCGTGAAGGAACCCCGTTTGTGCGCGACGAGCAGGAAAAGCGGCTCAAACGGGCCGAACGGGATCTGTCAGCCCTGGGCAAGGTCAACCCGCTCGCCCTGGAGGAATTTGCGGCGTTGGAGGAACGCCACCAATTCCTGTCCGCCCAGCTAGAAGACCTGAAGGCCAGCCGCCGGGACCTCATGGACATCATCAAGGAAGTGGACGCCCGCGTTGAAGAGGTCTTCACGGCCGCCTACGCGGACACGGCTATCCAATTTGAGCGCGTCTTTGCCCGGCTCTTCCCCGGCGGCGAGGGCCGCCTGGTGCTGACTGATCCCACGGAAATGCTGACCACAGGGATTGAGATTGAGGCGCGGCCCGCAGGCAAGAAGATCAAGCGCCTCTCCCTCCTCTCAGGTGGCGAGCGCTCGCTGACGGCCGTGGCGCTCCTGGTGGCCATCTTCAAGGCCCGGCCATCACCTTTTTATGTCATGGACGAGGTCGAGGCGGCGCTCGATGACACCAATCTGGGACGGCTCATCAGCATTCTTGAGGAACTGCGTGAATCCAGCCAGCTGATCATCATTACGCACCAAAAACGCACCATGGATATTGCTGACGCACTCTATGGGGTGTCCATGCAAGGCGACGGCGTCTCCACCGTCATCAGCCAACGCATGGACCGGGCTGCTGGAGCATAAACCCCGCGCGCTCGGTGCCGCTGCCGGGATAAGGCAAGTTCCACGGTGGCTAGGCCGGGTGGGTGTCCTTCGCCGGTAGCCACAGCACCATGGCTAGAAGCGCCACGGCCGTTGCCATGAGGAACGCCGGGCCGTAGGAGAAGGCGTCCACGAGCAGTCCCGCCGCGATGGGGCCAATGATGGCGCCCAGATCGGAGCTCATCTGGAAGGTGGCCAGGACCTTGCCGCCGGAGCGCTCGTTGCCTATTACATCCGCCACGGTGGCTTGCTGGGCCGGGCCCATGAGGCCGCTGCCCAAGCCTGCGATGGCTGATATCAAGAAGAACCAGAACTCATTACCGGTGAATCCGAGCGCGCCCATGGCGAGGCCGTTGACGGCTAGTCCGCTCAGAATCATGGGCTTGCGGCCCCAGGTGTCTGCCAATTTTCCGGAGAAAGTCAGGGCAACTCCTGTGCCGATGGCAAACACGGCCAAGGAAATGCCGGCTACCTCTGGACCGGCGCCCAAGGCGGCCGTGGCAAAGAGTGGCACCAGGGCCATGCGGAGGCCGAAAGCGGACCAGCCATTGGCAAAGGCGGAGCCCAGAACGGCGCGGTAGGTAGGCAGGCCCAGAGCAACACGCAGCGGCAATACCTCTTTTTTGACGGCGGTAACAAGCCCCTTCCGGTTCGCTTGAGCAGAGGCCGCTGGCAGTTGCGTTGCCACCAGCACCGCCACCAGAACCAGGGCAGCGGCGTAGACCAGAAACGGCAGGGCCATGCCAAAGCCTGCAAGGAGTCCACCCACGGCGGGGCCGGCAATATTACCGAGCAGGAAGGAGCCTGAATACAGGCTAGATACCCGTCCACGTGCCTGGGGCGGGGCGAGCCGGATCAATAGGCCCATGGCCGCAACGGTGAACATGGTCGAACCAATGCCGCCCAAGCCCCTATAGATCAGCAGCTGCCAATAATCTTGTGCGAACGCACAGGCTGCCGAGGAGGCTGCCACGATGAGGATGCCCAGAATGTAGGTGCGGCGCTCGCCCATCCGTTCCACCAGCCAGCCGCTCAAGGGGGCAAAGGTCAAGCGGGTGAAGGCAAAGGCGCTGACAACCACAGCGGCGGCTGTCACGCTGACATCGAAACTTTGTGCGAATTGCGGCAAAACCGGGGCCACAATGCCAAAGCCAATGGCAATCATGAAGGCGGCAGCCACCAGTACCTTGATCTCGCGGGGTAGCTTCGCTGCGGGCAGATCCTTGGCCTCTTTGGGCCGGCGTATAGACATAGACATCACTGACGAGTGTCCCACATGACGCGAAAATTGGTCCTGTGCCCACCCGTGAGGCCCCGGCAGTGAGGCTCTGCCCCGGGCGTGAGGCCCCCGTGAGAGACTAAGGGGGTGAATGAAACTCTTCCCATCCTCTTGTCCATCGTGGTTGTGCTCGCCGTCATTGGCGGTCTAGTACCCGTCTTCCTGAACGCTCGCCGGAACCGCCAGAACTACACCGGCCCCCGCGATGCCAATGACCCCGCCCCGCTGGATCCCACAAGTCAGGGGGACGCCCAAGGTGGCGGGACTCTGGTGGAGGACCGCCCGGAAACCATCGCTCCGCAGCCGGCCATTTTGCCGGAAGAATTGCTGGAGCCGCTTGCTCCTGCCGCCCCGTCGATCGAGACCCCGCTGCCTGTTGAGGGCCGGTTGGTGCGCCTGCGGGCGCGGCTGTCCAAGTCCAACAATGCGCTGGGCAAGGGCCTGCTGGCGCTGCTCTCCCGCGACACCATTGACGAGGACGTGTGGGAAGAGGTTGAGGAGACACTGCTGCTGGCGGACATCGGCACGGATTCCACCATGGAATTGGTGGACACACTGCGTGACCGCGTGAAGGTTTTGGGCGTGCGCAGCCCAGAGCACGTCCAGTCGATGCTGCGTGAAGAGCTCATCAAGCTCGTGGATCCTTCCATGGACCGCACGCTGAACATCTCCCGTCACGATGACCGCCCCGCCGTACTCATGGTGGTGGGCGTCAACGGCGTGGGCAAGACCACCACAGTTGGCAAACTGGCCCGGGTGTTAGTGGCCGAGGATAAGGACGTGCTGCTGGGTGCCGCCGATACTTTCCGAGCTGCAGCCGCAGAGCAGCTGGCCACGTGGGGTGCGCGGGTGGGCGTTGCCACTGTGAAGTCCGACGTCGATGGAGCGGACCCTGCCTCCGTGGCCTTTGAGGCGGTCAAGGTGGGCATTGAGACGGAAGTGGACGTGGTCATGATTGACACCGCAGGCCGCCTGCAGAACAAGATCGGGCTCATGGATGAGCTGGGCAAGGTTAAACGCGTCATTGAGAAGCAGGCTACGGTTGATGAGGTGCTGCTGGTGCTGGATGCCACCACGGGACAAAACGGTCTCACCCAGGCGAAGGTTTTTGCGGAAGTAGTTAATATCACCGGCATTGTGCTGACCAAGCTCGATGGCACGGCAAAGGGTGGCATTGTGGTGGCCATCCAGAAGACACTGGGAGTCCCCGTGAAGCTGGTGGGCCTGGGCGAAGGTGCCGATGATCTGGCCCCCTTTGACGCCGAAAGTTTTGTTGATGCACTTCTAAACTAATGGAATTGGCGGGAGTCCAAGACTCTGAGCTGAACAACAAAAAATGTCCGCCACGGCGGGCTTTTTTTGTTTAAACCGCCATCAGAGATTCTTACTCCGGGGGTCCGGTGCGGCGTGAGATTACCTCCGTGGGGTGCGGCAGGGGCGGCCTTGAAATCAGCGGTTTGTGTATCTAGGCATCCTTTTCTGGGAACGGATGATCTTTCATGGTCTAGTGCTTGTTGAAAACGTTGAACGCACGAATCGTCGAACAACCAGGACGCTGCGCATGGCCACCGTGGACCTGCGCCTGCTCAACCGAGGTGGCGCCGGCCTGTTCAGCCATTCGGCCCGCACAACGTTTATACGCCGCAGCAGGAACATTGGCCAAGAGTAGTGCAGCAAATTTGACAGTCTTAACGTGCGTGAATGCGTCGCTGCCCAGGGGATCAGTGAGGGCATGACCAAGGCCCGCATAGTCTAGCCACCCGCACTCGCGGGAAGCGAATGGCTGGGGCAGCGAAGAGCTTGGCTGGAAACACGCCGGAAACGCTTTTGACGCGGTAAGTTAACTCCCCACCGCAAGACGTAACGCAGTGGAAACTTATTCCACGTCCGCGTGAAACACGCAGCAACTTTCATTGTAAGTGTCCACCATGCACAGCCCCGAAGACGCGGCAGGCAACAACTCTTGCAACGAAAGGCCAGCAACATGAATACTGGCGATACAGCATGGGTCCTAATCTCAGCAGCCTTGGTGCTGCTCATGACACCGGGGCTTGCATTCTTTTACGGCGGCATGACACGTGCCAAAGCCGTCCTAAACATGATGATGATGAGTTTCGGCGCCATTGGCGTTGTTGCCGTTCTTTGGATCCTGTTCGGCTACTCGGCTGCCTTTGGCACCGACCTTGGCTGGGGACTGCTGGGGAACCCCTGGGAAAAGCTGGGTCTGCGAGGAGTCCTGGACACCGGTGACGGCGCCCCATTGGTTGGCTCTGTCCCCGAAGTTGTCTTCGTAGGGTTCCAAGCAACCTTTGCCATCATCACCGTAGCGCTCATCACGGGGGCCATCGCGGACAGGGCAAAGTTTGGTGCCTGGCTGACCTTTGCCGCCATCTGGGTCACTGTGGTGTATTTCCCGGTGGCACATTGGGTTTTTTCCTTCACCGAGGATGCCAATGGCAAGCCGACGGGTGGATGGATAGGCCAAGGACTCGGAGCCATTGACTTTGCCGGAGGCACTGCTGTTCACATCAACGCCGGTGCCGCAGCCCTAGCGCTGGCACTTATCCTTGGCCGGCGTAAGGGATTTGGAAAAGATCCCAGCCACCGGCCCCACAACCTCCCCTTCGTGATGTTGGGTGCAGGGCTACTCTGGTTTGGCTGGTTTGGTTTCAATGCGGGGTCCGCGCTCGGTGCCAATGCCGTGGCTGGCTATGCCTGGATCAACACGCTTGCCGCACCTGCAGCTGCCATCCTTGGCTGGCTCTTGGTAGAGAAAATCCGTGATGGACACGCCACCTCACTCGGGGCAGCCTCAGGGGCCGTGGCCGGACTTGTTGCCGTCACCCCCGCATGTTCGGCAATAACGCCGCTATGGGCGCTGGTGCTGGGGCTCTTGGCCGGGATGCTTTGCGCGCTAGCAGTCGGGTTGAAGTACCGTTTGGGGATTGATGACTCACTGGACGTTGTTGGGGTTCACTTGGTGGGTGGCCTCGCAGGGACCTTGTTCATTGGCTTGGCGGCTGATCCGAATTCACCCGCCGGTGGCCGGGGTCTGTTCCACGGTGGCGGGCTGGAACTTCTGGGCAAGCAGGCCATCGCCGCCGGGGCGGTTATGCTCTATTCCTTCCTCGCGGCCTATGCCATCGGGTGGATCATCAACAAGACCATGGGATTCCGCATCTCAACAGCCCACGAAGCTGCCGGAATTGACGTCTCAATCCACGCCGAATCCGCCTATGACTTAGGCGGCCGCGCCACGGGCAGCTTCCAACCACTCTCCGGCAAGAGGCCCGCTGCGGGTCAGTCTGGAACCGATCACCTCACACCAGGGCGCAAGTCCGCAACACAGGAAGCCACCGTGGACGCATGAAACTCATTACAGCCATCATTAGGCCAGAGCAACTAGATGATGTCCGCAGCTCGCTTGAAAGTTATGGCGTGCAGGGGCTGACGGTCAGCTCAGCGCACGGTTATGGGCGCCAGCGCGGCCACACCGAAATCTACCGAGGTGCCGAATACGCTGTGGACCTGCATGCCAAAATTCGCATCGAGGTCTTGGCCACGGATGAGGTGGCCTGGGACTTGATGGACATTATTGTGGGCAGTTCCAATACGGGCAGTCCCGGAGATGGCAAGGTGTGGATGGTGGCCGTGCTGGAGGTTATGCGAGTGCGCACAGGTGAGAGGGGCACCGCAGCCATCTAGAGAGTTAGTCGTTACTGGTGGTCCAGGCCTGCGGGCCCGAGGAGCCGGCCGCATAGTTTTCCATGGGGACGGCTCCGGACGCCCAGGCGGCAAACGTCGGTTCCACGATCCGCCAGCACTCTTCGGCGGTATCGCCACGGACGGAGAGCAAGGGATCTGCGCGCAGGATCCCTTCCAATACTTCGCCATAGGGTAGGAGAGGGTCACTGCCCAGTTCTGCTTCCAACTTGACTCGGTCAAGGGTGAAGACATCTCCCGGGCCGTTGACATCGAGGTCCAGGACCAGCGTGTCCGGTCCGAAACCAATATGCAGGCGCGTGGGGGAGTCTGAGCCTTTGAAGCCGACGGGCAGATGTGGAACCGGTTTGAATGTGACGACCGCTTCCTTACGGGCGTTGCCTAGGGCTTTCCCTGAGCGCAAAATGAACGGCACTCCCGCCCAACGCCAATTGTTTATGTACACTTCAACCTCTGCGAGGGTCTCGGTGTCATTTGCTGGGTCCACACCGTCTTCATCGATATAGTTCGGGACCTTGCGCTTTCCAATAGTTCCCGAAGTGTAACGCGCCCGGCGTGTGTACTCGGCCAAATCGTGACCGCTGCGGCCAATGGTGCTGGCTCTTAGTACGGTGGCAATGCTCGAGCGGACGTCTTGCTCACCCAACGTTGCCGGGGGTTCCATGGCCATGATGCCCATGACCTGCAGCAGGTGACTTTGGATCATGTCACGCCCTGCACCAGCATGATCGTAATAGCGGGCTCTGTTTTCCAGAGTGAGTGCTTCATCAAAGAAGATCTCTACCTTTTCAATGTGTTCCCCGTCCCACGAATGCTCCAACAGCCGGTTGGCAAAGCGCAGGCCCAAAATATTCAAAACTGTGGACTTACCCAGGAAATGATCCACTCGGTGGATGTGGTCCTCAGGAACCAAGGTGGCCAAGGTGGCATTGAGTGCGCGAGCCGATTCAACGCTGGAACCAAACGGCTTCTCCATAACCAACCGGGTGCCTTCTGGCAGATCCTCGGGAGTCAATGCCGTGCACGCTTTCTGGCTCACCGCCGGGGGTAGGGCAAAATACAGTGCCACTGGTCCGGGAATATCTTTGAGGAACTGGCCCAACGCTCCCTTGGCGGTCACATCAAGTTGGTGGTAGCTACTTCCCTCTTGGAGCTGGTGCAATTCTTTGATCCCGGTGTCCGTCGAAGCCCCGTCGGGTTCCATAGCCTCGGAAAAGCGGTCCTTAAGCCGGTCCTGCCACTGCTGCGGAGACCAATCATCACTGCCAGCTCCCACAAGATTGAGCCCCGGTGCCCGGCCCGAAGCAATCAGCCGGGCCACGCCCGGCAACAAGAGACGGCCTGTGAGATCTCCCGAAGCCCCCAAAATCACTAAAGTCTTGATCCGCCCGCCGGGGTCCGCAACGGAAGCCGGGGAACCGGCGTCGGGCTGGTTGGATTGTGTGGAGCGCTGATTGCTGGAAGCTGCAGTGTTTTTCATCACGTCTTCAGCATGCCACCAATTGGGGCCCTTTTCATGGTCTGGCACAAGCGCCCACAATTTTCTTTGCCGTGATGTAGTTGCTGGCGAACATGAGGGGTATGCAACGAAGAGGCGCCGTAGTTGGTACCCTTGATAGTTGAGTCCCTCAGGAAAGGGAGTGGAGCGGTGTTAGCGCCGTCCCACCGGTCTCATCCTGAATAACGTAAATTGCCGCGCACCATGCGCGGGCCGGCCGCAAGGCTGTCCCGCGCGGGCGTTGGTTAATCCCTGACGAATAATCCCTGACGAAAGAAGTGCGCGGCGCGTGTTCAACTCACTATCTGATCGGCTGACAGCAACCTTTAAGAACTTGCGTGGCAAGGGACGGCTCAGCGAAGCCGACGTCGACGCCACGGTGCGCGAGATCCGTCGGGCCCTGCTGGATGCCGACGTCGCCGTGCCGGTGGTTCGCGAATTCACCGCCAAGGTCCGCGAGCGGGCGCTCGGTTCCGAAGTCAACGAGGCGCTGAACCCGGCGCAGCAGATCGTCAAGATTGTCAACGAGGAACTCGTGGCAATTCTGGGTGGTGAAACCCGCCGCATCAACTTGGCCAAGAACCCGCCCACCGTCATCATGCTGGCCGGTTTGCAAGGTGCTGGCAAGACCACGCTGGCCGGAAAGCTGTCCAAGTGGCTCAAGGGCCAGGGCCACAGCCCCTTGCTGGTTGCTGCGGATTTGCAGCGCCCCAACGCCGTCAAGCAGCTCCAAGTCAACGGTGAGCGCGCCGGTGTTCCCGTGTTCGCACCGCACCCCGGTGTCTCCAGCGAGTTTGAATCCGCCACTGGCGATCCCGTAGCCGTTGCCCTGGCCGGGTTGGCGGAGGCGAAGTCCAAGCTGCATGACGTGGTCATTGTTGACACGGCCGGGCGCTTGGGCATTGATGCGGAACTGATGAAGCAGGCTGCGGACATCCGCGCTGCCATCAACCCCGACGAGGTCCTCTTCGTCATTGACGCCATGATCGGCCAGGATGCCGTCAACACGGCCCAGGCGTTCAACGAGGGCGTCAACTTTACTGGTGTAGTCCTGACCAAGCTCGACGGCGACGCCCGAGGTGGTGCCGCACTCTCGGTTGCCTCCATCACCGGCAAGCCCGTCATGTTCGCCTCCACGGGTGAATCGCTGGATGACTTTGAGCTGTTCCACCCTGACCGCATGGCCAGCCGAATCCTGGACATGGGTGATGTCCTCACCCTCATTGAGCAGGCTGAAAAGAACTGGGATAAGGGCGAAGCCGAGCGCATGGCGCGCAAGTTCGCCGACCAAGAAGATTTCACCCTAGATGACTTCCTCTCCCAGATGCAGCAGATCCGCAAAATGGGCTCCATGAAGAAGATGCTCATGATGATGCCCGGCGCCGCCGGCATGCGCCAGCAGCTGGAGAACTTCGACGAACGCGAAATTGACCGCGTTGAGGCCATTGTTCGCTCCATGACCCCGCACGAACGTGTTGCGCCCAAGATCATTAACGGTTCCCGCCGCGCCCGTATCGCCAAGGGCTCGGGCGTGCATGTTTCCGAGGTCAACGGCCTGCTGGAGCGTTTTGGCCAGGCTCAGAAGATGATGAAGAAAATGGCTCAGGGCGGCGGCATTCCGGGCATGCCCGGCGTGGCAGGCCCCGGCGGTTTCAACAGTGCCCGCAAGGGCAAGCAGGGCCCCAAAAAGAAGGCGCGCTCGGGCAACCCGGCCAAGGCTGCCGCCGAGCTTAAGGCCGCGCAGGAGAAGGCCAACGCGCCCAAGTCCCTGCCCACCGGTGCCGCGTTTGGTGCCGGCGCCGAGGACTTTGACCCCAGCAGCCTGAACCTGCCTAAGGGCTTTGAGAAGTTCCTGGGCAAGTAGGCACATACCAGGGTGCACGCTAGCATCACCCACAGGCAGTGATCAGGACCCGTAGGGGAATCTCCAAGTGATTCCCCTACGGGTTCATCTTTTTAGAACCTAATTTACCCACGACAGTTCCAGTTTGTAGATTCAGACAGCCCGTAAGAGTCACGCGAAGACCAAACTGATCTACCACCGCGGGACTCTGCCATGGAGGCGCAAAATAAAAACATTGCGATTACGTGGGGAACCGAAAGTAAGCCTTTCTGTTATTGGGAATTTTGGCAGTATCTTTTTTGACTCTGACCGGATGGACTCCAGGAAACGGTTCAGACAATAACACCGGAAGCTCGGCATCTTCACCGGGTAAGGCGGCCAACACGGCAACTTTTTGCCGAACCGCCCAACACGGTCCCCAACTGGATTTGGCCGTTAGTGCGCATCGCTGATTTTTCGGTATCCAACATTTCCGATCTGCAGCAGCTGATGTTCCGTCCGCTGTATTGGTTCGGCAATGCCGGAAAGGCCGAGGTCAGTGACCAGCTGAGTTTGGCGGCCCAGCTTCTGTCTAGCAACCGGGCAACACGCTCGCCATCACTCTCAAGGACTACAAGTGGTCCAACGGGACGGACGTTACCTCCACTGCTGTCATGTTCTGGTACAACATGTCCAAAGCCGAAAAGACCAACTTTGCCGCCTATGTACCGAGGCAGTTCCCGGACAACCTTTCCTTAGCTACTGCACCGGATGCTAAGACAGTCGTGTTCACAACCGACAAGGTTTATAGCGAGCAGTGGATGCTGTACAACCAGCTCAGTCAGATCACACCGATGCCCCGGCCTGGGCTATGACCAGTGCCACGGCCAAGGGCGAGTGTGCCACGAATGAGGCAAGCTGTGCAGCCGTTTACACCTATCTGGTGTCCGCAACCAAGGATCTGCCTACCTACGCAACGAACCCGTTGTGGAAGGTTGTTGACGGCCCCTGGATGCTCAAGAGTTTCAATGCCGACAGGCACATCACCTTTGACCCGAGCACCAAGTACTCCGGATCGGTGAAGGCCACCCTGAAGGAATTCATTGAGGTGCCGTTCTCTACGGACGCCGCCGAGTTCAATGTCTTGCGCGGTGCCAGCGCCATAGATGTGGGCTATATTCCCACGCAAGATCTGAGCTCCCCGCGTCCTGCCAACTCCACACCAGATCAACCAGGGCCAAATCCACTCAGTGCCAACTACACTATGGCGCCGTGGAATCTGTACGGCATCAACTACTTCCCGATCAACTACAACAACCCCACGGTGGTGCCGGTCTTCAAGCAGCTGTACTTCCGCCAGGCACTGCAATCCGTGGTTGACCAGAAAGGAATCATCACCAACGCGGCTAAGAATTACGGCTTCCAGACCACCGGCCCCGTGCCGCTGTTCCCGGAGAGTCCGCTGATTTCTACCACGGAGCAAACTAACCCCTACCCGTTCGACATCTCCGCAGCCACCAAGTACCTCACGGACAATGGCTGGTCCGTCACGCCGGGCCAGGCCGCAACGTGTACCAAACCCGGAACGGCGGCCGGCCGCAGCAATATGCCTGCTTTGTTCCATGCACCACGCCGCTGTATGTGTCAGAGGCCGCAGATTTGCGCACCACCGTCCCCGAGCTCGCAAGGGTGGCGCCTGCCACCTTCATCCCGAAGGATGGCGTGCCGTGTTGCAGATCACACACGTGATCAAGGGCTTCCCTGTCCCAGCCGGGGCTATTCTGCGCCGCCATGTGGGTGACATCAGTGCAGTCTCCGAGGTGACACTGGCCATCCCGCGCGGCAAGGAGGCGAAGGAGGGCCGGCGGAACGTACAGTTCATGTTCCAGGACTCCTACGCCTCCCTGGACCCGCGGATGCGGGTTCGTTCCATCCTGCGCGAGCCGCTGGACATTCAACACGTTGGCTCGGCTAGAGAACGTAATGACCGCGTCGATGAACTACTGGCCGCCGTGGGGCTACCAGCCTGGGCCGCCGAACGGTACCCGCACGAATTTTCCGGTGGCCAGCGCCAGCGCATCGGCCTGGCTCGGGCGCTGGCATTGCAACCCGGGCTGATAGTCGTCGACGAGCCCGTTTCAGCGCTGGATGTCTCCGTTCAGGCGCAGGTACTGAACCTGATGAAGGAGCTCCAGCATGACCGCGAGCTGACTTACTTGTTCATTAGCCACGATTTGTCCGTGGTGCGCTATCTATCTGACGTCATTGCCGTGATGTACCTGGGCAAGATGGTGGAGGTGGGCCCGGCCGCCGAGGTCTATGCCCACCCTCAGCACCACTACACGCGCGGGTTGATAGACACCGTGCCCATTCCCGACCCCGTGGTGGAGCGGGCCAAGGCCAAACTTGGCGTTGCCGGCGAGTTGCCCTCAGCCATGAACCCGCCCAGCGGCTGCCGTTTCCGCACCCGCTGTCCTGCGGCTCAGGAGATTTGTGCGCAGGTGGTGCCGCCTCTGCAGCCCGGAGGTGGAACGGTGCCCCTGCCACCTGAATCTCTGGTGGAAGCCACCGCATCGGCTGCCGCAGCCGGAACCGTGCCTCACCTGACAGCGTGCCATTTCCCCATCAACGCTCACGCCGCCGTCGACACTCTGCTCGGTGGGCCTCCTCCCGGCGGGGGAATGTCAGAGTGATCCGGTACCCTGCCTAAATGAGTAAAACCCGGATTGTGTTCGTCCACGGGCTCGACGGGTTTGGTGCCGCAGCCTGGCCCGCCCAGCACTTGCTGGCCGGGCGCTATGACGCCTTGTTCCTCAAGCGCAGCGGATTTGATGCGTTTTCAGAGCCTACGGCGACAAATTTTTTTACCGACGCTCGGATTGTTGCCGATGCCTTGGGGGCAGGCGGCCATGTTGTGGCGCACGCCCAAGGTGCCATTGCGGCCATGATGGCTGCCGTGGAACACCCGCACTTGGTCCAGTCACTGACGCTGGTGGAACCGGCACTGACCTCCTTGACAGCGGAACTACCGGCAACCATGGCGTACCGTGAGCACCTGGAACCGCTGTTTGCCCGGCGCACTGAGCTCAGCGACGAAGATTTTGCGCGCGAGTACTACCGGCTGACGGCTGCCCCTGGAGGGGCCGGTTCCGGAGGGTACCGTTCGGGGGTTTCCGGAACGGTTGGCGCCGGTTCGGAACGTACCGTGATAGGTAGTGCTCAGGGACCTGAATCCATTGGCCGAGTCTCGGCACGGCTGCGCCTGCAGTCCCCGTCATGGGAAGCGCCGCTGCACATTGTGCCAGGCGTCCCCACTCTGGTACTGACAGGTGGTTGGGAACCACTGTATGAGGAAGTGGCTGATTACCTCGCCACCACGGGAGCCCGGCACGTGGTGTCCCGCGGCGGCCACCGTCCACAGGATACCGAGGAGGGCGCAGGAATCATCGGGTCATTCATAGCTGAAACGCAGGCACGTGTCACCGGCGGCCAGCCGCGGGGCTGAGACGAACCCGGTACCCTTGACGGGTTGCGTGACTGCGGCTCCAATCACATGTCACAGCCGGGAACTAGACTTGCGCCATGCTAGAAATTCGGCCCGCAGCGCTCAGTGAGTTCTCGCTCCTGCCTGAGCTTGAGGCCGCAGCGGACCAGGCGTTTGGTTCCCTGACACCGCCTCTGCCCTACGGAAACTTCCCGCCGCCCGGGACAGCGGTTGATTATGCCGGTGCCTTCCACATCATGGTTGCCGGCCGCCCACCAGTGGGCTTCATCCGGTTGGAGATTGTGGACGGTGCGGCGCATCTGCAGCAACTGGCCGTCAGCCCGGACTACGCACGCCAAGGGATTGGGCGTGCCCTCGTGGCAGCCGCCAAAGCCTGGGCGCGTGAAGCGGGATTCACTTCCATGACACTCATTACGTTTAAACAGGTGCCCTTCAATGCCCCCTTCTATGCCAGGTGTGGATTCACGGAGCTGCGACCGGAAGAGTACGGACAGGAACTGGCCGTGTTGCGTACCGCGGAGGCGGCTGCGGGTCTGGACGGTATGGGCGCCCGGATAGCCATGAAGGCCGTTCTGCCCGCCTAGCAGCCCCCGCCCCAAGAACCCGTGCCCACTAACCACCGCCCCTAGAACCCCGCCCCCTGGAATAACTTGAAGCTTCAAGTAGTTGTGGTGGTGTAATCGCGCTAAACCTTGGAGCAAATATGACCGCCGCACAAGACCTTTTGTCAGCAGAGCTCACCATGGGCACCGTGATGCTCAAGGTGGGCAACATGAAAGCTATGGCCGACTACTACCACCGGGCCTTGGCTCTGGATGTAGTTGCCGAAGCGGACGGTGGTCAGTACTTGGGCCGCGGCACCACACCTTTGGTGCACCTGCAGCCAGCCGGGAATCTGCGTATTCCGGGCAGCGGCGAGGCCGGACTCTTTCACACGGCACTGCTCTTCAATGACCAGTCCGCTCTGGCCGCCACGGTAGCCACCGCAGCCCGCTACAACCCCCAGGCCTTCGCTGGCAGCGCAGATCATCTGGTCTCCGAGGCCTTCTACTTCACCGACCCCGAAGGCAATGGCATTGAGCTGTACTGGGACCGTCCACGGGATCAGTGGCAATGGAAGAATGGCGAGGTGGAGATGGCCACCCTGTCCCTCCCGCCTCAGCGCTACCTCGAATCGCACCTGAGCGAGGAATCCGTGACCGAACAGCGCAATGCGGCGGCCGGCGTCGGGCATGTCCATCTGCAGGTGGGTGAGATCCGCGCCGCGGAAAAGTTCTACGTGAACATTCTCGGCTTTGAAAAGAGCGCAGGATTCCATGGTCAGGCACTGTTCGTCTCGGCGGGTGGCTACCACCATCACATGGCCATGAACGTGTGGAACAGCCGCGGTGCCCGTCCCCGTAAGGACACCCTCGGGCTCGGGGAGGTGCTCATTCAGGTGCCCGGCAAGGACGACGTCGGGGCCCTGGCGGAGCGTTTGGCCCACCACGGCATTGCGGTTGCCGCAACGGGTGCCGAGATTCAATTTGAGGATCCGTGGAAAAACCGGATCCGCGTTAGTGTTGATTCCGTACAGTCTGGGCATTAACACCCCGGGCGCCCGGGGATAATGCATCCCGGATCCCCAACTTGAAAGGCTTATGCGTGGCCAATTACTCAGAGTTCTTCATTGCAGACCACCACCAGGCTGTTGCCCGGGCCAAGGCGCGGATGGCAGGGAAGTCTCCACTCATTGACGTGCCGGTCCTGCCAACTCCGGGCCTGAGCGACTTTGAAATTGAAGTCTTGGGCGAATTTGCCGTCAAGAAAGTCCATGCCACGGGTGTTGGGGCGGAGCTCAGCTTGGTTGATATTGAACTGGATAACTTGTTTGCCGTGCCGGATGCGCTCCTTGAGGTCTTTGCAGAACTTGATGCCCTCGAAGAGCCCGAGGACATTGCCGAGCTGGCTGCGCAATGGGCTGCTGCGGAGGAAATGGAATCCACCCCGGAAATCACCGAGCCGCTGCTGCGCGCTCTGGCTGCCATGGCCGCAGCAGCCTTGGCAGCCGCCGAGGACAACGCGAAGATGGCCCTGTTCTTCTACTCCGCCGAGTAACATAGCCCGGAACTCTGCCGCATGGAACTCTAAAATGATCCTGATCCCGCTTTCGGACCCCGAAATTCCGGGATCAGAAAGCGGGATCAGGATCATTTTCGCGAAGTCGCATCTGTTGGTTCTCGTCCATGACGGATGACACACAAACTCGGTTGCGTAACGAGTCGCACAGTCCGTTATTAATCTGGCATAATGGACAGGTACTCGATCCGCATGGCCCCTCTCTCCGTGTGATGATCCTGTCCTTAGAAGTCCGCCGCACGGCCCGCCCCACGGGAGCGTAAAACGGATTTCGCCCCTTTTTCGAACCAGGAGTAACCACAAAAGTGGCTGTAAAGATTCGCCTTAAGCGCTTTGGTAAAATGCGCGCCCCGTACTACCGCATCGTCGTCATGGACTCACACTCAAAGCGTGACGGCCGTGCCATCGAGGAAATCGGTAAGTACCACCCGACCGAAAACCCGTCCTTCATTGAGGTCACCAGCGACCGCGCTCAGTACTGGCTTTCCGTCGGTGCTCAGCCGTCTGAGCCTGTTGCCAAGATCTTGAAGATCACCGGTGACTGGCAGAAGTTCAAGGGACTCAAGGGCGCCGAAGGCACCTTGAAGACCAAGGCTCCCAAGGTTCCCTTCGTAGCTCCGGAAGCCAAGAACGTTGTTGTCAAGGAAGCCATCACCAAGAAGGCCAAGAAGGCTGACGAGGCAGAGGCAACCGAGAGCACCGAGGCCGAGTAACTTGTTGGCTGAAGCGCTGGAGCACCTTGTTCGCGGGATAGTTGACTCTCCCGAGGACGTCAAGGTGAGCGTCAAGAACAACCGCCGCGGGGAATCCCTCGAAGTGCGAGTTCATCAAGACGATCTGGGCCGGGTTATTGGCCGCCAGGGTCGCACCGCCCGTGCCTTGCGCACAGTGGTTGCCGCTCTGGCCCATGGCGAGCCGGTGCGTGTTGACGTTGTTGACACGGATCGCCGCCACTAACCTGGCCGGATCTTGGAGCAGCTAGCGCTGCATCAAGTTTTCAGCAGTAAAGCCAAACGTTTGGCCCCGGCACCAACACGGTGACGGGGCCAAATTTTTCCCCAAATTTCAGCAACACATGAGGAGTACCCATGCAGGTCCAGGTCGCCCGGATTGGCAAGCCCCACGGCATTAAAGGTGAAGTGACTGTTCTGGTCCTCACCGACGCCCCCGACTCCCGCTTTAGTCCCGGCGCCGAGTTCGTTGTGGAACCGGCCACCATTGGCCAGCTCACCGTCAAGAGCTCGCGCTGGAACAAGGACATCCTCCTGCTGGGCTTCGAAGGCACCACCACGCGCAATGAAGCCGAGCTGCTGCGCGGCGCCAGCCTGTTCTTCGAATCCGATGATGACCAAGACGACGACGCCTGGTACGAACACGAATTGCTGGGCCTTGAAGTGCGGGTAGGCAAGGCCGTGGTTGGTAAGGTGACGGGGCTGCGGACCCAGGCCGTGCAGGATCTGCTCATCGTCGAAGACGCCGATGGGGACGAGGTTCTGGTCCCGTTTGTTGACGAGATTGTTCCCGAGGTCAACATCGAGGACGGTTATGTTCTACTGACCCCACCGGCCGGTCTGTTCACTGTCAACAAGGAAGTCAGTGCCAGCGACGAGTCCGGCGAGGCTGCCGATCTCACCGGCACCAAGCCCACCACCGGCACCGACGGTTCGGAAGGAACGCAGGCGTAATGCGCTTTGACGTAGTCAGCATCTTCCCCGAATACCTGGCACCCCTGGATCTGAGCCTGATCGGCAAGGCTCGCACGGAAGGGTTGCTGGAACTGGTAGTTCATGACTTGCGCAGCTACACGGCTGACCGGCACCGTACCGTGGATGACACACCCTACGGTGGCGGGGCAGGCATGGTCATGAAGCCGGAACCGTGGGCGCAGGCCCTCACCGACATTGCCGCCACCTCCCCCGCGGCCGACGGCGCACGGCCCACCTTGATTGTGCCTGCCCCGGCTGGTGAGGTTTTCAATCAGGCTCTGGCCTACGAACTTGCCCAAGAGAAACATCTTGTCTTCGCTTGTGGCCGCTACGAAGGCATCGACGAGCGGGTGCTGGAATGGGCTGCGGAGGACTACATTGTCCGCCCCGTGAGCCTGGGTGACTATGTGCTCAACGGTGGCGAAGTTGCTGTGCTGGCCATGGTGGAAGCCATTGGCCGGCTCATCCCCGGTGTGGTGGGCAACCCCGAATCCCTCATTGAGGAGTCCCACTCTGACGGGCTGCTGGAATACCCCGTCTACACCAAACCCTCCAGTTGGCGGGATCGGGAAGTCCCCGAGGTGCTGCTGAGCGGCAACCACGGCAAGATTGCTAAGTTCCGGAGGGAACACCAGCTGCGCCGCACCGCGGAGCGCCGCCCGGATCTGATTGACGCTCTGGACGTCTCCAACTTCAGTAAAGCCGAACGCAACGTGCTCTGGGAACTTGGGTACGCCGTCGAGCATGGAAAAGCAATCAAACGCCAGGAAAGCTAGTTAACTCAATTAGTTCCAGAGCCTTGAGTGTGGCAAAATAGACAGATGTGCTCGACTGGGCGCGTTCCTGCTACAGGGGGAGCGTTCGTCAACAGGCAGCACACTGGTGTCCCATCCATGGGAACCGGTCCAATTCTTTCGCTTCCCAGGACTGGCTGTATGCCGCCCGCGGGAAACGTGACACAAAGTAAATGACCTGTGGCGTTTACCTGGAGTGAGAAAATGCATCTTCTCGATTCTGTTGACGCAGCCAGCCTGCGCAGCGACATCCCCACCTTCCGTGCAGGCGATACCGTTAATGTTCATGTGAACATTATTGAAGGTTCCCGCGCACGTGTTCAGGTATTCAAGGGCTTTGTCCTTGGCCGCCAGGGCGACGGCATCCGCGAGACCTTCACGGTCCGCAAGATCTCCTTCGGCGTCGGCGTAGAGCGTACCTTCCCGGTACACTCCCCGGTACTGGATAAGATCGAGGTCGTTACCAAGGGTGACGTGCGCCGCGCCAAGCTGTACTACATGCGTAACCTGCGCGGCAAGGCTGCCAAGATCAAGGAAAAGCGCGACAACCTTCCCACCAAGTAACAAAGGGATTCGCACTTTGACTCAAGCGAAACGCCAGTCCAGGAAACTGGGCTGGCGTTTTGTTGTTCTTGGCGTAGCGGTCATCTTTCTTTTCCTGGCATTGGTCCGCAATGTTTGGATGGATGTTTACTACATCCCGTCGGAATCCATGGAACCGCTGCTTCTCACCGGCGACCGCGTTTTGGTTTCCCGGGTGGCCTTCACCAACAGGGCCATTGAACGCGGCGACGTGGTGGTCTTTGACGGTAGGGGATCATTTGTGCCCTGGAATTCGGGGGCAGGAGACGTAGCTGACGCCATTGTGGGGGCCGGACAATGGCTGGGACTGGTGCCCAATGACAACATCTACGTCAAGCGCGTACTTGGCGTTGCCGGAGACACGGTCAAATGCTGCTCCGCGAGCGGATTGTTGGAGGTCAACGGCGTCCCTGTTACTGAGAGTTACCTGTATCCCGGGGATGATCCCAGCGCGTTGACGTTCGAGGTGCGCGTCCCACAAGGTAAATTGTGGCTAATGGGTGATCACCGCAATGTTTCCTTGGATTCCAGATCTCTTCTGGGAGCTCCCGGGGGCGGGCTGATTTCCACTGAACGGGTCATTGGTTCTCCGATCGCCACGGTGTGGCCACTAGGCCGAATGCACGTGCTTGAGCAGGCCTCCGGCAGTGGTAAGAACACCGCTGGGTTGCCGTAAACGTTTTTCTCACACCTGCCCCAGGTGTGGATGTAGGTAGCTAGAGATGACTTTGCTAAGGAAATAATCGCTGATGCAACACAATGTTCCAGAAGAGTCCGGTGAGCCGGCTCCCCAAGGGGAAACCACCCCGGAATCTTCAGATGCGAGGGTGCGTCAGGAGCATCGTGCCCGCCATTTGAAGTCAGAGCCGGCCACGCATGTTCCAGATTCTGCCGGACAGCGAGTAGGCAAGCAGGCGCTGGCATGGGGCAAAGAACTGCTCACCATTGTTGTTATTGCCCTGGTGTTGTCCTTCCTGATCAAGACTTTCCTGTTCCGTGCCTTCTACATTCCTTCCGGTTCCATGGAGAACACCCTGGAAATTAACGACAGGATCTTTGTGAACCTGCTCGTGCCCCAGCCATTCGCTCTCCAGCGCGGGGACGTCGTCGTTTTCAAGGACACACAAGGGTGGCTCAAGCCGCAGACCAACGTCAACGGGCCCACAGGATGGCTCAGCGACGTGGCCACCTTCATTGGCCTGGCACCGGATAGTTCCCAACAGCACCTGGTTAAAAGGGTTATTGGCATGCCAGGAGACAAGGTTGTCTGCTGCAACAATGATGGAAAAATCACCATCAACGGCACTGCCATCACCGAGCCTTACCTCTTCCCTGGAGCGGCACCCTCGGACACCACTTTTGAGGTCACCGTCCCCGAAGGGCACTTGTGGGTCATGGGGGACCATCGCAACAACTCACAAGATTCGCGCTACCACCAGAGCTACGACCAGACCGGCTTTGTCCCGATCGCCGATGTTGAGGGTAGGGCTGTTGTCATTGCCTGGCCGCTGTCCCGGTTAGGTTTCCTTGGCAACTACCCGGACGTTTTTGCTGACGTACCGCAGCCGCAGACCAAGAGCGTGAGCACCAGTGCCGACACCACGGCAGGCCCGTAATGGCAGCCGCGGCGCCCACCCTTGAGTGGGAGCGAGAACTCGCCGCACAGGGCTATTTCGCTGTGGCGGGGTGCGATGAAGTAGGGCGAGGCTCCCTGGCTGGACCTGTCAGCGTTGGCGTGGTCATCATCCATCCGGACACAGCCCGCGAACTACCCGGCGTCAAGGACAGCAAACTCTTGCGAGTATCAGTACGGGAAGCACTGGTACCCGCCATTATTGATTGGGCTGCAGCCAGTGCTGTAGGCCATGCCCAGGCGCCGGAAATTGACGCCTTGGGATTGGTGAGCGCACTGCGGCTGGCTGGCAGCCGGGCCATGGCCCAGGCGGCAGCGACCGTGATTCCTGACTTTGTCATCCTCGATGGTGATCAGGACTGGCTTTCAGCTCCGGAGCCGGATCTTTTTTCGCCCGCACACGAAGCTGAGGCTGCCGTGGCGCCGTGGCGGATCCAGACACGAATCAAAGCTGACATGACCTGCCTCTCGGTGGCGGCCGCCAGCGTCCTGGCCAAAGTGGAGCGTGATGGCATCATGATGGGGTTGGCTCAGGAATTCCCTGCGTTCGGCTGGGACTCCAACATGGGCTACGGAACCGTGGCACACAAGGCCGCCATTGCCAGCGAAGGCCCCACCGACCATCATCGCAAGACCTGGCGCCTGCTGTAGAAGCTGTCCCCGGCTCCGTTCGCCAGCGTGGCCCGTTGGATAAGTGGGCACTGCGTGATGGATGATGGATGCATGAGTGCTGAGGATCTGGAAAACTACGAGACTGAGATGGAACTACAGCTTTACCGCGAATACCGGGACGTGGTGAATCTGTTCAGTTACGTGGTGGAAACTGAACGCCGATTTTATTTGGCCAACCACGTAGATTTGCAGGCCCGCTCGGCAGACGGCGAAGTTTACTTTGACCTGACGCTGCAGGATGCCTGGGTATGGGATGTCTACCGTACAGCCCGGTTCGTCAAGAACGTCCGGGTCATCACGTTCAAGGACGTCAACGTTGAAGAGCTCATGAAGTCTGACGATCTGCAGATCCCCAAGGACGGCGAGTTGGGTTCCTTCGGCTGAGCGGCTTGGCACTGCCCTCAACTGTGCCTCACCTGAGCTGGCACTAACACCCTTGCTGCCAGCCACACCCTGAAGCCACACCGTGGGTCTAAGAACGACGCCGGAACTTGCCTTCCGCTCGTCTTCTTTGCCGTGCGCTGTTCCTCCACAGCCGCCGCGTAGCCGGTACTGTCCACACTGGGGCCTTGCTCCCTTTCTCTGCGCTCCGAACCAGGCAATGCTGGCCGTGGAGGCAGTCATGAAAGCAAAAGATATACTCGGCCAGACCGGTGAGCGGATGGCCGCAGACTTTTTGGAAGACCGCGGCATTCGGGTCATTGACAGCAATTGGCGGTGTCCTAGCGGCGAAATTGATCTCGTGGCGTTAGATGGTGGCGAACTAGTCATTGTTGAAGTCAAAACGCGCCGCTCCCGCCGGTATGGGGATCCCCTCGAAGCCCTGACGCAGGCCAAACTGTCCAGGCTGCGCACTTTGGCTGTGCTCTGGGCTAGGGAGCATCAGTACGTGGGAGGATCTCTGCGCATTGATGCTCTGGGCATTGTCATGGACACGGCTGGTCCGCCGAGCTTCGACCACCTCAAGGGGGTGGCTTGATGAGTATGGGACGGGCGCTTGCCGTGGCGCTAGTGGGCCTGAACGGGCACGTGATTGAAGTTGAGGCTGACATTGGCCAAACCCTGCCAGCCTTTGTTCTGTTAGGACTTCCTGACGCGTCACTTTCGGAGGCTCGGGAGAGGATCCGTTCGGCATCGCAAAACTCTGGGATCCCTTTGAGCAGGAGGAAGATCACCGTCAATTTGGTGCCAGCATCGCTGCCCAAAAAAGGCTCAGGCTTTGACCTTGCCATTGTGATGGCAGCATTGAATGCGGCCGGGGATGTGCACCGCACTGGGGGTACGGTATTTATTGCCGAACTGGGACTGGATGGGCGGCTCCGGCCAGTTCGTGGAGTCTTGCCAGCTGTCCTGGCCGCGTGCACGGCTGGTTGCGAGGACTTTGTTGTGGCCACAGCAAATTTGGCAGAGGCGCGGCTGGTGAAGGGGGCCAAGGTCCGCGGCTATGACAATCTTGCCCAAGTGGCTCTGGCTTTCAATGCAGACCCAAAGAAGCTGTGCGGGGTTCAAGGGGGCTGGCAGGGCGGGGATTTTGCGCAGATGGCCGGAACACCAGCTGCTGCGGCTCAACCGCAGGCGGATCTGGCTGAGGTAGCAGGCCAGCCCGTGGCACGGCTGGCTTTGGAGATTGCTGCCGCGGGCGGCCACCACCTGATGATGGTGGGGCCGCCGGGATCTGGCAAGACCATGCTGGCGGAACGGTTGCCAGGACTCTTGCCGGATCTTAGCGATGCCGAAGCCATGGAGGTCACGGCCATCCATTCCCTCGATCACAGAGGTTCCGGGCTAAGGGAGCTTCTCCGGCGACCGCCGTATGAGCGCCCGCATCATTCGGCCAGCACGGCGGCCATCATTGGCGGTGGCAGCGGAATTCCCCGGCCCGGTGCCGCCACCAGGGCACATCGTGGGGTGCTATTCCTGGATGAGTCAAGAACTTGATAACACCCCGCGTTTCATTTCCAGTTTACCTGCCCACCAGCAAGCCTGCTGCAGCCAGACTAGTGAGATGTTGAGCTTTGGGTAAGTTATACCGCTACTATTTTCGAGGCGCGGGCCAGCGCTCCTGTGTTGCAATCGCTGCGGTAGCGTTACAAATGGCCCACACCCGGCGCGGGCTGCGTTTTCTCTCCAGCCAGCTCGAGCCTGCAGGCGGTGTCCAACCCGGTATCGTCAACCAGTCCCTCGAGCAGGCCGTTGCCAAGGTCCGGCAGGCCATGATTTTCTCCATGGCGGACACTATGGTCGAGGTCATCAACAATGGACTTCAGGTCACCGAGGCGACCGGGTATCCCTGGCTGGACTAGTACGGGTACGAAAAGAACGTCGAGGCGTCTAAACGGACCAAGAGGTTGGAGACGGAGAACACCAGGCTCAGGCGCTTGCTGGCCGAGACAAAATTTATCGTCGACATCCTCAATGAGGAGGCGACTGGAAAGTCTTTTAGCCAGAGCCCGCAACCTAGCCGTGCGTATGTCGGTGGAGAAGTTCGGGGCTTGCGAACGCGTCGCCTGCAACGTCCTTAGGCAAGAACCGGTTCGCGTTTCACAAGAAAAAACCGAAATGGAAGATGAGGGGCGTTAGAGTCGGCAGAGGCAGAGGCAGAGGCAGAGGCAGAGCCAGAGCCAGAGCCAGGGTTCTGGTAGTTGATACGTGGATCACACGTCATGGGGTGATCCTTTCCCTTACTGAGGACCGGTAGACGCCGAGATCCCCTCGGGTGCATAGTGGTTCTACCGGGGTGTCTGGGAGTCGGGGGTGGTGTGGTGCCAGTGGACGAGGAGCTGCGTCGAAGGGCTGTCTCGGCCGTGCTCGATGGAGGCATGACACGGGTTGCCGTGTGTAAGCAACATGGGATCAGTAAATACCATTTGCGCATCTGGGTTCAGCAAGAAAAGGATCGCCGCGAAGGATCGACTGATGAGTCGATCATCAGGGCGCAAGAAGCCACTGAGGAAGGATTCAACGGGGAAGAAACTACCGAGAGCCGACTACGTCGGCTGGCGGCTGAATGGGGGGAGCCCGAACGTTATGTGGCGCGGATCCAGTCCGGCCTAAGAAAGGCAAAGCAGACGAAAAATTGGGTACGCTACGGCGTATGCTGGCCGCTTTGGCTGGTTGCGGGTCTGCTCTATGTCTTACTAATTTTTATAATCTTGGCCGTTGTTCTTAGTAGGTGCAACAGCACGGTGAACGCTTTGCAGTGCGTGGGGTTATTCTCCGTAGGCGGACTGGTTTTTGTGATTGTTCATGTTTCTATTTGGGCGATAACTGGATACTTGGAAAGTTGGGTTTTCAGATTAATCGCACCCTTTGCTTTCGCCGTAACTCATCTCCAAGGGGCGTGGGAGCAGTTGCAGGCAACTGACGCATGCGTATTCCACAATCCGCAAAGCATGAGGGAGGGAATGATTCGCGACCAGATCACCGAGCAGATCGGCAGTGCCGCCTCTACTTTGGACGCGACTTGGCGACTTGGACGGCCACTAGGTGCGTCTATCAACCGTGGGATCGAACGTGATTCGCGAAGGCAAGTTGCGGCATATGTTGCCAAAGCGGAGTATCTGCTTTGGGACGGGGGCATTGTGGGTCGACTTCAAGCCATCGAAATCCTGCAGGTCGGTGCCTATGAAACGATCCTGCGGAATTGGACCCTCCATGAGTTCAAGGGGGTGAAGGCCCCTTCCAGCACCTCACCGAAGCAGCGGCGGAAACTCACCCCAAAGGCGATCGTCTCTTGGAGTGGTGTAATCCTCAGCGTGGCTTGGCAATTGTTTGGCCCCGAAGACCAAAGTCCATTCCATATCATTCGCGAATTCCTTCACAGCAATGCGTGGTTTGGCCAGTAGATCCAAAGAGTCCTACGCAATTTAGTAAGGTCGGTTGATGGCCCAAGCTTCGCAACGGATTTTTCCTGTCAAAGGACAGGAATCGATCGAGGCCAGCTGAATGGGCGTCGATTATTTGGACGATTAAGACACTATGCCGTAACTGGCTCACCTTGGCTCGCAGTTCCTGGATAAAGAAGAATGCTCAGCACCTTCATCCCAGTAGGGATACGCCTCCCTACGCTGCTAGGACACGACCCGTCTCAACTTCGGTTCCTCAAATGCCTTATTCATTTGGTGGACCGCGGTTTGGTACGTCTGATCCTTGGTAAGGCGGTGCTGGTGTGTTCTACTCCGGTGCTTTCGTTGTAGTCAGAAGTGAGTTGTTACTGCAAAAAAACAGTAGTGTTGCTGGGGCCGGGGATCACACCGCCTGAGGCGGCAGGGGCTGAGGGGGCTCTCTGGAGTTTAGAGTTTAGCCCGCGCTAGTGCGCGAGGAGGCCAGTCCCGGAGTTATCTCAACCGAGACAGATGGCTCGAGGGCGAAATCCTCGCCAGCCAACCAAACCTGTCTTGACGAGCGTTGCTGGTGGGACCGCTTATCCGTGAAGATACGGGAGAGGTATGTTATTTGTTGAGACAAGGAATCAATAAGACCCTACGCTTCTTCTACATTTTTATCACACGTTTCGTCCTGGTCGATGATCTATAGTGCGCTAGCACTCCAGAATGGCTCTGAATGGCGAAACTTGCGGCGGGGTATCTGTCATAACTTGCCCCGGGGAGGGGAGGTTTTGATGGGCCGTTAGATACCCGCCACTGGACTATCCGTCGTTCATCCATCGGTGTGGTTGCGTATCAGCTGACGTCTGGAGTGTTGCCACTGGAGGCATCACGTGTTAACAGTGTCCTGATGCAGAAATGTCACCAGTGCTTTGTGGCATCACACGACGAACCGTGGAGAGCTGGATTATTCGTATGATCATCTCTGCAGGGGTGTGGTCTCAGCGACTGCGCATCGGGGTGACGTTGATAGACGACAAAGCGGCTTTCCAAGCCGATGGTTGGCCGAAACTTCCGGTTGCTGGTTAGGACCAATTTCAACGGGGATCGTGGCGTCGGGCCAGGATAGTTGCGAGGTGTCGCCGCATGCTTTGGTTGTCTCAATTTTCCGTGGACACCTGTCAAACGCCACTGACGTTGAAGTTGGGTCTGCTCCGCCTCCTATTCTGCTATTTCCACATTTTGTCTAGGCTAGGTCCATGGACGAGAGCATAGAAGCACCTGACCCGCTCATATCCCTGCCGGCGCCTCCCGCTTCAGCGGAGGAAAGGAAAGCTGAACGATCGTTAGAAACGCGTCTTGCGGTCATAAGTTTATTAGCAGCCTTGTTGGGGGCCCTAGTTGGTGGCGGAGCTACGCTCTGGGCGAGCTCGTTGGCAAACGGAGCTCAATTGAGGCAACAAGAAATATCTATCTCAGACTCTCTGAGGGCTGAGTCAAGGGAACAACGCACCGTGGTATACCGGCAGTGGCTCGATGCTGAACAGGCTGCAAAATCGGCGGCTGCCGCTTGGAGATTCTGCGGGTCCTTTATTAGCATGGAAGAGAGTTGTGAAACAAGTCGAAATACTTTGTTTCAAAAATTGAATGAGCTATCGAAGGCACTCATCGAAATTCAAATATTTGGCAGTGAGCGTGCGACTGAGGTTGCTACCCATTATCAAAATCTGGCCGGGGGGTGGAATAATATGAAGGATACGGGAACTCGTGGAGTGCGTCTCCCCGCGCCGCCCTCTGACTCTGACTTGATTCTTTTGCGCGATGAATTCATTTCCATCAGCTGTTTTGAGCTTTCGGCGGAGCCGCGCAACACCTGCACAGGTTAACCAGGCTCTTCAGAATCCAGAGTGTAGTTTCGGTCTGAAGCCTCCGGATTCCAACAGTGATCTGGGGACTTAGTTGGTGAGGTTGCGGAAGCTCAGGGCTGAGCCTCGGAGGTGTTCCAGCCTGCCATTGATGGATTCGGTTGGGCCATTGGATGTTCCTGGTAGATCGAAGTAGGCCAACACGTCAGTGGTCCGCCGTTTCAGGGTCCGTCCGAGTGTTTGAGTTCAGTGAGTGCTGCTGGGACGCTGGTGCTGAGCGAATCAACAGCGGCCTGCATGAGCTTCTTGCCTTGGGCCCTGTCTTTTTCCCGGTAGGCCGTGATCATGCGTTGATAGATGCCCCAGATAGCTTCGACCTCAACATAAGTATCAGCGGCAAACAAGTCTTCCAAGCGTGTCTTTTGCTTCTCGGTGAGTAGATTGGCACCGGTGTGCAGTGTTCGCCGTGCTTTGTAGAGCGGGTCGCCGGCCCGTCCGTGATGCCCGCAGCTTGCTTGCTGGATGCGTCGGTGGCAGTTGTGCAACGCATCGCCTGCGAGACGGATGACATGGAATGGATCCATGACCGAAACCGCGTCGGGAAGCTCATCTGTCGCGGCGCTTTTGAAGCCAGAGAACCTGTCCATGGCCACGACCTCAACACCGTCCCTCCATGCCTGCGGGCGTCCCTGCAACCAGGTAGCGAAGACTTGCTTTGACCGTCCTTCAACCATGTCCAGCAGGCGGGAAGGACGGGTTCCGTCCCTGATCGGGGTGAGGTCAATGATGACGGTGACGTACTTCTCCCCTCGTCGGTTGTGCCGCCAAACATGCTCATCAACACCAATGACTTTCACCCCGTCGAAACGGTGCAAGTCATTAGTGAGTACACGCCGTCATTCGGCCAGGACGGCCTTGTTTGCGGTGTTTCAGGTGACGCCAAGGCCTTCAGCTATACGTGCCACGGTGAGGTGTTGGCGCACGATTCCCTCCAGCGCCCAACGTAGCCCGCGGCGAGAGAGCTTTGCTCTGGGCTCTGCCGCTTTCATGGTGTCTTGGCGCCACACATGCCCGCAGCCGGTGCAATGGTAGCGGCGGATTAGTACCAATAACGTGGTGGGTCGCCAACCGAAAGGTTCATGACCAAGTTCGCGCATGACACTATCCCGGGGGGACTCCCTGGCGTCCACGCCTGTGGCACCAATCATCAGCAGCAACAAAACGGCAAGCAAGAACGGCACGATCCGGGCGGACATACTGCCCGGTCACCTCAAGTCCGAGGCCATCAAGGCGGCAAAAAGTAGTCAGGTCAGGGCATTGAAAGGTAGCGTTGAACACGAGGGCCTTGCTGTAGAAACTTTCGATCCAGACTGTCTAATTTTCTACCCAGGCCCTCAGCCATACCGAATCAGGTTACCCGCCCCGGACGCCACACACGGCAGTCTTAACTACACTCTGGATTCGGAAGAGCCGCATTGCTTGAGGAGCTCACTCGTGTCCCGAACGGTCAAGCTGCTGTTGGGAAAGAATCAATCAAGTTTATTTTGTCGGACTGGATCGGATCGTCGGCGGCGGAGCATCTCCACAGCAAATGACGCCAGGAAATAGCGTTGCTGCGAGATGGCGCTCTTGGGGTTGTCTTGGATTCTCAGCCCATTTTTGCCCCGGACATCGATCACGGTTGCGCGAATCGTGACGGTGGGTCTCTGGGCTGCACGTCGACGTCGGCCCAGTGGATCGCGAGTGCCTCGCCGATCCGTGCACCGGTGGCGAGCTGGATGTCCACGACCTCGAGGATGTCTTTTTCATGTAGTACGTTTTGGCGGCCAGTTGGTTGTTGCCAGGTGGAGACGGCGTGGCGAAGTTTGGCTACTTCGTCGATCGTTAGGGCTCGGACCTCTTTGCTGCTGCTGGGGATTCGCGCGACTTCACGCAGTGGATTGGCTGGAGCTGCGCCATGGCGTGTGGCTAGGGACAGCATGCCGGAGAGTAGTGTTCTGGTCATTTTGGCTGTTGCGTTGCCGTGTTTGGTGCGAACGCCTTTGAGGAATTTGTCTAAGGTGGACACGTTGGCTTCGCGGATGGTGAGGTTGCCAACGCCCGGCAGGATGTAGGTGTCGATGACTTCCCTGTAGCGGCGTCGTGTATTGGCGGCTCTGTCTAGGTCTTCAAATTCGAGCCACCAGAATTTGGAGAGTTCACTCATGACCATGTCGGGGCTGATCACGTCGTCGGTGGGTGGGAGCATGGCGTTGAGTTTTGCCAGCAGAGCGGCTTCTGCCTGTGCCCCGGTTGGTGCGGTCGCTTGATACATTCGGGGCTTGCCGTCATAGGCGCGCATGGTCGCCCCAGCCCTCCGTGTGGTTGGGCCCAGCTTGCGGCGAGTTACTTTCCCCCATGTTCCTAGGGGGGTTTTTGCTCTAGCCAATGGGGTCTTCTGTCGTGGCGAGCCACGCGTTGAAGTCTGTGCGGCTGATGCGAAGGTGGCGTCCGATCCTGTGAGCTTTGGGCCCTGTGTGCTTGACTCGCCATTGGTAGAAGGTCTGTTCGGGGATCTGTAATTCGTGACAGATCTCCTTGGGTGTCATCCACTCATCAACGAAGCTCGTGGTGGATGGGCCTTGGCTTGGCTGGTCGATCATCGGAATCTCCTTTTTCAATTTCGGTATTCCTCTTCCATGGCTCACAGGCGCCGAAACTACATGACTTCCATTGGTCTGGCTCAATAACGACGGCGGTCGGTTCACCCTATCGCTGGTCAAGAAGTGCGCGTTGGTAGGGTAGCAGCAGCCATTTCTGTTTTGGATGTGCCATCACTGCGGTGGTCGGCGTTTTCAGTCTCGACCAAGTTCTGTTGCGGTGCGAGAGGCGGTTCGCGAGCTCCTCTCATTTGAAGTCGCTTGAAGGCAGTTTCCGGGCAGACGATACTTGAGGTAGCTGCAAGATTCGGATTGGAGAGACTATGGTGGACCACGAAGCGCCAGATACGGCCAACGATGTTGATATTGTCGGGCGCACACCTCAAGGTGAACTGTCTCGAAGGCTTCGTCTCCTGCTGGACATTGTTGTCGACGAGACTGGTCGGCCTGTGCTTTTCTCGGATATTAGTGCGGCGATGGCCACTCGTGGTGTGAAACTGTCCAGGGCACGGTGGAACTACATGAAGGATGGCAACGGGCGGTTGATCCCGGATCGAACTTTGTTGATGGCTTTGGCAGACTTTTTCAACGTAGTCCACGTTTTTTTGCTCAGCGTCGAGGACATGGAAACCCCCGAATTGACTGAATCCCAGCTTGAGTTAGTAAAGGTCTTGCGAGCGGAACGGGTCAGGCGGTTTACGGCCGAGACTCTGGGTGACGTGTCGCCACAGACGTTGGATGTGACTATTGATTATCTGGATCAGGATGCGTCCCTGCACTCTGAGGGAGGATCGGCTGCTGATTCCGGAGATAGTTCTGATGGGCCGCATAAAGTTCTGTGATGCGGTGATCGTCCACTGAGTATCGTGGTGACCTGCCGTGCCGGCGGCCTTGGATGATGTCCACGACGATGGCCCCAGTCTTTTCCAGTGCGAGCAGATGTTGGGCAACACTAGCCTCGCTGGCACTGACAGCGTCGACGATGTCGCCGCGAGGTACCGGCCCGTGGCCTTCCAAGTACCTGAGGATTTCGCTGCGGCCGCGATTGCCGAAGGCCTCGACGGCCGCTTCGACATCTGATGTCCATGCAATGTCAACGGGATGCGTAATTTTAGGCATGGTTCCATTCTGCCTCCGTTATCCACAGATTGACATAGTGGGGGTTGACTAGGTCAAATCTTGATCTGACAATGGTTTATATAGTCTTTGGGCTTCTGTTGAACAATTGGAAACCCTGTCATGGCCGTAACGCTGTCGATTCTTTTGGTTGGCGTAGGGGCTGACCCGTACAGTGTGCAGTTTTTCTTGAACGAAGACGATCATGGTCTCTTACACGTCAACCCGACCGACCTACCGCAAGGATCTGCTCCCGTGCGATTTCAGACCGGGTTCCGGGGCTGACGGTCCCATGATCCGTGGCGACGATGTCATCACGGCGGTGGATGATGTCTCCTGTTTTGTCCGTTCTCGCCTGACCCGGGCTGGGTGCGCCTACGAGCTGGACGACGTGCTTCAGGACATCCGCATCGCCGTGTGGTCTGGAGTGTCCCAGGGCCGTTACCAGTCGTTGCCCGGTGTCCGATTTGGTGCGTGGGTCCAAGGCATTGCCAACCACGTGTGCGCCGCTCACATTGCCAAGGCAGCCTCCCACTTCACCGTTCCCCTGTTCACGGAGGACACCGATGACCATGCCGCCTTCGACCGGGCGCAGGATGTCGTGGTCGAGCCATCAGGGGTTACTGATCAGGAGTGGGCGCTCCATGTCTTGAAGCTGACACGGATGTGTGCCGGCGAAGAAGCATGGGGGTCCGCCATGTTTCTTCTGATGGATGACTTTGACGATAGCGACGGCTCGGCATCCTGCGAGGGCGCAGATACCCCGGCCTATCGCAGGGCACTCAGGGATTTGAAGTTTGTGCGCCAGATGGCGATCACGGTGAAGAACGCACTGGCCGCCGTTGACTTCGATGAGAGAAAACCGGGGGTTGTGGCTGTGCGTGCGTCTGAATGTTTGCCGACTGAGCTGCACAGGGCCATCGCGGCAACGATCGTTGCTCCGCGATTGAATGGACGCGACAGGCAGGCCGCACTTTCTGTTGTTGCAGCCAAGGTCAATGTCACACCCCGCTACGTCGCTGTCCAGACCGGCCGTGCTAGGGCCCTCTACAAGGCAGCCCTGAAAGTCATGAGGATGTCGCAACCGGTGTGAACTCGGCACCTGTTCCTCCTCGGTCAGGCGTGTGTGCCCCTTCGGCCATCTCGGACTGACAGTCTCGACCGACAGCCATCTCCTGTTGACATGCAAGACGGTGTGGCCCGGCTCGAAAGAGCCTCCGTAGATCCGCTGTGGTTGGGTCATACGTCTTTGGCTCCTGTGCCGCATGGATGTGCAAAGGAGGCCAACAATGCGCAACGCATCAGCTTGGATGAGAGATCTTCCCCATTCCCGGCGACAATGGCTACTGACTGCCCTCGTAGTCACCCTCGCTGCCGTCGTCATCGCCCTGTTCCTGACGCCAGACAAGTCCCCGATCCCAAAAGAGGAGAGTGTTTCGGCGGTCCCGACTCTGCCCCCGTCTTCGGTTCCGCCCAGCCAGGCAACGGCCGGGCCGGGTCCTGCAGCCGCAGCTGCCACGGTGCCACTGGTTGTTGCGGTGTCGCCGGGGGAGCCGAAGACCCTTGATTTCAAGAAGTACGCCCAGGACACTGCCCAGGCGTTGTTCACTTGGGACACGCGCACCGCAACGTATACCCAGGTATATTCCCATGTGCGTAGTTGGTGGGTTGTCCTCGCTGATGGTTCGAACCCGCTGACCGTGTATACGCAGGAGTTCGAGGGAACCGGGATTAACTCGGCAGCGTTCGCTCAACTCTCCACCTATGGCGCGTACCGGACTGCCACCGTTACCGGGACCAGCTGTGACGATGCGTTGGCGCAATTCCGGGATCATCCGGCCCCTTGGGTTGGGCTGCATGTTTGCACGATGACGGTCAGCGTCACCGACCGTTCCGCCGTAGATCCACACGTGACCGCTTACCGTGTACCGGTGAGTGTCATGGTGAATTGTCCACCGGCACCCACGGCCCCGGCCAACCGATGCGCGCTGGTGGGCTTTTACACAATGGCCAGCAGAATCGTCTACTGATGCCCGCCGCAGCTCTGGCCGCAATCGCGAAAGCCCGACTGATCCAGCGCACTCTTGCCTCGCTGGTCATTGTGGTCCCAGTGGGGATGGCAGCCCTGCTCGGCGGGACCAGCGTCGTCGTCGCTCAAATCGCGGACACAAACCAACCCTGCACGTTGGCGCCCCAAACCCCTGCGCCCACAGGAGCAGTCTCGCACCCGTCATTGACGCCTCGCGCCAGCAACGAGGGGCTGACTGTTCCCGGTCCGGACGGTGTACCACTGACACTTGACCCGAAGCAGCAAAGCGTCGCAGGAGCTTATCAGTCGGTGGGTGCTTCCCTGGGTGTTCCGTCACGGGGGATCCAGATTGCCATCATGGTGGCCCTTCAAGAATCCGGGCTCAGGATGCTGGCCAACCCTGCTGTACCCGAATCGCTGAGTATGCCGCACGATGGTCTTGGCTACGACCATGATTCCCTCGGATCCGCGCAACAGCGGCCCAGCGCAGGATGGGGGAGCACCCGGGAACTGATGACACCTGCCTATAACGCCGAGGCTTTCTTTGGTGGCCCGAGCGGGCCCAACCACGGGTCCCTTCCCGGACTGCTCGACATTTCGGGCTGGGATTCGATGGGCTTGGGACAGGCTGCCCAAGCCGTACAGGTGTCCGCCTTCCCTGAACTCTACGAACGGTGGGAATCTGCGGCCCTGGCCATCGTGTCTTCTGTCAATGGGACGGACGTCCCGCAATCATGCGTACAAGCCGCACCTTCAGAGGACCAGTCCGCACCGCCGATCCCTGCCGACCTGAGCACGACACGGCAAGCCATTCTCGGGTTTGCCCAGGAAGGCGTGGGCGGCAGTTACGTATGGGGCGGTACGGCATTCAAAGCCTGGGACTGCTCCGGCTATGTGCAATGGATCTATGCTCAAGTCGGGATTCAACTACCGCGCACGGAACAGTGGATGGCCGGGCGTCTAACGTCCGCTCCGCAGCCGGGGGATCTGGTAGTTCAGAACCCGGATGGGCCAAATCATTGGGGTCACGTCGGTATCTACGCAGGGTCAGGGATGATGTACAGCGCCTTGAACCCCTCGGTGGGAACACTGCTCCACCCCGTCAGCTGGAATCCAGGCACACAATACTTCACCCTCCTTGGACCCGCCCCGGCTACCTGACGGTTGCTGGCGAAACATTGGTCATGCGGGATGGGGTCGTGTGGTCCATGGAAGGGGAGAAGCAAACGCTAGGTCTGCCTCTACTATCCGGATGGAGTAGTGTCATGAATTTTGCGCCCGTAGATCCGGGAATCGTCCCCAACAGCAATTTTCCCTTTCTTGAGTCCCTCAAGGAAATCGGTGGAGGGATCTTGGTGGGGGCCTTTATTGTCATCGCCATTGTGGCGATTATTGGTGCCGCTATGCTGCTGGCCGGCAAACTCAGTCAGTCCTCCCGTCTCGCCTCCGGCGGGGGGATGATCCTGCTCTGGACGGGACCCATCGCCGCGATCCTTGGCGGGATCAACGGCTACATCCTGTGGTCGCAGTCCGCCTTCAATCTCGGGTTCTGAGTTGTTGTTATGCCAGCGATTGAGTGCACTCTCGGGGGATGGTGGCCGTTGGGCTGTGGACTGGCTTCTGCGGCGAAGGACTCCGTTAATGACAGTATTAGCGGCTTCTTCGCCGGAATTTTGGTGAGTATTGCCTCGTGGTTGTGGTCTTTTATTTCTGGTGCGTTCGGCGTCTCCGATGTCGACGATTCACAGTGGACGGCAGTCCAAGGATTGACGAGCTGGTGGGTCGTGGTCATGATGACGCCGTTAGTGTCCGTCATGATCCTCCAACTGGTTTCGGGCCTGATCTCTCAACAACCGCGACGGATCTGGCGGGCCCTGATCGGCGGATTTGTTGCTGTTCCCGTCGTGGGCGGTGCCGTCTATCTCATGAGGGCTCTGACACGTGTCAGTGATAGCGCCTCCACTGCGCTACTGGCCACGATGGGATCTGACCCGTACGTGGTGTTCATGCGGCTCTTCGGATTTCAACGCGGGCCAGCGGGTTCGGGGCAGGCCTGGGTCCTCACCTCGATCGGAGGACAAGGCATGACGGGGGATCAAGTCACCGGCACCATAGTAGTCACAGTCTTGGCCACGCTCATCGTCTGGGTTCTGGCATTTATCCTGATGTGTTCGATGATCTTCCGTTCCTTCGCACTGATCGTGCTGGCCGCAGTGGCCCCCGTTGCGCTGATGCTGATGCCGTGGGAGAAAACCAAATCCTGGGCGGGCCGGTGGTGTGAGATTGTCATCGCATTGTTGATAGCAAAACCGCTCGCGGCGACTGTCCTGGCCGTTGCCGTAAAACTGTACGCAGACTCCACATCCTTCGCTGGGTTGGCTGCCGGCGCTGTGGGCATGACCTTGGCTTGTGCCGCTCCGTTGATGGCATTGAAGCTTGTCGGTTTTGCGGGTGGTGAACTCGCGGCAGCAGCCCAAACCGCGGGTGGAGGACATCTCGCTCGCACGGGGGCAAATTTTGCCGGCCGACAGCTTGGGCAACAGCTCCGAGGGCACCACATGCTCGGCTCAGGTGGCGGTATGAAAAGCCCCAAAATCATTCAATCGAGAGAGAAACCAGAGACTGCCCATGTGAAGGATGCTGTGGATTCCAGCTCTACATCCTCGGAAGATAAACCCATTATTCAACAACGCCCGGGAGCCGCAGCGACTCAACAGGCTCCGGCCCCTCCGGTACCTAGTTCAGTGCCGACTCAGCCAGCACAGGCGTCAGCGGCTCCAACCCCGGATCGAAGCCAGAGCGCTGGCCAGTCCCGAGCGCCACAACCGCCGCCGAGACGGAACGCCGCCACAACCAAGATTCCTTCGCCAGCTCCACCAAAACAGTCAAGGACAGGAACGCCGAGGCCAGAAGGCGGCCCGTCGAGTTCTGGCCCTGCACGGCCTAGCGCGACGAGTCCAAGCCCATCGCCTGGGCCTAAGCCGAGGCCACCGTCGTCCCGGCCCGACAACCCACCCATCAGACCACCCCACACTGGAGGACATCATGACTGAGAACAGCAACGCCTTGCAACCGGTGAGTTTTCCTAGGCACGAACGCCGCGGCGTCCTCATGGGCTTGCAGTGGTACCAACTTGCCCTCGCCGGGGGCGGTGTCCTCATTGCAGGAATGTCCTCGGCCATCGGCGGCCCAGTCGGGTTTCTGGGCTCCAGCCCGGCCTGGATCTTCCTGTTAGTCTTCGGTGTTCTGCAATATGCGAGAACCCCGTATCCCCTCTGGGCGCTGACCGGGACCCGTTTTCTGCTGCGAAAGACGACCGGGCAAACCACCTATTTCCTGCCTACCGAGGACCCCGTCCCGGTCGGCACTCTGGTTCTTCCTGGTGGGCTCGCGTCCTTGGTCATTCATCGGACTGTCTACGGTGAGTGCTTTGTTGTGGATGCCCAGGCTCATGAGGCGTTTGCGGTCCTGCGCTGCAGGGCTGGCGCTTTTGCGTTGCTCGATGATGATGACAAGGCTTACGCCGTCCAAGCGTGGTCACGGGTGCAGGCTGCACTGGCCAAGAGGCCCGTCGTCGCGAGAATCGCCATCCAGGACCATACCGTCCAGTTCCCAGCCACGGCTCTCCAAGATTATTACGACCAACAAGTCATCTCCCGCGGCGATGCAACCCCTGCCACGGATTGGGGTGACAGCTCTTATAAGGACTTGATCGCCGCGGCCGGGACAGCATCAAGCCATGAAATCCTCCTGATCCTAGTAGTGAACACTGCCAAGGCAAGGCGCCGAATCCACGACGCCGGCGGCGGGACAAAAGGGTTGGAATACACCCTGCGCTCAGAAATCCGGGCTCTTCGCACCGGGCTCAAAACCCACGGAGTGATCGTGGAGGAATGGTTGGGGGACAGGAGCTTCGCCGCTGTTCTTAGGGGAGCCTTTGATCCAGAATCGGTCATGCGCATCTCTCAACGGACCGGGGACTTCAAGGGAGTGGAACCGAGCCAAGGCGGCCCCACAGCTCTGGAAGAGCACTGGTCCTACATTCGCACCGACAGCGGCTTCCATCAGACGTTCTGGATCGCGGAATGGCCACGCCAAAAAGTCTTCCCAGGATTCCTACACCCGCTGGTCTACGTCGGAGGGTTTCGGCACACCGTCACCCAGATCATCAAGGCCATCCCCACAGACCAGGCACTCAAAGACATCCGCTCGGCTCAGGAAGCCCATGAAACCAGGCGCCGGATCAACTCCAAGTTTGACCGCCCCAGCACACGTGAACAACGCGCCGAGGAAGAAGAAGTCCAACAGCGCGAGGAAGAGATCGTCGCCGGTCACGGAGACGTTAGACCTGCCGCCTACGTCACTATCACCGCGGACTCGCTGGCGGAACTCTCCAGCCATCGTCAGGAACTCGAATCAGCGGCCGCCAGCGCCTTCGTTGACTTACGACTGCTTGTCGGGGAACAGTGGCCAGCCTTTATCGCTGGCGGACTCCCATTAGGAAGAGGTCTGAAATGAAAACCACTAGACAAGCTGTTGCCTTTATCCCAAGCCATGAGTCCCGCAGTGCTAGGCGAGAACGGCGGGCACTGCAGGATCAGGCCGTTGCTGGCGGGCAGGAACCCTTCTGGAAGAAGTTGGGACTGCTCGTCGGCGACGAGGAAGGACCCGATACGGCGTCCCGGATGCAGCCCTTAGGCTCGCATTCGTTCCGTGGTCCGCATCGATTGCACCCGGCACCTCACCGGGCCTCCACCATGACTTTCGCCGCTGCGTATCCTTTTATCGCCGAATCTGGGTTGGGGCACGAAGGAACCTATATCGGCAGCGATGTTTTCGGTTCAGGCGCCTTCGCCTACGATCCTTGGGTTCTCTACGACAAGGGTGTCATCAGCGGCCCCTCCATCGTGGTCATCGGCACGGTAGGGACGGGCAAGTCCATGTGCGGGAAGTCCTTTGTTGCCCGCTCCATCACGCTCGGGCGCAAGGCTGCTGTGGCGTCGGATCCCAAAGGGGAGTGGGTTCCTGTGGCCAACGCCGTCGGCGGCAAAGTGATTTCCATCGGGCCTGGCCGGTCCACGCGAGTCAACCCGCTCGACGCTGGCCCCCGCTCCAAGGATTTATCCAATGCGCAATGGCGGGCTGTTGTCCGGCAACGACGCCGACAACTGCTGGTCGCACTCGTATCGCTCATGCGTCAGGGTGTGCCGATGCATCCGGTTGAACACACGGCCCTTGACATGGCCTTGACCGAGGCTGTTGCCGCCAACGACACTCCCACGCTACCCATGGTGCTGGGATATCTCCTCAACCCATCCAAGGAAACCCGGGAACTCGTCGGACCCGACGGCGGGCGGGCCGTTGCCCATTCCCTGCGCCGCACCGTGTCAGGGGACCTGGAGGGCATGTTTGACGCGCCCTCCACGGTCTCCTTTGACGCTGACGCACCCATGATGGTCATGGACACCTCAGCCCTGATCGGCGCCTCGGAACAAGCTCTCTCCCTGGCCGCTGCCTGCGGAGCTACGTGGCTGGAAGCGGCGATCACCAATCCCGACGGCGGGAAGCGCATCGTGGTCTACGACGAGGGCTGGCGCATGCTGGCGGATCCCTACATGCTGGTCAAAATGAGCGAACAGTGGCGGCTCGCCCGTACCTACGGCATCGCGAACCTGTTGATCATGCACAAGGTCGCGGACCTGAATGAGATAGGCGACAGCACCAGCGGCCACCGCCAAAAAGCCCTCGGCCTGCTCACCGAGGCCGACACCCGGATCATCTACCGCCAAAAACATGACTCCATGAGCCTGACCAAAGACGCGCTCGGACTCACTGAGGCTGAATGCGGCCAGGTGGAGGAACTGCCCAAGGGCGTCGGGTTGTGGAAGGTAGGCAATCGTTCGTTCATCGTCGCCAACGAGGTCACCAGTGATGAACTCACAGTCTTCAGTACCGATCACCGGATGATGCCATGAGCATCGTGCACGCAGACTCCACACCTCTCATCACTGTCGGCCTGTTATGTGCGGCGGGCTATGTCGGATTTAGCGGCCTGACAGCTGGGGCCGCGAACGTCGCCTCGCAGTGGAAGTGTGGGCAGGGGTTGAGCGGCCCGCCCAGTCCGATGGCCGCCGTCGGACTTTTCACCGGCAACCTGGCCACTATCGGCCAGGCACCGCCAGGATGCGAGATGGGCGTCGGTACCGTCTGGGTCCTCCTTGGCCCGGTGCTGGTCCTGCTGCTGGTGGCTGTCCTGTTCGTCTTTTTCCTATGGCGGAGCTGGCGCCAATCAGGGGCGTGGCTGCGCCAAGACATCCTCGGCCGAGATGGTATGGCCCAGCGGGCCGAGGTAGTGCGCGAGTTCGGCCGTCGGGCCGCACTGAATCGGGGCAGGATCACCCGCCCCGGACTCAAACACCCGACTTTGGCTGACGTGTCCTGGACCCTGGGCACCTCGCGAGGCACCAAGGTTCACGTCTCGACCGAGGAATCCATGGTCATCCAAGGCGCCCCACGCTCCGGAAAGGGACTCTTTGTCGTCATCAATGCCATCTTGGATGCACCGGGAGCGGTGGTGACGACCTCCACCCGCGCCGACAACCTTGCCGTCACCATGAAAGCCCGGGCCACCGGCGGGCGCCCCGTGACAGTCTTTGACCCGCAAGGCATGTCCGGACTGACATCCACCCTGCGCTGGTCCCCGGTACGAGGTTGCGAGGACCCGGACGTAGCTGTCCGGCGGGCACTGGTGATCTCGGCGGATTCGAAAATGAGCGGCGAAAACGCTGCCTGGCAGAAGCGGGCACAAATCGTCCTGCAATGCCTGCTGCACGCAGCAGCCCTCTCCGGCGAAGGCATTCAGGCTTTCCGCCGCTGGTCCTCAAACCCCACCCTGGCCACCGAGGCGCTGGATATACTGCATGGGCCACGGGCAGCGTTGGGCTGGCATTCAGATCTGATGGGCATCCTTGAAGACGACCCCCGCAACACGTCAAACTCATGGATCGGTGTCTCCGCCGCCGTCGCGCCCTTGTCCTCACCCCGAGTCCTGGCCGCCCTGGACCCGGCGAACCGTGAAGACGAATTTGATCCCGAGGCCTTCATCCGTGACCGTGGAACCCTGTACCTGATCGGCACCAAGTCCGGGGCAGCTGCGGCAGGACCCTACCTCTCTGCATTGATTGATGACATCGAGGCCACGGCCAGGGACATGGCGTTCACCGCCCCGGGCGGCAGGCTGGATCCGCCACTGTCCCTGATCCTGGATGAAATCGCAAACCTCTCGCCATGGCCCGGACTGCCCATCGTGCTCTCCGACGGTGGTGGCATCGGAATCTCCACCATCGTCGTACTCCAATCCCTCTCCCAAGCGCGCTCGGGCTGGTCGATCGAGGAAGCCTCCACCATTTGGGAATCGGCCATCATCAAGGTCATCTTCGGCGGCGGCTCAGACGAAAGGGATCTGCGCGATCTGGCCTCTCTGTTGGGGGAGCGGCGCCACACCTACAGGACCCACTCCTGGTCATCCCAAGGCCGGCAGGAAGGCGAACAGATCCGGGACTTGCCCGTCATTGCACTGCACGAAATCCGGCGCCTGCCCGCCGGGACCGCCCTGATGGTGGGCCGGCGCACCCGCCCCATCCTGTTGGACCTGCGCGGCTGGCACCAACGCCGCGACGCAGCCGCACTGGGCCGCTCCAAGATCGAGGCCGAAGACGCCCTCGCCCAGGGTCACATCCACCAACAAATCGTGGAGAAGGAGATCCGTGATGAATCCCTTTGATGACGACGAAGCCGCCGACAGGCTCTTCGGCGACCTGACTACGGACGAACCTCTCGGAGGGGCTCCCGGTGGCCTGATGGAGCCCACCTATCGGTGGCGGGACCTTGATCGGATAACCTCACCCAAAGCGTGGAAGGCGTTGAACGGCTGGGTGTCCTGGTTCGTGGCCACCTACAGGTTGACGACCTCGGTTGTCCCTGACTGCTGGTGGAGGCACTCGGAACTCGTCGCCGAGCTGTATGCCCTTCAAAAAGCGGAAATGGCGTCCTACACGCCAGCAGATCCTGGCTTCGGGCCGCTCGGGTTTCACGAACGGCTACCCCTGGCCATCGAGCGCCTGAGGCTAGAAACCAGAACCATTGGCTGCGTGGGACTCCAAACCCACCGCGAGATCAGTCCTCGGCTGCTTCCCACCGATGATCCGGAGTTCCTAGCCTGGACCAGCGAACCGCACCAAATGGCGCCTGAAAATTCATTGGGCTCTGGTCATGTGGTTGGGGGCAGTTCGCGCCATGGATAAGTATCACCGCAAAAACGGAGATAACTCTTAGAAGTAAGGGAGGCGGCCGCCGTGGCCCCTAAAACAAGCAACCACCCGGACAGCAAGGAGGAAGTGGGCCAGCGCCGTGCCGGCCCACGTCCGAGCAATGAGGACCGGCTGGCCGGGCTAACCCAGCAACTGCAGACCCTGCTGGAGAACGCCATTTCCACCCCAGGACGCTGGCACATGCTCCTGGACACCTCGGCGACCCTATGGCGATACTCCGGCGGCAACATCGCCCTGCTCATGGCACAAATGGAAGGCCGCGGGCAACAGCAACCCCTGCTCGTTGCAGGGTTTCGAGAGTGGGAACGCCACAGCCGCAACGTACTCAAAGGCGAACACGCACTGTGGGTCCTCGCACCACGAACAGCAACCAAAAACACGGAAGCGAACCCGAAGGCTGACGCCAAGCCAACGCCAGATATCTCAAAGCAGGGCAGCGGCGGCACCAAGGAAGCTGATCGCCGACAGATTGTTGGATGGCGGGCCCAATCCGTCTTCGACGTGTCCCAAACAGAAGGACAGCCCATCTACATTCCGCGTCCCATGGTGGACGTTGAATCTTCACCTATGGGGTTGTGGTCGTCGCTGGTGACATTCGCACAGAACCAAGGATTCACCGTTGAGCAATCAATGAGCCAATACGGGCTCTCGAGCGGATACACGGACTTCGCCGGGCGCAAGATCCAGGTTGGCGCCTGGCTGGACCAAGAACAACGCGTCGCCGTGCTGGCCCATGAACTCGGCCACGTCTGCCTGCACGGCCCCGACGACAAACTCGGGAAACTCTACGGCAGTGGACTGGACCATCGCGGCCTGGCCGAAGTCGAAGCCGAATCCGTCGCCTACACGGTATTGCGCGCCCACGGAATCGATCGCAGTGCCCAATCAGGCAGCTACCTCGCAGGATGGGCTGACCAAATATTGGCAGTCGAACAATCCAGTCTGTCCGGTCCAGTGGCAGCGAAAAAGTCAGTCAGCAGGCTTGAGATAGCCCGGTCAACCTTGGCACGAGTCACATCCGCCTGCCGCTCCATCCTAGAAATCACCCAGCCGCACAACTTGGGAGGAAAACCAGCCTCGGCAGGAGTGGCCGTCGCCTACGAACGCGGCGACCTCACCGGTCCGGTGGCCGGCCACCAAACACCCGATACCGCGCCGAAGATCGACGCGTCATAAGCCAAGCAAGCCACCCGGCCGGGCACACCGGCCGGGACCAAGAAAGGTAGGGAAAGAAAATGGGCACCAGAATCCCAGTCAGCATCCACGGCAACCTCGTCGCCGATCCGGAACTCTCCTACGGGGAGTCCGGCATCGCCCACGCGAAGCTGCGCGTCGCCGTCAACCAGCGCTTCCAGGCAGCCGACGGCACCTGGCGCGACGGCGTCCCTGTCTTCCACAACGTCTCCGCATTCAGGGCACTGGCAGAAAACGTGGCATCCTCCCTGAGGAAGGGAGACCCCGTCACCGTTACTGGCGACCTGGAATTCAGGTCTTACGAAAAGGACGGCGCCCAGCACGAAGCCCGGCGCATCGTTGCCGAAGTCGTCGGCCCAGACCTCCGGTTTGGAACAACCTCCTACGAGCGGACACCCAAGGCAATGCCGACGGTAACCATGGGAAGCCCCGACCATGTCCAATCCGAGACAGGAGTCACGAATGGTTCGGGGTGGGTACCAACAATGCCAGTCACATCGCCGTCGGCGGGAGGAACTAACTCCAACGGCCTGCAAATGTGACGCTTGAATGGGCGGCGTTCCTTCGGCCGCCAGCAGGGAACCCAAAGCCCCTATTATGCGAGTTCGTTCGTTGTCACTGGAGATGTCGCCGGGGTTAGCTTGGTGCACTGTCTCCTTGCCATCCTGCGACAACTCGATCAATATGACTCGGGAGGAGTTTAAGTCTAGAGCCATCGGCCCATGTAGCGATGAAGTCTGGATCATTGCTCTTAGGCGGATTCACCACATCACGGATGCGGACTGCCGCCGGTACTCCCGTACTAACCCCAGTTACTAGAGCGTGTTGTTGCGCAAGCCCAGGTAACTGATCAAGAAGTGCACGAGAGCTGAGGGCCGTTGCGTGCCGAAGCAGAGTCTGATCGGCTTCGTGAGTGAGTCGGTGAGCGATCACTGTTCCGCACTGTGCGACGACCGTCTCACTTAGTTCGCTTGGACGTTGGCTCGCTAAAAGAAGTGACAGTCCGAATTTGCGGCCTTCTTTTGCAATTCTTTCGAAAACCGCAGTAGATCGGCTTCCAGCACCATTAATTTCTCTACGAGCGGGAATGAAACGGTGCGCTTCTTCCAGCACGAGTAGCACCGGGTGGGCAGCCCTTGGATCGCTTCGAACGGCGAAATCAAATAGGAGACGTCCGAGGAGGGCGGTTACGTTTTCGAGGACGTCACTTGCTACCAAACTCAGATCAAAAATCGTCACTGATGGGCCGCGAACATGCTCAGCTACTTGTGTCCTATAAATATCTGCTGCGGGCCAGTCAGATGCGTCGTTACCAAGCGTCGGATCGGCGCCCATGAGAGCGCGGAGATAGGTTCCGAGGGGGTCCTGGTGCTTCTCAATTCGGGACATGAAGTCGTATCTACCGTCGGCAAGCAATCGGCTGAGCCGCATCTGAAGAGTCGCGACGTAGCTAGCGATCTTGTTATCGTTAGCCTGCTCGAACTGGATTCGGTTCGGTAGGAAATAGTCGCAGAGCTTCTGCAGGTCGTAGTAGACAGGAGCATCGAAATCGGCGCCAGTGGCTCCGCTGCCGAGTCCGAGTGCGCTGAGTGCAGCGGTCACGTGTCCGTTGAGTTCACGGATCAAAGTTCCAAGAACGTCACGATGCTTGGGCGTTAGTTGCGCCCACTTTGATTTGTTCTCAATTCCGGAGTGAGCGATGGCTATAGGGACCAAGGGCGCCATCGCTTCCCAGTACGCCTTTATCGGTGAATCCGATTGTGCCTGAAATGACAGAAGAGTGCCAAGCGTCTCAAGCTGCCGGTATGCGGGGCCTTCAGCATCAGTTGTATTCGTAAAGTAGGTCTCAATGATTCCCAGAGTGATTCTCACATTTTCGAGACGGTCAGCTTCCACTGGAGAAGTCGCATCTGCAATGCGAGCATCGGCAACGGCTCGCTGAAGCACTGGCGCTTGAACACCTTCGCTCGCGCGGAACAGCGAAAGGTGTTCTTCATTGTTCATGAACCAATGCGGCAGGAATAATCCTGAATCGGGGCCAGGCTGTGGTCCAAGAATGAGTGTTCTGGTCTTCTTACCACGTGCCGTGTCGCTTGCAAAAGACTGGGCATACTCGCCGTTAACATCGAAGATAACGATGTGGCCGTTTGGGATATCGTTCTCGATAAGTCCATCGATCAATGCCGTTGTCGTGCAAGATTTACCCGAGCCGGTTGACCCAACAACTGCGCAATGATGACCAAGAAGCAGATTTGCATCGAGATAAACGTCCTGTTCGGTCGCAACTGCGGAGGAGCCGAGCCGAATAGTTGGCACTTTATTGGGCAGGAAGATGTTCTTTACTTCAATGGTCGTAGCGGATCGAACTGGCGCATGAAGTGAAGGGTAAGCCGTCAACCCAGACTTGAATTTTCCTCCTTCAAATCGCCCGACGACAGCAGCTTCAAGTTCGTACGCACTCTGATCGTCTTCGCTCAACAAGTTTCGGCGGTCGGTGGCATCCGGGCGGTTCGTAATTGATACGCCCGTAACGATGGCAACGACGCGATGTGCGCCAGCAGTCACCGTGACATAGGAGTTGACGACCCCAACGGTTTGGAGCCCGTCGGGACCCACTTTGGTAAATCCTTTCGCTCCTATGTCGAGCGCTATTCGAAGCGTGGTGCTCTGCACAGCCGTGACTCGGCCGATGACGCCGACGTCACTCATCGCCAGCTCCATCTTTCTCAGGAAGTGCCTCGACAAAGCGCTCGAGTGACTCGATCAGATTCATCACAGCGGCGGGCGCGTTTACATTCACATTCAAGGCAGGCTGTGGGAGGAGTTCGACCATATGAACGAATTCACCAGCCTTACCTGTGAGGACCGCTATGCGGGAGTCGTCGCCTGCAGCAAGCGCCGCGACTGGCGTGTTGAGAACTTCATGATTGCGCGCTGCTAGCGTGCTGCCGACTAAGTCGTCGTCAAGGATTGCGTTGTTCAGCGTCGAGTCTCTATCGAGCACTGCATATGGGTCGATAGCGAGGACACTAATAGCCGGGTTGATCGCGAGGCTACGCAACAGGATTCGATTGATGTGTGGGTCGCCGTAGCCATAGCCAATCGTCAAGACAGCTGTGTCACTTTGTTGGACAGCATCGCTGAGTAAACGCATAAGGTCCGAATAGGGGTAGGAGAGCGAGTCTCCCTCTTTTGCGGTTGTGGGATAAATAAGTACTGGCTCATCGATTGTGGCGCTACCTTCTTGAACCTGAGTAATCTCAAGTGTTCGGATACCAGATGAACCGATTGTAGCTGCTTTCCAATTGAGGCTTCCGTGGATTTTGTGGAGATAGAGGGCGCTGTCGGCACGAGCAACTACCTGCTGCGATGTCGTCTCAACGCGATGGAAGTCCAGGCCATAGTATGCGAGGTTAAGTCGTCGGTCGACGGTGCCGCTGAAACCGTCAATGTAGGGGTATCCGAGCTCGTCAAGGGCGCGCTCGATAACTAAGTCATAGTTGGTCGTGAAAACTTTGGGACGGGGCAGATTCGCTCGTCTGCTTCGGACGATTCGCGATAGGAACTTGCGGTGGGCCGCGAGTGGGTCCTTAAGGTCGGTGTCCGGTGACGGGAGCTGGCAGGCGTGGGCAAAGGCAACATTAATCTTGCCCTTCAACTGTTGGATCTGATCCTTCGTGAAGCCCTTGGCACTGGGCCCAGAACCAAACGTTACCTCTGTGAGGCCGGCTTGGTCAGCAAGAGACGCGGCCAGCTGGAGACCGTTCAGAAGTTTCTCCAAATCTCCTTTGTCAGCAGGGTTTAGGAAGGACAATAATTCGGAATCAATCTCGTCAACGCTATGGCCTGCGTTGGAGATGAGCTGTTGCACCGCTGCATTGTTGAGATTCCTAGTCTGCGGTGAGCCGAGGTGAAAGGAAGCACCTGACCCAACGAGAACTACAAGATTTTGGACTTGAAGCAGGGAGGCCAAATAGTCTTCGACTACGTGGCGGTCTAGATCTGTAAGGCGTGACTTTACGATGCCGCCAGCGATAAAAATTCCACGAACTTCGCTACCAGAATCAATGTCGATCACTTGTGCTCCTACTCGTCGAGGTCTATGCAGAAAAGCCACTGGAAATGCGCCTATCGCTTGCATGCCCGCAATCGCCCGGTAGATTCCAGCCGCAAGAGGCTCCGCAATGCCGCAAATACCATTCAAACACTGATCATAGTGCGACAATGCGACAGCGCACGCTCATTGGGCTATGACGACGCGATCCCTGAAGTAGGGGAGCGCTTCTGCTGCTGCAAATGAGTGGTAGTCAGTCGCCATAAGGTAGTAAATATCGGGCCAAGGGCCGTGTACCTGGATTTGGGCAGGATCGGGCGAGATTAGGAGGACTGATCCTCGCCAAATTTCATCCGGTATCGCTTCCATCCAGGCCCGTTGCACGTATCCGAATTTGTCCCAGCGGATGGTGACCCAGGTGCCTGTAGGGTCCAGCGCATGGATGTCCACGACCGTAACTTCGGTGGTAACTCCGAGCTGGCTCTTGACGGTGGAGAAGTGTTCCCATTGTTGGACAGCGTTGATGATCCATGCCTTCGTTCGACGGATCTTTATAAACCAAATGGTTGCTGCGACTCCAGCTAGGATAATGGCTGCAGCCACCAACACCCATCCGACTGCCGCGGAGGACGGCTGGGACAGGAACAAGCGAATGGCAATGGCAAAGCACACGCAGCTGATCACGGTGAGTGTGACTGCCCAGCCGGATGAGGTCTGGGGCTTGACCATCGGATTCGTTCGCATGACTCGACCTCTGCCTATGTACCGATTTTACAGCGAGGGGCCGACAACGGGCAGCCGTGTGTGTGGTTGGGCTGTCAGCTCAGGTGGAATCGTCGAGAAGGTTGTAGTGGGCGTGCTGCTCTTGGCGGCGGTGATGCGGACCTCGAGTCGGGCTCGCTGGTCGGACTGTTCCCAATCCGTCGCGCTGGGAGGCGCCCCGAGGGGCAGGGCAGGGTTGTCGATGTCCCAGCGATCCCGGAAGCCGGCGACGTCCCGCACCAGGGATTTCCACGCCCCGCCGTTGGCTTGCAGGCTGGTTTGTGCACGGAGTTGGTCCATCCAAGGCTCTTCGTTGGCGAGGGCTTGGACGGCCACTGTGGACAGCCGCTTGGTGATCCGCTGCTGAACGTCGTTGAGCAGTTCACGGAGCTCTTCCCGGTCTGTGGGCACGGCCTCAGGCGTAAGCCCCAGTGTTCCAGTGGCCGGTAGCCGCCGCTGGAGCGCCTGCAGGTGGGAATGCACAATGGCGGCAACGTCGCGGGCGCCAGCTGTTGGTTGCAGCCCGCCTGCCAGGGTTTGCTCGGCGAGGGCTCGGTTGGCGACCGCGGTGCGCCGCCAGGATGCAACCATGGCGCCCCAGGATGGGGACGCCTGCATCTCGGTCACGTGCTCGGGGGAGTGGGTTTTGATGAGATGGGTGACGTCGTCGGACGCGGCGACCTGGGCCAGGTAGTCATGCTCTGCCAGCAGGCGGGACAGGGAGTTGGCCTGGTTGTGTTGTTCTTCGCGGACCTCATGGGCGGTGTGTTCGGCACCTTCTGCCGAGAGTACGGTGCCGAGGATTTGCCGCCAATCCGGCAGGGAGGACGGATCCACGCCGTGGTGGTCGCGGGGGTCGGGTTCGCTGATGTAGGCGTGGTTGCCGGCTTTCCCGCGGGTCATGGAGACGTAGAAGAGTTCCCGGGTGAGCCTGCCTTCACTTACCAGGGTATGGCCGGTGTCCACGGTGATTCCTTGGGAGCGGTGGGCTGTGGTGGCGTAGCCGAGCTCCACGGACTCGGCAAGGTACCCGGCGTTGAGGAGGATTCTTGCGCCGTTGTCGTAGCGGATCCCTTCGACCGACCCATCGGGGTTGGGCGAATCAGAGATGGTGATGAGGGTGCCGTTGCGGATGAAGTCGCCCGTGTCGTCGAGGATGTGCCGGTCGTTGCGCCGGGCGAGGATGGTGTCACCTTGTCCGGCGTGGAGCCCGTCGCTGAGGTCCACGGTGGCTTCTGCGTCGACGGCGCCGGCGCTGACACGGTCTGCCTGGGCTCGTTCGTTGAGCATGGCGACGGTGTGGTTGTCGGGGGCGATGAGGATCGATGTCTTGCCGGTGCGGGTGTCGGCGTCCCAGCGGTTGTAGGCGTCATCGACCATGGCGTTGTAGGTGCCGCTGCTGATGCGTTCGTGGGCTTTGTATTCGGTGATGACGTCGATGTCGCCCTTGCGGAGTTTCAGGGAGGCGGTGCGTTCCCAGTCGTTCGTGAAGCGCCAGACGGTGGTGAGACGTTGTGCGCATCCCGTCCTGTCCAGCCACCCGAGGACGCCGCCGGCGTCGATGGCGTCCAGCTGAGCCGGATCACCGACGAGCAAGACTTTGGCCCCGGCGGATGAGGCTTGATCGAGCAGGGCGGCGAGCTGGTAGGTGGAGACCATGGATGCTTCGTCGATGATGACCAGCTGGTGCGGACGAAGCTGCCACTTTGCTTGGGTCGATGTAAGGGCGCTCAGGCGCTGCGCGAGACGCGCCATGGCCTTCCGGGCCTGAGTGTCCTGTCGCGGGGCTTGGCTGGCCTCCTGGTAGCGTTCCGCGGCGTGTATGTACTGTCCGGCCCGGATGGCGGCGCCTGGGCCGGTGGATTCGTAGAGCCATTTGCTCACGTTGTCCGTGGCCAGTTCGAGCTCGCGGCCGAGGACGTCGGCAGAGGCTGCAGCGGGGGCGAGCCCCAAGACGGTCCCTGTCCCGAAGTGGGCTTCCCAGAGGGTTTTGACGGCGCTCATCGTGGTGGTTTTTCCGGTTCCGGCGGGGCCGACGACGGCGTCTAGCCGCCGCCCGCTGGCCAAGACCGCCTCGGCGGTCCTTCGCTGTTCGCCTTGCAAGGCTTCTCCGCGGCGGCTGATGAACTGTTGGAGGGCTTCCTGGACCGTTGTTTGATTGAGGTGAGGGCCGGCGTCGTTTGTGTGGGCTTTCATGATGGCTTCCTCATTCGTCAGTGTGGAGACATCAGTGAAGAGGTGGGCGCTGGCCAAATCAAAGACGCTGCGGCCGTTGAAGTTCAGGTCGGGTGCAGTAGTGGTGGGGATGCTGTAGCGGAATTCGTTGAGCGCGACGGATTGTTCCTCGGCAGCGGTGGCGATGGCCTCCATGAGCTGGAGGCGGTCGGCGGGTGTGGCGCAGCGGATTTCCAGGCACACCCGTTCTGCTTCGGCGATCAGATTCCACCGGTTCCAGGTGGCTCGGCGCCGGGCGACCAGGTCTTTCACCAGTCCGGCGGTGCTGGTGATCCAGGCAGCGTCGGTGTCGGAGGAGGTAAGTGGGCGGTTGTGGGAGCGGTTGATGGTTGCTGACAGCACGGCCTCGGGATCGAAGCCCTTGGCTTGGGCTCGTTCTCGCCATTGCCGGGTGCGGGTGTTGAGGGGGACGACGTCGTGGTTCTTGGCGGTGCGTGTGGACAGTGTTGCTTGCTGCCGGAGTTTGAGTTTGACGGCGTTGCCGGGTTCGCGGCCGTGGGTTTCCGACCAGTCGTGGATGAGGCGGGCCGCTTCAATATCGATTAACCGGGACCGGCTGGAGAACTCGCGGATGAGTTCATCGTCCACGCCGGAGAGTTCGAAACTGAAATTGTGGATGGCGCTGGTGGGTGTGCGAACCTCAGCCTCGGTTCCCAGATCCAGGCCAAGCCGATCGAAAAGGAGCCCGTTGTAATGTTGGCTGGCGGCCACGGTGGCCTTGTAGAGCGTGCGGGAGTCAAGGGTGGTCCAGGCGCCGTCGCTGACGCGTTGGGCCCGGTTGGCTATGACGACGTGGCTGTGCAGCTGGGGGTCCCCGGAGCGGGACTCCCAATGGTCGAAAGCCGCCGCGATGGCACCGTGGACGCCGACGTGGGCGACACCGCCGTGGCCGGCACGGGTGTGGATGGCGGACGTCTCCAGCCAAGCCAACGTGGCTTCGAGTGCCGCGTGGTGGGCTGCCATGACCTTGTCCTTGCACTCGTCACTGCCAAGGGCCCAAAGCACGGAGATGGATTTCGGCACACTGAACGTCATGTCGAAGCCGGCCACCGCCGTACGGCGTACGGGATGCCCGTTCCTGCCGGTGACGGTGGACGCCTGGTTAGGCGTCCTACCTAGGGATGCGCCCGTGGTGGGGTGTTCGCCCCGTTCAAAGAGGGCCTTCGCCGCCGCATCTGTGACCGTGTCGTGGAGAGTTGTGCCAATGCCGGGAAGTCCTTTGCCGAGCCATTGCCCGGGTGGGTTACTGGCGTCTGTGTAGTAGCCGGTGAGGTCCCGGGTTTCGACGTCGGCATGGCTGGTGGTCTTGAGGAGGTAGGCGACGCCGGCCTCGGTGGAGAGGCGGGCTATGGAGACGGTCATGACGTGCCCATTTCCGTGTTCCAGCCTCGGCGTGCGAAGATCGCCGCAGTTGACGGATCGAGCCGCATGTTCGCGTTCGAGTGCAATGTCAGGACCTTGGCGGCGAGGTGTTGCATGTCCTTGATGGACTGCCGTTCACTGAGCTCACGCAGTTTGTTTTCACGCTGCAAGTGGCGCATCGAGCGTTCCATGTCATCGGCCTTCGACTGTGCCCGTGACGCGGCTTGGGCACGTTCATTGAGCTGTTCATGCGCTGCGGCCAGCTGGCTCTCAAAGGACCGGGTGATCCTGGCGAACTTGCGTTGATGCGTGGATCGAAGATTCCGGATCGTAGCCTCGTAAAGGGCGGTGAGTGCAGCCATCGCCTCCCGGTTGTCGGCGATGGACTGATCAATTCGAGTCTTGGCCTCTGGTCCGGCTGGGGTGGTGTGCCGGTAGTTTCGTTGCCGTTGGCGGTGCGCGCACGCGGGGCGGCAGAAGAGCTGCCGTGTGCTCGAGGGCGTGAAGGCGGTGGTGCATTCGGGGCAGATTCGCGTAGTCATACTCCTCCATGGCGTCCCGGACTGATTTCACCATGACCAGCCGTCACGCATGCCGTGACGCCAGCCCACCTCGGTGCCAACAGTGTGAAGGGTTTTTGGGTTACGGCAACTTCATGGTGGACGCGGGATGAATTGGCTGTGGGGGTGGGCGTTGGATTGGCAACTGGCGGTGGTCGTGGGGAGGGTCAATGTTGGTGGGAGGTGAGGTGGTGTGGTCGCTTTTTCTAGCTCTTAGGGGTCTTCGTCTGAATATGTCAGTGGCACACTCTAGTGTCGAAGACGTATTCTATTAGTGAATTTGTTATTAGAGGTGTGTTCGATGGTTGTTGATGAGCGTGTGAGTGTCCGGACGACTGCTGCGGGAAGTCCGATGGAGTTTGAGTGGCGGGCGCGGCGGTATCAAATGACTGAACTACCTTTGAGATTCTATATTCGACGCCCGTGGTGGACGGAGCAGAACCGCATCCAAAAAGGCATTGGCGCTCAGGTCTTAGAGACGGAGATCTGGAGAGTAACTGCTGCGGGCCGTGGTCGTTCTGCCGAACGAGTTTTTGAGCTTACCCATGAGGACTCTAACTGGCGGCTGTCTAGGATTCTTGGCTAGGCAAAAATGTTCACTCATCTGCATGTTGCCTCCGCTTTCTCCGCCCACTACGGGGTGGATTGGCCAGACACTATGGCCGCCGCGGCGAGGGATGGTGGTGCCGACGCCTTGGCGATCACAGATCGTGATGGCTTGTACGGAGTTCCCAAGCACATTGCCGCTTGTCAGCGGGCCGGGATCGATCCGGTTCTTGGTGTGGAACTTGCAACCTTGGGAGACGACGGCGCGGTGACCGGCCGCGTCATTGTCCTAGCCCACGGACACAACGAGGGGGAGGGCTACGCCGCACTGTGCCGGTTGGTGTCCGCTGCTCACGCCCAAGCAAGGGTGGGGGTGAGTCCGGATGAGATTGCGGCGCATCTGCTGACCAATTCCGGGCCAGTTGGGACCGTGCTGCTCGGCCCACTCTCAGACGTTGGTCGCAGGGTCGCATCGCGTCGAGACGGGCTGCCATTGCTCCGTGCATGGCTAAGCGTACTTCCGACTGCGGCCGTGCGTATTGAGGTGGCTTCGCATCTTTCCGAGCCAGGGCAGCCACTGAGCCATACTCACGCCATTCGCATGCTTCGCCTAGCAACCCAGACCGGACTCACACCCGTGCTAACCAATATGGTTAGATATGCCGAGCCTGATGGTGCCATTACAGCAGACGTTCTTGACGCGGCCCGTGCCCTGGCGTGTTTGGATGAGACGGGGGTCCAGCCAACTGCCCAAGGTTGGCTCAAACCCGTAACCACGATGAAGGCCTTGGCCTCGGAAATTACTACACTGGGCCAGTTCGGTGCCGGCGCTGCTAGAACGCTCCTGGCGAACACCGAAGAGTTGGCGGATAAGTGCCGGATTGATCCCGTTAGCGATGCAGGCTGGGGAATTCCAGTGATGCCGGAGGCCTCCATCATCGGCATCACGGGCGATCCATTAGCCGAGTTGTGGGAACGCGCGACGGCGGGTGTGTCCAGCAGGTATCCGGGGATCGACTCCACTTCCTTCGGGGTGATGCAGGACCGGCTCTGGGATGAGATGGCGGCCATCGCCGAGCTGGGATTCGCCTCCTATTTTTTGACGGTGGCCGAGGTGACTCGACTGATCCGGGAGATGGGGATTCGCTCTGCTGCCCGCGGCTCCGGGGCCGGCTCGCTAGTCAACTACGCCCTAGGTATCTCTCAAGTCGACCCGATCCGACACGACCTACTGTTTGAACGCTTCCTCAGTACCGAGCGGCAAACCCTGCCGGACGTTGACATCGATGTGGAGTCAGCGAGGCGGCACGAAATCTACCACCGCATTTTCGAGCGCTTCGGCCCTGAACGCGTGACCTTGATGTCGATGCAATCCGGGTATCGGGCCCGCGGTGCCGCCCGAGATGCTGGCATGGTTCTGGGTATGGCACCGCAGGATATTGACGGGATCGCCAAAGGTTTGTGGAGGTTTTCGGCCAGTGAATTTCGGGAAGCGCTGGATGAAAAGCCGGAACTGCGTGATCTGGCCGATCGGGTCGAGGGTAACCGGCAGCTAGACCTTCTGGTGGATATCACCGAGCGCCTAGACAGGCTACCTCGACACATCTCTATGCACCCCTGTGGTGTCATCCTCAGCTCTGCGACGCTGTTGGATCGTACCCCGGTCCAGCCCTCCGGGATGGGGTTGCCCATGTCCCAATACGACAAGCACGACATGGACCCCATGGGGTTGATCAAGCTCGACGTCCTCGGGGTGAGGATGCAGTCCGCGATGGCCTACGCCATCACTGAAATCCACCGCACCACCGGAAAGAGTATCGATCTGGAGGCTGTGCCGCTGGATGATGAGCCGACCTTTGAGCTGATCCGCTCCACCCAGACACTGGGGTGTTTTCAGATCGAATCACCCGGGCAGCGTGAACTCATCGGCAAACTCCAGCCAGCCGTCTTTGATGACCTCATCACCGACATCAGCCTGTTCCGCCCCGGTCCCATGCAGGCAGACATGGTCAAACCATTTTTGAACCGGCGGGGTGGCTGGGAAACTGTCGCCCAACTCCACCCAGACCTTGAACCTGTGCTGCGCAGCACTTACGGGATCGTGGTCTTCCACGAACAACTCATGCGCATCCTTGACATCTTCACCGGCTGCGGGCTCGCTTACGCCGACGTCCTGCGCCGCCATCTCAGCAACGAAGACAAACTCCCTGCCGTGGAAACGTACTTTCGAGAGCAATCCATCCAACGGGGCTACACGCCCGAGACTGTTGAGCGGGTGTGGGGTGTTGTGAAGGGCTTTGGCTCGTTTGGGTTTTGCCGTGCCCACGGGGCTGCTTTTGCCGTCCCTACCTACGAGTCTGCATGGCTCAAAACTCACTACCCGATCCAATTCTTGGCCGGACTGTGGACCCATGATCCCGGTATGTATCCCAAACGGCTTCTTGTCGCCGAGGCTCGACGGCTTGGTATCCCGATTCTTCCTTTGGACGTCAACGCTTCCACGGACGAGTATGTCGTTGAACCTGCAGGTGATGGGGGCTTGGGGATCCGTATGTCCCTGTCGGATGTGAAGGGCATCCAAACCAAGGAAGTCGAACGCATCCTCAACCAGCGTCCCTTCGATTCATTGGCCGATCTCAAGCAACGCGCCCGTCTGCGGGTATCCACGCTTGAGAGTCTGGCCTTGGTCGGAGCACTTGACTCCCTCTACACCGGAAGTAGTCACAGGAGCCGACGAGACTTGGTGGCGTGGAACGAAGCGATGCGCCACAGCAAACGGGCACACGTCATCCCCGGCCAACTCGCACTTCTCCTGCCCGCCATCGACGCCGCCACCATGATCGCCCACGAGCCGGACATGACTCCCACAGATGTCACCCGGGCGGAGCTGGACATCCTTTCCCTAGACGTTACCTACCACCTCATGGAATCCCATCAACCTCTCTTGGACGAGCTCGGAGTCACTAAAGCCAAAGACCTCCTCAGCCTGCGCAACGGCACCTTCGTGCGCGTCGCTGGCGTCAGAGTCGCTACACAAACCCCGCCCATGCATGGAGGCAAGCGCGTTGTGTTCATCAGCATCGATGACGGCACCGGCTGCATCGATGCGACCTTCTTCGCCGACGCCCAGAAAGACCTAGACCCACCCATTCTTTTCAACACCCGGTTGCTCCTGATCGAAGGAACCACTCGTCGCACCGGCCCGCGTGGCATGTCCCTCCAAGCCACTCACGCCAAAGACCTCACACAAATTTCAGCCACATGACGGGGTGGTGGTGTCGCCGACCAGTGCCGCACGAAGTATTCATGCGGCTCTAGATCTCCCACTTGGAGTGATTATTGGATGGCGAGCATGAGCCGTTCGATTTCGGTGGGGTTGAATCCTGACCAATGGTCGTGCTCGTTGACCACGACGACCGGGGCTTGGGAGTAGCCGAGGTCTTGAACGTACTCGAGGGCAGCGGCGTTGGTGGTCAGGTCGACGACGCTGTAAGGGATGCCAGCATGGTCCAGACTGCGGCAAGTGAATTTGCATTGCTGGCAGCCTGGCTTGCTGTAGACCGTGACGATCATTATTCTCGCCTCACTCTCGGCTTCTGGTGTTGAATCCTGTGGGATTGCTAGTGGTGGTTCCGGTACGCGGTGGTCTTGTGTTGCGCCCAGCCGGACACGACGCCGGCGCCGAGCAGCTGGTCCAGCAGCCTAGCCAGGTGATAGTCGGGGTCGAAGGTCAGGGCAACGTGCATGTAGTTTGCGGCGGCCGTTCCCTTGCCTTTCCACCAGCAGATGTGTCCGAGCATCGTCAACGGGGCGGCTGCGTGGGTTGGGGAGGCGATGGTGAGCAGCTGCCGCAGCAGCTTTTCGGACCTGTCGATCCGGTCCCACTGCGGGGCTCCGTCCGTGGCACCAAAGAGTGTCACTGCCATGGGCTCGTTGATGCCGGGCATGTCGGCCAGGATCTGGTCGCGGAGCCCGACATGCTGCAGCCCGGCTAAGACCTCGGACAACTGCTCATGGCTGGGTTCGGCGCCGTGATCGATGAGTTCGGTCCACAACCGGTAGGCCGCGTGGAGGCCTTGGTCGGGGTTGGTGGCCAGGGCCTGCAACGCTGCCTCGACCGCGTCGTGGTCGACGGCGGCGAACAACTCGGGGATGGCGGGTGTGTCGCTGTGTTCGATGCGGCTGCCTTGGTAGACAAGTTCGGCGTTGAGCATGCTGGACTCGACGGCAGTCAGCGGGGTTTCCTTGCCGCACGTGGCGGGGTTGGCGCCGTCGTAGGTGGCGAAGGATTCAGGCCCGACGATCCACACGTCATGGACCAGCAGGCCGGCAGCCGACAACCGGCGCTTTAGCCTTTGGACCATGGCCGCAAATGGCTTTTGGAGTTCTTTGCCCCAGGGCTGGTGGGTGAAGAGTGCGATGAGGACGGCGGTGGCGTCGCGGTCGATGCCGATGGAGTGGGCGACGACGTCGGCGTAGTTCTCAGTGGGGCCTGTGCTGTTGGGGAGGTTGACTCGGAGGGTGGGGCCGAGTGTCTTGCCTTCGAGGGCGACGCAGACGAGGCTTTCCTTGGGCCAGTAGCCGAGGCTGTGGCCCATATAGCTGATGGCGTCGGCTGGGCTGCTGATTCTGATCGGTTCCATTGTCTTGCTCCTCTTGTGTGAACGGTGGCTGGTTGTTCGCGGCCGCCTGCTCTGGTGGTGCCTTCTGGTAAGAGGAATCACCGCTGGGTGTTAGGGGCCGGAGGGCAACTTGGGGTACCGGGCACGGGGCAAAAATTGTTTCGAGGAAATAAGCGACGCAGGAGCGCCGAGCAAGAATTTTTGGAGGAGTGGCCGGCGCGCAGCGCCCTGGTTGCGTGAAGGGCCCGCCCAGCGATGATGGGGTACCAGAAGGCGCAACGTGGTTGGGTATGTATTCATAGATCTCCATGGCGAAGGATCATTCGCTTGGACTGACCATTGAAAGCCCAGTGGCATTCATGCTAGTGAACTGATGTTTCGCTATTCAGGCCAGTCCATGGTGGTGCCTGGCCTCTGCGACGTAACTCGACGTCGGGATTGAACCTGAGGCGTTTGGCGGTGGCCGAACTGCCCGTGAAATCTACAGACCGAGGTGTGATGTCTCTATTGGCAACGTTGGTACTGCCGTGTTCAAAATTGGCGCGACAAAATCATCTGGGTCGTCCTCGGGGTCCCTCATTACCACCGGTTTGTGTGGTTCAAAGAAGGACCTGCGCATCAGCCGATAGGCTGGACGAAGGTCTAAGATATGAGCACTTAGTATCGCTACCGCGCAAACCGTAAGTCAGAAGCGCAACGCCCGACCGCTGGGCACCTGGATCTCAATACAGCTCGGGAGGCTATCTTTATGCCTTGCGGCGTGTAGAGGTGGAAATGACGACGCCTTCCGGCGGTGAGTTGCAATTATTTTGGGGTTGGAAATGGCAAATAAAGCTTGGTTGGTCTCGGCACTAGGATCCGTTCGTACTTACGGAGGAAACGAGGGTTACGACGACCATCCGGAGACGACTTATCGATGGGATAGCAATGTCCCCAATTCTTCCAAGCCAGCAGCCGGTGACTTTATCGTCGTGCGTGACAAATTCGTGAGTACCGGCGTCTCAGTCATCGATCACGTGAAGTCATCGGCAGGGGTTAAGACGCTCAGGTACTGCCCTGATCTGACGTGCAAAGCGTCGGACATTAATGAAAGGACAACGAAGAGCCCTAGATACCGTTGCTCGAAATGTAAAGGAGAGTTTGAGACACCTGTGAGCCGAATCGTCGAGGTGACCAAATACGTTGCCCACTATGAAGCTGCATGGACGGACCTTCGCGGCGTTTTTACGGCACGTGACCTCTTGATGATGTGTGAAGATCCTGGAGCTCAGTTCAGTATCCGTGAAATTGAATGGCAAAAATTTGCATCGGCAGTGCTGTCCCTGATAGGAACGCAATCTTCAGAAATAGTCGAACGTCGACACGATGCCATTGTTGGAGGACATAAAATCACGACAACGCGCATTCGGCGAGGTCAAAATGCTTTCAGGCAAGCCCTCCTTAAGGACTATGGTGCGGTCTGTGCTTTCACAGGGCCTGCCCCCGTGGATGTTTTGGATGCGGCTCACCTATATAGTTTCGCCAAAGAAGGCAAACATCATGAGCATGGTGGCCTTTTGCTTCGAAAAGACCTGCACCGATTGTTCGATCTTGGACGACTGGCCGTAGACCCGGATAGTTGTAAGATCAGTGTTTCAGACCTCGGCAACTACCCGGACTACGCACGTTTGAGCAATGAATCGCTTCACGTCAAACTCAAGCCAGCTCAAATTGAATGGTTTCGGCTTCATTGGAATGCGCACCGAGCGTAACTTCCAAGCGAACTTCGGATCCATTCTGGCCGTCAGTAGCTCAGTTGGAGCTATTGCGAAAAGTGCCTCCAGCACGGAATCGTGAACGGGCTTCTACAATTACTTCGTCAAAAAATCCGGGGCAGTACTGATCTCCCACCAGTAGCTTCCGATCTAGGAACATATTTCCGGATTCACAGGAGGTTTCGGATACAAGGGAACAACCGTGGCAAGCAGCTAGATTCAGAGCATTCATGCCTTGACCGCGGCTCTCTCGACAGATGGGGTCGTTTGAGCAAAGATCTGCATTTTCGATTGACTTCAGAAGGATTTTAGCCAGTCGATCCCTACCAGCAAGCCTTACCAAGCCTCCGAGAGTGCCCTCAGTATCGCCGGAGGCTGTATAGATCAGGATCCCGGCTTGAGGGTCGGCACTTCCGGGAAGGGCGTAGATCCGTTCGCGCAGGGACGACGCGGAGTATCCACTGGAAAATTCCAGTTGCCGGATGAGGATGTGAGCAAATGTATGGAGCATGACGTAGCGGGGAGTTGCTTCTGGCCGCCGATGCAATAGATTAAGGTTCAGGGCGCGTCGGGAAATATTTGCAACACGCTTGATGACTTGTGGATCGTTTTCCCACGCCTGAAGGCTTTCTTCCTTGAATGCGATGAAGATGCCCTCGCCAAACTGCTCGACGGCCGGATACCAGTCAAGGGCTGGAATCTTGCCGAGATCGACTCTCACGATTGTGGAGTCCTGCTTATAACGTCTGAAGCCTCTCATGGCTCTGACCTCTCGAAGCCTCCGCGCCCCAGCTACATGATCGATGTGGTTCGTCAGCGCAGACGTGGCATCCAGACTCGAGGCGAATTCCTCTCTTTTAACGTCAAAGTCTGGATGTTCATCGTGATCGTGGTCCACAAGGGCGTTTTGAAATGCGGACCATTCACCAACGAGTAAGTTTGCCGTAGCTTCCTCAAGCGTTGGGACTGTTCCAGCACGGCTCAACGCCAGGACAAGTATTTGTGTGACGCCGATGTCGGTGGCGATTAGCTTTGCGATCTGCTCTTCCGCTGGGCCACCTTCCAAACTCGCAAGCGAAGAGAACAAACGGTGCTCACGAATCTTGTCGCTTGTTTGCTCCGAGCGCGATGTTGTTTCGGGGATGTCTAGTGCCGTGACGATTTCAGGGATGTGGAGACTCGTTGAACCCCGCTGTACGGCTCTGAGTTCGGCAGCACAGGATGAATCGCCGACCACATACTCCCAGGGTTGAGCGCCGCGGCACCGGTAGCCGTCGTTGGACAGCGATTTTTCCCCTGATAACATTCCAAGATCTCTTTCGGCGCCGCAGGCCTGACAGGAAATATGAGTCTGGCTCAATGATTCGCCACGCCCTGCGGACGTGCTGAAGTGAAGCCGGTCCTTGGCTCGGCATTGTTTTTGCTCGTCAGTTTGTGCCCGCCGATGCGCCCAGGATTGCCAGTCGACTTCTTGAACGTGCCCCCCCGTTTCGCAGACGGCGACGAAGCGCATGGGGACCATTCCGTTGCCGCAAGCTTGGCAAGTGTTTTTGGCAATTCCCTGGACCCAATTCATGGAGTTACTCATGAGTAGGCATGACTGGCAAAATCTCCATTTGGGGAAGCGCCAATAGTCTAGGGATGGTGCGGGTTTGGGTTTCGACTTTCCAAATGCTTTGTTCTGCTTCTTGCCGGATGCCTTGACCGGGGCAGTCATGAATCCACTGACTCCAAGCTCGCGTTCTAGACGGAGGCATCGGAGGGGCTGAGGCCCGTAATTTGGCCACTTCGTGATGTCCGGTGCTATAAACGACTCGCCTAAGATATCAACGATTGCGCCTGGCCCGAATGGGTAGATAGTTTCCTGAAGACGCAGTAGCCTATCTTGATTTTTCATTGGGCTTCCTTTTCGCCAGCGACTGTAATCCGAACGGCTCTGTCGACATTTCGCATTGAGTTAATAATTGGCCACCCAACTTTTTCTTCACCGAATGATTTGGTGAGGGATGGGGCCTGTTTATCTTGGTAATGCAATTCTTCCGTGCCATGACTGTCTGCGGTGGCCCGTAGCTCCCATTCCTGTGTGAGCCGTGACAGCATGAGTGCGGTCTCCTCTGCTTCCGAGCTATCTGCTTTGGAGACGACTTCCATTATGCTGGCGACGGCCCGCTTAACAGGTGCATAGTCTCGCCGGAATTCTGCTGCGGCTTCATTAGCTTGCAGGTTGGTTGCCTGTCGGATGAAGGCCACGAGCACACTAGCTAATGTTCGTCTCCGCGATGATAGCGACCAAGGGGTGACGCTGGTCGGCTCGACATGTCGATATAGGGCTTGGTGATAGGCGCGAAAGCTCTCGTAGTGTGAGCGATCCCTAGGCTTGCCAGCTCTATAAAGTGTCACAATAATCCCTGGTACCTCGCCTCGACCTACTCGACTGGTGGCCTGGATGTATTCTGAGGTGGTTTTGGGCTGGCCGTTCATAAACATGGATGCGAGCCGAGGTACGTCAATTCCGACCGAAAGCATGTTCGTGCTGGCGACGACATCGATCGCGTCAGACCTGTCGTAGGGTATTGCGAGTCTGGATAGGGATTTCGGCAGCTCGTCGGCTGGGACCTGGCCTGTGAGCTCGGCTAGGCCGTCACTTCGCAGCGCACGTCCAGGGGAGATTGGTGATGATCGTGCTTTGAGGAGCGATTGGATGTCGTCTCGCACAATGGTGACTGTTCGACCCAATTCGCGCAGGCTGTTGTGGTAGGCAACTACGGTCCAGTATGCGTCTAGGTCTTGTCTATCTGTGGTAGTCAGCGCGTAAGGTGCTTCCAAGAGGGGGGTTAAGCCTCGTACCGTCGATGTTGCCTGCGTGAAAGCTTGGGGCATTAATCCCAGATAGACACGCCCGGGCCGGTTCTTATCGGGAATGGCAAAGTAACTGTCGTCTTCGTCAACGCCAGAAGGCGGGAAAAGCTGCACTTCCCTGGCCATCAGATTCTTAACCTGATCCTGAGCTGCACGAATGGTTGCAGTAGACGCGACGATCTTTGGTGATTTGCCGCTGGACTCAATGATGCCCATGACTGCGGCATCGAAGATGCCCACGGTAGTTCCCAATGGCCCCGACAAAAGATGAAGCTCATCTTGAATGATCAACGAAGGAGCATCATAGGCTCCACGTCCTAGGAGCACACCAGCTGCTGGTACGGCTGCCAGGCGAGCGAATTTGTCCACAGTTGCGAGCAAGATCGTCGGAGGGTTCCGGTAGATTCGTTCGTCGATAACTTCAACGGGTAGTTCGGCCCGGAATGGGCAATCCGCCGAGGGGCATCGCAATATTACTGACCCGGCATCGACGTTCACACCGTAGTCGGAATCGCGAGGTGATTTTTGTGCAGGCATGATCCGGTGACCGCACCAAGGACATGACTCGAGCTGGAATGGATTGTCGGGATTTTGCTTGGTGCGGGTTTCTTTGAACTGGGTTAGGGCTTCAGCTTCGGTGCCGGGGGTTGTATCGTTGCCGACCCACAGTCCGATGGAGAAACGTGCCATGCCTATGACACGGTCGTCGTCTCTGCGTAAGAGTTCCATTGCGCAGACCAGCGCGGCCGCACGCTGGAATTGCTGGGTTGTGAGAAGTCGTAACGTGTAACGGGTGACGACTGCAGTACCAGCGCCCTTATGTTTGCGGGTTATGCGGCGCCAAAAGATCTCGATTGCCGCTAGTCCTAGATACGCCTCTGTCTTGCCGCCACCAGTGGGAAACCAGATTAGGTCGACGAGTTTGTGATCGTCATGGGTTTCTTCAATGAGGGACTTGAGGCATAGAAGGATGAAACCAAGTTGGAATGGACGCCAGCGAGGCTCTAGCGCCTCCGCGCTTTCCCCTTCGGATTCTCGTGATTGAACCTGCCTTGACTGAATCATTTGGTCACGCATCGCGACCATGGACAAGGAGAATGCTCTCTGGACGTCGGGGGAATCAGCGAGAAGGGCGATGCTTTCTCGCATTCGGTTGACGGCCTTACCTTGGCGATCCAGAAGTCGATTGGCAGCATTGAGGTGCCTATCTTCGAGATCAGTTGTTTTGTTGTCCTGTCCAGTTATCCAAAATTCGTAGTCATCGACAAAGGACCTTAGGCCTTGGATTACGGGTGCTGGGTTTTCCTCGACCCGTGCGAGAGATTCGAGGTTGAAGACCTTGTCATCAGATTTTCGTGCCGTAAGGACGGGAACAGTGTAGGACGGTAGCGGCTCCATGCGGACGGTGACTGGACCATCAATTGGGCTGGTCCACTCAACGGCGATCCCATGTCCGACAGCAAATATTTCCTTGTCCCTGTACCGGAGGGCCAGCTCTTCTTCTTCCTCGTTAAGGTTGAGTTCGTCGGTCGATTCGTACGGGAGAATCGATCCATTTTGGGACGCTACGGTGCATCCGATTTGGTAGATGGCGTCCTCGGTTTTAGTGGCGTCTTTTTCGTCTCGCCCAATCCGAACATTGGAGACTGAAAGGGTGACCAGCCACCTACCGCCTAGAGGCCTCCACCGGGATGAAACTTGAACTTCGTAGGCGGGGCTGCCGGGTGCGTCCCAGTAGCTTTTAGTTTCAGATAGGGAGAAAATGAATGGGCCATGTTGCGTGCGCCGCCACGAGTGTGAATCGGCGCCTCCGTCTTTTGCCTCGTCCTCATAGGTACCGAAGGAAATCGTGCAATCGAGAGCCTCCCCATCGTGTATGAACGAGAGGGATGCCGAAGACGGTTTCCATGAATTTGAAGTTTCGATCGTTGGGTCTTCGGTGTCGCCCGGATCGACCGCTTCATCCGGACCTGCAATGGTGTCGAAGTCCCAAATCAAAGGATCACTTGCTGGATACAGGGTGCCAACTAGATACGTCCGGTCAGGACGTGAATGGAGCACCTCGGCTTTGCCACCAACAGGTCCGACGTAACTGTTCTTTAGAAACTCAACTGTCTGCTCTTGCCTTGCTGTTGCATCCATTAATGTGCTCGCTTCAGTATTTGTTCGACGGAGATGGATTGCATTACGTTCCATGCATTATCTCCGAGGGCAACCCAGAGGGAGACACTTGCACGAGTTAGTGCAACGTAAGCCCGCGCTTCAGCCTCGGATGAGTCCAAGTCGTCAAGGTCGACGACAAGCACATGATTTGATTCCAACCCCTTGAATTGGGCAGGCGTTGCAACGCTGATAGTTCCAATTTCAGAAGTGTAGGTGAGTGTGGACCCTGAACTCGACAGAGGCAGTGCGCTTGCACCGGGAGTGGCTGCACAAGTGATGATTTGGATATTGCCGATGGTGACCGATTCGTGGTGAAGATACTTTAGCCAGTCTTCCACCAGTTCACGGAACCGTTTATGATCATTTGGACGGGATCGGACGGTCTTGACCTTTGGCCCAGCGCCCACGCGGGGAATGCCAAGGTCCGATCCCAAATGTAGCTGGATCCAGTCTATTATTGGACCAGTGTTTCGAACGTTGTCACGCAATTTGGCGGTTACTGGAGCCCATTCTCTGAGAATCGCATACGAATCGTCATCAAAAGATCCATCGACGTGGGCTTGATTATTGTTGTCGAGGAACATCCACCAGCGTCCTTGTTCTAAGCCGCCAGTGAGGCTTTCATCCAGGACTGCAAGATCATCAGTGTTGATTAAGTCTTGCCCTTCATCAATAACCAACGCGTCAAATGGGCCCTGGGATATCAGATGTTCGGGAGGAAGCACAAAGACCTGTGATTCTGCCAGTGATCTGCTCGCATATTCTCTCAGTCTTGGTGATTTGCATGTAAATGCAGTCCGATAGCCCGAGTCGGAAAAGCGTCGTGCCCACTCGATGCCCAAAAGAGTTTTTCCTGTGCCGGCCCCGCCTTCGACGCGAACGCGGCTATTTTCGGAGAGGACCTCCATGCTCCTGGCCTGATCACCGAATAGCTCTGTCATCTCACCGCTAATGCGGCCCTCTTCGTCGACAAGTCTGCGGATCCTGTCGAAATCTCGTCTCAGAACACGTCGGATTCCGGCCATGTTTCCTGCAGGATTTAGCGTGCCATTTCTCGGATTTGTCCTAGCTTTCCGAGCGGATCGATCAAGTACTCTTTTGAACAACTCGGGGGTTCTGATGTCGGCTGGGCCAGCCCATTCCCAACTTCCCCATTCGGGATCGGACGGTAAGTCTTGATCGGGGGTCACTACCAACGCGATGTCGTTGATGAAGTCATCGACCTGCGCGCTGAGGGACGTTCTGAGCGCAAACATGGCACCCTGCGCCTGTTGCCATGGTGATTCAGGTTTCGCGTTCGTTTGCCCGAATCGATTCGTGAACTGCCAGAGGCCATTCACGCGGCTGACCCGACCTCCTTTCACTTCAACGACTATGACGGCACCATTCCAGAGCACTACGAAGTCGGCTTCCCCCATTCGTTTAGTTTCGTGCGCAGGGAGATGAACTGAATGGTAGGCCACTGCATCATCGCTAGGGATTTTGTCGAGCAGCTCGGCGATGCGCCGCTCTGCGCGACTATTTTTGGGATTTATGAATTCAAGAGGGGGAATTAGGCGCATCAGTTCGACCCATTCCAGAATTGTTCGTAGTCTCGGTAAGCCAAATTCCTACCGAGGTTGGTAATGCTGTCTTGGAGATCCACTATGAGACACTCATCAGAGCCGCCGTTGAGGCGGCCACGGAGTCCGCGTCCGACCATTTGCATGTAAAGTCCCGGGCTGAGAGTTGGGCGGGCGATATAAAGTGCTCTGACCAACGGTGCGTCGAATCCCTGTGTTAGTACATCGCAATTAACGAGGACCCTGGTATCACCTCGTCTGAAACTATTGGTGATTCTTCGACGCTCCTGAGGCCGAGTTGTTCCGCTGATGGACGCGGCAGATATGTTCATTGACCGGAGCAACGCGGCGCTAATCTGTGCTGACAGCACAGAGGAAGTGAAAATAAGGACTGGCCAGTCTTCTGGGAGTTGAACGACGTGATCGATGATGCGCGTGGTGCGCTCCTCGTCAGCTTCGATTTTTGCTAATACAGTGGCCGACAATTTGTTGAACTGAGCCACGGCATTCAGTTCCTTTTGGTCTAGCTCAATATTTGTCCCATCTAGGACCTGCCGGGTGACGCGAGAAAGGACGCCTCGCTTCTGCAATTCAGCGATTGGATCGTCACCGAGAGAGTTCACGAGATTACGACCGAAACGTGCTGCCAACCTATCGGTAGCTTCGGGCTTCCGGCCTTTGAATGGCGTAGCTGACAGTCCAAGTAGTGGACGACTGTGGTGCCGACCGTCGACCCCAAGCCAGGTGAAGATTCTCGTGTACCTTTGGGATTCGCCAGCAACGTGGGCCTCGTCGACGATGACGGCTGTGGGGATCGCGAGCCAGTCGTAGTTGGGGTTGTTGACTATCGACGTGTCCAATTTTGCGTCTGTCACAATAATGACGCTGAGGTTCGTGTCTGGTTCACTGACATCATGCTTGCTCCACAGTCGCCCAATGAGTAACGCTCGCTCGTCCGAAAATTCGCGCCAGACCTCACTCCAACACTGAAATGCTTGTTCGCAGAGCTCGGCAGTAGGGGCGATCCATAGAATCGGACCCTGGATCTCTTCGGCAAGGAAGGATTTAACGATCGATTCGACTGCCACTCGCGTCTTACCAGCTCCGGTGGGGAGTTCAATCATGGCCTTTCCAGAAGAGCCCCCCTCAGTGCGAAGTATCTTTCGAATCTCTTCCGACGCGGATTCTTGATAGTCATGGAGAGGTTTAAGGCCGGGCCTGCCCAGAACCAATTCTGAGTTGGGGATTGTGGCTTCACGTTCTCCCGCGAATTGTGCATCAAATCCGAGATCTCTTACGAATTTTTTGGCGCTTGAGGACCCAGCCCAGTTCTGCGGGATGACCAGCGACTTGGCTGCAAGGTCGTCGGATAGTTCTTTAAGAGCATCGGACCCATGAACGTCGAGGAATATTTTGGGGATGGCGGATTCACTGGTATCTGCGCCGAGCGCGTTAAGTGCAGCAAGCAGCCCGGAGGGAAGTTTTGTGCGAAGATTCTTTGTGCCGACCAGAAGTTCGAGTCTGGCTTGGTCCGTGCTGCACGCAAGCGATGCCGTTCTGAGTTCCTGGACTGCCGCGCGGTCGCGCTGACGCAGGATGTCGTCGATGTCGCGAGAAGCGAGTTCTGATTCGAACTCGAGGCTGATCGATTCCAAAACGTCGTGGTCTGTGGCGCTATCCACGACATACATAACGCCGCCTTCCAGGGCAAACTGTGCTGGTCGATCCTTAGTGCCGTCTGGCGTAATCACCCTGCGAGCCAGCCCTGCGCATCGAACCAAATCTGTCTCGAGTACGGCTCGCGACACAAAGTCTCTAAGCCCCAGGAAGACGTCGCCGATCGCCTCAGCGTCATTCGGCTCGCTTACATTGAGCGCGAAGGAAATTGCCTCGCTGGCGAGACGGCAATCTGACCCGGCCAAGATTATGTCGCGATGCTGCGCATTTGGGCAATAGATATATGGGCGTTCACCTGTTTGTAAGTAGTCAAGTTCTTCTGGTTCGCAGGCAACGTACACATCCGATGCCCTCGCCTTTCGTACGGCTCCGTTGACGACTGCCGGTATCAGGGACGGGCGCTTACCTGCACCGGTGAGGGCCAGCAACGCGCTGGAAATCAAGTGGCATAGAGTCTCGTGATCACGCGAATTGGCAATCGTGACCGGATGATCGCGCTCAAGAAACTCAAGCCACGTTTCGAGGGGCATTTGATCGAGATTGTCGACAAGGCGGAGTTTTCGTGCTGAAGGCTCAAGAGACACGGGTAAGTATCTTGTGTACTCAGTCAACGCCGGTGAAAGGGCAGCTGAAGGCCGTCGGTGACCCCACAAGGTGTCGATCAGTCCAAATTCCCTCGCGGCCCAAATGTCGGGGGCGAGCACCATTGCGGCAGGAATATCTCGGTCATAACGGAAAGCCCATTCCTCCGGACCAGTGCCTGCTTTCAGGATTTGTGCAGTCCAGGCTCCGAGACCCTTCATTTCCGTCTCAGGGTCAAATTCCAGAAAAATGGAAATTGGCCCGGGAGCGTATTCATCGACAAAGCGAGCGCTTAACGCCTCCGAAGCCGGCCTCTTGGGTAGTTGTCTGCGATACTCCCGCTCTGCCCAAGAACGGTACTCTGCAAAGATCTCTTCCTCGATGACTGGGTAACGGCTGTCTACGCCCGTTATGACGCCAGCTGCTTCAGCCAGTGGGCGGCTGTGGAAACTTGGGTCGAGGGCTCGAGCAGGGTCTTTGATCGTTACTCCCGTGACTTCTGAATTAACAACTCTTTCAGCTGGCTGCCAGGACCCAGCCAGCGTCATGACCTTAATCATTCCGCCGAGGCTGATATGTCGCTTGAGAATAGTTTCTGATTGCCGTTCAGAGATGTCCAGGAACATGTCCCAAAGTTGTTCCCATTTCGCGGCAGTGGTTTCGTCGTCGCACTGGGACAACAGAGCTCCAATAGCGGATTCGGGCGCCACTTCTTTGAAGCCTAATTTCTCGAGAATCGACCGATTCTCCGGTTTCGCAAGGAAAATTGCGGAAACTGTTGTGAGGCCGTTGATAGGCGGGTAGTCATTCGCAGGCAGAAACACAGTCTTGCTGTCTGAGATCCTGACAAATCCCTCAGCTGTCGGCACTATTCTTGCTTCGTAAGCTCTATTCCTGGCGGCGACGTCCGGGATATTACTAGCTATGCGCAGAGCCGAACTGGCATAATTCAAGTCCCCAGAGGTTCCAAGTTCTGTCAGCCACGTGGCTAAGCCTATAAAGTCCACTCCAGGGTAGGTCTGACGGCCATCTGGACCGGAAGTGACAGAATCGTCGAGAAACAGTTCACGAAGACGCAGATAGCGGGTACCTGACGTGAAGCAAGTCCAGTGGGGGACTTGGCTGTCGGTGTGGGGGGAACTCTGCCAAAGGGCATGCATTTTTGCCCCTGGTTCTCGGCCTTGCCAGGACTCATCAAATGAGAGAACCCGCAAGGAATCAGATTTTGAAAGGGTTCCTTGGCTGTCGGGTATGAGTGCGGCGCTTCTTGAGCGATACGGTACCCGCGTGGTCAAGATTTCATCACCATAACCGCGGAACTCGCGGGCACGGCTGGGCAGGTAATCCAAATGTCTTGCTGGGTCTTCCTTCGTGCGGAATCGGGGAGCCGCATCAAGAAAGATATCAACGAAGACATCCAGTATCTCCTCGTTGTATTTGTTGTACAACATACTCGTTCGATCATCGTTGACCGCCCAGGGGGCATTGAAGATCCCCCACGCGGTGGTCTGTTCATCCAAGGGATAGTAGGCCCAGAATGATCCCAAACGACCGGCCATCGCCACGTCGAGCGGAGCCGCGTAGGCAATTTTTATTTCAGCTCGGGCGACAGTTTCGGCAGCGACTTGGAGGGCTGCGCTGGAAGGCCGATGCATGTGTTCTACGACTAGCCAACGTTCGGCTTTCTTGGAAGGACGGTGAAGATTGAACTCATTATTATCAAGCTTTTGACAGAGGTGTTCGTGCTGATACAGCTCAGTGGTCGTCCGTCGGTCCTCCATCACGAGCGCACTGACAGTATTTGCAAAAAGGAGAAATTCCGTTGGGAATTCCCGAATTTGAGTCGCCAGACTTTCCTGGCCGCCGTCAAGTGGCATTTTGATGATCGTGGAGGCCCAGCTTGCAAGTTCAGCCAGGACTGTGTCAGATATCATTGCAGCCGAAGCATCGAAAACAGTCGGTATTCGGAATTTGGGCGTTCGCTGTCCCGGAACTGATACTGAGCGCAGGGCTTGCTGTGCCGCTATCGAATTGAACTCGAAAGAGACTGATTGGCTTAGGATCTGGGCATTGCTGGTGATTGCCAGAATCGATTTAAACCCCAGGCCAAACCTGCCGATTTCGTCGCCGCGTTTGTCACTAATGTAGGCGTGAGTGACTGCATCAATGCCAGCCTCATCAAAGGGCCGTCCCTCGTTAGCGCAATACAGTGCGTCGTCAGTCAAAACGACCGCGACCTTTCCGCGGCTATCGTGGCGGAGCAAGGCGTCAGCGGCGTTCTGCACAAGTTCTAGGACTTGACGTTTGGCATACCCTCCGGTGCGGAAAGATTCTTCCTGATTGGCATGTTCGCGGAGTAACTGCGGATCAGCTTCGTATGAGGAGACGGCAGCACGTAATTGATTTTCAATCTGCGCAACCAGTGACTCGTCAGTTTGGTGCCAAAATTTTTTCTTCATGTCCTCATGTGCCTGCTCGCTGCCAGCCAATTTTCCGGTCATACCAGTTTCCCCCAATGCTTGCCGATACTCTGAAACCCATTTACTGGGTGATACTTCTACTAGTATGCAAGTTATCTTGGCCGAGGCATGTACGTAGTTGTTTGGTGGTCCGATCTTCGACGGATCTGCGGCAAGTTTGACCGGTACTTCGCTGCGTTTGAGCGGCTTGGACTCTTCCGGACCGGGAATTGAAGAAGTCCGTAATATACCTGTCTTGCGTCCCGACGAACCCGAATTTACATAATCGATTACGGTTGGACTATGAGGAGAGCGGGGGGCTTCTTGCGGAAAAAGGGATTGTTTTGAAGCGCTTAAGTCAAGTCGTCTCTCTAAAGCAGAGGTGCATGGGCAGGCATTCCGTTACAAACAATCGAGCTTGGGCCCAGCCGAACGGTGCTAAGCGCGCTCGAAGCGAAATTATCCTCGTTTGACCCTGTGGAGCGACGGAAATGTAGCGGGTGGATGGCGAAGGCGTAAGCGTCGAGTGCTCAGGTAGTCCGAGAACGAGGAACGTCGAGAGAAGTACGGCTATGTAACCTGGGGCTGAATCGCCGGGGGGAGGACACAACCGCGACTAACTTGGTAACGATGTTCCTGACGCTCGACCATCGTCGACTATGTAGCTCGATTGAGATCACGATGTGGATGGGTCTTGGGGGGCGTGTCAACGAAACCGGTCCTTCGCTCGAAAGTACCTGGGACTTGCAGCTATTCTGGTGTGTGCGCGCATTTGGTTCTGCCAGTCATTCGTCGGTCCAGCAGCGCGCCTCGTTGTTGTCGCTTCGAGGATGACATCGCGTGAACATAGCGACTTTCAGTCGCCTCATGGAAAACAGTGAGGTTTGCCTATTTGGCTTGGGGAGAATATGGCTGTGAAAGGTCTAGGGAAAGGCCAGCATGACTGAGTTGAAGTTGATAGTTGATTCGGGTCTCGGAAGCGCCACGAATCTACCGTATGCCAAGCCTGTAGCAGTCGAATGGACCTGAGTGACAAAGCGCTGGGTACCTTTCGTTCCGTCCGCACTCGCGACGCTGTTGCCAGGGATAGAGACTGCTGGCAGTACTTTGCCATGAACCGGCTCGGGTTAGACAGCTCGGGAGAAGCTTTGTACGAGATTCGGTTTGCTGATGGCCAATGGATCCTTGCCGTGGCGGGGGACTTGCAGAGCTACGAATCGCCCGAAGCGTAGGATCGGCTGGCCCTTTGAGGTGAAATTCACTCTGCGTTTGGCACTCGGGCAGCGATGTCAGTGGTCTGTGCCAAGATAAGATTGTAACCGGAAGGGCATCATGGACATTAGAACTATTGACTTATTCGCAGGGGCAGGCGGCCTCTCCTTGGGTTTTGAGCAAGCGGACCTTGGCTTTCGCCCAATTCTCGCCGTTGAGATTGACGATTCAGCGGCCAGAACGTACAAACGGCATTTCGGCGGAACCGTCGAAACAGGTTCCGTTACGGATGTGCAGGTTTTCCCTGAAGCTGACGTGATTATCGGTGGCCCGCCATGCCAAGGATTCTCCCCGCTGGGCAAGAACAGGGATGATGCCTCACGTGCTGAATTGAACGAGTTGTGGCAGCAATACCTCCGCGCAGTTCGGGACGTCCAGCCAGCTGCTTTTATCATCGAGAACGTCCCCGAATTTCAGAAATCGGATCAGTTCGCGGCACTTCTCCATCAAATGGGAACAGATCCATTGCTGATGAAATACAAGTTTGCCTATGGTCCGTTAAATGCAGCAGACTACGGTGCGCCTCAACGGCGGATCCGAGGTATCTTTATGGCCGTCCGTGACGCATCAGAAGTTCAGTGGCCTCCGCCCATCACGCACGGCCCGAACTCATTGACCGATGTGCCTTATATGACGGTTCGAGACGCGATTAGTGATCTGCCCCAATACCCGACGGCAACGGAACCCGAACTCTTCGCTGGCAAGAGCGGTATCCGTCAGGAATTGCACTTGAAGCGAAACCCCAGGCCAACGAGCCTGGAACGGTACAAGGCGATCCCCGCGGGTGGTAACAGATTTGACCTGGCCCGCAACCGTCCAGATTTGCTTCCAGCGTGCTGGGCCAACAAGCCGACCGGCACTACAGATGTGATGGGTAGGCTTTGGTGGGAGCGGCCAAGCCCAACGATTCGAACGGAATTTTACAAGCCGGAGAAAGGCCGTTATCTTCACCCTGAAGCGAATCGGCCGATCACGCACCGTGAAGCAGCACGTCTGCAAGGTTTCCCGGACGACTTCATTTTTGAAGGCAGCAAGATCGAGATTGCAAGGCAAATTGGAAACGCGGTTCCTACAGCACTTGCCCAGGCTATTGCCAGACACTTGTACGCGGCGCTGGCTGCACAGGAGGCGGATGGGAAGACCTCCACTATGAACCTGCCGTTTCCGGTGTGAGCCGTCTGGTCGTTCAGGATGAGGCAAATTCCATTAGGTACTCGTTTTACACGCTGTCTCGCCATTCCTCGACAATGCCATTGAAACCCAGGGCTGTCCCGACTCTGGAACCCTCGACGTGAACGAATGGAAAAAGGTAACCTCTGCGCCATCTTTCGATTGACAAGCAAGTCAGGGTCACCTCAGTGACCACGACCAGATAATTTGTGCTGCAATGTCCAATGCTCATTTCGTCTAGCCCCAATGCTGCCTGACGGATGCATAGCGTTCGTTCAAGGGGTCGTGGAACGCGCGAAGGAGCCCGGGGGCGTGCCGCCGCGGTTCCCCATGCGGATGTTCTACATCCGAGAAGATGGTGGGAGGCCCGCGGGGACGACTCATGTCGTGAGCCGAAAACAGTGCGGGTTTGCCTTGCACCCGATCTGCACTTGATTCTTCGAGCTCTGAAAAAGCCTTTGTTCTAGCGCTCAGGGGTGGTCTCGGTCGGCAGCGCCCTGGGGTAACCCGCGACTGACGGGAGCTACGTGAAGCAGTCCTTGATACTGAACGGATATGGATGGCGAGGAAAGCAGCATCCAGGACTTTCCGGGAGGTAGCCTTTCAGCTGGCACAGGAAGTGCGCCATGACGAAGAGAATCGGCAACATTGTAAATACTTTGTTGCCGTGCGCGATTGCACGGCCGTCAACCCGTCTGCCAGCTGAGCCGTTCAAGTTCGTTGGGACGTCGCAAAAGACATTGCTTTTGCGACTTCAAAGTCCGTTCCAAGAGTCTCCGGCCTGATGGCGACCCAGGCTTCCCCAGAAAGATCGAAACCGTGTCTCGCGGCCAATTCCTGCTGTGGGATCCACGTACCCATGAGCACGACGAGACCGTGCTGGGTATAGACGTCAAACTTTGCCTCACGGGCGCGGCGAGCTGCATCTTTCCTGTTTGCTCCCACCGTTTCGATGGTAATACGCGGGATGACCACCTCGGGCAGATAGCCAAATAGGGCAGTGAGGCGTCGTTTAATTCCTTCCTTCAAGTTGAAGACGACCGCCTTCTGCTCGGAGGTCAAAAGTTTCAATGGATTGCGAGGAAGCGGAGTCCAAGGAAGAACGGGCAGTGCGTAGGTACGAATCGCATCCGCCATAATGTTGCGTTTCTGGTCCCCATTGCCCCTGTTCAGCCAAATACGGTGGGTACGCATCAAGAGGACTTGGTGGCGGTCGTTCTTCGCGTCGACCTGAATGAGAAGGCAAATCTGGCACTGACCTTCTCGAGGGATCATCCAGTTGGTGCGAACGGTCCCTTTTAGCTCGACGGCGATGCCAAGGATCGTCGTGTCGAGCGGAGGTTCTTTGATGAGATCAAGCGCGGCAAGTACCCGGTACTGTAATTTCGTGCCTACTGTTGCCCGCTCGTCCGAATCGACGTCAGGGCTATTGAGATCGAAACGCCAAGTTCTGGCTCCATCGAGTACGTATTCAACGGCATCATTGACCGCACCGGTGAGTAACGTCTCGAGCGGGTGGGATGTCAACCATGTGTGCACAGTCTGGAGATCGGCATCTGATAGCGGATCATCGACGATATGTGTGATGCCATTTCGGTCACTTGCACATTCGCTCCCAGGGGGGAGTAATAATCTCTTCGGGGCCACAAGACATGATTATGCCTTGCCCGCAGACGCATTTGATAGGCGACGCGCCAAGAGGGTGCGCTGCAGCTATTGCCACTTCGCCCGTGTCGGCATCGTGGTCAGCATTCGGACGACATTTCGCGCTGAATTTGACCGAGTGACGGGCCTCCTTGAGTCACTGCCACCCGCGCGTCGTTGCCGTGTCCAGGTGGTTTTCGACCAACGCAGTTCAGCTGGAGCGGCCGACCAGCCTGAAAATTTACCGGCGTCTGTAGCTAAAGTCACTCTTGTTGTCATGTTGATGAATGAACCGTCCCTGGTTTGATGCCGCCGTCTTTTTTGAGAAAGATAGTGAGTATGCCCAAGAATTTTCCCCCTGAAGTCCGTGACCGTGCAGTGCGCATGGTGTTGGATCGATTGTCGGACTACCCATCGGTGAATGCTACTTGCAAGGTAGTGGCTCCGAAGCTCGGCGTTGGCACCGAGTCGCTTCGCCGCTGGGTCATCCAAGCCCAAATTGATGCTGGCGCGAAGAAGGGCCCGAGCAGTAACGAGCTGGAGGAGATCAAGCGGCTACGGGCCGAGGTACGGGATTTGAAGGAGTCCAACGAGATCCTCAAGCAGGCCTCGATTTTCTTCGCGAGGGAACTCGACCCTCGCCGCCGCTAATCTGCCGATTCATTGACCAGCAGCGGGCCCAAGGTCATGCGGTCGAGTCGATCTGCATCGTCCTGCGAGGGCAGGGCGTGCAGGTCGCCGCACGAACCTACCGGGCTTGGAAGAAGCGTTTGCCGGCCCTTCGCACCCTGGAAGACGCCCGGATCACGGACGCGCTCCGGGCCCTAAAAGCCAAAGATGCGAAGGGCCGTCCCCGGCCCGAGATTATCTATGGGCGTCGGAAGATGACGGCATGGCTACGACGGAACGGTTTCCCGGAAGCCTCCAAACACACGGTGGATCGTCTCATGCGTGATGAGCACATGAACGGTCTCATCCGCGGGAGGAAGACCCGCACGACGATCCCTGGCAAGGACGGGCGACGCGCCGGTGACCTGCTCAACCGGGACTTCACCGCCCCGGCACCGAACCAGGTCTGGGTCACCGACTTCACCTACGTGCCGGTCTATGCGGGCTTCGTCTACGTTGCCCTAGTCATCGACTTGTACTCACGCGCGATCGTTGGCTGGGAGACCTCTACGGTAAAAGACACGGCATTCGTGGAGCAATGCCTGCGCATGGCGTTATGGCGCCGCCAGCACACCGGCCGGCCTGTCCCGGAAGGGCTGATTCATCACAGCGATGCGGGCTCGCAGTACACCTCGATCCGCTACACCGACACCTTGGCGCTGGAGGGGTTGCAACCATCCATCGGCAGTGTTGGCGACGCGTACGATAATGCCGCTGCAGAAACCGTCATGGGGTTGTTCAAGAACGAAGCCGTGGCTAAGAACTCACCGTTTCGCACCGGTGCGTTGAAGACCGAAAGCGACGTCATCGAGATCGTGTTCGAGTGGGTTAATTGGTACAACAATGGCCGTCTGCATTCCGCCCTGGACCACCAAACACCAGAGGAATACGAGCAGTCCTACTATGATTTAGAAACCGGCTCGTTACCCGACGACGCCGCCCACAAAACGGCGGCATGATTCCCGGGACGGTTCAGAAAGCGGTCTGCGATTTCCCGGACGGTGTGGTCCGCGGGATAAATGATTTTCCACTGTCGATGTCTTGGCTCGGCCTGGCATGTGTGCCAGGATGGCACAGTTGTGTCATTCTCTGCCAATGTTTTGATTTCCGGTGGTAAATGGCTAGAGATAGCACTTGCGGTGCTAGTCCTTTTGCTTGATTCTTTTGATCGGGATGGCTGTGAACCACTCGATTCTGTAGCTTCCGTAGGATTCGTACCATTCAATATGGCCGTAGGAGGGTGTGTATTCGACGGCGCGGCCGTAGAGGCTACCAACCTTAACTAGCGACTTTTCCAAACGGGGGATGATGTGTGGTCTTTCATCGCTGCGATCGGGGTGTCGGTCGGCGGCAGTGATGATTTCCCTGAGCTTTGAGTCTCGGTCGAATATATCCACTAGAATATTATGTCGGGCTGGTCTCACATGGGATATAGGTGATGGTTTCGCCTATCGTGATGGCATGAAGATCGTTGGCATTCTGGAGACCACCCAGTCAGGCGTCCTCGAACAGTTAGAGTCCGGTTGCTCTGAATACTGGCGCGGATTCGACGCTATGCGCAGGATGGTGCCGGAAGGCGTGCTGTTGCTCAGCGTCCGCGTCTCATGGTATCGGTATGCCTCTGGGGACCTCTTCCTCGCCAGTGGCAGGCGCCTAGTCTCATCGTATGCGGTCGGCAAGCGCCGGTAGTTCTTGAAATTTAATGGGGCCAGGTGCAACCATCATTTTTGACGCGAAAACATGGAGAGCCCTGAATAGGGGGAGTGAAATCTAAAGAAAATTTTGCTGAATTGGGGGAGTAAAGGGGGAGTTGGGCCGTTTTTGGCCTTAAGCCGCTCTGACCTGCGGAATGAAGCCGCAGGTCAGAGGCATGTTTTTGTGCCCCGGGCGGGAATTGAACCCACGACCAAGAGATTCTCGGGCTGATCATTTTTCCAACTTCGTATGTTTTCCGTGGTGCTACATTTCTGTGACAGGGCGACACTGTTTGCATACTCGGGTTCTGTAGACATTTACTAATGCAGCCTGCGTACCATTGCGGCGATGGCAGCTAGTGCTATTGGATCGTGCAGTTTGATTGGAAGGCCTTGTTTAGAACATTGCGGTCCGATCCAATCCGACAACTCTATGCTCGCTTCTTTAGGCCCAACCTCCGACGACGATACTGTTCCAGCTGGCATTCCGGTAGAGCAGCCGGTCGTCAATTCTGAGGCAAGAATCGCGGTGTTCCTCGATTTGGTTTTCCGCCGACGTTCGGCATGAGTAACAGGACTTTGGGATTCGATTGCAGGCATCACAAGTCTCCAAATGGATCTCAGGCCGCTTCTTTGGGCCGGTTACTATTCCATTCGTTGGGGACGCAGTGTGACATGACCCAGACAAGGTGTGGAAAGTGGTCTGGAAGAAATTGGATACATCGCTAGTGCATTCGAGCCGATGGCAATCATGGAGGCTAGACCTTCCACTCGATGCGAATTAGGTCTGGATCGAACTGCCACTTCTTTTTATAGAGAGGGGTTTTTTTACCAGGTACGCGCGGGTCGACATGGATCTTCTCGATCACAGTGTCCACTAGCTGTCTACGCCACGGCATGTCGGCGTTGTCCCACGCTTCTCGTACGCTCTGACCGGCAGGAATTTTTGCCACGGTGGTTTTGGCAGATCTGGCATCTATCTCGCGCCCTAGAGTATCTAAGCGTGATTGGGCGTGGACTTTTGCTGTCTTGTATTCATCCAGCGTGAGTTCACCCGTCGCGTAGCACTCTAAGACGTCTCGTAATCGTCTGGCCTGCATTTCGTGGTCGCGAAGAAGCTTTTTCAGTGCCGGAGTGTTTGACTCCACGTCCTCTAACATGACACCTAGCTCTGGCGAATCCAAACGATACATGATGCAATCGGCGATGAAGTCCTCCAACGGGACTTTCCTGCGTTTCATACGTCCACAGCCAACTTCATCACCGCGGTAATCGCGCTTTCGGCATCCAAAAGCCGGAGAGTAGCTGCCGTCTCGTTGTTGGGCATTAACGATGTGCATACGACAGCCGCATCTACCGCAGTGTACAAACCCCTTCAAAAGGTGCTTATTCGAGTAGGAGCGTTTCCCATTGATGGCTTGGCCTCGTTTGAGGGCAAGCTGCAGATCTTCCCAAGTGTCGAGACTGATGACCGGTGGCCATTGCGCTGGGTACTCATCGTTGTTGTGAACGCGGATCGCGATGTTGCGTGGACGGATGGCGACGTTGCGCACATTCGCCGCACACCACTTGTTGCCCTTTGCCGTCGGAACAGCTCGTGAGTTCAAATCTGTGGCGATTGTTTGCCAGGATTCGCCCCGTACGAATCGGTCTATGACCTCACGAACTATAACTGCTTCACTCTCAATGATGACCATGCCATTTTGTTCATAGCCGTAGCCACGGTTGCCACCCGAGGGTTTGCCGGCTTTAGCAGCTTGGAGCTTGGCTGATAAAACACGATCCTTCGAGTTGTCGACCTCAAGAGTGGCGAAAGCGATGCTTGTGCGTGCCATAGCCCGTCCCATGGCTGTATTCAGATCGAAGGCCCCAGCCATGACGGTATGGGTCAGTACGCCCGTGTCCTCCACGAGGTCAATGTATTCTTCTAGGTCTTTCATACGGCGATATAGACGATCTAGATTCCAGACGATCACGGCATCTATCTCATGATTCCTTATAGCATCCATCATTCGCATGTACGCAGGGCGGGGTTTGCCTGAGTAGGCGCTGATTGAGTTGTCAACCTCTACGAGCGCGACCTCCCACCCGTTGCTTGCGGCAAGGACATGGCAGGAATCTTTTTGGCGCTCCACTCCGAGGCCTTCACCACGTTTATCGTCGCTTATCCGGGCATAAATCGCGCATCGTGTGGGAGTTGGGTCGATATTTTTCATAGGAATCACTGCCGTTCATTTAGAGCCAGTATGAGGCAAGCGTGGGGTGTCGTCAACGTTCTTGCCGAGGCGCCGGAATTTGATAAGCGCGTGTTGGATGCGCTGCGGCAACCGTTGGAGAGCGGGGAACTTATCCTGCACCGCTCCGCCGGAACGGCCTCCTACCCGGCCCGCTTTCAGCTCGTCATGGCCGCAAACCCGTGTCCCTGCGGGAAAGCAACGGGGAAAGGCATCCATTGCGAATGCACTCCCATGGCTCGGCGCCGCTATTTTGGCAGGCTCTCAGGGCCTTTGCTGGACCGGGTTGATATCCAACTTCAAGTCAACAAGGTGCAATTGGCGCAACTGGCGGACTCCGGTCCTCGTGAGTCGAGCCGGCAGGTGGCCGCACGGGTACAACTGGCCCGCAACATTGCCGGTGAACGGTTGAAGCCGTGGGGACTGGCACATAACGCGGACCTGAGCGGCAGGGTGCTCCGTGGGCCCTTGCGGCTGCCTGGGCGCGAGACAGCGTTGCTGGACAAGGCCATGGGCACGGGGGTCCTCAGCGCCCGCGGCTATGACCGTGTGTTGCGGCTGGCGTGGACGGTGGCAGACCTTCAAGGACGGGAAAAGCCGGGCAGCGAAGACGTTGGCTTGGCACTGACGTTGCGGCAGCGAGGAGAAATACCATGAACGGCGCAGAATTAGATGGCGCAGACGCGCAATTGAGGCAGGCAGGGGTAAGTCAGTCCCTGCTGATTGCCAGGGCCGCATTGTCCAGGCTGATGGAACCCTCTGATCTGCCCGGTCTAGCCCTCATCCAGGTGCTCGGAGCGCAGGACGCGCTGGCTTTCATTCGAGGCCGTGACAGTTCCCATGCGCGTGTGGAGAAGGAAATGACCTCCGTTCTCTCAGCAGCGGGCTGTGAACGGTGGGCCGGGCTAAGCGAGGTACTGACACGGTGGCGTCCACGGTTAGTGGATGTGGCGCCGGAACGTGATCTGGCCACGGTGGCACGGTTGCATGGGCGGTTGTTGGTCCCAGAAGATCCACAGTGGCCCCCGGCGCTCGAGGATTTGGAACTGGCCGCACCCATTGCTCTCTGGTGCCGGGGCAGTCTTACCGCGTTACCTGCACAAGCCAGGTGCATCTCCGTGGTGGGCTCACGGGACAGCACCAGCTATGGGGCAAATGTGAGCGCAGAAATTGCCAGCACTCTTGTGCAACATGGCTTTACCGTGATCAGCGGAGGCGCCTACGGAATTGATGCCCACGCTCACAGAGGAGCGTTGAGCGCGTCCCGGCAGCCCCACCTGCAGCCCCACCTGCAGTCTTCCCGCCAGCCCTCCCCTCAGCAGGCACTGCTCGAGCCAGGGCTGGAGCAGACGGCAAAGCCGGGGCTTGCAGGCACCAACGCCGTCAGCGGCGGGTACCGGCCGGCAGAAGACGTCCCGCCCACCATTGCCGTTATGGCAGGCGGCGTGGACAGGTTCTACCCCTCAGGAAATGAAGATCTGCTGCGGACCATTGCCGAGCGAGGACTCGTTGTCTCAGAGGTGCCACCTGGCACTAATCCCACTCGCTACCGCTTCCTACAGCGCAACCGCCTCATCGCGGCGCTGAGCTCCGTCACCGTTGTTGTCGAGGCTCGCTGGCGCTCAGGGGCCTTGAATACCGCCCACCATGCAGAAGCTCTGAGCAGGCTAGTGGGGGCGGTGCCTGGTTCCGTGTACTCGGCGAATTCTGCTGGCTGCCACCGGCTGCTCAAGGAAGGTTCTGCCGTGTGCGTCACTGATGCTGCGGATGTCGCCGAATTGGCAGGCGGCATAGGCGAACACCTATCCACGGAGCCGTATGTTGAAGCCGCCTTGCATGACGGGCTGGGGACCTCAGATTTGCTGCTGTTGGATGCCTTACCATTGCACTCAGCCACCACCTTGGAAAAGCTGTGCGTAGTGGCCGGGCTCAGTGCAGCAACTGTGCTTTCGGGTTTGGCTCGTTTGGAAGTCTTGGGGCTTGCTGAACGATTTGGCGGTGGCTGGAAACGAAGCCGCAGATCGTGAGGTGCCAGAACCACGCGTAACGTTCCGGGAATCCTTCGGGGGATAGGTAACGGTTGCTACGGTGGCACAGACAAAACCTCAGGGCGGTGGCATCATGACACTATGAGTCATGACTCTATGAGCATCGAAGCGGATCGGCCTTTTCCCGCCCGCCGCCGGCGCAACACCGGGCGGAGTATTCTGCTGGTCTTTCTCGCAATCTTCGTGATTGCAGCACTAAGTAGTGTGGCTTTTATTGCCAATCTTGCCCACACCTTCAATAGCCAGACCCAGAGTATCCCTCAAGCATTCCCCCAAGAGAGATTCCGGCCCGTCAAGCCGACGGAAGGGCCAGCTGCACAGGCCCAGAATATTTTGCTGCTAGGCAGTGACAGCCGCGGAGATGGCCTGAACCTCGCCGAAGCAGGCGACCCCTCCAACCAGCGCTCGGACACCATCATGTGGTTGCACGTGCCGGCGGATCGCCACCATTTGTATTTGATGTCAATCATGCGTGACATGTGGGTAGATATACCCGGGGTGGGGCCAGCCAAAATCAATGCGGCTATGGCTTACGGGGGTGTTCCTCTGGTAGTCCAAACACTGGAAGGACTGTTTAAAACCAGGATCGATCACGTGGCAGTTATTGATTTCCAGGGGTTTAAGTCAGTCACTGACGCCTTGGGGGGTGTGCAGGTCAACGTACCGTTGGACTTCACTTCCGTTCATGGCAACTTCACCTTCAAGGCCGGTCCGCAAAAACTCGACGGCGATCAGGCTCTGGCGTTCGTAAGGGAACGCTACGCCTTTGTTGACGGCGATTATCAGCGGGTGAAGGATCAGCAACTATTCCTGAGGGCAGTGCTGAACGAGGTCATGTCACCGGCAACAATGACCAACCCCTTCAAAGTGACAACGCTCGTGAAAGAGATTTCTCCCTATGTCAGTGTGGATTCCACCCTGAATGCCGCAACTCTAGGCGCGCTTGCCTTGAGTCTGAATGGTGTCCGTGGATCAGACGTGATCGCTTTTACCTTGCCTACCTTAGGGACGGGAACAAGCGCAGACGGGCAGTCCATTGTCTTGGCCGATGACAATGCCCTGACTGCTATAGGGAAGGCCCTGAATAATGACACGCTCGGGGAGTACCTCCAAACGGCAGGTCTTGGCTGAGTAGAGTTTCTCCCAGTACGGCGAGGTAACTTGCCCATGTCAGCCCGCTGGCGCACAGTGGGTGTGTGGAATCAGAAGAACGGGCCGCCCTGCCGCCTGCCCTTGCCAGCGCAGCTGACGCCTTTGCCCGCTATTTACGTCACGAGCGGGGACGGTCAGAACATACGGTGCGGGCCTACCTCGGGGACATTGATGCGCTACTGATCCACGCCGTCACCGAAGGCAATACGCACTTGGCCGAGCTGGACCTCAGCTCACTGCGGCGTTGGCTCGGCGAGCAAAGTAGCGCTGGGCTGGCCCGCTCAACCCTTGCCCGGCGTGCCGCCACGGTCCGAAGCTTCACAGCGTGGGCGCTTCGAGAAGAGATCATCACGGTGGATCCGGCACTTCGCCTCAAAGCGCCCCGGAGCGAGAAGACACTGCCGGGGGTATTGCAACAACAACAAATACGCCGGCTCTTGGAGGAACTCACTGCCTCAGCGCAGTCCGGGGACGCCGTAGCAGTGCGGGACCTAGCCATGGTGGAGCTGCTCTATGCAACAGGTATTCGTGTTGGAGAATTGGCGGGCCTGGACGTGGGGGACATCAACCGGGAACGGCGTACCTTGAAGGTTCTGGGCAAGGGCAACAAGGAGCGGATTGTTCCCTTCGGTGTACCGGCAGAAAAGGCCGTGGGGGATTGGTTGGAGACTGGCAGGCTTACCCTGCTGAAAGCAGGGGCAGGATCTGCCTTGTTCTTGGGCAAGCGCGGAGGGCGGATTGACCAGCGTGCAGTGCGCACCGTGGTAGACCGGCTTTTGCGTGCCATGGGTGATACCTCCGCAACCGGACCCCACACGTTGCGTCACACTGCGGCCACTCACCTCCTGGACGGTGGGGCTGATCTGAGGTCGGTGCAGGAAATTCTTGGTCACACATCATTGGCCACAACCCAGTTGTACACACATGTTTCCGTGGAACGGCTGCGGGAAAGTTACCGCACAGCGCATCCACGGGCTTGAACAAACGCGCTCCAAGTCACTACGGTGGCGTAATGTGATCCGCTGCGGCACAATGAGAGGAAGCAAAAGCAATAGAATCTATTAACAGCCCCGAAGGACGGGTAAAACACACAAAAATTTAGGCCAGCACAGAAGCCCGTGTAACCAGAGTTTCATCCATAAGAAGGTCGTTGGGGAAGACGCACCTACTGCTATGGAGGATGGAATGAAGGTAGTAACCACGCGCGGTGTCTTATTTGTGCACTCAGCCCCGGCTGTCATGTGCCCACATATTGAGTCATCCATCGCAGGGGTGATGGAACAACGCTCGGACTTGCACTGGACTGCACAGCCCGCGGCGCCCAATGTGCTGCGCACAGAAGTCCTCTGGCAAGGACCCGCAGGAACAGGCGCCCGGCTGGCGTCGGCTCTCCGCGGATGGGCCAATGTCCGCTATGAAGTGACAGAAGATCCCAGCCCCGGTGTGGACGGCTCGCGCTGGTCCCACACCCCTGAACTAGGTATTTTCCATGCCGTCACGGACGTGCACGGAAACATCATGGTTTCAGAAGATAGGATTCGCTACGCCTACGAATCCGGCGCTGGCGATCCCACGGTTGTCTACCAGGAGCTCTCACTAGCCCTTGGCGAAGCCTGGGATGAGGAACTTGAACCCTTCCGCCATGCGGCTGCAGGCGCCCCTGTCCGGTGGCTCCACCACGTAGGCTAAGCAACTCTCTGTTTTTCTTGCCACGATGGACACCAGTTCCATTAAGGCATAAAAGAACGACGGTGGCACCCACCAAAAAGGTGAGTGCCGCCGTCGTATTTTAATCCCGCCCTCTGCTACTGCGAAAAATCCGATGTCCGCAAGAGCCATAAAAAAGTGGGGAAATTAGGAGAGTTCAACCTTCGGGCCCGTGCTACGGATTGCCACAACAGCGTTGTGACCGCCGAAGCCGAATGAGTTGTTCAATGCCATGATCTCACCCTCGGGCAGTTCACGCGGGGAACCGGTGACAACATCAAGGGGGATTTCCGGGTCCTGGTTCTCCAAGTTGATGGTGACAGGGGCCAAACGGTGGTAGACGGCCAGAACGGTCAGCACCGACTCCACAGCACCCGAGGCACCCAGCAGGTGCCCCATCTGCGACTTCGTGGCGGAAACGCACACGTTATCGACGTGATCGCCAAGGGCGGCCTTAAGTGCGGTGTATTCCGGCTTGTCACCGACAGGCGTTGACGTGGCGTGAGCATTGACATGCACCACGTCCTCAGGCATTGCACGGGCATCGAACAGGGCTGCCTTCAAGGCGCGGGTTGCACCCAGGCCCTGGGGGTCCGGAGCCGTGATGTGGTAGGCATCTGCGGTGACAGCAGTTCCAGCCAGCTCGCCGTAGATACGGGCGCCACGGGCCAAGGCGTGCTCCTCGGCTTCTAGCACCAGTGCGCCGGCGCCCTCACCCATGACAAAACCGTCACGGCTGATGTCGTAGGGCCGTGAAGCCGTCTCGGGGGAATCGTTGCGTTTGGAGAGCGCCTGCATGGCGGCGAAGGAAGCCAGCGGCATGGGGTGGATGGCGGCTTCGGCACCACCGGCCACCACCACGTCGGCCTTGCCCGAGCGGATCAGCTCAAGGGCAATGTGCAAGGCTTCGGTGCCTGAGGCGCAGGCGGAGACGGGAGTGTGGGCTCCGGCACGGGCGCCAAGGTCCAGGCTGACGGCTGCTGCCGGGCCATTGGGCATGAGCATGGGAACCGTCATGGGCAGGACCCGGCGCGGACCCTTTTCACGCAGGGTGTCCCACGCGTCAAGAAGGGTCCAGACTCCGCCGATCCCGGTGGCAAAGGCTACTGCGAGGCGGTCGTGGTCAACCTCTTCGATACCGGAGTCTTTCCACGCCTCACGAGCCGCCACAACTGCGAACTGTGTTGAGGGGTCCATGCGCTTGGCCTCGACGCGGCTGAGCACCTCGGTGGCAGGAGTTGATGCCTTGGCGGCGAAATGCACTGGAAGGTCGTACTTTTCCACCCAGTCGTCGGTGAGGGTGTGGGCGCCGGAAACACCCTTGAGGGCGTTCTTCCACATGGTCGGGACGTCGCCGCCAATGGGTGTGGTGGCACCCAAACCGGTGATGACTACTTTGCGGGCCATGGTTCAACTCTCTACAAAAATTTGGGGGCAGGTCGGGGGGTGGTGATGTGGTTGGCCGGTGTCCTGCAGATCCGGCCAACCACGGTGTCACAGTCCGCTACTGCGGGTTGAGACGAACACAGGGCTCAGGCTTAGGCCTGTGCGCCTGCGATGAAGCTGACAGCGTCGCCAACGGTCTTGAGGTTCTTGACTTCCTCGTCCGGGATCTTCACATCAAACTTCTCTTCAGCGTTGACAACAATGGTCATCATGGAGATGGAATCGATGTCCAGATCATCTGTGAAGGACTTATCCAGCTCAACTGCCTCGGGGGCAAGTCCGGTCTCTTCGTTAACGATTTCGGCCAAACCAGCCAGGATTTCTTCGTTGCTAGCCATTGACGGCTCCTTTTCTTCTTTTGCTGTGATCAAGGACTTGATCATTTCAGGCATGATGATCACCCTCGGTTGAGGGGGATACGTTTTTAGGGCAGACGCACAACTTGGGCGCCAAACACCAGTCCGGCACCAAAGCCGATCTGAAGCGAAAGTTTACCGGAGAGCTCGGGGTTCTCTGCCAGCAAGCGGTGTGTTGCCAGGGGGATAGAGGCGGCGGAGGTATTTCCAGCATCGGCAACGTCACGTCCAATGATGACGTGCTCAGGCAGTTTGAGCTGCTTGGCAAGTTCGTCAATGATGCGCATATTGGCCTGGTGCGGCACAAAGGCGCCCAGATCCTCGGCGGTGATGCCGGCATCGACGAGGGCCTTCTTGGCCATCTTCGCCATTTCCCACACGGCCCAGCGGAACACTGTCTGGCCGTCTTGGCGCAGTGTGGGCCACAGCGTGGAGTGGGCCTCGTCAGCCGCGGCGAGGGCTACGCCGTCGCCCTTCATGGCCTGCTCGCTGAAGTCACGGATATCCAGCTGGGAGTGGGTCATGCCAATGGTGTCCCACTTGCTGCCGTCCGAACCCCACACGGAGGGGCTGATGCCGGGATCCTCGGAGGGGCCTATCACCACGGCGCCGGCGCCGTCACCGAGCAGGAAGGAAATGGTGCGCTCATGGTTGTCGATGACATCGGAAAGCTTCTCAACGCCGATGACCAGCACATATTCCGCGGTTCCTGAACGGACCAGGGAGTCCGCCTGGGCCACGCCGTAGCAGTAGCCAGCACAAGCTGCGGAGATGTCGTAGGCAGGGGCAGGGGTGGCACCGAGACGGTCGGCGATCAAAGTGGCAGCCGAGGGTGTGGCGTACGGGTGCGTCACAGTTGAGACCAGCACCGCACCAATCTGGGAGGCCTCAATGCCAGCTTTTTCAAGGGCTTCAGCACCTGCCGAGACGGCCATGTCCACCACGGAGACGTCCTTGGGGGCGCGGTGCCGGGTGATGATGCCCGTGCGTTGGCGGATCCATTCGTCAGAGGAGTCAATCCACTGGCACACGTCCTCGTTGCTGACAATGATGGACGGGCGGTAGGCGCCAATGCCCAAGATCTGGGAACCGGCCCGCGTGGGGGTTGCCTTCAAAGTGGGGGTGCTCACAGTGATCCTGCTTCCGATGAAAGGTGTGCTGCCAGCACTTCTCGGGCAGCTTGGAGATCTTCGGGTGTTTTCACCGCAATGGTGGCCACCCCGGACATTCCGCGTTTGGCCAAGCCTGTCAACGTGCCAGCCGGGGCCAGCTCGATCAGCCCGGTGACACCCATGGTGGACATGGTTTCCATGCACTTATCCCAGCGCACGGGCCGTGACACCTGGGCGATGAGTGAGGCAAGTGCCGCTTCCCCGGAAGGTACTGCGGCGCCGTCGTAGTTGGAGAGTAGCGCCACCTTGGGTGTGTGGGGAGTAAGTGACGGAGCCAGCGCTTGCAAGGCGGAGACGGCCGGGGCCATGTGGTGGGTGTGGAACGCGCCGGCAACCTGCAAGGGGATGACCCGGGCCTTGGTGGGAGGGGCCGCGACAAGGGCCGCAATCTGCTCCAGCGTGCCCGCGGCCACGGTCTGGCCCTTGGAATTCATATTTGCCGGGGTGAGACCGGCGGCTTCGATGGCGGCGATAACCTCTTCGGGATCCCCGCCCACAACAGCTGCCATGCCGGTGGGTGTGACGGCAGCGGCCTCGGCCATGCGGTTGGCCCGCTCCCGCACAAAGGCCATGGCATCGGAGTTGGAGAGGGTTCCGGTCAGGGCAGCGGCCGTGATTTCACCGACGGAGTGGCCAGCTACCACCATGGTGCCGGGAACCAGAGCAGCGGTTGCGTCTTCGCCCAGGAGCGCCTGGGCTGTGATGAGCCCGGCAGCCACGATCAGCGGCTGAGCAACGGCTGTGTCCTTGATGGTTTCCGCATCTGAAAGGGTGCCGTGGGTGAGCAAATCAATGCCCGCGGCATCGCTCAGGGAGGCCAGTTGTTCTTGGACACCAGGGAGTTCTAGCCATGGCGAAAGGAATCCTGGGGATTGAGAGCCCTGACCCGGGCAGACTATTGCAAGCACATTAACCAGCTTTCCAAACTTAACAGCATTTTTAGGGTGTTTCCATACACCAAGCTCTTCGGCACAATTTGTAGGAAGTCTACAATGCTCCCGGGTCTCGGCGCGTCATCGTTACGTCTCTTGGTGGGATATGCACAGTGTGCTGGCCTGAAAATTCAGTGGCTGCAAGTGCGCTCCGGCCCATTCCTGGCCGCCGGTAAACGCTCCCGGCCGTGCCAAAGCGGCTCTCACGGGGCCTTGCCAGGCTGCTTGGGGCTTTGTGTGCCTGCCAGTTTTGCCGGTGTGGCGAGCCTGCCCACAATCAAGGCTGTTTGGAGGACAAACGCTTCACGGGGAATGAGCGGGTCCCATCCTGTGACATCGCACACGCGTCGCAGCCGGTAACGGACGGTGTTGGAGTGAACAAAAAGGTCACGGGCCGCAGCCTCCAAGGAATGCCCACCCTGCAGGTAACTGCTCAGGGTTTCCTCCAGGCCATTGGATGCTGCCACAAGCGGGCGGTAAATGCTCGTCAGCAGGACTTGGCGGGCAGAGTCATCGCCCCCTATGACACGCTCAGGCAACAGGTCCTCAGCTGACACCGGACGCGGGGCGGCGGACCAGCCCTTGGCTACTGACATGCCGGCGAAAGCCGCCTTGGCGCAGGCGGTAGCCTCGGCCAGCGTTGTCGCCAGCGGTCCATACACAACCGGTCCCGGGGCAAACAGTTCGCTCAGGCGCACATAGGCTGAATCGGGATTCGCCACGTTGCCCAGCACCAGAATTAACTTATCGCCTTGAATGCCCACCATGACATCTTCGGCAAAACGTCCTGCTGCGCGGCGCAGCGTGGAGAGGAAAAGGGCATTCGGTTCTGACGGCGCGGGGCCCACCATGATGGTGAACCGTCCGCGCGAGGTCCAACCCAAGGCTGAGATGCGTGATTGGAGGGCATCGGAATTCTCCCCGCGGAGGATGCCATCAACAGCCAGCGCCTCTAACCGGGTATCCCAGGCACCCCTGTTTTCCGCGGCACGGGCGTAGACGTCTGCAGCGGCAAAGGCCACCTCGCGAGAGTAGCGTAGAACGGCTTCGCGCAAGGCCACTTGTTCCTCCGGCGCCGCTAGTTCAGGCACTCTGTCCTCGACCACTTGGACAACGGTCCGGATCAGCTGCAGCGCCCGCTGCAAGCTGATTGAGCGCGTGAGCTCGGTGGGAGCTGTGCCGAAGACATCAGAAAGGACCCAGCTAGGAGATGACGGGTGTTCGTACCAGGAGACGAACGCGGCTATCCCGTTCTGTGCCACGAGACCTAGGGATGAACGTTCGTCGGCGCTGAGCCTCCGGTACCAGGGAAGCGTGTTTTCAAGTTCCCTGCGCATCATGGTGGACAAGGGGCCAATGTTGGCTCGCAGCCGTTCCAGGGTATTTGATCCGCCATGATCCCGCGCCACTGTAGCCGGTGATTTCTCTACTGCCATGTCTTGAGGATATGTCCTGAGCTGCGAGTCAACGCTATTGGTGGCGCTCAGGCGGGCGGTGATGCCTATCTGTGAGCTCATAGGCTGGAGGCTGATGGCGGAAGCTGCTCCGTATTCGCTGCCACCAAGGCTCGCGCGCTTTCCAGTAATTCTGCCGTTTTTTGGGGCAGATGTCCGGCTGATTTGATGGCAGTTTCCATGTTTTGAGCCTGATGGAGAATAACGGGCCGGTAGGACCCGGCATGGTCTGACCAGGACAATTCCTGAAGTAGTTCTAGCAAACGCTCGGCAACTTCAGGATCACTGGTCCCGTAGAGGCGTGGCTGCGCCATGGACAAGTCAAGAAGGTCTGCCAACTCTGGAAGGGTCAAGACCACTCGGACTCTGTTCTGCTCATCCATCAGACACTGTGTGCCGGGCATTCTGGCAGGGAGCTGGCAGAGGAGTCCGGAAAGGTGGCCGAGAACGTGCACAGCGGTGGTGGGGTCGTTGACCCCGGGGGAGAGCGCTCGTGCAGCAACGTCTACTAACTGGCGGAAGCCAAAGGCCACATCCTGAACGTGAGTGCGTTCGCTGCCGGTATGAATGGCCTTAGTGCTGCCTTTGGCCAACCGTTTAGCTGTTTCCAGATCAAATTCAAGGCTGGAATCCAGCGGCCAGGCAGTGGCGAACGGGACCCCTTGGATCACGGAACTTCCCGGTGTCTTATCAATCCTGATCACCGCCCCTTCAGCTACGGCAAGGCGGATCAGTTCCTGGTAGTCAACCGATGTCAGAAATCCTGTCCGAGCGGCTTCGATCCTGATAAATCCAGGCCCTGCGGGCGGGGCGGGACGCCACGGCGCCCGGTCTGGCGGAAAACAGCGTTCTAACGTGGCCCTGGTTTCGTCGGCAACGCGTTGCATCATGGTTTCTGCCCGGATTTCCCGAGTGAGGTGTGCCAAGAACAAGACGAGTCCTAGAATGCTGGCAATTGAGAGCAGGAAGGCGAGCGTGACGGAAATTTCCGGGACAAATCCTGCTGTTGGGCCGCTGGCGCTCCGCACAGTGCGCAGCACTGTCAAGGCAAATGCAAACGCGGACATGAATAAGGCCAGGGTGTAGTGGACAAACTTATCGGCAGCAAAGGTCCGTAGGACCCGGGGAGAGAATTGGCTACTGGCCAATTGCAAGGTGACCACTGTCAGGGAGAAAGTCAAGGAGGTGACTGTAATGAGGGAGCCTGCAATGGCTTGCAGAACGGCCCTTGCAGCGTCAGGTCCGCCACCGAAAAGGAACCCCGAGATGTTCCCCGGCAGTTTGGTATCCAGCGCAGCATCTAGTGCTGGTAGTACTGTCCCCAGTGCCAGCGCTACTAGTACTGCAATAGCCGGTACAGGCCACAACTGCGTGCGGAGCGCATCTGCGATCCGGGCCGTTCTGCTGTTCATTGAAGCCTCCACGCATCCTGAAAGTGCCTAGAAGGAGCCGTCTTGAGCTCCTCTGAATTTGGGGTGTGATGGCTGTGGCCGGTGAAACCAGAAAGGTTCACCGGCCACAGCCGTGCGTTGCGCCCCAGCCCGAGTAGGGCGTGGGGTGGGCCCACGCCCGTGGGGCGGGTGTGGGTGGGCCCACGCCGGCGAGGGACCCGTTTTATCTCGCGCTTAGCGCGGGATAAAACGGGAGCCG